>NZ_LYVP01000081.1 GCF_001984065.1 Pseudomonas sp. KK4
CTGTCATTCAACATTGATGTTGGCTGACAGACCGCTTTCGCGAGCAAGCCCGCTCCCACAATTTACGTCAGAGGTTGACGACGTTGACGAAGCGCGAAGCCGCGGTTTCGTCGATCTTGAGGCTGGTGAAGTCGAACAGGTTGCGGTCGGCCAGTTGCGACGGGATCACGTTCTGCAGGCTGCGGAAAATGCTTTCAGTACGGCCCGGGGTTTTGCGTTCCCAGTCCTGGAGCATTTCCTTGACCACCTGACGCTGCAGGTTTTCCTGGGAACCGCACAGGTTGCACGGGATGATCGGGAACTGCTTGAGATCCGAATAAGCCTGGATGTCTTTTTCGTTGCAGTAGGCCAGCGGCCGGATCACCACATTGCGACCGTCGTCGGCACGCAGTTTCGGCGGCATGGCCTTGAGCGAACCGTTGAAGAACATGTTCAGGAAGAAAGTCTCGACGATGTCGTCGCGGTGATGACCCAAGGCCATCTTGGTCGCGCCGATTTCGTCGGCGAAGGTGTAGAGCGTGCCGCGACGCAGGCGCGAGCACAGCGAGCAGGTGGTTTTGCCCTCGGGAATGAGCTCCTTGACCACCGAGTAGGTGTCTTTCTCGACGATGTGGTACTCGACGCCCAGCTCCTTGAGGTAGGCCGGCAGCACGTGCTCGGGGAAGCCCGGCTGTTTCTGGTCCATGTTCACGGCCACGATCTCGAACTTGATCGGCGCGACCTTCTGCAAGTGCATCAGCACGTCGAGCATGGTGTAGCTGTCTTTGCCGCCGGACAGGCAGACCATGACCTTGTCGCCGTCCTCGATCATGTTGAAATCGGCGACAGCCTCACCGGCCTGGCGGCGAAGGCGCTTTTGCAGTTTGTTCTGGTTGACCGTAAGAGTGCCCATGACGCGAAATCCGTGAGGTGTGACGAAAGGCGGGCATTTTACGCAAAAACGCCCCGGTGGCGAAGAGCATGCCATCCCCTCGTGGGAGCGGGCTTGCTCGCCAATGCAGTGTGTCAGTGGACATTACCTGATCTGGCACACCGCATTCGCGAGCAAGCCCGCTCCCACAGGGGATTGTGGTTGACAGTGCCAGCGGCGATTAACAGCGATTTTTACAGCGCAATTTGCTCTAAGCCCCTGCTCCTTGTGAGGGTAAGACCTTCCTATACTGCGTCATAAGGTCGCACACAATTCCAGACCTATTCGTTACTTGGCCATTGGCCTGTAGGCGCTCCACTGGGGGGCGACGGTAAAAAACAAGAGGAGTGACCGGCATGATCCATCACGTAGTGGGACTCTTCACCCACCCCGACCAGGAATGGAAAGACATCCGTGGCGATCAGGAGGAGAGCATCAGCCACATGTACCTGACGCACACGCTGATCCTGGCGGCGATTCCGGCGGTGTCGGCGTTTATCGGTACCACAAAAGTCGGTTGGGTCATCGGCAGTCGAGCGCCGGTGATGCTGACAATGGAAAGCGCACTATGGATGTCGATCATGTCGTACCTGGCGATGCTCGGCGGGGTGGCGGTGATGGGGGCATTCATTCACTGGATGGCCCGCACCTATGATGCCAATCCAAGCCTGGCCCGCTGCGTGGCGTTCGCCACCTACACCGCGACACCGCTGTTCATTGGCGGTCTGGCGGCGCTCTATCCACACCTGTGGCTGGGGATGATCATCGGCACCGCGGCAATCTGCTACACCGTCTACCTGCTGTATGTGGGGCTGCCGACCTTCATGAATATTCCATCGGACGAAGGATTCCTGTTTTCCAGCTCGGTGCTTGCCGTGGGCCTGGTGGTGCTGGTGGCCATCATGGCGTTCACCGTGATTGTCTGGGGACTCGGCGTGGGGCCGGTCTATACCAACTAGCTTCACCTACAAAAATCAGAACTGCCGACACAGGCCGCCGCAAGGCGGCCTTTTAATGCCTGATGCAACAGAAGCGGCCACGACCATTCGGCGCCTTGACGATTCGCAAGGCCCCGGGGTTGCGGCATACTCGACGTCTCTGGAGATCCATCAAGCATGCCCGAGCAACTCAATACCCGCGTCGAAGACTGTTTCCAACAAGCCGAATCCTTTTTCAAACGACCTTTCAAACGCCCCGTGGTGAGCCTCAAGCTGCGCGGGCAAAAAGCCGGTGTCGCGCATTTGCACGAGAACATGCTGCGCTTCAACCCGCAGCTGTACCGGGAAAACACCGAAGACTTCCTCAAGCAGACCGTCGCCCACGAAGTCGCCCACCTGATCGCCCATCAGTTGTTCGGCGACCGCATCCAGCCCCACGGCGAGGAGTGGCAACTGATCATGCGCGGCGTGTACGAGCTGCCGCCCAATCGCTGCCACACCTACGACGTCAAACGCCGCAGCGCGACCCGCTACATCTACAAATGCCCGTGCGCCGACAGCGATTTTCCGTTTTCGGCGCAGCGGCACAGTCTGGTGAGGCAGGGGCGGCGGTATTTGTGCCGGCGGTGTCGCAGCACGTTGGTGTTCAGTGGGGAGATGCGGGTCGAGTAGACGGATTTGTGGTGTCAGGTCTGGCCTCTTCGCGAGCAAGCCCGCTCCCACACGGGACCTCCGTACACAGGCCCCATGTGGGAGCGGGCTTGCTCGCGAAGACGGCCTGACAGGCGCTAGAGAATCACCTTGGCACGCCGCAATTCTTCAATCCGCTCCACACCGAACCCCAACTCCCCCAACACCTGATCCGTATGCTTCCCCAACCCCGCGCCGATATGCCGTGGCTCGGGCAGCCCTTCGGAAAACTTCAGCGGGCATGCCATCTGCGCCTGGCTCGAACCATCCCCTCGGGGCACTTGCGTCACCAGCTCCCGCGCCTGCAACTGCGGATGGCGCACCGCTTCGCCCAGACTCAACACCGGCTCGACACAGGCATCGAGTTCGGCAAACAACGCCGACAGTTCGGCAAAGTCATGCTTTTCGAATTCTGTCTTCAACGCTTCCTTGAGTTTCTTCTGCTGCGCCGATTGCGGCGACAGCCCCAGAGTCGCCAGCTCTTCCAGGCCAAGGGCCACACACAATGGCTTCATGAACGCCGGCTCCAGGCTGCCCACCGAGAGCCAGCGCCCATCCCGCGAGCGGTAATAGTCGTAGAAGCTGCCACCATTGAGCACCTGGTCTTCGCGCCCGGGCTCGATGCCACAGGCCAGATACCCGGCGCCGGCCATGGCGTTCAGGCTGAAGGCGCAGTCGGTCATGCTCACATCAAGATGCTGGCCCTGGCCGCTTTGCTGCCGGGCGATCACCGCCGCCAACAGGCCGATCACCCCGTGCAGTGAGCCACCGGCGACGTCCGCCACTTGCGCGCCCAACGGCAACGGCCCGCTGTCGGCGCGACCGGTGTAGCTCGCCAGGCCGGCCAGCGCCAGGTAATTGATGTCATGCCCGGCGCGGTCCTTGTAGGGCCCGGTCTGGCCGTAGCCGGTGATCGAGACGTAGATCAGCCGTGGATTGATCGCCTTCAAGGTCTCGTAACCCAGGCCCAGCCGCTCCATCACACCGGGGCGAAACTGCTCCAGCACGATGTCGTAATCCTTGAGCAACAGCCTGATCACCTCCAGCGCCTCGGGCTGCTTGAGGTCCAGGGCCAGGCTGCGCTTGTTGCGGTTGAGGTAGGCGTGACTGGCGGAGACGCCATGATCGTGCGGCGGCAGTACACGCAGCAGGTCCATGCGGGTCGGCGATTCGATGCGCAGCACCTCGGCGCCCATGTCGGCCAGGAGCAGCGAGGCGAACGGCCCCGGCAGCAGTGTCGAGAAATCCAGAACCTTGAGTGATGCCAGTGGACCGAGCATGAACATTCTCCCTAGACGATACCCACCAGCCTAGGCAGGCGAACGCGGGGGAGCAATCACCTTATGCGCCAGTTGCACTGACCGTTACGCTCAAATCCTGGGCATGAAAAAACCCGCCGAAGCGGGTTTTTTCATGCCACGAAGGTTACTTGACGTTGCTTGGGGTTGCACCTTCTGCCACACCCAGGTCGTCCTCTGGACGCTCTTCAGCGATGCCACGACCGCCCGAGGCCAGCTCGGATTGCAGTACGTCGGTGTCCAGTTCCTTCACCCACTTGGCCACAACGATGGTGGCAACGGCGTTACCAACCAGGTTGGTCAGGGCACGGGCTTCGGACATGAAGCGGTCGATGCCGAGGATCAGCGCCAAGCCGGCAACCGGCAGGTGGCCCACGGCGGACAGAGTGGCGGCCAGTACGATGAAGCCCGAACCGGTCACGCCCGCGGCGCCTTTGGAGGACAGCAACAGCACCACCAGCAGGGTGATCTGATGGGTGATGTCCATGTGCGAGTCCGTGGCCTGGGCAATGAACACCGCCGCCATGGTCAGGTAGATCGCGGTACCGTCGAGGTTGAACGAGTAGCCGGTCGGGATCACCAGGCCCACGACGGACTTCTTCGCACCCAGACGCTCCATCTTGATCAGCATGCGTGGCAGTACCGATTCCGAAGACGAGGTACCCAGCACGATCAGCAGTTCCTCACGGATGTAGCGGATCATTTTCAGCACGCTGAAACCGTGCAGACGGGCAATGGAACCCAGCACGATCAGGATGAACAGCAGGCAGGTGATGTAGAAGCAGGCCATCAGTTGACCCAGTTGCACCAGCGAGCCGACACCGTAGGCACCGATGGTGAACGCCATGGCACCGAAGGCACCGATGGGCGCGAGCTTCATGATCATGTTGATGATGTTGAACATCACGTGGGCGAAACGATCGATGAAGTCCAGCAGCGGTTTGCCGTAGGCGCCCAGGCGATGCAGGGCGAAACCGAAGATCACCGAGAACATCAACACTTGCAGGATGTCGCCGGTGGCGAACGCGCCAACGATGGTGCTCGGGATCACGTTGAGCAGGAAGCCGACGACGCTCTGGTCAGCACCGGCGGCCACGTAGGTCGCGACCTTGGAAGCATCCAGGGTGCTGACGTCGATGTGCATGCCAGCGCCTGGCTGCACGATGTTGACCACGACCAGGCCGACCAACAGGGCGATGGTCGAAACGATTTCGAAGTAGAGCAGTGCGTAACCGCCGGTCTTGCCAACCGATTTCATGTTCTGCATGCCGGCGATACCGCTGACGACAGTACAGAAGATGATCGGGGCGATGATCATCTTGATCAGTTTGATGAACCCGTCACCCAGCGGCTTCACGGCCACGCCGATCTGAGGGTAGTAGTGACCGAGCAAGATACCGATGACAATTGCAACGATCACCTGGAAATACAGGGATTTGTACAGTGGCTGACGAGTCGTCATTGCAAAGTTCCTCAACAGTGCGCGGTGACAACATCCACCTGTTGCCCACGACACTTCAATTGCGAACCCTCCTGCACTGGAGGGATTTGTTTTTTCGAGCTGCGCGACGGCAGGCATCTGCCCGTACCATCGCAAACCCCGTGCCACCTTCGGTCATTCGCCTGCAAGCCTTTTGATATCAAGGGCTGCAGGTTTTTTTATAGCGACCCAGTGTTACAACACCGTGGCGGATTTCCGCCGCCAGGCCAAAACGCGTCCTGCTATTTGGCGGATATCCGCCTTGTTCACCGTTCGATAGCGCCGCTACCATCCACCGCTCAGTGCAAGGATTGACCTGTTATGCGCGAACGTACCATCGCCAGTCATTTCGCCCGTGCCGCCCTGCGCGGCGCGCAACGCTATGGCTACGACTGCTCGGGTCTGTTGCAGCAACTGGGCATCAGCCCCGAGTTGCTCGAAGAGCCGCGGGCGCGCATCGCACCTGAGCAGTTCACCCGATTGCTGCAGTCACTGCGCCTTGAACTCAATGACGAATACCTGGGGCTCGCGCAAGGCCGCAGCCTGCCGGGCAGCTTTGCGATGATGTGTCATGCCGTGATTCATTGCCGCCACCTGGAAAAGGCGCTCAACCGCGGCTTATTGTTTTATAGCCTATTCCCCGACGCCCCGCGCATGATCATGAGCCGCGAAGGCGATTTGATTCGCCTGAGCCTGGACGATGCGCAACTGCGCGACCCGGACCATTTTCTCAGCGAAAGTCTGTTGGTGATCTGGCACCGCTTCGGCAGTTGGCTGATCGGCCAGCGCATCCGCCTGGAGCAGGCGACGTTCAGCTACCCGCGACCGGAACACGGGGCGGAATACGACCTGTTGTTCGCCTGTCCGCTGAAGTTTTCCACGACAGAAGACGTCACGGCGCAGACCAGCCTGGTGTTTCACAGTCGCTACCTGAACATGCCGTTGCTGCAGGACGAGCGCACCCTCAAGCATTTTCTTGAGCGCTCGCCCGCGGACCTGCTGTCACGCCCGGATGACGGGCATAGCCTGAGCAGTCAGTTGCGGCGCCTGCTCAGTCGAGACAGTTCACCCTGGCCGGACCTGGACGCCGTCGCCGCGCACCTGCACATCAGCCCGCAAACGCTGCGTCGGCATCTGCGAGAAGAAGGCACCAGTTTTCAGGAATTGAAGGACCAGTTGCGCCGCGACATTGCGATCTACCACCTGAGTCGCAACGATCTGCCCTTGCAGCAGATCGCCGAGCAGTTGGGGTTTTCCGAGCCCTCGGCGTTTCATCGGGCGTTCAAGAAGTGGACGGGGCTGACGCCGGGGGCCTATCGGGCGCAGGAAAGCTGAGCTTTGAGGTGGATTGACAGGCCTCTTCGCGAGCAAGCCCGCTCCCACATTTTGTCCGGATTACACAGTGACATTGTGGGAGCGGGCTTGCTCGCGAAGAGGCCCGACAGCACACCACACATGCCCCCTCATATCACCGGAAACAGAATCCTGAACGCCGCGCCCCCCATGGGTGAATCCCCCAGGGTCAGCCTGGCGCTGTAGCTCTCGATGATGTCCTTGACCACCGCCAGCCCGATACCCTGCCCCGGATGCTGTCGATCCAGGCGCTCGCCCCGTTGCAGAATGCGCGCACGCTGGTCCGGCGGTACGCCGGGGCCGTCATCTTCGACGCACAACTCGATGCCGCTCAGGGTCTGCCGCACGCTGATGCGCACTTCCCCCAGGCACAGGCGATAGGCGTTCTCCAGCAGGTTGCCCATCATTTCCAGCAAGGCGCCCTGCTCGATCGGCACGTAACAGTCCTGGGGCAGGTCCATGGCCACCTTCACACGCTTGTCGCGGTAGACCTTGTCCAAGGTGTCGCACAGGCTTTGCAGCACCGGGCGCAGATGCACCTGATGGCGCACCAGACCGCTTTTACGCAGGCTGGCGCGTTGCAATTGGTAGCTGATTTGTTGGCTCATGCGCTCGATCTGGGTTTGCAGCACCCAGGCCTGGTCGCGATCCGCGGGGCGTTGCGCCATGTCCTCGCTGACCCCTTGCAGCACCGCCAACGGGGTTTTCAGGCTGTGGGCCAGATCGTCGAGGGAATCGCGGTAACGGCTGCGTTGTTCACGCTCGCTGTGCAACAGGCGGTTCAGCGAGCCGGTGAGGCGCAACAGCTCACGGGGGTGCTGCTCGCTGAGGCTTTCCCGGGCGCCGCTTTCGATTTCATCCAGTTCCTGGCTGAGCCGACGCAACGCGCGCAAGCCCCAGGTCAAACCGCTCCAGAGCAGTACCAGCAACACCAGCAACGCCGCGCCGAACCCCAGGTAGAGGTTTTCGCGCAGGCCCTCGAGGGTCAGTTCGTACTCACGCACCGGTTGCAGCGCCACGATGCTGAACGCTGCGTTTTTGCCGCCGAGCAGCTTGACCTCGACGTCATAGACGAAGAACTCCTGGCCATTGGCTTCACGGATTCTGGCGAACTCGTTGCCGCGCCCGTCATAACGCGGCGTGTAATTGATCTTTTCTTCCTGGGTGCCCCTGGAACGCCAGACCAGGTGGCCCTCACGGTCGTAGATGTAGCCCAGCAGGCGACTGTCGGTGAGGTTGAAGCGTTCGTCGGGCAGTTGCGCCGGCATCTGCAAGCGGTTGTTGTCCACCCGGGCGGCGGAGATCAGCGTGGTCACGTCGGACGCCAGGCGCTGTTCGATGGAATCCTGCAACGCCAGGCTGAACGCTCCCTGCATCGCCGGCAACAGCGCCAGCATGAACAACACCGCCAGGATCGTCGCGGCGAGCATCAGCCGGACGCGCAGGGAACGAATCAAGTGCAGCGCTCGTTGAACAGGTAGCCCAGGCCGCGCACCGTATCGATCGGCTTGAACCCGGCCTGCCCTTCGAGCTTGCGACGCAGGCGGCCGACCAGCACTTCGATCACGTTCGGATCACGCTCGTCATCATCCGGATAAAGCTGCTCCATCAGGCGATCCTTGGCCACCACTTGCTGATGATGGCGCATCAGGTATTCGAGGATGCGGTATTCGTAGGCGGTGAGCGCCAGCGGTTGCTCATCGAGCGTCGCCTGCTTGCGATTGAGGTCCAGGATCAGCGGCCCGGCGACGATGGTCGATTGCGTGAAGCCGCTGGAGCGGCGCAACAAGGCGTTGAGCCTTGCATCGAGCTCTTCGAACTGGAACGGTTTGACGACGTAATCGTCGGCGCCGGCGGCCAGGCCTTCGACCTTGTCCTGCCAGTTGCCGCGCGCGGTGAGGATCAGGATCGGAAAGGTCTTGCCCCGCGAACGCAACTGGCGGATGAGGTCCAGGCCACTCATGCCCGGCAGGCCGAGATCGATCACCGCCAGGTCATGGTTGAACTGTTCGGTCTGGTACAGCGCCTCTTCGGCATTGGCCACCGATTCGACCACGTGGCCACTTTCCGTCAGGCGGGTTTGCAGGTGATGGCGCAACAGTGCTTCATCTTCAACGACCAGCAGCTTCATAACGCTCTCCTGCACATCAACAGCTCCAGAGGCATGACCTTCTCAATGGCTGGAATCACGAATACTCGCCGCCCAGATCGTAGCGACCCATGAGGTCCTGCTCGCGAAGTTTAATGCCATTGTGGGATACCGACACATTCTCATACGTGGCGTAATAACCGCTCTGACTGTTCTGGCCGGTCAGGTGCGCGCCCCAGGCGCTGTTATCGGCGACCACGGTGGCCACGTTCGAATAACTCAGTACACCGGACTTTTTGAGTTTGTTGGCGGTCTGTCCAGAAGAAGGTCGGGTGAAGTGACCGTCGGAGGCATGGGCGGCAGCGCTGACGCCGACAACGGTGAACGCCAGAATCAGGTTTTTCAAGCCAGTCATAGGGAGTGTCCTCACGCGCTGTGCGCTTTTTTGGTAGCGCCAAGGTTACTGACCGGGCCCTGAACTCCCCCTGAACGCAATCTGAACCTAAGCTGAATCAACCCGAAGCGATTGTTTTCACGGTTTTCGACAGGAGATTGGACTATGCGCATGTTCTTCGCGTTGCTCTTGCTGGCCTTGAGCGGATTTAGCCAGGCCGCCATCAAGACCCAGGAGATTCCCTACCAGAGTGCCGACGGCACCAAGCTGATCGGCTATTACGCTTACGACGACGCGATCAAGGGCCCGCGCCCGGGAGTCGTGGTGGTGCATGAATGGTGGGGGCTCAACGATTACACCAAACGCCGTGCCCGCGACCTCGCCGGCCTGGGTTACAGCGCTCTGGCCATCGATATGTATGGCGACGGCAAGAACACCGAACATCCCAAGGACGCCATGGCCTTCATGCAGGCGGCGATGAAAGACAGTGCCGCGTCCAGTGCACGCTTTCAGGCCGGGCTCGACTTGCTGAAGAAACAACCACAGACCAACCCTGACAAAGTGGCGGCCATCGGTTACTGCTTCGGCGGCGCGGTGGTGCTCAATGCCGCGCGCCAGGGTGTGCCGTTGGCCGGCGTGGTGAGTTTCCACGGTGCGCTGGCGACCAATACTCCGGCGACACCGGGCAGCGTGAAGGCGAAGATCCTGGTCGAACATGGCGCGCTCGACAGCATGGTCACGCAGGATAACGTCGCCGCCTTCAAGGCCGAGATGGACAAGGCCGGGGCCGACTACAAGTTCGTCAGTCTCGATGGCGCCAAGCACGGCTTTACCAACCCCGACGCGGATCGCTTGAGCCACGGCGATCATGGCGGGCCGGATATTGGTTACAACAAGGCGGCGGATGAGTCGTCGTGGGCGGATATGCAGGCGTTTTTCAAGAAAATATTCAGCTGACCGCTTGGTGGCGAGGGGGCTTGCTCCTTCGCCACAAAAACCCTATGCCACTACCCAGTTTTCAGGCAACCCGGCAAAATGCGCACATGAATTCCATCCCCGCCCTGCCCGTCTGTTGCACGCCCCTCGATGCCCACTGGCCGCTGCCCTTTGCGCTACCCGATACGGTTTTGCTCAGCACCCACTTCGACACCTCGCAACTGCGCAGCGATGATTTCCAGCGCAGCGATATCGAGGCGCCGCCGAGCATCCAGCGTTCGGTCGCCAAGCGTCAGGCCGAGTTTCTTGCAGGGCGCCTCTGCGCCAGGGCGGCCTTGCAGCAGCTCGAAGGCCTGAGCCTCAGCCCGGCCATCGGCGAAGACCGCGCACCGGTGTGGCCGGCACATATCAGCGGTTCGATTACCCACAGCACCGGGCGCGCTGCGGCAATCGTCGCCCAAAAAAGCCACTGGCGTGGCTTGGGCATGGACATGGAGAACCTGCTCAACGCCGAACGCGCCGAACGCCTGGCGGGGGAAATCCTTACACCGCCGGAGCTGCAACGCATGGCGGCAGGTCGGCGCGATCAACTGGCGCTGTGGGTGACCCTGACCTTTTCGGTCAAGGAAAGCCTGTTCAAGGCGCTGTACCCGATCGTTCAACAGCGCTTCTATTTTGAACATGCCGAAGTGCTGGAGTGGACCGAGGCTGGTGAGGTGCGGTTGCGGTTGTTGACCGACCTGTCCAGTGAATGGCGCAACGGTACCGAACTGGGTGCGCAGTTCGGGGTGCAGGATGGGCAGTTGTTGAGTCTGGTCAGTATCAAGGCTTGAAGATTTTCATCGCCTGAGCCGGCCTCTTCGCGGGCAAGCCCGCTCCTACAGGGGCCGTGGTGCACACAACACCTGTGGGAGCGGGCTTGCTCGCGAGGGCGTCGGGACATTCACCACAACACTCAGCGCTTCTCCTGATTCCTCGGCCAACTCAAACTGAAACACGCCCCGCCCAGGCTCTTGCTCTTGCCGATCAGCGCCCGACCGTCATGCCAATGGATGATCCGCCGCACAATCGACAAGCCCAACCCATGCCCGCCCGATGCGCGGGTGCGGCTGTCGTCGAGGCGCAGGAACGGGGTGAAGATTTTCTCCCAGGCGATTTCCGGCACGCCCGGCCCGTCGTCTTCAACATCCACGCGACAACGCTGCTGCCCCACTTGATAGCTGATGGTCACCCGTGATTGCGCGTGACGCATGGCATTGCTGACCAAATTCTGGATCGCCCGATGCAAGTAACGCGGCTCGGCCTCCACCCAGGCGTCATCGCAGTCGGCAGCCGACAGGCACAAGCCGCGCTGGACCGTGACATCGGGGCGCAATGGCGCCAGTTCCTCGATCACCTGATTGACCAGGGCATCGAGGTCGATGCGCTGGAAAATCAGCGCCGGCGAGCCCTGTTCCAGCCGCGCATAGGTCAGCATCTCGTCCACCAGACGGTCGAGGTCCTCGATGTCGTGGTCCATGCCCTCGCAGTATTTTTCCAGGGCTTGCGGCGTGGTTGCCGAACCGATCATTTCCAGGCCAAAGCGCAGGCGTGCCACCGGTGTGCGCAATTCGTGGGACACCGCGCGCACCAGTTCGCGCTGGATCGCCAGCAGTTGCTGCAGGTGTTCGGCCATGCCGTTGAACGCCGACGCCAGTCGCCCCACGGAGTCCGCACCACGGGCAGGCACCCGGGTTTCCAGGCTGCCCTTGGCGATGCGCGTGGCCGCTGCTTCCAGGCCACGCAGGCGGCGCTCCAATTGGCGCACCAACAGGTAGACGATCAAACCGATCAGGGTCAGGCCCAGGGCCGCGATCAGCACCAGCCACTCAGGCGGATAGGGATTCATCTGGTAGAGCGGGCCGATTTCCAGCACCCAGGGCGTGCCGACCATGCCGGCGAACACCCGGATCGAATCGCCGCCCTTGCCCAACGCCATCACGGTGTCGCCCTCAGACACTCGACGACTCTGGTCTTCGTCCATGTCGGCGTCTTCCACCGTGACCAGGCGCAAGTCGAACCCGAAGCCTTTGTCCTGCTTCAATTGCGCCAGGCGCACCGGTTGCTCGCCCACCGGGTAGCGCACCAGTTCGTCGGTGAGCAGGTAAATGGTCGCCCGGGCCAACTGCTCGCTGATCTGCTGCACATCACCGGTCAAAACGAGTTGTTCCTTGTCGCTGACCAGGCGGTAGACCCGCGCCGCGTGCGGCCCGGTCTGCTCCACCAGGGCCTGGCCACGTAATACGCGGGTGCGCTGGGTGAGGTCCAGATCGGTCTCGCTGAAGGTTTTCAGCGCCAGGGGAATGCCGAGCAATCGTTCCCACACCAGCAGCGCGCGGTGGCGTTCGGTCAGGTTCATGGGTTGCAGGTTGTCGGCCATCAGGGAAAACGTGCCGTGGGCCAGCCGTTCGCGGTATTGCTCGCTGCGCACCTGGTTGAGCATGTGCAGCGCCAGGACGCCGAGTACCGCCACCAGAATCAGCGCAGCGCACATGCCGCCGTAAATGCGCAGGAAGATCGAGTTCACGGGGATGAGTCCGCGCAGGCCTCGGGGACGAACAGGTAGCCTTTGCTGCGGATGGTCTTGATCAGCCGCGGATGGTCAGGATCGTCGCCGATTTTCGGACGGATACGGGAAATGCGCACATCAATGGAGCGATCCTGGCCGTCATAGCCGATACCGCGCAGGGCGGTGAAGATTTCTTCCCGGGACAGAATGCGCCCGGCGTTGGCCACCAGCAGCCAGAGCAGATCGAACTCGGCACTGGTCAGCTCGATACCGTTGTCGTGCAGCCAGGCTTCGCGCAAGGCGTTGTCCACCACCAGCGGGCCAAATTGCAGGCGTCGTTGTTTTTCCGGGCCGATTTCCGGCGTTTCGCTGCGCCGCAGCAAGGCCTGGATGCGCGCCAGCAGCAGGCGCGGGCGCACCGGTTTGCACACGTAGTCGTCGGCGCCCAGGTCGAGGCCGAGGATCTGGTCGGTGTCGTCGGTGCGCGCGGTGAGCATCAGGATCGCTCCGTCGTAACGGTCACGGACCTTGCGGCAGATGCTCAGGCCGTCTTCACCGGGGAGCATCAGATCGAGGATCACCAGGTCCGGCTGCTCCTTGATGATGCGTGCCGCCGCCAGGGCGCCATTGCCCTCGATCGACACACGCAGGCCATTGGCTTGCAGATAATCGCGGGTCAGGTCGGCCAGACGCTGGTCGTCCTCCACAATCAGTATCTGCCAGGCTTGTTGCTCCACGGGTGACCTCTACTTGCCAAGAACACTAATAAGGAAGGATCCGCCCGTCTTTTTGTAATATTTGGAGAGGTTAAATTTCCTACGGGCTGGCCGATTGTATAAACGTCGGCCCCACAGAACACAAGCCGGTAAATGCGTTCGGACAAGGCGGTTTTTTGTGATAGGGTTCGCGCCCTTAAAAATCTGCCGGGCTGTTTTCGACCCTCGAAAATTGCTGAAAAAAGGGCCGATGCAGCAGCATCGCGGCCTACACGCCGATTCGCTCTTTCACACACAATTTACGCACAGGTTTATCCACAGGCAGCACGTTGCAACCCCCTCGAAAACGCATTATCTTGTAGCACGGCGCTAAAAAAACCCTACATGTAGGGTTTTGCCTTAAAAGCCCCACCACATTTCAGGCCGGAAACTCAAGCGCTTTATTTGCCTGTTTCCGGTTGAACGACGCGTCATTTTACAAGCCCAAACCGCACTGGCGGATGGCACCGTTTTTTCAGGCCGGAACGGCCAGAACGGTACGGGTGTTGCAGTCATCACTGTCACCCTTGAAAGGAATCCGGTGTCGAGCCCAGGCTCGTCATCAATGACTTCGGCAAGGAAGCGGCATCATTAGCCTTTTTTCCTACTGTCCCGAAGTTGATATGCCCGACGCCCGTCGGTTGTAGTGCTTCAGGACAGAACGGTGGGCACCGTGATGGTGCCCAAACAAACATAGAGAATGTGGAGACACACCCCCATGCAAACCGACACAACTCGCGAGAACCCGCAGGGCACCTTGCCGCAGGCCGCCGATTCGAATTCGGATCTGTCCGCCACCGCGCCTGGCCAACTGCGCGTGATCAAGCGTAACGGCACTGTCGTTCCTTACACCGATGACAAGATCACCGTCGCCATCACCAAAGCGTTTCTCGCAGTTGAAGGCGGCACCGCTGCCGCTTCGTCGCGAATCCACGACACCGTGGCGCGCCTGACCGAGCAGGTCACTGCCACGTTCAAGCGTCGCATGCCGTCGGGCGGCACCATCCACATCGAAGAAATCCAGGACCAGGTCGAACTGGCCCTGATGCGTGCCGGCGAACAGAAAGTCGCACGTGACTACGTGATCTACCGTGATTCCCGTGCCAAGGAGCGCGCTGCGCACTCCCCGGCCGAAGAAGCGGTCAACGCTCACCCATCGATCCGCATCACCCGCGCCGACGGCACCTTCGCCCCCCTGGACATGGGTCGCCTGAACACCATCGTCACCGAAGCGTGCGAAGGCCTGGAAGAAGTCGACGGCGACCTGATCCAGCGCGAAACCCTGAAAAACCTGTACGACGGCGTGGCCCTGACCGATGTCAACACCGCCCTGGTGATGACCGCCCGTACCCTGGTCGAGCGTGAGCCGAACTACTCGTTCGTGACCGCCCGCCTGCTGATGGACACCCTGCGTGCCGAAGGCCTGGGTTTCCTCGGTGTCGCCGACAGCGCCACCCACCACGAAATGGCCGACCTGTACGCCAAGGCCCTGCCTGCCTATATCGCCAAGGGCATCGAGTACGAGCTGCTCAACCCTGAGCTGGCCAAGTTCGACCTGGTAAAACTCGGCGCTGCGATCAACCACGAGCGCGACCAGCAGTTCACCTACCTGGGCCTGCAAACCCTGTACGACCGTTACTTCATCCACAAGGATGGCGTGCGTTTCGAACTGCCGCAGATTTTCTTCATGCGCGTGGCCATGGGCCTGGCGATCGAAGAGAAAGACCGTGAAGCCCGTGCCATCGAGTTCTACAACCTGTTGTCGTCTTTCGATTACATGGCTTCGACCCCGACCCTGTTCAACGCCGGTACCCTGCGTCCACAGCTGTCGAGCTGCTACCTGACCACCGTACCGGACGACCTGTCGGGCATCTACCACGCGATCCACGACAACGCCATGCTGTCGAAATTCGCCGGTGGCCTGGGCAACGACTGGACGCCGGTTCGTGCGCTGGGTTCGTACATCAAGGGCACCAACGGCAAGTCCCAGGGCGTCGTCCCGTTCCTGAAAGTAGTCAACGACACCGCCGTTGCGGTTAACCAGGGCGGCAAGCGCAAGGGCGCTGTCTGTGCCTACCTGGAAACCTGGCACATGGACATCGAAGAGTTCATCGAGCTGCGCAAGAACACCGGTGATGACCGTCGTCGTACCCACGACATGAACACCGCCAACTGGATCCCTGACCTGTTCATGAAGCGCGTCTTCGATGACGGCAAGTGGACCCTGTTCTCGCCGTCCGAAGTGCCGGACCTGCACGACCTGACCGGCAAGGCTTTCGAAGAGCGCTACGAGTACTACGAAGCCCTGACCGAGTACCCGGGCAAGGTCAAGCTGTTCAAGACCATCCAGGCCAAAGACCTGTGGCGCAAGATGCTGTCCATGCTGTTTGAAACCGGCCACCCATGGCTGACCTTCAAAGACCCGTGCAACCTGCGCAGCCCGCAGCAGCACGTGGGCGTGGTCCACAGCTCGAACCTGTGCACCGAGATCACCTTGAACACCAACAAGGACGAGATCGCCGTTTGCAACCTGGGCTCGATCAACCTGCCGAATCACATCGTGAACGGCCAGCTCGATACCGCCAAGCTGCAACGCACCGTGAACACCGCCGTGCGCATGCTCGACAACGTGATCGACATCAACTACTACTCGGTGCCGCAAGCGAAGAACTCCAACTTCAAGCACCGTCCGGTCGGCCTGGGCATCATGGGCTTCCAGGACGCTTTGTACCTGCAGCACATTCCTTACGGTTCCGATGCTGCCGTGCAGTTCGCCGACACGTCCATGGAAGCGGTCAGCTACTTCGCGATCCAGGCGTCCTGCGACCTGGCTGACGAGCGTGGCGCTTACGAGACGTTCCAGGGCTCGCTGTGGTCCAAGGGCATCCTGCCGCTGGATTCGCAACAGATCCTGATCGAAGCCCGTGGCCAGAAGTACATCGATGTCGACCTGAAGGAAACCCTGGACTGGGCACCGGTTCGCGCCCGTGTGCAGAAAGGTATCCGTAACTCCAACATCATGGCCATCGCACCGACCGCGACCATCGCCAACATCACCGGCGTCTCGCAGTCGATCGAACCGACCTACCAGAACCTCTACGTGAAATCGAACCTGTCGGGCGAATTCACCGTGATCAACCCGTACCTGGTTCGCGACCTCAAGGCTCGCGGTCTGTGGGACTCGGTCATGATCAACGACCTGAAGTACTACGACGGTTCGGTGCAGCAGATCGAGCGCATCCCGCAGGAACTCAAAGAGCTCTACGCGACCGCGTTCGAAGTGGACACCAAGTGGATCGTCGACGCGGCAAGCCGTCGTCAGAAGTGGATCGACCAGGCTCAGTCGCTGAACCTGTACATCGCTGGCGCATCGGGCAAGAAGCTGGACGTGACCTACCGCATGGCCTGGTACCGCGGTCTGAAAACCACTTACTACCTCCGTGCCCTGGCCGCGACCAGCACCGAGAAGTCGACCATCAACACCGGTAAGCTGAACGCTGTTTCCAGCGGCGGCAACCACGGCGACGACTCGGTCCTGGCCGCTCCGGCAGGTCCTGCTCCAGTGCCGAAGGCCTGCGCCATCGATGAGCCGGATTGCGAGGCTTGCCAATAAGCTGAACCGCTGAGCGCTGAAAGGCGCTTGACTGCAAACCCCCGACAGACCTCTGGTGTGTCGGGGGTTTTCTTTTGTCAGCCGATACCCACTCAATGGTGGGCTTACATTGGCACCGGTGGAAAATCCAGGGTGGTTTTCGCCACATTGTTCAGCAGGTTGGTGAACGTAAGCAGTGTTATTTGAGCGATAACCTCAACAATCACCGCATCCGTGAGGCCAGCTGAACGGGCAGCAGCCAACACGTCATCGCTGACCTGGCCGCGACTGAGAGTGACTTCCCGAGCAAAAACAGAATAGGCATCCAGACTTCCGTCGCGAGCACCAAGCACCTGTTGCGCAGTCAGGCCGACCTTGCCACCGACCACAGTATGAACCGATGTGCAGTACTCGCAGCCATTGACCTGTGAGACTGCCAAGGCAACGATTTCACGCTGTTTGGCCGTCATCGAGCTGGTTTCGTTCGTTTGATAAAACTGCAAATAGCTGCCCAATGCTGCGGGTGAATGCGCCAACACTTTAAATACGTTGAATACCACGCCATAGGCGCTTTCAACGCTATCAAGCAGAGGACGGGAAGCTTCTGGAGTTTTATCAGCACTAAGCACTTCGATACGAGACATCGTATTTTCCTTCATCAATAAATCAATAATCACGCGCACAACTTCAGTGGCTGACACATCAGCGTTGTGAAATCGAGAGTCAATCAGCGTTTGGAAAACAGGCTCTGTTGCATCCGTTACTGGATGACTTCAGCCGGCTTCTCTGCCTCGACGACTTTCTTGGTTGCATCGCGCTCATGGACATGGCGGTGCGCAGTGCGGTCGATGTTCAGACTCAGCAGTTCCGGACGGCTGTAGTGGCCGCGAGAATCCATCTGGCGCTTGCGGATCTGGATATGGAACAGGTCGATATCAACGATCACTTCACCCTCGCCTTCGGTCATTTCGCCCAACACTTCACCTTGCGGGTCGATGATCGCGGTGTAACTGCCTCCAGAAATCGGGCCAATGTCACACCCTGTGTCAGCAATGATTTGCGCTTGCTGCTCCGGATGCAGCCAGGCGCAGGAGTTGACCACGAAGCAGGCCGACTCCAGAGCGTGCATGCGAATGCTCACTTCCATTTGACGGGTGAACAGATCACCGGCGAATGAACCTGGGTACATCGAGGCGTGAATCTGTTCGCCGTCTTCGATCAGCGCGTAACGGATCAGCGGGTTGTAGTGCTCCCAGCAAGCCAGTTGGCCAATGCGGCCTACCTTGCTGTCGACGGCCCTGAGGCCGGATGCATCACCCATGCCCCAGATCATGCGCTCGTGATAAGTCGGGTTCAGCTTGCGGCGAGCCTGGATCAGGGTGCCGTCGGCATCAAACAGCAGTTGGGTGTTGTACAGGGTGCTGCCATCACGTTCGTTGACGCCGATGGAGACCACCATGTTTGCAGCTTTTGCCGCCTTGCCAATTTCATCGGTTGTGGCCGAAGGCACGACGACTGCATTTTCCAACAGTTTGTAGTGCTCGCGGCCCATTTCAAATGGAGTCTGTACGAACGAGAAGTAGGGGTAGTACGGAACGATGGTTTCTGGGAAAACGGCAAACTGCACGCCCTTGTCGCCGAGCGCCTTGATCTTGTCGACGATCTTGGCAACGGTGCCTTCACGGCTGTAGAGAACGGGCGCAATTTGTACGGCAGCAGCTCTGACGATAGTCATGGAAGTATTCCTCGCTGGTGGATTGATGGTCAGCGAGGAAAAGATTACAGACGAAATTTATTGTCCGTAGGACGCAGTTGCCACCTTTTCGGTCATCGGCTCGCGATCACTCTTAAAGGCTCAAGACAGGGACAACGTCCGGATTGGGTCAGGGTTGCCTGAAAGGCGATCAGGCACGATTGGCTCTTTGAAAAACCTGAGGGGGTTGACCGAAGGCTCTGATAAACGCACGGCGCATGCGCTCACGGTCGCCAAAACCTATCTCTCTTGCGATTACATCAATGGAATGGTTGCCGGTTTCCATCATGATTCTTGCAGATTCAACCCGCAGATTCTCGACGGCTTTGGCTGGGGATTTTCCCGTTTCATTATGAAAAACCCGACTGAATTGCCGCGGACTCATATTGACCGCGTAAGCCAGTTTTTCAACGGACAAGTCCGCCTTCAGGTGTTGCCTTGCAAAGGTCAACGCAGCCTGCACACGGTCAGACTTCGGATCAAGCTCTTGCATGACGGAGAACTGTGACTGCCCCCCCGCACGGCGGTGGTAGACAACCAGCATTTTGGACACCAGGCGTGTGGTTTGCGGGCCAAGATCGTTTTCAACCAACGCGAGGGCAAGATCAAGGCAGGCGGTCATCCCGGCCGCCGTCCAGATTGGGCCGTCGTTGATAAATATGCGGTCCTCATCAACCTTGATGTTCGGATAGCCCTTCTTCAGGTCTTGCGCATGGGCCCAGTGGGTGGTCGCACGGCGTCCATCGAGCAGGCCGGCCTCTGCCAGCGCTGCCGAACCGGTACAGATGGAGCAAAGACGTCGGGTAAAGGGGCTGGAGCGGTGTAGAAACTCGACCAGACCTTTGGAGGGGAGTCTGACTACGTTATCGCCCAGGACGATCAGCGTGTCGAACATGCGTTGATCGAAAGCCTCGGTATTCACACTGAAGCCCGCGGAAGTCTGGATCAAACCGCCGTGCTCTGAAAGCAGCGTCATGCCATACACTTCATCCTTGGCAATCATGTTCGCGATTTCAAAGGTTGCAGACATTGAAAGACCCAGCACCTGGCAACCCGGGTAGAGAACCAGACCTATATTCTGCATGGCACCATCTCCCGTCCCCCAATGCGGCCTGCGTATGCATCGCAGGCTTTTACATTGCGGTTGTACTCCATTCCTGAGTAAACGCCAATGACCCGCCGGAGCCAAGGGGCTAGGCGACCATTGTCAAATTCGTCAGGCGCGCTGAATCATTTGCGGGGGTTGGCCAAAAGCGCTGAGAAAAGCCCGACGCATGCGTTCGCGATCTCCAAACCCGGTATCGAAAGCGACACGATCAATCGTCGAGCGCGCTGCATATCGCGCGCCCCAACACCTGAAATTGAGGGTAAATGATAATTCCGATTTCCAGCATGAGCCGAGCACTCGTATACATCACACCACGTTAAGAACGCGTACCTGCGAGCAAAAAAATGCCGCACATCCCCCGAACGAAGAGCACGGCATAAATACAACTCGGGATGTTTGCGACCCGGGCGCTTATAAACTTAAAAGTTGGAACCAACAAAAGCATTATTGATGGGGCGGTGGCGTCAGCAGCAGTGAAAGTGGCGACAAGGGACCGACGGGGATAAATTCAAACGTTATCAAACCCGCTCGATCCAATGGCATCTTGGCAAATATCGCGCGCGCCTCTTCAACATTGGTCATATTCAGCACGAACACAACCCCCTGTTTGTCGTTGCGAACGTTCCACTGCTCAATTTTTCCATCCAGGCTCAGTTGAACGGTCTCTCGAACCTCTTGAGGCAGAGCGGCACTGATCGCTTCCTGGGTGGAACCGGGTGTAATGGTGCCTACTGCAATTATTTTCGTCGTAGGGACTTTCGGCAGCGGTTGGGCAATGGCAGCGTTGGACAACGCTAGTGCCAGCCCCGCCGAAGTTACGAATGCCAACCGGGTTATCAACTTTTTAACCGTCATGTCTTTACCTCTGGATAATCAATAAATGCCTGTCACGCTTCACTGTTAAGGGCGCAACAGCGCAGACGGCACAACAACCTCAACTTTGCCTGTCGCCACGTCGTAAACCATGCCGGTTACGAGGAATCCGCCTGGCAACTGTGGGTTGGCCTTGAGTGCAGCGACATCCAGGGCTACCGCTGCGTAGGGGTCAGGGATCGCCAAATTGTCGAGTTCGGTCACCTCTACACCCAGGTTTTTTGCCAGTAATGCGGGGGCATGGGCCAGGCAAGGCGTGATGCCACAATCGGTATGATGAAGCACAATCAAATTCCATCCCGGACCGACATCCTTCCCTTCAGCGACAGCGACTGATCGCACGATAGCCATATTCTGAAGCGTGGCCGGATTGATACGCCCGCCCACATTGCGAATAACCGCCGCCTCGCCTGGTTTCAAACCGAAAATGTTCGCCGGGTCGACCCTTGGATCTACACAGCCAATGATCACTGTTTTCATGGACGGCATGATGTTGAGATTTACATCGAACTCACTGTCGACAAAGGCTTTATTACGTTGGGTAAGATCGTCTACTACGCTCATTATTCCTCCTGCTACTTGGTTGAGTTTATGGATGATTAGCCGGCACTGTTTTCGCGACATAAAAACAATCTGGCGCTGTTAGTTTTGCTTGCTATTGATCCAGTAACCACTGCAACTAAAGTCGGCGGCCAACTCATCAAGCGGTCACAATAAAAAGCAAAGATACTTAGCCAAACATGAAAGAGGACTTATTTGAGTACTAGTATCTGCACTCGGCATGGGTGTTATTTTGCGAGCATGCGACACAGTCCACAATGTCATTGATGCCACCTTTTAGGCCATGCAATGAATGCAAACCCATGCATGTGTCGATTGGATCTGCGTATGTGTTGTTTATCCGGCCCATAAAAAAACCCCTCTTTCGAGGGGTTTCCTGTGCAGCTCAACCTGGCATCAGGTCATCTGGATGATGGTCTGCATGATGGTGCTCTGGGTGGAGATGGTCTTGGCGTTCGCCTGGTAGTTGCTCTGCGCCTTGATCAATTCGACCAGTTCGTTGGTCACGTTGACGTTGGACTCTTCCAGGGAATTGGAGTGAATCTCCCCCAGGCTGCCGGTTTGCGGTGCGTCGTAGCCTGGCTGACCCGAAGCGTAGGTTTCCTTCCAGCTGGTGCCGCCCACTGGCTGCAGGCCTTGTTCGTTGGTGAAGCTGGCCAGGGCCAGTTGACCGATCGGCTTGGTCTGGTAGTTGCTGAAGTTGGCCAGCATGACGCCGCTGCCGTCGATCGTCAGGTTGGTGATCTGGCCAGTGGCGTAGCCGTTTTGCGCAGGGATGGAGCGAGCGCTGTCGGCGTTGAATTGCGTGGTGTTGGTCATGGTGACCGTCACGCCCGCCGGGTCGGAGGCTGCGCCGTTGGCTGCCCAGACGCCATTGGTCACTTTGCCGGGAATCCAGCCGGTGATTTTCAGATCAGGGCTGACCACTGGAGGCGTGCCCGGGGTGGTCACCGAAACCAGCTTGCCACTGGTGTCAAACGCCATGGTCGACGGGACCGGACGCGAAGCGGCGTTCATTGGATCGCTGCCGTTGGGGTTACGACCATCGATCAAGGTATAGACGTCCCAGGTGTTGGCACCCGTCTTGACCATGTATTGATCCATCTGGTGCGTGTTGCCTTGAGTATCGAAAATCTGGGTGCTGAACTGCTTGTTGAAAGCGGTCCCCGGCTTGCTCGGGTCGAACGGGTTGGCCACGGTGTCGATCACATCGGACTTGGAGTCCAGGTTGATCGTCGACGAAACGGTGGTGGTGGTCTTCGGCGCCAGGTTCGACGTGTCGATGCGCAGGTCAGTCAGCACGCCGTTGATGATCTTGCCATTGGCGTCCACGCCATAGCCTTGCAGACGGGCGGTGCCGTCGGTGTTGGTGACGTAGCCTTCCTTGTCGACCTTGAACGTACCGGCACGGGTGTAGGACAGCGAGCCGCTGTCGTTGAGCACGAAGAAGCCGGAGCCGTTGATGCCCATGTCCAGCACGTTGCCGGTGTTGTTGATGTCACCCTGGGTGAACTGCTGGGACACGTTGGCCAGGCGCACACCGCTGCCGGTGGTCTTGGTGCCTGTGCCCAGCCGAGTGGCCGAGTACACATCTTCGAATTCCGCGCGGGACGATTTGAAGCCGACGGTGGCCACGTTGGCGATGTTGTTGCCGGTCACGTCCAGTTGCTTGTTGGCGGCATAGAGACCGCTAAGGCCGATGTTAAAAGACATGTTCCACTCCTTTGTGCCGGGTTAGTCGGCTCTATATACCAATGGTTTGCACTTTGGACAGGGCGACGCTGCCCAGCCCGGCCAGATTGAGCATCAACTCACCGCCGGTCTGGCTGATGGTCACGCTGTTGACGGTCGCCGGCAGGTTGGTGATCAGCGCAACGCTCTGATCATCGATGGTGGTGGTCGCCGCGAAGGTGTAGGTACCCGACGGCGCCACGTTGCCCGCGTCATCCTTGCCATCCCAGGTGAAGCTGGCGTTGCCGGCCTTCTGGTCGGTCAGGGTGATGGTGCGAATGACTTTGCCGTCCTTGTCGGTGATTTTCACGTCGGTTTGCGCCACCGACTGTGGCAGTACCACCGAACCGGTCATGCCCTTGGTGGTGTCGACCACGGCCTTGTCGCCCGGCGCGATGACCGAACGGCCCACCAGCGACGAAGCCTGCAAGGCCTGGGACGAACCGAAAGTGCCGGCAATGCCGCTCACGGTGTCGTTGAGGGTGGTGATGCCTTCCAGGCTGCTGAACTGCGCCAATTGCGCCACGAACTCGCCGTTGCCCTGGGGTTCGAGCGGGTTCTGGTTTTTCAGCTGGGTCACCAGCAGTTGCAGGAACGCATCCTTGCCCAGGGCTTTTTTACCGGTGGCACTGTTGGCCGCCGATGCCAGGGCATCAGTATCCTTGTTGGTCTTGACCGAGGAATTGGCCAGGATGTCGTTGATCGACAAACCACTGGTGGTATCGGAAACACTCATCTGAGTCGCCCCTTATCACTGACCGAGGGTCAGTACTTTCTGCATCATGGTTTTGGCGGTGTTCATCATTTCGGCGTTGGTCTGGAACGACCGGCTCGCGGAGATCATGTCGGCCATCTCTTCCACCACGTTGACGTTCGGGTAGTAGACGTAGCCCTTGGCGTCGGCCGCCGGATGGTTCGGCTCGTAGCGCGCCTCGAGGTTGCTCTGGTCTTCGACCACACCCAGGACCTGCACGCCTTGACCGGCGGCGTCCTGATTCTGGAACAGCGAATCGCTGCCGCCGCTCTGGCCTCCCTGGAACATGGTGGCGAACACAGGGTGGCGCGCACGGTAGGTCTGGTCGATGCTCGACGAGACCGTCTCGGCGTTGGCGATGTTCGAAGCGACGGTGTTCAAGCGAGTGGTCTGGGCACTCATGCCGCTACCGGCAATGTTGAAAACACTGGATAGAGACATGACTTACTCCCCGCGCAGGGCTGAGACCAGCCCTTTGAATTTGCTGTTGAGCAGGGTGAAGCTGGCTTGGAAGTTGACCGCGTTTTCGGCGTAGTTCGACTGTTCCAATTGAGCGTCCACGGTGTTCTGGTCGATCGAGGGCTGCATCGGCGTGCGGTACATCAGCGACTCGTCGCCATCGCCCAGGCCTTGCGCTTCGATATGACGGCTGTTGGTCATGTTCAAGGCGAACGTGCCGTTCTTGGCCTTTTCGCTTTGTGCCTCGAGCACTTTGGAGAATTCCAGATCCCGAGCCTTGTAGTTCGGGGTGTCGGCGTTGGCGATGTTGTTGGCCAGGACTTCGGCACGCTGGGCGCGGAAGCCCAGAGCCTTTTCGTGAATGCCGAGTGCGTTATCGAAGCTGATGCTCATGTCGGGAAACCTTTGGGTGACCTGATTTTTCGTACGATGGACATAGCAAGCGGCATGCCAATTCAAAAAGGCCCGTAAACCGGGGCTTTGCCGGCAGTGGCAAGGCGGCAATGCCAGAAAAGCGGCAACGGGTTTCCGCCGTCTGCCGCTTTTCTGCCGCTTTTCCCTGGTCAAAAATCATCTCTTGTGGGAGCGGGCTTGCTCGCGAATGCGGGTATCCAGACAAGGAAATGTC
>NZ_LYVP01000082.1 GCF_001984065.1 Pseudomonas sp. KK4
AAGGGCAGCAGATTCAATTGGTGGTCGACACGATTCGCGGCGTCGCCGAGCAGACCAACCTGCTGGCCCTCAATGCCGCCATCGAGGCCGCGCGCGCAGGCGAACAGGGGCGCGGCTTTGCCGTGGTCGCCGATGAGGTGCGCAGCTTGTCGCAGCGCACCCAGTCCTCTACCGCACAGATCGCCGGGACGGTGGACAGTCTGCGCAGTACGGTGAATGAAGCGGTCAGCCTGATGGAAGCTGCCTGCGGCCAGGCCCAGTCCGATGCGCAAGCCGTCACCGGCCTGGGTGAGCGTCTGGGCGAAATTGCCAGCGCTGTACAGGGCGTCACTGACACCCTGGCGCAGATCGCCACGGCCGTCGACGAACAGGCGAGCACCGCCGATGAAGTCAGCGGCAACATCCAGCAAGTCGATCAGGCGGCGCTTCGCTTGCTCGAAGGCGCGCGGGCGGTGAACCTGGCAGCGGACACCCTGAGTCAGGGCAGCAAGGCCCTGAGCGCCAATACCGGCAGATTCCAGCTCAATTGACGCCCTCCCCCGGGCCGCTTTTTCGGCTCGCAAGGATAAGCGGTTGAAAGTGTAGAGAAATATTTTAGATTTACGCTTGACGCATCTGCATTACCGGTGAATAATGCGCGCCACTTGGCTACATAGCTCAGTTGGTTAGAGCATAGCATTCATAATGCTGGGGTCCGGGGTTCAAGTCCCTGTGTAGCCACCAAGTACTAAAAACGGCTTACCGAAAGGTAGGCCGTTTTTTTATGCCTCGAGAAAAGCATCGCTCGTTGGCGCGAGGTGTTTGCGGGAGCATTGCTTGCTCGCGATGGACTCAAGAGCGCCGTGCTCAGTCAACAAACACGCGTCTTCGTTGACGGCCATCGCGAGCAAGCTTCGCTCCTATAGGGTCGGCAACGCCGCCAGCGCCCGCTCCCATATCTGCCAGGTCCGCAGCCACACCATCGCTTGCCAATCGCTATCTGCCGGATAGAACTGCTCAAGCAGATTCAATTTGATGTCGCGCCCCATCGCATCGCTCGGATTGCCATACAGATGCAGCCAATGGTCATCGCGCAGATACCGATGCACATCCGGCCCTGGATACGTCCCGCATTCGATGACAAACGGCATCAACCGCACCTGCGGCAATGAGTTGATCAGGGCTTGAGAGGTGTAGCCGGTGGCGGTCGCCGCCACGCCGGTCTCGCTGACCGCGCCGGCACCGGTATGCAAGGTGTACAGCCACGGACCATAAATGGCCTGGGCGTCGGGCAATGCCTGGTATGCGGATTCGGTGATGGTCAGCAACATCGGATGACCGTATTCCCCTGCACCGGTGTGCAAGTCGAAACACATGGCCACGTCGGCATGGCTCAGGTGTTCTTGCATGATCCGGTGCAACGTGCGATTCGACCAGCTCGGCGCCGATCCACCATAGAACAGGCCATCGGCATGCCGGTGCTGCCCGCCTTCGACGATCGACATGACGGCTGACCAGCCATGCTGGCGGATCTGCTCATCCAGCAGGGCATCCGCGCGATCCCGCTCGGGACCTTGCAACACCGGGCATGCATAAACTTCGTGCAGCGAGTCATAAGCCTGGTTGTCCGGCAATGGCCCGTCGAAATTGAGGTGGTTGCGGTTCAGATCGAGGTTGTCTTCATTGACCCGACGCAACCACGCCATGCCCCATGGATTGATCGAATGGATCATCACCACGGCGACATCCGCCGGCAGTGAGCGCCGGCTCAAATCCTGCAGCCATTTGATCTGACAGCCCGAGCCATAAAAGCCTTCGACGCCGTGGGTCCCGCTGAGCGCCACCAGCAACCGTTTGGCGCCGGGATCGCCGAGAACCGCCACATCGGTACTCAAGGACTCGCCAAACGGCCCCTTGAGAGGATGAGGGTACTCGGTCAGCGTCGCCCCGGCGGCGGTGGACGCCTCGATGAATTGCTCTCGCTGGCCGCGGTAGCTTGGCTGGGTGGGGAACTGGGTGTGCATGCTTGCCTCTTGTTGATTTTTCTAACCTGGCTATGGGTAACGACCCTACAGAAATTCCGCCCATGGATGAAGGATAAAAGCGTCGTTGTCGTAGGACGCGGTTTGCGTCGCTTCCAAACGGTCGATACAGTCCTCTGACCCTTCCCAAGGACGAGCCTCCCGCGCATGTTTCCAGCCACCCCCTTGTATCGCCGTCGTCTACCCGCGATGGCGCTGATCGCCACGGCTCTGACATTGGCCGCCTGCAACGCCCCACCCTCCTCGTCTTCGAATTCAACGCTACCACTCGCACCGGAAAGCGCTTCCGGGTTCCGCACCGACCTGCAAACCCGCCACGCCTCGAAACACATGGCTGCCGCCGCCAACCCGCTGGCCGCCGAAGCCGGGCGGGAGATGCTGCGTCGTGGCGGTTCAGCGATCGATGCGGCCATTGCGATGCAGGCCGTGCTGACGCTGGTCGAGCCGCAATCCTCCGGCATCGGCGGCGGCGCGTTGATCGTGCTGTGGGATGGCAAATCGGTTCGCACTTACGATGGCCGAGAAAGCGCACCGGCCGGCGCCACCGAGAAGCTGTTCCTGCAAGCCGACGGGCAGCCGATGGGGTTTACCCAGGCGCAGATCGGCGGTCGCTCCGTGGGAACGCCGGGGGTGCTGCGCGCCCTTGAACTGGCGCACAAAAAACACGGACGCTTGCCCTGGGCCCAGTTATTCGAACCGGCCATCCAGCTCGCCGAGCAAGGTTTTGCCCTCTCACCCCGCCTGCACCTGTTGATCGCCTCGGATTCAAAGTTGCGCAATTCACCTGACATGGCGGCGTACTTCCTCAATGCCGACGGCAGCCCGAAAGCCGTCGGCACGCGCCTGAAAAACCCGGCACTGGCCAGCCTGTTCCAGCGCATCGCCAAGGAAGGACCTGATGCGCTGTACAAAGGCGCTGTCGCCGAGGAAATCGTGACCAAGGTTCAGGGCCATGCCAACCCGGGCAGCCTCTCGCTCAACGATCTGCAAAATTACAGCGCCAAGGAGCGCGCGCCGTTGTGCACGGACTACAAACGCTGGCAGGTCTGTGGCATGCCGCCGCCGTCCTCGGGCGGGATCGCCGTGGCGCAGATCCTCGGCACACTCCAGGCCCTGGAAACCCGTGATGAACGCCTGGCCCTGGCACCGATGAAACCGCTCAAGACCAACGCCCCTGCCGGCATCGAACCCACTCCCGAGGCCGTGCACCTGATCTCCGAAGCCGAGCGCCTGGCTTATGCCGACCGCGCCCAATACGTGGCCGATACGGATTTTGTGCCGGTGCCGGTCAAAGGCCTTGTAGACCCCGGCTACCTGGCCAGCCGCGCCGCACTGATCGGCGATCGCAGCATGGGCAGCGCCGAACCGGGTACGCCGCCGGGCATCGAGGTCGCTTTCGCCAAGGACCGTTCACCTTTGCGCATCTCCACGTCGCAAGTGGTGGCCGTCGATGACCAAGGCGGCGCCGTCTCCATGACCACCACCATCGAATCGGCATTCGGCTCACATCTGATGGTTCAGGGTTTTCTGCTCAATAACGAGATGACCGATTTTTCGTTCATCCCTGAAGAGAACGGAAAAAAAGTCGCCAACCGCGTCGAACCCGGCAAGCGCCCGCGCTCGTCTATGGCGCCAACCTTGATCTTCGACCGCCACAGCGGTGAATTCGTCGCCAGCGTCGGCTCCCCCGGCGGCTCGCAAATCATCGAATACGTCGCCAAGACCACCATCGGCCTGCTCGACTGGAACCTCGATGCACAAACAGCCATCAACCTGCCCAATTTCGGCAGCCGCAACGGTCCCACCGAACTGGAACGGGGACAGTTCAGCCCGGCACTGATCCAGGCGCTGAAGGCAAAAGGTCATAACGTCAGTGAAATCGACATGACCAGCGGTACTCAGGCGATCGTCCGTGTCAAGGATGCCCAGGGCAAAGCATCGCTGGCAGGCGGGGCCGACCCTCGACGTGAGGGGGAAGCGTTGGGGGATTGAGTCTTGCGCGAACGCGCGAAAGGGCTTACCGGAAGGTAGGCCCGTTAAAAGGAGTGACTCATGATCCAGGCACTTACGGGCCGACAGGCGGATGTCGCAGTGCACTAACGGCTGATCTTCAGCGCCCGTCGTGCCTTGTGTCTCTCCAGCGCCAGTTCGATCAGCCGCGTGACCAGTTCGCTGTAGGTCATTCCCGCTGCCTGCCAGAGTTTCGGGTACATGCTGATCCGGGTGAAGCCTGGCAGCGAGTTGATTTCGTTGATCAGCACCTCGCCGCTGTCGGTCAGGAACACGTCGACTCGCGCCAGCCCGGAACAACCCAGCACCTCGAACGCCTCTACCGCCATCGCGCGGATGCGCTCGCTGGCCTCCACGCTGATATCGGCCGGGACCACCACGCGCGCCGCGTTTTCGTCGATGTACTTGCTGTCGTAGGAATAAAAGCCGCTGCTGACCACGATCTCGCCGCACCCACTGGCGATGGCGTTGTCATTGCCGAGCACCGCGCATTCGATCTCGCGGCCACTGACCGCTGACTCGACCAGCACTTTCTCATCGAATCCCAATGCCATCTCGAGCGCCGCTGTGTATTGGGCCTCATCGGTGACCTTGCTCACGCCCACGGAAGACCCCTGGTTCGCCGGTTTGACGAACAATGGCAAACCGAGCTGGCTTGAGACCTCGGCAAAACCGACGCGTGAAGCGGTCCTGCGCGTAAGCGTCACGAACGGTGTGACCGCGAGCCCGGCATCGCGCAACAAGCGCTTGCTGAAGTCCTTGTCCATGCAGACGGCTGAACCCAGGACATCGGAGCCCACGAACGGCAGGTCCGCCATGCGCAGCAGACCTTGCAGGCAACCGTCTTCGCCGAGGGTGCCGTGGACGATGGGGAAAATGACATCGACGTGTCCCAACAGCTCCTGGCTGGAGGTTTCCACCAGTTGCTGGCTCGCCTTCCCCGGCACCACCGCTAACTCGCGGTTGGACTGGTTAAGGGCGATCAACGCCGGATTCTCCTGGTTCAGCAGGAAGTTCGACGGGTCGTTGAGGTGCCAATGGCCCTGTTTGTCGATGCCGATCAGCACCGGTTCAAAACGCGAACGATCCAGGGCATCGACGATGTTTTTCGCCGACTGCAGCGACACTTCATGCTCTGCCGAGCGGCCGCCAAAGATAATTCCTACACGCAATTTACGCATTGTCCGACCTCGTTATGGCAGCTTTCATAAGCATCGACTTTCACTCGACTTCGCAGACATGGATCAACAAGTCACCTGGCTGGCAGTTCAAGTATTTGCATATTGCATCCAGCGTGGCTAATCGCAGGCCTTTGACCTTACCTTGCTTCAACAATGAAAGGTTTGCCTCGGTAATGCCGATGGCGGCCGCGAGGTCCTTGGATTTGACTTTACGCAGCGCGAGCATTACATCCAACTGAATGACAATCGACATAAAAACCTCAAATGAATGTGCGATTTTCAGCGGCCACTTCAGTAGCCCGCCGCAAGATATGCGCGATGATCGAAACACAGGCGGCCAGGAACAAGGCAACCAGAGTCGCCGCTGTGAAACTCACGGTGAACAGCCGCTCACCGACCGGCTCGTTCATGGTCATCCAGAGACTGAGCATCGGTTCGCACAAGAAGTCGAGTAACACCCAGAACGCGACCGCTTTCCCGACCTTGCCCATATGCAGCGCCGCCTCACTGGAAAAATAGTCACCGGACGCATAACTCAGAAACAGTTTGCGCAAATGCCCCAGGCCAATCGTCAGTGCCATCAGAGGGACACTCGACAACAAAATACCGCCCAGGGTTTTCCACCAGGGAAACAGCTGCGCCATGGCGATTCTGTCGGACAGTTGCCGATCGGTCAGTGCAAAGGCCAACCCCCAGCCTTCTCTGGAGGCCAGTGAAGGGAACAGCCACGACAGCGTGTTAAGCATCAACATCGCAACAATCAATACCAACGTCACAGCCGCCATCCGATGGCTGACTTGAGCAAGACGAACAGGAGTCATGGCAGAGCCTCACAACAATGAATGTGAGGAGAAGGCTAGTCGCAAAAATTATCAATTAACAATAATTTATTATTGCAATACATTAAATAACCCCTTTCAGTCACTTACATATCCAAGGTCCTGCCGTCCACCGGATCGCCAATCTTCAGGAAATGTCCGCCAGCCACGTGATGCAGAGTGCGCAACGCGTCCTGCCCTTCGAAGTGCCAACGCCCGTCGCTGAACACGCGCTCGTCGGCCTGGGCGGCAATCACTTCGGCAAGAAACAGGTCGTATTGCTGGTGGTTGTCAGGCTCTGGCAGCAGACGACACTCCAGCCAGGCGACGCAGCCTTCGAGCATTGGCGCTTCGATCAACTCGGCCGGGAAGGTCGGCAGGCCATAGACCTGGAACTTGTCACGCCCGAGTTCACGGTTCAGCGCCAGGCCGGAAGTTGAGCCGACGGTCTGGACGATATCGGCCTGGGCGGCGCAGGGGACGTTGAGCACGAAGGTGCCGGCCGCTTCGAGCAGTTGGCGTGTCCAGGTGGACTTGTCCAGCACCACGGCGATTTTCGGCGGTTCGAAATCCAGCGGCATGGCCCAGGCGGCCGCCATGATATTGCGCTCGCCGCCATGGGCTGCGCTGACCAGCACGGTCGGCCCGTGGTTGAGCAAACGATAGGCTTTGGGCAACGGGACCGAACGGCGGTGGGACTCGCTCATGGAAGTCTGCTCCTGGGGGAAAAGAGCCGATTGTAGCGGGATCACAAATGAAAAGATCGCAGGCTGCGACAGCCCCTGTAGCTGCCGCAAGCCTGCGATCTCGGGCCGTGGATCAGTCGGGTTCAAGTCGCCAGTTGATTGGCAAACTGTCCCACCGCATTGACCACTTTCTGCGCACCATCCTGGATCTCCACGATGACCGTGCCGGCTTCTGCTGCCAATGCCAGCCCTTGCTCGGCCTGAAGCTTGCCATCGGTCATCAGGGCCACGGCGTTGCGCGCCATGTCCTGGTTCTGCCGCACCACCAGCACAATTTCATCGGTGGCCTGGCTGGTGCGCGAAGCCAGTTGCCGGACCTCGTCTGCCACCACGGCGAAACCTCGTCCCTGCTCGCCGGCGCGGGCGGCTTCGATGGCCGCGTTCAGCGCCAGCAAATTGGTCTGTTCGGCAATGCCGCTGATGGTTTTGACGATGGTGCCAATCACCAGCGACTGTTCGTTCAGGGCTTCGATGCCATCGCCAGCGGTTTGCATGTGCTTGGCCAGGTCGCGCATCACGTTGACGGCCTGGGTCACCACCGCGTTGCCGCGCTGTGCGCTTTGGTCGGTTTGTTGCGAGGTGCTGTAGGCAATGTTCGCCGCATCGGCGACCGCTTGTTCTTGATTGACCTGGTCGGTGATAACGGTGGCGAACTTCACCACTTTGTAGAGTTTTTCGTTGGCATCGACCACGGGGTTGTAGGACGCCTCCAGCCAGACTGTACGACCATGGCTGTCGATACGCTTGAATCGGTCGGCCACGTATTCGCCCGCGTTCAGGCGGCGCCAGAAGTTCTGGTATTCGGCGCTGTTGGCGTCTTCGGGGAAGCAGAAGATGCGGTGATGTTTGCCCTTGATCTGCGCCAGGCTGTAGCCCATGCCGGAGAGAAAGCGTTCGTTGGCGGCAAGTACGTGGCCATTGAGGTCGAATTCGATCACCGCCGTCGAGCGCACCAGCGCACCGATCAGATTTTCATGCTCGCGGGAGGCTTCGATGGTGCGGGTCAGGTCACTGGAGAAAATCGAGAAATTTCTGATTCGCCCGTCTGCCGAACGCACCGGCTGCACGATTGAGCGCAACCAGGCTTCTTCCCCGCTGCCGCGCAACAGCCGCACAGCCCCGGCGAAGTGCTCGCCCCGGGCCAAGGCGCTCTGGAACCGCTTGTGGAATTCATCGGTTTTCACATGATCCGGCACGAACTCTTCGATGTGCCGACCGAGCATATCGCTGCTCTTGTAGTGCATCTCTGCAAGGAAGTTCTGGTTGACCGACTGCACTCGCCCATCGGTATCGAGGGTCAGCACCAGCATCTCGCTTTCCAGACTTTCCTTCACTTGCTGAAGGCTGGAAAGTTCTTCGCGAAGAGCCGACAGCTCCTGCTTCAAGCGTTTATTGAACATGGGGGACTCACCGATGGGCTGGTACAAAGCGATATGCAGCCTAGCCATCGGCTTTGCAGGACTTTTCTGAAGTGCGCTTGAGCCTTGTCCTACAAAAAAAATCGGGGCAGGCCGACTGCCCCCTTCCGTTACACCGCGCCGGCGACCGAACAACTGCCGGTTTTCGGCAGGCGCGAACCGAAATACCCCGCGCTGCCCACACCCACCGCCCCCATCACTGCGCAAAACATTACGCAGATCCACGGGCTCCACGGCATCAGACCGATCAACAACAGCGGTGTGATGCTCGCCCATGCGGCGTAGGCAATGTTGTAGGTAAAGGAGATGCCCGAAACGCGAATTCGTGCCGGAAACAGGCTGACCATCACCGATGGGACGGCGCCGACCACTCCACACCCCAGGCCTGCAATCGAATAAGCCAGCCCGACCCAGTCGCCGCCATGGATCAGACAGGTGTAGAGCACACCGATGCCCACTGGCAGCAACAAGCTGTAGAACATGACCGTGCGCCAGGCGCCGATGCGATCGACCAGCAACCCCGCAAGCACGCAGCCGATGTTCAGGAACACGATGCCCAGGGCGCTCAGGGCGAAGGTGTGGCTGGCGGTCATGCCAAAGGTTTTCTGCATCATGGTCGGGGTGATGACCACGAACACCACCACCGCCGAGGTCAGCACACAGGTGAGGATCATCGCCGGCAGCATGGCCAGCCGATGCTCGCGCAGGACTGCACGCAGTGGCAGTTCCACCTGCTCTTCACGGCGAGCCTGCATGGCCATGAACACCGGAGTTTCACTGAGCCAGCGACGCAGCCAGACGCCAATCACACCGAACACGCCCCCCAGCAGGAACGGGTAACGCCAGGCGTAATCGAGAATCTGCGCCGGGGTGAAGGCCTGGGCCAGAAAGGTTGCGGTCAAGGCCCCGAGCAGATAGCCAAACGTCAGCCCGGCCTGCAAAAAGCCCAGGGCGTAACCGCGATGGCCCGCCGGCGCATGCTCGGCGACGAATACCCAGGCACTGGGCACTTCACCGCCCACCGCCGCGCCTTGCAGGACGCGCAACAGCAACAGCAGCAGCGGTGCGAAATAGCCGATCTGCGCGTAGGTGGGCATGACGCCGATCAACAGGCAAGGCAGCGCCATCATCAGGATGCTCAGGCTGAACACCCGCTTGCGCCCCAATCGATCGGCGAAATGCGCCATCAGGATGCCGCCCAGCGGCCGCGCCAGGTAACCGGTGACGAAGATGCCGAAGCTTTGCAACAGTCGCAGCCACTCGGGCATTTGCGGCGGGAAGAACAACTGGCTCAAGGTCAGGGCGAAGAAGACGAAGATGATGAAATCGTAGATTTCCAGCGCCCCGCCCAGGGCCGCGAGCCCCAGGGTCTTGTAATCGGAGCGGCGAAAAGGCGCCGGGCGCGAATCGGTGTTGGCAGTCATGAAAAGAACTCTGGCACAGGCAAAAACCAAGGCGCCCATGGTCTACGCAAACGCGGCTGCGAACAACCCGTTAGACCAAAGTCCCATAGGCGCAAAACAGCCCCGCAAAAAACTTCGCCTTGATTTACTGTACGCGCCTGTCCAGCGGGGCTTTACTGCTCCTAGACCACTACAAACATAAAAATTAGAGGTGTTCCCCGTGGCCGCTGATCTCGAAGATAGCCGCTCCGCCCGCTTTGCCTTGCGCTGCTCCAGTTTTGCCGAACGCTGGTTCCCTGACTCCTGGGTGTTTGCCGCCCTGGCGGTGATCATCGTTGCCCTGGCCACCATGGCCATGGGGGCCAAACCGACCGATGCCGCGATGGCCTTCGGTGACGGGTTCTGGAGCCTAATCCCGTTCACCATGCAAATGGCGTTCGTGGTGATCGGTGGTTATGTGGTGGCCAGTTCCCCACCGGCGGTCAAGTTGATCGATCGACTGGCGAAACTGCCGAAAAATGGACGCTCGGCCGTGGCCTGGGTCGCGTTGATCTCCATGGTCGCCTCGCTGCTCAACTGGGGCCTGTCGCTGGTGTTCGGCGGATTGCTGGTGCGCGCCCTCGCCCGTCGTACCGACCTGAAAATGGATTACCGCGCGGCCGGTGCCGCTGCTTACCTGGGCCTTGGCGCGGTGTGGGCGCTGGGCCTGTCGTCGTCTGCGGCCCAGTTGCAGGCCAACCCGGCGAGTCTTCCTCCGTCGATTCTATCGATTACCGGGGTAATTCCATTCACCCAGACGATCTTCCTCTGGCAGTCCGGCGCCATGCTGCTGGCACTGATCATCGTCTCGATCATCATTGCCTACGCCACCGCGCCTGGCCCGAATTCGGCACGGGACGCCAAGGACTGCGGCGTCGACCCGAGTTTCAACCTGCCGCCCCTGCAACCGCGTACCCGTCCGGGCGAATGGCTGGAGCACAGTCCGCTGCTGATCATTCTGCTGGTGCTGCTGGCCGCAGGCTGGCTGTTCCACGAGTTCTCGACCAAACCGGCGATCAGCGCAATTTCCGGCCTCAATACCTATAACTTCCTGTTCATCATGCTCGGCGCCCTGCTGCACTGGCGTCCGCGCAGCTTCCTCGATGCCGTGGCGCGCGCGGTGCCAACCACCACCGGCGTACTGATCCAGTTCCCGCTGTACGGCTCGATCGCCGCATTGATGACCACGGTCAAGGGTGCCGATGCGCAGACTCTGGCCCACCACATCTCGACCTTTTTCGTCAGCATCGCTTCCCACGACACCTATGCGCTGCTGATGGGCGTGTACTCGGCGATCCTCGGTTTCTTCATCCCGTCCGGCGGCGGCAAGTGGATCATCGAAGCGCCGTACGTGATGCAAGTGGCCACCGACCTGAACTACCACCTGGGCTGGGCCGTGCAAATCTATAACGCCGCCGAAGCCCTGCCCAACCTGATCAACCCGTTCTACATGCTGCCGCTGCTGGGTGTACTGGGGTTGAAGGCGCGAGACCTGATCGGGTTCTCGTTCGTTCAGTTGCTGGTGCACACACCGCTGGTGCTGGTGCTGCTGTGGGCGCTGGGGACGACGCTGGCATATATGCCGCCGGTGATGCCGTAACCTCTGGTAGACGTTAGCCTGCTTTCGCGAGCAGGCTCGCTCCCACATTGAACAATGCCGTGAACTTTTCTGATCACCTTCAGACCAGTTGCTATCTTTTCAGTACGTAGAACCCCATTAACGGGCCCACACGCTGAAAAGGATCTGAGCATGCTGAAACTCGCAGGACTTACCCTCGCGGCTCTCACCCTGAGTGCCGCCGCCCACGCCGATGTCGGCCTCAAACTGGGCAGCACCGAACGCGTTACCCGCCTGTTTGCCTATCCCAACAATTGCAATGTGATCTGCTTTCGCAACTGGACGCTGGAACAGACTGTCGAGCATTACCTGACCCAAAGCGTGCAACGCGACGGCTACAACGAGGCGAAGGTTCTGGTCAAAAGCGATAACGGTCAGCTGCATGCGGAAATCACCGGTGTCCCCAAGACCTATGAAAAACCCTTGGCGGCCCTGCTCGATGCCGGTGACCTGGCCTACAACGGCGCCAGCAAGCTGAATGCCGACGGCAAGTGGGCCTATAGCTGGTACCTGTTCCTGCCGTTGGGCATGGCCCTGGAAAACCGCAGAAGCGTAGAACTGCTGCACTTTCCGCCCGATTATTCGTTGACCCAGGCCCAGGATTATCTGCGCTCTGCCACGACCGATCGCTGGGCGACCCTGCTGACCGAGACCGGCATCCCGGCCGAGCAGACGCCGGGTTTCCAGACGATCATCGATATCGCCCCGATTGCCGCGCCGTCCAACGCCGGCAAAGACCTGGAAGGCGTCTACGACTACTTCAAGGATTATCAGACCACCATGGTCAAGAACATCAGCCTCAATGCCGCTGGCGAGGCGTTGCCGATGGTGGCTTTCGGTACCCCGGTGCGCAACTGGGTCAAGCAACAGTACGGGCCGACCGTGAATGTGTTGAGCCTGGTGTACATCAGCCCGACCGACGCGGTTAAGGTGCCAGTGTTGGGTTCCAACCACCCAAGCTACATCTGGTACGCCTCCGACCCGGCCAACTACACGGGCAAGGATGCCCAGGCCAAGGCTGATACGGCGGGCCTGAAGGTCATGGGTCAGGATTTGAGTGTCGCCTGCTGGCAGGCTGCGATGGGCCGCCAACCAGACAGCAATCCTGACGTCGAGCTCAAAAGCTGTACGCAAACCTGGCAAGTGGCCGACAAGGAAAAGACCTGCGCGCTGTTCTACACCTCGATCCGCAACCTGACGCCGGCCCAGGCCGCAGGCCGATGCGCGAGCGCGACAATCGCACCACAGCTCAAGCAGCTCAAGGCGCCGGCACCGGCCACCACGCTCCCTGCGCCGGGGCTATAAAACGATGAACGGGCGGTCCACTGTCATTTGTGACAGTAGACCGCCCGTTCTATCTGCGAGAGGCTGGGATCGAACACCCATGTGCTGCAGCGCTGACAGGATCGTCAGCGGATGGTGGTCGCAGCCCCCAGCCAACAGGGACCGTTATGAAAGCCATTGCATCGCGCAACGCTCTCGCGCCACCCCCAACGGGCGTGTATCCCTTTGCCGAGTTACCTCTTCAGCTAGGGTTCCCTTCCCTGGCCGACTTCGAAATTCTCAATAACCGGGCGGGCAAGCCCATGGCCGCCGCGGCACTTCGCGAATTTCCACGTATCAGCCGAGTTTGCCGGGTCTCCGGCCATTTGCTGCCCTATCGCTGCCGACATACGCGCCAACTGGCGCCCGGCGTGCATGTCTACGACCCGCGCTTTTGCGGATTGCTCAGGCACTCTTGCGATCCCAACGTCTTTCTCGACTTGAGTGAGCTGTGGTTATGGGCGTTGAAGGACATTCGCAAAGGCGAGTGGCTGACGATAGACTATGCCGCCACTGAAGACAAACTGCTGCGCCAGTTCGCCTGCCGATGCGGTTCATACAATTGCCGGGGCTGGATCACCGGTTATCAGGAGACGCCAAATGCCGACGGCCAGTTGTTTTTGCAACACTGGCGTCGGCACGGTCTTCTTTGAAGGGGCTTACAGCGGCTGGAACGGACGCAGGCGGTACTGCGGCGGCAGTTGCTCGAAACCACTGATGGTGGCATTCAGGCTTTTCCAGCGGCCGTCCTTGATGCCGTAGATGCAGCCATGAATCGACAGGCTCTGTCCGCGATGCCAGGCGTTCTGCACGATGCTGGTGTGACCGACGTTGGCCACCTGCTGGATCACGTTGAGCTCACACATGCGGTCGACCCGTTCTTCTTCGGTAGGCAGCTTGGCGAGCTCCTCGCGCTTGTCGTAATACAGGTCGCGAATCGAACGCAGCCAGCCATCGATCAGGCCGAACTGACGATCCTGCATCGAGGCGCGCACACCGCCGCAGCCATAGTGGCCGGTGACGAGGATGTGTTTGACCTTGAGCACGTCGACCGCGTACTGGATCACCGACAGGCAGTTGAGGTCAGTGTGCAGCACCACGTTGGCCACGTTGCGGTGCACGAACAGATCGCCGGGCAACATGCCCACGATCTCGTTGGCCGGTACCCGCGCATCGGAGCAGCCGATCCACAGATATTCAGGCGTCTGCTGGCGAGCCAGTTTCGCGAAGAAATCCGGATCTTTCTTGGTGATCGCGTCAGCCCAACGCTCGTTGTTATCAATCAGGTCTTGTAAGTCGTGCATGCTGGGAAGCCTCAAGAATGATTCGCTGCTTTGACAGACAACCGCTCGTCGGGGTCACCTAAGGATCGCAACTGTTTGGAATTCTCGTGTGTCGGGTGAGTCCACCCTAATAATGCCCACTGCATGAGGATAAGCCATGACTGATTCACGACGCCCATATGATGCAGTGCAACCGGTGCCCATCGATGATAACGAAGACCGCATGGGTTCGGTGCACGAGCTGGATTTCGACGACGAACGACCCAGCGCGAAGATCGGTGACGAGTTGTCTGAGCGTGAACGTGAGCAATTGATGCCCAGGGAGCGGGTGCGAGAAGCCGGCTTGACCGGTGCCTCCACCGACGATCACGAGCCGACCGATGATGACCTGAGCCCGGAAACCCTGATTCACGAGGACGGTGCGCGGGATGCCCGTGAAGCCGTTGAAAGCAATCAGGCGGATTGGGACTTGAGTATTGTCGCTGAGGACGATATCGGCGGGGGTAACGGGCTGGATGAGGCGGAATTGGCGCGGCGTGATCCGCTGGACAGAAAACGCTGATTTCTGTGTCTGAGAGGACGCCTTCGCGAGCAAGCCCGCTCCCACATTGGGCCGGTGTGCGCCAATCCATTGTGGGAGCGGCTTGCTCGCGAAGCTTCTAACGGCCGTTAATCCACCAGGGTACAGGCCATCACCACCGCATCCTCACGACCGCCCACCGCTGGGTAGTAATCCCGGCGCCGGCCAATTTCATTGAAGCCATAGCGCTCATACAGCTTGAAGGCTGCGGTATTGCTGTCGCGCACTTCCAGGAAACACTCCCGGGCATCGGCCTTGCAGGCGATCGACATCAAATGCTCCAAAAGCGTCAGCCCCAGGCCACGGCCCTGGTTTTCCGGTTTGACGGTGATGTTCAGCAGATGGGCTTCGTCGAGGATGATCTGCACCACGCCGTGACCGACCTGTTGCTGCCCCTCGAACATCAGCCAGATCTGATACTTGCCCAGGCCATCGAGGAAAATGCCTCGGGTCCAGGGATGGCTGTAGGCGGCGTATTCGATTTTCAGAACGGCTTCCAGATCCGCCTCGGTCATTGGGCGAAACGATACGGCATCACTCATTCGATTCTTTCCAGCGCGCCATCAGCCGACGCATGGCTTGCCAGACATCAGCCTTACGCTGTGGCTCTTCCATTAATAATTCCAGGCCCGGCAGGGCCCAGACTGAACCCAGGCCTTCGATCTGGAGTTCGCGGTTGTAGGACTCGGCATTCGCCTCGCCGGCAAAGCGCACCGCCGGCAGGCCGATCAGCCAGAGGCAGACGCAGGGCGCCTCTTCGAGACGGGCACTGAGGAAACCCTGCACGAAGTCACGGGCTGCCTCCGGGCCCTGATCCATGGTTCCACGCACCAGGAGCGGCCAGCGCACCGGCTCGCCGACGATCTGCGGACTGTCGGGCAGACCGGCGGCGCGCAACATGTCCTTGAGCAACAAGTACGCCGGATCGCGGCTCTGGAAGGCTTCGCCTGTGGGTAACTCCACCAGCAGCAGGCAGCGTCCGGCGCGCAGCAACTGCAGGGCGAAACGTGGTGGCGGCACGGGGGCGACCTTGGCGACGACCGGTGCCTCATCTACCTCTTCCACCGGTTTGGCGCCGGTGCGCGTGCTCGCCAGCGACGGACGCGGTACCTCGATCTTCGCCCGTTCGGCGGGCTTGGCCACGGGTGCGACCGGCGCTTCAACCACAGGAGCCGGCGCAACCGGTGCAACGACAACCGGTTCCGGCTGCGCCAGCAATTCGGGCCGCGACGGTGCAGCAAAGGGCAATTCGGTGCGCGGCAGCCAGTTGACCACCTGCATGGCGCTCAGATAGGCGCGGCGACGGGACTCGATAAGCAAAGGTCAGCCACTTGTGGATAACTAAAGTGCAGAGATTCTACCGCCCTTCGCTCAAGATCGCCCGCTGTTGATCGATAGAAAACCAGCACTCTGTCCCGAGAGTGAATCGCAACGCCTGCGATGCAGTACAATCGCCGCTTTTAATTGCCAACCAGCCGGCCATTCCGATGATCGAACCCAAGCGCGTCTTGCGCGCCCTCGCTGAACACTGGGCCCTGCTAGAGCCTCTTTGCGAGCACTTCGACCAGGGCACCCTGAGCCTCAACGAATTGCGCACGCAACTGGCCGCCCAACAACTGGACAGTACGCCCCAGGACATCACCAGCCTGCTGGACGTGTGGATTCGCCTCGACATCCTGGTACCCGTGGCCAAAAGCCCGAACCGGTTCGAGCTCAACGCGCAGATCCATGACTTCCTCGCCTACCTGCGCCGTGAGCACCGTCTGGGCCTGTGCCTGGAGATCGAAGCCTACCTGCGCCACCTCGAGCGTCTGGCCGGTTATATCCAGGACGCCTTCGACATCCGTGACGGCAACGACCTCGCGCGCCAGTTGCGCCTGCTCGACATGCGCGTACGCGACGTCCTGAAGAAACTGGCGAACGACGAACAGGCCCTGGTGGCCGTCGCTGAACGGGCCAAGACCAGTGATCGGCAGATCCCGCTGCGTCAGCGCTATGCCGAGGTGCTGGCGACCTGGGATGAGTACGTCGAACCGATGATCCAGTTGGTGAACGCCGACGGCGCCTTCGAACAGGGCGTGCGCAAGGTCGAAAACGTCTTGCTCAAGATGCTCACCGAGCAGCAGCGCCTCGGCCATCTGGTCGACGACGACATGCTGCTGCGCACCCACGCGCGCATCCTCGAAATGCAGACCAGCGCCCAGCTCACCCTGCGTCACGCCCGTGAACTGCTGCTGCCGCTGCGTGAAGAAGCGCGCCGGCACAACGCCGTGACCCGTGGCGCAGCACTGGCGCTGTCGATGATCCGCCGCAAGGGCATCGATGCCGTGCCGCAAGCGGCCATGCCGATGTTCACCCGGCCGCAAAGCACCTTCCTGGGCAGCGCCAGTCAGGTCGAGGCCTACGTTTATGCCCTGGCGCGCTTCGAACCGAAACCGGCGCGTTTCCCCAAGGCCCACAAGAGCCACAAGGGTGGCGATGCACCGCGTGCACCGCGCACGGTTCGGGAGATGCTCGACCGCTGCGAAGATGCCCTGCCGATGCCGGACCTGATGACCTGGCTGCTGGAGCAGGAACCGGACGGCGCTACCGACGAATTGCTGTACTGGTTTTCACGCCTGTCCCGGGAAAAACGCTTCAAGCGCGAGCGTCTGGAACGTCGCGACTACCACACACACGAGCATCAGGTCAGCCTGCGCTCCTTCGCCCTGCTCTCGGCCGCCCCTGAAGCCGCCGAGAATTCTGCGAGCACCCCCCATGCATCTTGATCTATCCGAACTGTCCCAGCTGGCGCCGATCTTTCGCGAGCTGTTCAAGGGTTACCACGTCAGTCGCCGCGACCCGGAGCTGTACGCCCAACTGTCGAACTTTCAAGACCAATACCGCACGCTGTTCAAGGCCCTGGGCTTTGAACTGGTCTGTGATACGCGCGGCTTCTATTACTTCGTCCCAGACCTGGCCGCTGCGGCGGTGAACAAGACCGCTCAGCGCCTGGCCTTGTTCACCTTCATTCTGGTTGAGCACCTGGCCGACCAGGGTCGCGACCCGATCGCCGTGCTCGATGGCGGCAGCCTTGGCCGCGATGAGCTGCCTTCGCTGCTGGAAAAGTACCGCGACCTGTTCATCCAGGCCGAAGTGCAGACGGTCGAAGAGCTTGAAGAAAAAATCATGCGCCGCATGACCCAGCTCGGTTTTGCCAGTGAAGAAAACGGCGTCTACCGCTTCCTGCCGCCGATGCACCGCTTCCTCGACGTCTGCCTGTCGGTGCAACAAGACCGTGACCTGGCGGCCAGCCTGCACAGCGTCTTGCCGCTGCCGGCGCCGGTTTTGATCGACGAAGACAGCGACGAAAAACTGCTGCACACCGACGACCCGCTGGACTTGGCGGAGTTTGCCGATGAAAGCGAAGAAGACGCCCTGGCCCGCGCCATCGCCGAAGAACAGGAGCTCGACGCATGAGCAAGGAACGCTACGGCATCCGCCGCTTTGCCCTTTTGAACACCGCCGGCTACAGCCTGGGCTTGTTCCCGCTGGAAGAACCGCTGTCGGTCTACGGTGCGAACAACCTGGGCAAATCCGCTTCGATCAACGCCCTGCAGTTCCCGATCCTGGCGCGCATGTCGGACATGAGCTTCGGCAAGTACAGCCTGGAACAATCCCGGCGTTTCTACTTTGCCTCGGACACCAGTTACATCCTGGTGGAAGTCTCGCTGCCCCACGGTCCGCATGTGATCGGCGTGGTCGGTCGCGGCCCGGGTGGTGGTTTCGGTCACCAGTTCTTTGCCTATGCCGGCAAACTGGACCTGGCCCACTACCAGAAGAACGACACTTGCCTGCGCCAGAAAGAGCTGTTCACCAACCTTGAGCGCGAAGGCCTGAAAGCCTATGAACTCAAGCCGGATGAACTGCGCCGTCTGCTGGTCGGTGGTCACACCTCGATCCCGCTGGACCTGACCCTGATCCCGCTGCGCTCGACCAGCGAACAGAGTCTGAAGACGTTCCGTGCGCTGTTCATCAACCTGCTGCACATGCGGGAAATCACCGCAGCCAAACTCAAGCAGCTCTTCCTCGATGCCTTCGAACACAGCCTGCGTTCCGGTAGCGTGGATTACATCGCCGCGTGCGAAGAAGCTTTCCGCGATGTACGACGCATGGAGCAGGACTACAACTCGCTGGTCGCTGCCGGCCCGTTGGTCGAAGCGCTGGCCAACGGCGTTAAACAGCGTGATGTATTGCGCGGCAAGTTGCATCGCCTGTCGCCGTTGCTCGATTCGTTGCTGGGCACCTGGTCGGACTACGCCAGCGCCCGCAAGGAAGAGCTGACCATCCAGGCCGAACACTACCGCCGCGAGCAGGACGACCTGCAAAACGATCAACGTGGCGGTACCCAGGAACTGATGCGTCTGGAGCGGGAAATCACCGGTATCCAGCGCTGGCTCGGCGAGTTGTCGGTGCTCAAGCATCGCTTCGCGCTGGTCGATGACGTCAAGGTGCTCGAGCAACAACTGCTCGCCGCCAAGGACGCCCACGATGAGCTGGCCGGTGCACTGGCGCAGTCGCGGCAGTTCTCGGCCGAGGACCTGGACGAGCGCCTGCGGGATCTGGAGAAACGCTTGAAGTCGGTCAAGCAGCAACTCGATCATGCCGACAACAACAGCTATGCCCGCCTGCGCGAAGAGTTCTCGCAGCAGGATGTCGAGCGCCTGATGCGTCTGTTCAACAGCGCGCTGTTCAGCCTGCCGCTGGGTGAGCATGGCATCGCCCTGGACGACAACGGCGACTGGGTCAAATCCGTGGAGTTGATTCTCGACGGCTTCAAGGGCGAGCGTTTCGAAGTGCCAGGCCTGTCCATCGACCTGTCGCACATCGAACCGCCGGCGCTGCAAGCCCTGGCCGATCGCGCGGCTTTGCGCGACCAGAAGGAACGTCTGGAAAAAGAACTCAAGCAGCTGAAAACCCAACAAGCTGTGGCCGCCGACCGCGCCGCGAGCAAGACCCAGACCGAAGCGCTGTACCAGCAAGTATTGGATGCGCAGAAAGCCTTGGAGGATTTCCGTCGCGCCCAGACCCTGAGTGCCGAGGAAGGCGACAAGCTGGAGCAACTGGCACAAATGGAAGCCGCGCAGGAGGAACTCAAGCGCTCCAGCGATGCCTTCACCGAACGCGTCCAGCAATTGTCGGCCAAGCTGCAACTGGTCGGCCGGCAGATCGCCGACATGGAAGCCAAACAACGTACCCTCGACGACGCCTTGCGCCGCCGTCAGTTGTTGCCGGCGGACCTGCCGTTCGGCACGCCGTTCATGGACCCGGTCGACGATTCCATGGACAACCTGCTGCCGCTGCTCAATGACTATCAGGACAGTTGGCAAGGCCTGTTGCGTGCCGATGGCCAGATCGAAGCGCTTTACGCACAGGTGCGCCTCAAGGGCGTGGCCAAGTTCGACAGCGAAGACGATATGGAGCGTCGCCTGCAACTGCTGATCAACGCTTACGCACACCGCACCGACGAAGCCCTGACCCTGGGCAAGGCCCGCCGCGCGGCCGTCACCGACATCGCCCGGACCCTGCGCAACATCCGCAGCGACTATGACAGCCTCGAACACCAACTGGCGCTGTTCAACCGTGAGATCAACAAGCGTCAGGTCTCCAACCTGCAAAGCTTCCGTATCGTGCTGGCGCCCAACAAGGAAGCGCTCAAGCACATCGACCAGATCATCCACAGCGCCGGCCAGTACGAAGAAGGCGAGACGCTGTCGGTGTTCGACCTGAGCCAGAGCGCCGAACAGGACAACAAGAACGAAGAAGCGAAGGAATACCTGGCACGCCTGGTGGCCGCCAACCACAACCAGCTTGGCCTGAAGGACTTGTTCGAACTGGCGTTCGAGATCACCAAGGTCAACGGTCAGCCGGTGATCCACACCGACATCGACGGCGCCGCCTCCAACGGCACCACCATGACCATCAAGGCGCTGACCAACATGTACTTGTTGTTGCACTTGATGGATCGCGACCTGGCCGGACGCGTACGCTTGCCGTACTACCTCGACGAGGCGGCGGACATCGATGAAAAGAACCAGGCTGCGCTGCTGGAGACCAGTCTGCAATTGGGCTTCGTGCCGATTCTGGCGAGTGTGAAGCCCCAGGTCTGTGCCAGTGTCGCCATCGACCTGGAGGGCGGCAGCGGTCCCGCCGGCATCTACATCGACGAAGCGGACTGGAAGTACATCCGGCGTCATGATCAGGTGAAGGTGACGGCCAATGCCGAGACGAATGAGCCGGAGATGGATGCGGTTTGATTGGCTTTAGCTGAATGCAAAAAGGCCGCGGTCCAATGGATCGCGGCCTTTTTTGTCGGTGTTGTTCAGGTTTTGCGGTGAGCTTCTGGGCCCTTTCGCGAGCAAGCCCGCTCCCACAAGGATCTCTGGTGTGAGGCGTATTTGTGCCCTCCAACAGCAGCCTGTGGGAGCGGGCTTGAACCCGAAGAAGTCCTCTGCAAATCACTTGCCGAGCGAAATCTTCGGCGCCCAGGTCAGCCATTCATCCTCGAACTTGTCGAACAGCGGGAACGTCTGCTCGGGATGTGCCGCACCGCCCATCCGATCACCGTCCGGCGTAGCAAAGGCAACACCGCCCTGAATCATGGTTTCCAGCGACTCGGTCCGCATCGTCGCGCCTTTGAACAGACCTACGTCAAAGTCAAAACCGCTGGTGTTCCAGAAGCGGGTGCCGCTGCGTACCAATGGCGCGTACTTCGGTTCGATCAGGATGTGGATCAGCACGCGGTCCGCAGTCTGCCCCAACTCATAACCCGTCACCTTGCCCACGGTAATTTCGCGGTAGGTCACCGGCACTCCGGGCTTCAACGAACCACGGCGGGCTGCACTCAGCACCAGGCTCAGTCCGGCCTCCTGTTTTGCAGTTTCCGGAGCTGCTGGCAGAGCAACGAAATTCTTCTGCGGACCGAGGTTTTTCGCTGCTGGCTGCACCTCAACGTATTGCCCGGTGACCAGTGTCTCGAGGTTGGCCGTCTTGATCAGGCCCAGCTCCGGCTTGACCACCCAGAACTGACTGCCGACCCGCGCAATGCGCTCGGGCACCTCAGTGATGCGCGCCGTGAGCAGGACCGATTGCAGGTCCTCGCTGAGATCAACGTTCTCGATCTTGCCGACATCCAGGCCTTTGAAGCGAACGGGCGTGCCCGCGCGCAAGCCATCGGCGCGGTCGACCTTGATGGTGATCAACGCGCCTCTCTGATTGGCGTCTTCACGGTTGGCGAACAGGCGAAAACGCGGAATTCGTTTCTGCAGCGGCGCATTGGCTCGCGGGGTTTCAAAGGCAATACCGCCGGCCATCAGGCTTTGCAACGACTCACTCTTGACCTGAATGCCGCCGGTCAGCCCTCCCGTCAGTGTAATGCCACTGGCATTCCAGAAACGTGTCGAGGCATTGACCAGGTTTTCGTATTCCTTCTCGATGTGGACACCGATCACCAACTGGTTTTTCTTTCGCGAAAACTGATAGCTCTGAACCGAGCCGACCTTGACCTGCTTGTACAGAATCGGGCTGCCGACTTCCAGGGATCCCAGATTGTCGGTGAACAACACAAGGTGCAGGCCCGGCGAACGCAGATCCAGCGGTGGCGCCTTGGGCCGTGCGACGAACTCACGTTGCGGCGCCGCCCCTTTGTCCCCGGGACGCACGGCGATGTAGTTGCCTTTGACCAACGCTTCCAGACCTGTGATACCGGCGAGGGAGATCGAAGGTTTGACCACCCAGAATTGAGTGCCATCGACCAGGTAATCCTCGGCCAGCGGATCCAGGGTCAATTCGGCAGTGGCGGCGGACAGATCGGAATCGACCTTGAGCGCCTTGAGCGTGCCTACTTGAATGCCTTTGTACATCACCGGCGTACGACCGGCCTGCAGGCCTTCGAAGTCGCTGAGCTTGACCTTGACCTTGATGCCGGCCGCCGCTGCATCGAAGTCTTCGTACAAACGGAATGGCAGACTCGGATCAGTGGGCGGGCTGTCCTTGCGGTTTTCCGGGGTGGCGAATGCAATGCCGCCGGCGACAATGCTGGCCAGGGATTCACTGCGTACTTTCACCCCGGACAGGTTGGCATCGATGCTGATGCCGCTGGCGTTCCAGAAGCGCGTATGTTTGCGTACCAGCTTGGCGTAGGTCGGTTCGATGAACACCTTGAGCTCGACCGTGCTCTGGTCTTCGGACAGCAGGTAGCTTTTGACCTGACCCACCTTGATCTGCTTGTAGAACACCGGGCTGCCGCGGTTGAGCGAGCCCAGGCGATCGGCCTTGATGGTCAGGTGCAGGCCGGGTTGCGCATCGGACAGTGGGGGCTCTTCGGCCAACGCCTTGAATTTGCGGGTGGGCTCGCCTTCGCCTGGGCTAATTGCCACGTAGTTGCCCGATACCAACGTCTCAAGACCGGTGATACCCGCCAGGGTAACGCTTGGCTTGACCAGCCAGAACCGTGTGCTGGTTCGCAGGTACTGTTCCACATCCTTGTTCATCTCGACCGTTGCGATCACGCCCTTGGAGGCACCTTCATCATCGAGCTTGAGGGTTTTGACCTTGCCGACCGACATGCCTTTGTAGACCACTTCGGTCTTGTTGGCCTGAATGCCTTCACCGCTTTCGAAACGCACCTGAATTTCAATGCCGGTTTCGTTGTAGGCTCGCCAACCGAGCCAACCGCCGATAATCAAGGCGATCAGGGGTAATACCCAGATGGCCGACCAGTTCGAGGCCGGTCGGGTTTTAGCTATGGGCAAATCAGTCATGGTCGTCGTCCGACTCCGTGTTATCCCAAATCAGTCGGGGATCGAAAGTTACTGCAGCAAGCATTGTCAAAATCACCACACTGGCGAAAGCGATAGCACCGAGCTCAGCTTCGACACTGGCAAGCCGTCCGAAATTCACGACGGCCACCAGAATGGCGATCACAAAAATATCGAGCATTGACCAACGGCCGATGAACTCGATGAAGCGATACATCCAGATACGCTGCCGGGCCGAGAGAGGCTGGCGGCGTTGCACCGAATACAACAGCAGCGCGATGCCTACCAGCTTGAAGGTGGGTACCAGGATACTGGCGATGAACACCACGGCTGCGATAGGAATCATGCCGTGCTGAACCAGTTGAATCACACCGGACATGATGGTGCTGGGGTCACCCTTGCCCAGTGAGCTGACGGTCATGATCGGCAGCACGTTGGCGGGGATGTAGAGAATGGCGGCGGTAATGAGCAGCGCCCAGGTCCTTATGAGACTGTTGGGGCGGCGGGCATGAACCAGTGCTCCACAGCGTGTGCAGGTTTGTTCATCGGTATCAGCTTCCTGCTTGTTCAACTCATGGCATTCGGTGCAAATCAGAATGCCTGCATCAATCGCCCGCATGGGCATCCTCTCCTGATAACGCCTGCCAGATCTGATGAGGTGACATCACGACCTCAAGCCACACCTGAACCAGTAACAACCCGATGAAACAAGCCAACCCGAGACCTACGGTCATGGCTGCCATATCGGCCAGCTTTACGATCGCCACCAGCACGCCCATGAGATAGACCTCGAGCATCCCCCAGTCTCGCAAGTGGTGGTAAATGCGGTAAAGCAGCAAGCCGTAACTGCGTCCGGTATTGAAACGAATGCTCAACAGAACGGCCAGTTGGCAGAGCAACTTGAGTAGCGGGATACCCATGCTGCACAGGAACACAATTACGGATACGCCGCGCATGTCGGTGTTGAAAAGGCCGACAACACCACTCCAGACAGTATCCTGCGACGACTGTCCGAGTAGATTGAGCTGCATGATGGGTAAAAAGTTCGCAGGGACGAACAACAAGAGTGCTGCAATCACCAGGGCGAGACTTCGCTGCACGACGTTGTAGCGATGGGCGTACAGTTCGTAGCCGCAGCGCGGGCACAGGGCTTTCTCACCATGGGCGAGTTCGGGTTTGCGCATCAACAAGTCGCACTCATGGCACGCCACCAAATCGTCCAGCGGTAATTCTGACAGCCCGGAGGCGTCAACCGGATCGGGCATAAAGGCTCTGACTCCGAAAAAGTTGGACCTATTCTAGTGTCCTGAACCGAAAATAACTGCGCAAATTTTGTGCGTGGGCTCATCGTGCTTTTCTAGCGCGCAAAACAAAACCCCAACTGCTTTCGCAATTGGGGTTT
>NZ_LYVP01000083.1 GCF_001984065.1 Pseudomonas sp. KK4
CACCCATGCCGCCGAACACGCCGGACACCATGTTCGCCGCGCCCAGCGCCACGCACTCGCGGTCCGGGTAGCCACGGCTTTCGGTGATCTCGTCGGTGAGGTTCAGGGTCAGCAGGGTTTCCAGCAGACCCACCAGCGCCATCAGGATCGCGTAGGGCGCGATGATGCGCAGGGTGTCGAGGTTCCACGGAATGTCCGGCAGGGCGAACGTCGGCAAGCCGCCGGCGATGTGTGCCATGTCGCCGAGGGTGCGGGTCGGCAAGCCGAGCAGGTACACCGCCAGCCCCACGCCCAGGATCGCCACCAGCGCCGGCGGCACCGTGCGGGTCAGGCGTGGCAGCACATAGACGATCGCCATCGTCACCAGCACCAGCCCGATCATGATGTACAGCGGCGGGCCGCTCAGCCAGCTATCGCCATTCTTGAAATGCTCCAGCTGCGCCAGGGCAATGATGATCGCCAGGCCGTTGACGAAACCGAGCATCACCGGATGCGGCACCATTCGCACCAGTTTGCCGAGTTTGAGCAGACCGAACGCCAGCATGATCAACCCGCCCAGCAACACGGTCGCCAGCAGGTACTGCACCCCGTGCTGCACCACCAGCGCAACGATCACCACCGCCATCGACCCCGCCGCCCCGGACACCATCCCCGGCCGCCCGCCGAACAACGCCGTCAACGTGCAAATGATGAACGCGCCATACAACCCCATCAGCGGATTGAGATGCGCCACCAGTGCAAAAGCGATGCATTCGGGCAGTAGAGCAAAAGACGTGGTGAGGCCGGCCAGGACATCGGCGCGCAGGTGTTTTGGTTTCATGGGGGACCGCAGGTTGGGATGCGAAAAGGAATGTGCGGATGGTACGGAAATGCGCAGGGCCCGGCCAGTTGCCGGGTTGCTGGAAACGCCTTCGCGAGCAAGCCCGCTCCCACAATCGACCGCGTTCCATGAGAAGGAATGCGCTCGAATGTGGGAGCGGGCTTGCTCGCGATGAACGATTACGCCGTCTACAGCGAACTCACACCATTTCGTTGCGAATCCACTCCACCACCGACGTACGCTTGGGTGCCCACCCCAGCAGTTCCCGCGCGTGCTTGCCGCGAACGCGGCTGTTGGAGCCCAGGCCGTAGTTGGCCATTTCATAACCCCATTCGGCTTCGGCGTCCTTGAGCGGCCAGTCTTGTGGTTTGCCCAGGTTCAGCGCCTGGGCCATGGCGGTGGTCATGTCGATGAACGACGCTTCGCCGCTCTCGACGAAATAGAAGGTGCCCGGGACGTTCTTGGTCAGGGCCAGCAGGTACAGCGCCACCACGTCTTCGATGTGCACGTTGGACCAGATGTTCTGGCCGCTGCCGACATGGCGCACCACGGCGCTTTTGCGTGCCTGTTTGAGCAGCCGCGGCAGTTGCACGCTGTCGCGATGCACGCCCAGGCTGTGGCCGTAGATCAGGGTGTTGCAGATGACGGCCGAGTTCACCCCGTCTTTCGCGGCGGCGAGGATCAGGTTGTCGATGGCCACGCGGGCCGCCTTGTCCACGGTCGGTTCCGGCAGGTTGTCTTCGACGTAGATGACGTCGCTGGATTTGCCGCCGGACGCATCGCCGACGATGCTCGAACCGCTGGTGTGCAGGAAGACCTTGTTTGTGCCGCGCAAAGCGTTGAGCAAGGCCTCTACTGCGCCGCGATGGTCGCTGCTGGCAGCGTTGATCACCGCGTCGGCGGCCGTAGCCTGTTTGGCCAACAGATCGCTGTCGTCGAGGGTGCCGATCACTGGGGTGATGCCCAGGGCTTTGAGTTCATCAGCCTGGTCGGCATTGCGCACCAGGCCCGTGACGTGGTGACCGGCCTGGATCAGGCCAGAGGCGATCGAGCCGCCGATAAAACCGGCAGCGCCGGTAACGAATACGTTCATGGGGAAACTCCCTGCGTGGATAAGTGATGGCACGAGTATCCGGCAGTGGTGCGCGACGAAAAATCCCCGCTGGCCCAATTCACTCTTGCGCAGGGATCACGAATCAGCCGTTGAAATCCTCAGAGGCATAAAGCGCCAGTTTTCCCTGGATGAAGTCGAGGAAACACTGAATCCGCAGGGCCAGCTGCGAGTTACGGTAGTACACCGCGTTGATCGGCTGGCGGTAGCCGCTGTTGAATTCCGCCAGCAGCACTTTCAAGCGCCCGGCACGAATGTCTTCGATGGTCATGTAGTGCGACAGGCTGGCGATGCCCTGGCCTTGCAGGGCCAGGTGGCGAATGGTCTCGCCGCTGGAGGCGCTGAGCGAGGCCTGGATCGGCCAGCGATCGCCATGCACGTACCGCAACGGCCACTGGTTGAGGCCCTCGTTCTGGGTGAAGCCCAACAGGGTGTGATCGGCCAGGTCGGCGACGGCGGTCGGCGTGCCGTGCTTTTCCAGGTAGGCAGGGCTGGCGACAATGTGCAGCGGGCTGCATCCCAGGGAACGGGCGTGCAGGGTCGAATCGGCCAGAGTGCCGATGCGGATGGCGATGTCGGTGCTTTGTTCGAGCAGGTCGATGATCAGGTCGTTGCTGTTGAGTTCAAGCTGGATCTCTGGATAGAGCCTGCGGAATTCGTCGATGTAGGGAACGATGGCGTGCAGCATGAACGGCGATGCGGCGTTGATGCGCAGTCGCCCGGAGGGTGTTTGTTGGCGTGAGGACAGGCGCTCTTCGAGTTCGTCCATCTGATCGAGAATCAGCTTGGCATGCTCGAAGTAATACTTGCCCTCCTCGGTCAGGTCCATGCGCCGTGTGGTGCGGTTGATCAGCGTCGTGTCGAGCTTGGCCTCCAGCCGCGACAACGTGCGGCTGACCGCTGACGGGGTCTGCCCGACCTGCTCGGCCGCCGCCGAAATCGACCCGCATTCAATCACGCAGACGAAAATCTGCAACTCGTCGGATCTGGCTTTCACGTGGGTTCCTTATCGATAGCGCCTTAGGCCGCGCAAAATTTCCAATGTGGCGAGGGAGCTTTTGTGGTGAGGGGATTTATCCCCTCACCACAGTAGAGCCCCCCATCACACAGGCATCAGTGCCACAGGTTCAGGCTTTCGATAGTAGCCGAGCGTTACGCCTTAAGGCCAAACACCTCGGTCAAATGCCGCTCGTAACGCGCCACATCGCCCTCGATTTCCGGGCGTTTCATGACGTCGACGGCGAGGAAGGTCGGCAGGCCGGTCATGCCCAGGAACTCGTTGGCCTTGTGGAACGGGAAGTACACCGCGTCCACACCCTTGCCTTCGAAGAAGTCGGTCGGGTCGTCGAAGGCTTGCTGCGGTGCGTTCCAGGTCAGCGACAGCATGTACTGCTTGCCGTGAATCAGGCCACCGCTGCCGTACTTCTGCGACGAGTCGGAACGGGTGCGGCCGTCGCTGGCGTAGAGGCTGCCATGACCTTCGGTGAAGACTTCGTCGAGGTACTTCTTCACGGTCCACGGCGCGCCCATCCACCAGCCGGGCATCTGGTAGATGACCACGTCGGCCCACAGGAACTTGGCCACTTCCTCGGCAATGTCGTAACCCCCGTCAATGAAGGTGGTTTTCACATCGACGCCGCCGCGATCCAGCACGCTCAACGCGGCTTCATGCAGGGTGGTGTTGTAGCGGCCGTCGGAATGCGCGAATTGTTTGCCGCCATTGAGCAACAGGACTTTTTTCATGGGGATCTCGGGAAGGTCAGAAATTGGATGGCGGCACCTTAGCGATGCGCCTCGCGCGGAGTAAGCGGCAATCTCGCAAAACTCATTTGACCTACGCGCACGAATCGAAAGCCTATTGTTGCTTTAGACTGGCGGCCAATCTGACAACAGGAGCGATTTTCATGAGTGACATCCAGGGTTTCATCCTGCACGCCAAGACCCGTCCGGAAAAATCCGACGCCTTCGAAGCGTTTTTCAGCGGCTACGTAGAAGCCAGCCGCGCCGAACCCGGCTGCATCGAGTACCACATGCTGCGCGACAAACAGGACCCGAGCCTGTTCATCTTCTTCGAGATCTGGCAGTCCCAGGCGCATCTGGATGTGCATTCGAACCTGCCGCACATGAAGCAATTTCTGGCACAGCGTGATGAATACCTGGAGCGCGACTTTGAGATCCGTGCCATCGAGATGCTCAGCCCGTCCTCCGCTAGCCGCTGATCAATAAATGGCCGCCGAGCAATCCCAGGCCAATGAAGAACACGCGCTTGAACAACACCGCGCTGATCCGCTGGCGCAGCCACTGCCCCAGCCACATGCCCAATACCGCCGGGATCAGCGCCAGCAGCGAGGCGCTCAATTCGCTGCCGCCGAGGGCTCCGCGCCATAACAATCCTGCGGCCAGGGCCAGGGTCGAGACGGTGAATGACAGGCCCAGGGCCTGCACCAGTTCATCCTTGTTCAAACCCAGCGCTTGCAGGTAGGGCACCGCCGGGATCACGAATACGCCCGTGGCCGAGGTGATGATGCCGGTCAGCAGGCCGCACAGCGGACCGAGCCAGCCCTCTTGGCGCCCATCGACATGCAGGGGTGGCAGCAGCAGCCCGCTCAATGCATAGAGCAACAACGCCGCGCCCAGGCCCCGCACCACCCAATGCCCGCCTGCCATGCCGATCCACAGCGTGCCCGCACCGGTGCCGATGAAGATGGCCAGCAGCATCGGCCACAGGCGTTTGACCAGCCCTTGCAGGTGACCGCCGAACGCCAGTTGCCAGACGTTGGTGAGCGTCGCCGGGATGATCAACAGTGCCGCTGCCTGCGATGGCGCCATAGCCAGGCCGAGCAGGCCCATCGACAGGGTTGGCAGGCCGAGGCCGATCACGCCTTTGATGGTGCCGGCCAGCAGAAAAGTGGCGATGACCAGCAAAGACAGGGCCAGGCCGAGGTTTTGGTAGAAGTCGATTAGCGTGTTCATGGGGTGATGGTGAGCTGGAATCGAGCGATTGAAAATCTGCCATATACTGAGGGTGCCTCTTGCTGGACAGCAGGCTCAAGCTCAGGCAACGGCCACTGACGCCTTCGCGGGCAAGCCACGCTCCCACAGGTGTCGTGTCGTTCACATAATGGTTGAACGACACGAAATGCTGTGGGAGCGGGCTTGCCCGCGAAGAGGCCCGCCCAGCCACCGCATCGACAAAGGCCGCCAATGCACTTCGACCTCACCGACCTGCGCCTCTACCTGCATATCCTCGACACCGGCAACATCACCGCCGGCGCCGCCCGCAGTCATCTGTCCCTGGCGGCAGCCAGTGCGCGTATCCGCGCCATGGAAGCCTCGCTGGGCATTGATTTTCTCGAGCGCGGCCGTCGTGGTGTCACGCCTACGCCTGCGGGAAAAGCGTTGGCCCAACACGCCCGCACCCTGCTGCAACACGCCGAGCGCATGCAGCAGGACCTGGCCGAATACGCCAAGGGCGTCAAAGGCCAGATTCGCTTGCTGAGCAACACCACGGCGCTCACCGAATACCTGCCGGAGCTGCTCGCCGATTTCCTGTGCCAGCACCCCAACCTCGACATCGATCTGCAGGAACTGCCCAGCGCTCGCATCACCCACGCGCTGCGCCAAGGGGCGGCGGACCTGGGCATCGTCTCCAACGCCGTAGACACCCACACCCTCGACACCCTGCCCTTTCGCGACGATCCGCTGGTGCTGATCATGCCGCCCGATCACCCCCTGGCCAGTGGCGAGCCCCCGACCTTCAGCGACACCTTGCAGCATCAGTACGTCGGCCTGACCGCCAACAGCGCTCTGGCGGTGTACCTGGAGGAACAGGCCTTGCACACCGGTCTGCGCATGCAGATCCGCGTCCGCGCCGAAGGTTTTGACGCGGTGATGCGCATGGTTGCCCACGGCGCCGGGCTGGCGATCGTGCCGCTGGCGGCCCTGCGGCGCGGGTCGGGTGATCAACCGCTGACCTGCGTCGCGCTGAAAGAGCCCTGGGCTCAGCGAAAACTGCTGTTGTGCGCGCGCTCGTTCGATCATCTGCCCGGCTATGCCAGAGCCTTGTTCGAAGCGCTAGGTTCCGTAAACCGCAGTGAAAATCCGTGAAAACCGGCGTTTGGCCAAGCTGCCTGTATGACGAAGAGTTGACCGAGAGTAATATTCGCCCTTTGAAACAAGGCCTGGCCACAACAACCAGAAGGTAAACAGATGGCGGATGAAATCTTGCAACAGGGGACGCTCAAGCGGGGGTTGAAAAATCGTCATATTCAACTGATCGCCCTGGGGGGAGCCATTGGTACCGGGCTGTTCCTGGGATCGGCCGGCGTGCTCAAGTCCGCCGGACCGTCGATGATCCTGGGCTATGCGATCGCCGGGTTCATCGCCTTCCTGATCATGCGCCAGCTCGGCGAAATGATTGTCGAGGAACCGGTGGCCGGTTCCTTCAGCCACTTTGCCCACAACTACTGGGGCGGCTTCGCCGGTTTCCTGTCCGGCTGGAACTATTGGGTGCTGTATGTGCTGGTGGGCATGGCCGAACTGACGGCCGTGGGTAAATACATTCAATTCTGGTGGCCGCAGGTACCGACCTGGGTCAGCGCTGCGGTGTTCTTCCTGCTGGTCAACCTGATCAACACGCTGAACGTCAAAGTCTTCGGCGAGATGGAATTCTGGTTCGCGATCATCAAGGTCGTGGCCATCATCGGCATGATCGTGCTGGGCTGCTACATGCTGTTCAGCGGTACCGGTGGCCCGCAGGCATCGGTGAGCAACCTCTGGGACCATGGCGGCTTCTTCCCCAACGGCTACAGCGGCCTGCTGATGGCGATGGCCTTCATCATGTTCTCCTTCGGTGGCCTGGAGCTGGTCGGCATCACCGCCGCTGAAGCCAGCGAGCCGCGCAAAGTGATTCCCAAGGCGATCAACCAGGTGGTGTACCGGGTGTTGATCTTCTACGTCGGCGCACTCACCGTGCTGCTGTCGCTGTACCCGTGGGACCAATTGCTGCAAACCCTCGGCGCTTCGGGCGATGCCTACAGCGGCAGCCCGTTCGTGCAGATTTTCGCCTTGATCGGCAGCGACACCGCCGCGCAGATCCTCAACTTCGTGGTGCTGACCGCCGCGCTCTCGGTCTACAACAGCGGCGTCTACTGCAACAGCCGCATGCTCTACGGCCTGGCCGAACAGGGTGATGCGCCAAAAGTGCTGATGAAGCTGAACAAGCAAGGCGTACCCTTGCTGGCCTTGGGCGTCTCGGCGCTGATCACCATGCTCGCCGTGGTGGTCAATTACGTTGCACCCCACGAAGCCCTGGAGTTGCTGTTCGCCCTGGTGGTCGCGTCCCTGATGATCAACTGGGCGTTGATCAGCCTCACGCACCTGAAATTCCGCAAGGCCATGGTCCAGCGCGGTATCAAGCCAGGCTTCAAAGCCTTCTGGTCGCCGTACACCAACTACCTGTGCCTGGCCTTCATGGCCGTGATCATCTGCGTCATCTGGATGATTCCGCCGGTGCGCGCCTCGGTGTACGCCATGCCGGTGTGGGTGTTGCTGATCTACGGTTGCTATCGGATTCGCATGGCACGCCATCCCAAGCTGCCCGTGACTCAGTAAGCTGTCATAAAAAACGCCCCGGCATTCGATGAATACCGGGGCGTTTTTCATGGCGTCGAGGACATGGCCGCGCGTTTATGGACACATCGATGTCGAGTACAGACAACTCGGATCGGCCCAAGCCCGTCAGGATGCGCCTTCTGTTCTTTGCCTGGCCCGGAGTCATCATGACCGCAAACGCACCGATTACCGTTCTTCGCGACACTCACCCGCTGCCCGTGCTCGATGCCTGCAAATGGGAAAAACTCGAAGGCGACCCGCACACCGTCAACCTCAACGCCTACACCAGCGAAGACGGCAGCAAGATCATGGGCACCTGGATCTGCACGCCGGGCAAGTGGTACGTGGAATACGTGAAGTGGGAATACTGCGATTTCCGCGAGGGCTACTGCATCATCACCCCGGAAGGTAAGGAGCCGATCCACCTGCGTGCCGGTGATATTTTCGTCATCGAACCGGGCATGAAAGGCACTTGGGAAGTGGTGGAAACGGTGCGCAAGTATTTCGTTTTTGCCTGACATAAAAAAACCGGGGGATCACTCGACGTGATGTCCCGGTAAATGCCGATACGTACATGCAGTACCTGTGGGAGCGGGCTTGCTCGCGAAAGCGGTGGCTCAGCCAACGTTGAGGTTGACTGACACTCCGTCTTCGCGAGCGAGCCCGCTCCCACATGGGTTCATTGCGGCTTGCGATAGCCGTTGATGATCGCCGAGAAATCGCTGCCACCTTCCCCGCGCAAACTCATTGCCTGATACAACTGCTGGGCCACTGCGCCGAGCACTACCGGCTGATGGGCCTGGCGCGCCGCTTCAGTCGCCAGCCCCAGATCCTTGAGCATCAATTCGGCACCGAACCCACCGGTGTAGCCGCGCGACGCCGGCGCCGTTTCGACGATGCCCGGCCACGGGTTGTACATCTCCGAACTCCAGCAACGCCCGGTCGAGCTGTTGATGATGCCCGCCAGCACCTTGGTGTCGATACCCAGGGCATCGCCCAAGGCCATGGCCTCGCTGACGCCGACCATGGAAATCCCCAGCAGCAGGTTGTTGCAGATCTTGGCGATTTGCCCGGTCCCGACTTCGCCGCAATGGACGATGTTGCGGCCCATCTGCGCCAGCACCGGTTGCAGGGTGGCAAACAGTTCTGCCGTGGCACCAACCATGAACGTCAGCGTGCCTGCCGCCGCCCCGCCAGTGCCACCGGAGACCGGTGCGTCGGCCATCGCCACGCCTTGTTTGGCCGCAGCGGCGGCCACGTCACGGGCGGTCTGCGGATCGATGGTGCTGCAATCCACGGCAGGCACGCCTTTGCCGATCCCGGCCAGCACGCCGTTCTCACCCAGCCAGACACTGCGCACATGCACGGCGGCCGGCAGCATGGTGATCACCAGCTCCGCGCCCTGGGCCGCTTCCCGAGCCGAGGCGCTGATGCTGCCGCCCAGTTGCTCGAGTTCCGCCAGTACGTCTTTGTTCAGGTCCACCAGATTCAGCGAATGGCCGGCCTTGATCAGGTTGCGCGCCATCGGCGCGCCCATGTTGCCCAGACCGATAAAAGCGATTTTCATGTCCGGCTCCTTAACGCAAGTTGATGGTGGTGTTCACACCGTCGTTGACGCTGTCATCGTCGAACCAGCGACTGGTGACGGTCTTGGTCTGAGTGTAGAACTGCACCACTTGCTTGCCGTACGGGCCGAGGTCGCCGAGTTTGGAACCACGGGAACCGGTGAAGCTGAAGAACGGGACCGGCACCGGAATCGGGATGTTGATGCCGACCTGGCCGACGTCGATTTCGGTCTGGAATTTACGCGCCGCCGCACCGCTCTGGGTGAACAGGCCCGTGCCGTTGCCGAACGGGTTGGCATTGACCAGGGCGATGGCCTGATCGAGGGTGTCGACTTCCAGCACCACCAGCACCGGGCCGAAGATTTCCTGGGTGTAGATCTGCATGTCGGTGGTCACGCCCGAGAACAGGGTCGGGCCGACAAAGTTGCCGTTCTCGTAACCTGGAACACTGATCTGGCGACCGTCGAGTTCCAGCTTGGCGCCTTCCTTGATACCGCTTTCGATCAGATCGAGAATCCGCGCCTTGGCTTTTTTCGAGATCACCGGGCCTACGTCAGTGCCCGGCTCGCTACCGGCGTTCACTTTGAGTTTCTGCGCCAGCGCCTTGAGGTCTGGCAGCCACTGCTTGGCCGCGCCGACCAGCACGACGACAGAGGTCGCCATGCAGCGCTGACCGGCCGCGCCGAAACCGGCACCGACCAGGGCATTGAGCGCCTGTTCACGGTTGGCATCGGGCAGTACCACGGCGTGGTTCTTCGCGCCCATCATCGATTGCACGCGCTTGCCGTGTTTGCCGGCCAGGTCGTAGACGTGAGTACCGACGGCGGTCGAGCCAACGAAGGAAACGGCCTTGATGTCTTTGTGGGTGCAGAGCCCGTCCACCACGTCCTTGCCACCGTGCACGACGTTCAGCACACCGGCCGGAATGCCCGCTTCAATCGCCAGTTCCACCAGCAGCATGGTTGACATCGGGTCCTGTTCGGACGGCTTGAGGACGAAGGTGTTGCCGCAGGCAATGGCCATCGGGAACATCCACAGCGGGATCATCGCCGGGAAGTTGAACGGGGTGATGCCGGCGCACACGCCGATTGGCTGGCGCAGGGTGTAAGTGTCGACACCGCCGGCAACGTTTTCAGCGAACTCGCCCATTTGCAGGGTGCCGATGGAGCAGGCGTGCTCGACCACTTCCAGGCCACGGAAAATGTCGCCCTCGGCGTCGGCAAGGGTCTTGCCCTGCTCGGCGCTGAGCACCGCGGCGATGCGTTTGGAGTGCTCGCGAATCAACGCCTGGAGCTTGAGCATGATGCGCATCCGCGCGCCGATCGGGGTCAGCTTCCAGGTCTGGAAAGCGCGATGGGCGGCGCTGATCGCGGCGTCGACTTCTTCGGCAGTGGCGAACGGCACTTTGGCCAGCACTTGCTGGGTCGCCGGGTTGACGATGTCGTGCCATTCGGTGGTCTTGGATTCGACCCACTCCCCGTCGATCAGCAGCTTGACCTTTTGGACACCTGCCTGTGTATCGCTGAGGGTTTCGTTAGGCGTGAGCGAAGCATTCATGTGGGTCTCCGGACATTGTTTTTATCGGAAGGAGCCAAGGCGAAAAGCTCGCCCTGAGATGAGGCGTGTGCCGCGATGGGTTTCGGGCTGTTTTTGGAGTATAGATGTGCAAACATCTAACAAGAACGCACATAAAAGCCGGTCCAACATGCAAAAAAACATCACGTCGTTAGGCTCGCTGAACTGGGACGACCTCAAGTTTTTCCTCGAAGTGGCCAGGACCCGCAAGGCCAGCACCGCGGCCAAGCGCCTGGCGGTCGACTACACCACCGTGTCGCGACGCATCAGTTCGCTGGAAGCTTCATTGGGCACACTGCTGTTCGAGAAGTCCCGGACCAGCGGCTTCGTCCTGACCGCCGAAGGCCAGCGATTGCTGGGCTACGCCGAGTCCATCGAAAGCACGCTGCACATGGCCTGCGAACAGGTGTCGGGCTCCGGCGTGGCGTTGTCGGGGCATGTGCGCATGGGCTGCACCGAAGGCTTCGGCAGCTTCTTCATCACCCCGCAATTGAGCCACTTCGTCGACGCCTACCCCGCCATCTCGGTGGACATCCTGCCCCTGCCGCACTTCATCAGCCTGTCCAAACGCGAAGCCGACATCGTCATCGCCCTGGAACGGCCGGAGCACGGCCCGTACGTCTGCTGCAAACTCTGCGATTACCGCCTGCAGCTGTACGCGACCCAGGACTACCTCGACAGACACCCGGCCATCCGCCGCCCGGCCGATCTGGGCAAACATTCATTCATCAGTTACGTGGATGACCTGGCCTTCAGCTCGGAGCTGCTGTACCTGGCCAACGTCCTGCCCGGCGCCAGCGCCAACCTGCGCAGCACCAGCGTGATCGCGCAGTTCGTGGCGGCGCAGCAAGGGAGGTCACTGGCGATTCTGCCCTGCTTCCTCGCGGCTCAGGATCCGCGCTTGCTGCCGGTGCTGCCGGAGGAGATCAACATTACTCGGCAGTTCTGGATGTACTGCCGGGAGGATTTGAGGAAGCTCAAGCGGATCACCCTGTTGTGGGATTACATCCGCTCAGTCACAGAACAGAATCAGGGCCTGCTGATGGGTGAGTCTCGGGAGATGCTGTTCGCCGATTAATCGGCACTGACTACAATCGCGACCCGGCGGTTTTCGGTGCGTCCTGACGCGGTGTCGTTGGAGGCCACGGGTTTGCTGCTGCCCAGGCCACGCAGCTGGATGTTGTCCTGTTTCATGCCGACAGAGGCGAGGACGCTGGCGACGCTTTTGGCGCGGCGCACAGAGAGTTGTTCGTTATAGGCCTCTTTGCCCGAGGCATCGGTGTGGCCATCGACCCTCACCCGATCGATGCCGACACCCAGCAGCGACTTGCCGATGCGCTGCACGATTTCGCTGCTCTGCGCGTTCAGGCTATCGACGTCGCTGCCGAACAGCACTTTGCCGGACAGGCCGAAAGCCCAGCCTTCGTCGGTCAGCTCGAATCCTTGCTGTTTGAGGACGGCGATCTGCGCCGGGGTCAGGCCTTTTTGTGGCACCGTTTGGCAACCGCTCAGGGTCAACACGGCCATGACCAGCATGAGGGTGAGCAATCGCAGCGAACGTTGGGTGAGTGAGTACACGGAAATTCAGCTCCTGGGTTAAACGTCGGCGACAGGGTGCTCCGACCCTGCCGTGTGTTGCGCGCCCCGGGCGAGGCGCTTGGCTTGATACATGGCGCTGTCGGCCGCATCGAGCAGGGTGCCCGGCGTGGCGCCGTGATCGGGGTACACGGCGATGCCGATGCTGAGCGAGGTCAGCACCTCGTTGGCACCCGGCAATTCGATGGGGTCTTGCATGCTGGCGATGATCTTGTCGGCGATCCGTTCGGCGTCTTCGGTCTTGTGCAGCGGGGTCAGCAGCACCGCGAATTCGTCGCCGCCCAAGCGCGCCACCAGATCTTCTTCACGCAGTTGCGCCCGGACTCGATTGGCCACGGACACCAGCACCGCATCACCGGCCGCGTGGCCGAAGCTGTCGTTGATTTCCTTGAAGCGGTCGCTGTCGAGAAACAGCACCGCGACCCGCTCATTCTGTTTGTTGGCGTTGCGCAGCGCGCGCATCAGGCGACCTTCGAAAAACGCACGGTTCGGCAACCCCGTGAGGCTGTCATGACTGGCCTGGTGGGCCAGGGTCTGGTTTTCGTTTTGAAGGTGGGTTTGCCAGGATTCGAGTTCATCGAGCAGGGCATTGAAGTCATTGCCCAGGTTGTCGAGTTCGGCGATGGCGGCGGCCGGCACGCGCCGGTCGAAGGCGCGCTCGCTGCGTGCGGCGTGGGCCACCGCGGCCAGGCTGCGCAAGGGGCCGGTGATGCCGCGCAGCTGCCGGCGCGCCAGGAACAGCGCCACCCAGGCGCTGATCGCCGTGCACAGCACGATGCCCGCCAGGCCACTGAGCAAAAAGCGCATCAGGCTGCCGCCGTGGCCGGTCAGCAGAATGCTGCCGATCTCCCGATCCTGATGAAGGATCGGCATGCTGATGGGCTCTGCCAGGAAGAGTTTGGCCAGCTGCATTTCGAGCTCGCTGAACAACCCGGTTTCCGGTCGCTGCCAGCGCGCCAGCAACTGCCCCTTGGCGTTCAGTACCTGGGCATCGGCCACTTCTTCGGTGGAAGCGATCAATGCCAGCGCTTCGTTGGCGGCGGCCTTGTCGTTGAACACCACGGCGGCTTGCACGGTGTAGTCGATGGAGCGTGCGATCAGGTGCAGGTTGTGATCGGCATACACCCGCAGGGCCAGGATACCCAGCAGGGTCAGAGAAACACTGGCCATGATCACCCCCACCAGGGCGACGGTCAGGTGACCGCGGCCGATGACCGAGCGCAAGGTCGGACGATTACCCGGTTTGGATATTTTCATGGCGCCGCCGTTTTGCGACGGGACAATTGCAGCACGCTCGGATGGATGCGCACACCGCTGCGGGCGACGGAGTCCAGGTTGACCTCAAACGAGACCTGGTCATCGCTGACCCGCAGGCAAAACAGACTGCCGACGGTGCATTGATCATCGCTTTCACTGATGCTCAATACCGGGCGGCCGGTCAGCGAGGTGAACAGCCGATTGCGCTCTGTGTCGGTCAATTTGCCGATGTACAGCGCGTCGCAGTCCGTGGTGATGGCGGGGTTGTCGGCCAGCAGGCGTTGAACGGTGACCGGCCGCCCCGTGGCCTGGGTGGTGCCCTTGAGCAGGTCGTCGGTGTACTCGGTGGGGCCGACCACACACAGGCGAAGTTGTGCAGGTTCAACCGGCCAACGGGCGTAGCTGAGAATCCCGAGTACCGTGTCGGTGACCGACCTGGCGCGCTGATCGGCGATGCCAACCGGCGTTTGCGCCTGAGCGAAAACCCCGGCGGACAACAAACAGAGAAGCCCGGCGAGCAGTGTCTGTGCACAACCCATGACACGCCCTGTCGTCCTGACAGCCACCTTCATGCAGGGATTCTCTTCGATCGTAACCAAATGATGCCGCAACGATAGCATAGCGGTGCAAGGCCAGCGATACCGGGCCTGTAGGAGCGAGCTTGCTCGCGATGAACGACAAAACACCGCGGGGCGCCGGCTGCCGGCGTTATCGTTCACGACCATCGCGAGCGAGCTCGCTCCTACAGGGGTGCCTTTCAGTCGGGGGTATCGATGCCTTCCTTCAACTCCAGCATCAACCCGCTCAGGCGTTTGACCTTGCGTCGCACGGCCTCTTCGAAGACGCCGGCACGGGGCTCGATCAGCGTGAACCAGTCCTTGGCCCGGGTAATCCCGGTGTAGATCAGCTCCTTGGTGAGCACCGGATTCAAGGCATCGGGCAGGATCAGCGCGGTATGCGCAAATTCCGAGCCCTGGGATTTATGCACGGTCATCGCGTACACGGTTTCGACGTCATTAAGCCGGCTCGGCAGCACGAAACGCACCCCGCCCTGTCCGTCGTTGCGCGGGAAGGCTACGCGCAGCACTTGCTTGCCCGCCTCCGGCCCGTCACGTTCGGGAAGTTTGAGGGCGATGCCGATGTCGCCGTTCATCAGGCCCAGGCCGTAATCGTTGCGGGTCATCAGCACTGGCCGACCTTCGTACCATTGCTGGTCGCTGTCGATCAGCCGGGCCTTGAGCAGCGCCTCAGTGATGCGCTGATTCAGCCCTTCCACGCCCCACGGCCCCTTGCGCACCGCGCACAACAATTGAAAGGCATCGAAAGCTTGCAGGACGCTCCGGGCCCACTCGGTCCAGCGCGAATCCTCCAGCGCGGTGCCGAGGGTCGGTCGCTGGTTGCGCAGTACCGTCAAGTAATGCCGATACCCCTGCGGCCCTTGCGCGTGCCCTTCCAGCAGCATGCGTTCCAAGGACCGATCCTGTTCATTCTTGAGCGATACATTGAACACGTCGGCGTGGCTGCGAGCCGCCAACAACTTGCGCGCCTCTTCGGGCTGCTGCTGGTTGACCCAACGGGCCAACTGACCGATGCCGCTGCCTTCGCCGAAGCGTCGCGAATGGCGCAACATCACCACTTGCTGCGCCAGCGGATGCAGGCCCTGGGTGTCTTCCTGCAACTCGCTGGCCGCCAGGTTTTCGCCGCTGACCGATTCCAGCCACTGGCGCGTCTGTGGGCTGTACCAGCCGGCTTCCGCGTCGCGGCACAAGTCCCCCAGCACCGCACCGGCCTCCACGGACGCCAACTGGTCCTTGTCCCCGAGCAATATCAGACGGGCATTGGCCGGCAGGGCATCGAGCAGGTTGGCCATCATTTCCAGGTCGATCATCGAGGCTTCGTCCACCACCAGCACATCCAGCGGCAAGCGGTTGCCAGCGTGGTGGCGGAAATGGCGGGTGCCTGGACGGCTGCCCAGCAGACGGTGCACGGTGGTGACGTCCGACGGGATTTTGCTACGGATGTCGTCACTGACTTTGAGCGTACGAACCTGCTGACTGATGGATTCGGTCAGGCGCGCCGCCGCTTTACCGGTGGGCGCGGCCAGACGGATGCGCAATGGCTGGCCCGCTTCGACCGCCGGCGCCTGGAGCAAGGCCAGCAGACGCACGACGGTGGTGGTCTTGCCGGTGCCCGGACCCCCGGTGACGATGCTGAAGGCACCGCGGGTTGCGAGGGCGCAGGCGAGTTTTTGCCAGTCGATCACTTCACCGGGTTTGGCCGCACCGAACAATCCGGTCAGGCGCTGGGGGAGATCACTTGGCGTTGCTTCGTTCTGCGCCAGGCGTTGACGCAATGATTGGTCGATGCGCCGCTCGTAAGCCCAGTAACGGCGCAGGTACAGGCGTTTGCCCGACAACACCAAGGGGCATTGTTGCGCCGCTTCGCTTGAGTCCGCCGCCAACGCCACCAGTTTGCTGCCTGCCAGCACCTTGCACCAATGGGCGCCGTCCAGCGCCTCCAGCAGTTGTGACGGCAGCAGCATCACGCCACCCTGCACATCGCCTTCCGGCGGCAGCGACAGGGCGAAATCCGGCTCCTTCAAGGTTTCGAACAGGTCCAGGCAGACATGGCCGTGGCCCAATTGATGGCTGGTCAAGGCCGCGGCTAGCAACACCAGTGGGTCATCGTCGGGGGCCAGTTCATGGAGGAAAGCCACGAAGGCCTTGTCCAGCGCCCGCAGCCAGCCACGCTCGACCCAGCGGGTCAGCAACAGCAGCAAGTCGTCGGCGCGGCTCAGCGGCGCGAGGCCGGCCAGGCTGTCGGCGGTCAGCGACTGCGGCAGCAAATCAGCGAAGGTGCGGCTCATAGCAATTCTCCCTGTACCCATGCCGGTTCGGCCTTCGGTTCTGCCTTGCCCTGGAACAGGCGATCCAGTTGCTCGATGAGTGCTCTGGGTGGCCGGACAAAGTACACACCCTGGCTGGGCGCGCGGGTACCGCGCAGGAACAGGTACAACGCGCCACCGACGTGCCGGTCGTAGTCGTAGTCAGCCAGTCGGGCCTTGAGCTGGCGATGCAGGGCCAGCAGGTACAACACGTATTGCAGGTCGTAGCGGTTATCGAGGATCGACTGTTCCATGGCCTGCTCGGTGTAGGCCGCGTCGTCGGTGCCCAGCCAGTTGGATTTGTAGTCGGCGACGTAGTAGCGACCGTCGTGTTCGAAGGTCAGGTCGATAAAGCCTTTGAACATGCCGTTGAGCAACACCGGCTCCGCGGCCAGGCGAGCGGCGCCATTGTGGGTGTGTTGACGCACCAGTGCATCGAGCTTGAGCACATCGACTTTATGGCTGGCGAACCAGAACTCCATTTCGACCTGATATTGAGACAGTTGCTCGAAAACCACCGGAGGCTGGTCGACACCCACCGGCAGCGGTGATTTGAGCAGATGCTGCAGCCAGTCGCTCAGGGTGGTGATCCAGCCTTCCCAGCCGCGTCGATTGCAGCGCCGGGCGATGGCGTCCTCCACCGCTTGCGGCGCGGCGGAAAAACCCTCGTTGCCTGCCCATTCCAGCAAGCCGTGCAGGAAAGTGCCGGGGTTCGGCCCCCGAGGGAATCGATGGATATCGGCACCGCCGGCGAGCATCTCCCGAGGGGCATGTGGGTCGAGACGTTCGTCGTCGAACAGCTTCTGCGCCTGCGGGCTTTCCGGCGCCTCATCGCTGTCATCACTGAGGATGTCGCTCAGGCGCAAGGCGCTGTAGGAGGCGATCCACCAGTTTTCGCTGGCCTTGCGTTTCGGGACCAGCGGCGCGCGCAACGCCGTGTCGTTCTGCGGTGGATGGTAGTGCTCGGCGGAGGCTTCCGGCATCTGGCTGTAAGCCAGCGCGGGGCAGTCCTGTTGCAGATCACGCAACCAGCGCTCGAGCGCCTGGGATTCGGACAAGGCAGCGCCGCCGCCCAACAGATAACCCAGCGCCGACAGGTGCAGCACCGAGCTGTTGTTATTGCCGCGTTTGAGGTCCGTCACCCCCAGCCAGCAGGCATGTTGGGCACGGGTCAGGGCCACGTACAACAGGCGCAAATCTTCGGCCAGTCGCTCGTCGTCGGCCAGGGCGATCAACTCGGCAGTCGGGTTCAGCGTCACTTGAGCCTTGCCGTTGGCGTCGTGGTAATGCAGCGGCAAACGGCTGCCATCGACCGGCTTGGCCGAGCAAATGAATGGCAGGAACACCAGCGGATATTCGAGGCCCTTGGACTTGTGGATGGTCACCACTTTGACCAGTTGCTCATCGCTTTCCAGACGCAGAATCTGCTCTTCACCCGCCTGACCGGACAGCGACAGGTGCTCGGACAAATGACGGATCAACGCCTGCTCGCCGTCCAGTTCGGCGGCGGCCTGTTGCAGCAATTCGCACAGGTGCAACAGGTTGGTCAACACCCGCTCGCCGTCGTGGCGTGCGATCAAGGCCTGGGGCAGCTGGAAGTCGTGCAGCAGGCATCGCAGCATCGGCAACACGCTTTGCTTGCGCCATATCTCGCGGTAGCGGCGGAACTGCATGACCCGTGCTTCCCAGGCCATTTCGTCCTGGTTGAGCCGCTCCAGTTCGGCCAGCGACAGGTTCAGCGTGATGCTGGCCAAGGCAGCGCGCAAGGGACGCTCGACATCCGGCTCGGCGCAGGCCTTGAGCCAGGTCAGCACGTCGTGGGCTTCCTGGGCGGCGAACACCGAATCCTTGTCCGACAGATAGACGCTGCGCACACCTCGGGCGGAGAGTTCGGCGCGCACCACCTGTGCTTCCTTGCCGTCGCGAACCAGGATCGCAATGTCGGCCGGCAGCAGGCCTTTGGGGACCTTGCCGTCCTGCACGAACACCGCATGGCCTTGCTGGCCGCCATTGAGCAATGCAGTGATCTCACTGGCACAGGCGGCGGCCAGTTGTTGCCGGTATACAGTGCCGGACAATGGCTGCTCGGCCGGCAGGTGCCAGATATTCAGCGCGGGCACGGGCTGGCCGTCGATTTGCAGAACCTCTTTGCGCCCCTGGGACTCGACCGGCGAGAACGGCACCGGGTTATCGCCATTGCTTTGGCGAAACAGGAACGCACCGCGTCCGGCCTCGCGAACCTCGGCTCGCTCGAACACATGGTTCACGGCGCTGACCATGCCGTGGCTGGAGCGGAAGTTGGTGCCCAAGGTGTGCAGGCGACCGGCAGTCGCCTGGCGGGCGCGCAGGTAGGTGTAGATGTCGGCACCACGGAAGGCGTAGATCGCCTGCTTCGGGTCGCCGATCAGGAACAGGCCGCTTTCGGGATTGTTCTCCTCAATGCGATAGATGTTCTCGAAAATCCGGTACTGCACCGGGTCGGTGTCCTGGAACTCGTCGATCAGCGCGACCGGGAATTGCTCGCGGATCAAGGTGGCCAGACGCTCGCCCCCCTCGGCCTGCAACGCCGCGTCGAGGCGCAACAGCATGTCGTCGAAGCCCATTTCCGCCCGGCGACGTTTTTCTTCCTCGAAACGTGTACCGACCCAACGGGCGGCGTGTTGCAGGACGGCGGCATCGGGTGTCGGCAGGGCATCAAGGCTGGCTTTGAGGGCTTGCATCGCATCCAGGCCCGGATGATCGGGCGCCGGTCCGTTCTTCCAGGCTTCGGCCATCCCCTCGGGCGTCAGGCGCTTGGCACCTCCCCCGATATCCAGTTGTTCAAGGACCTCATCTTCGGCCCAGGCTTTGATCTTCTCGAACCAGGGTTCGAAGAAGCGTGCCTGCAACTTGGCACCGTGCACGCTCTTGCTGGCGACACCCTCGCGGCAGATGGCGAGCAACTCGTCAGCCCACTGACGCCATGGCATCTTGAGTTCCAGCAACCTGGCACGGCGCTCCTGCAAGGACGCCATGATCAACTGCGCAGGCGCCTGGCTTTCGACATTGCCGCGCTCGCTGGCGAACAAGCCGCGGACCCGGGGCAACAAGGCGGCCGGTCCGCCCCAGTTGCTGCGAACCCAGGTCAACGCGTCGCCTTGCATCGGGTAGCAAAACAGGCGCCAGTAGTCGCGCAGGACTTCACCGAGCAAATCGCTGTGATCGGTTTCCAGGGTTTGGGTGAACAGGCTGCCGCTGTCGAAGGCGTGTTCGCGCAACATGCGCTGACACCAACTGTGAATGGTCGAAACCGCCGCTTCGTCCATCCACTGCGCGGCGATGTCCAGACGATTGGCACAGCCGGGCCATTGCTCGGGCAGGTACTGTTCGCGCAGTTCGGCGATCAGGCCGTCGGGTGCAGGAGTTTCATCACGGAAATAACGGGCGGCTTCGGCCAGACGAGTGCGGATACGTTCACGCAGTTCCTTGGTGGCGGCGTCGGTGAAGGTCACCACGAGGATCTGCGGAGGCAACAACTCGCGCCCGAAGCCACTGGCCTCGGCGCCATGGCCGAGTACCAGGCGCAGGTACAGGGCGGAAATGGTAAAGGTCTTGCCGGTGCCGGCACTGGCCTCGATCAGTTGGCTGCCGCGCAGCGGGAATGCCAGGGCCAGGGGTGTTTTGCGGGTCATGGGCGCGCCTCCTCGCTGGACATCGAATGCCAGGGGGCTTCAAGTAATGGACGGTAGAGCGCGTTGCACCAATCGACGAAGCTCTCGTCGGCGACCAGGGCATCGTAATCGGCAAATTGCCGCGCCAGTGCCACGCTTTCGCGGCGTTCACCGTCAGTGTTCTGCCCATCGCCTTCATAGGCTTTGCGCGCGGCGGCCTGGGCTTTGTGCGGCTCGGTCTGGCCGAGCCAGGCGAAGGCGGTCTTGACGGCGATCGGCAGCGGCTGGCGCATGCCGGACTGCCAGGCCAGCAGCAGGTCACCCAGGATTCGCTGGGCCGATTGCGCTTCCATGGGTGCAAGCACGAGGCTGTCATCACTGGCCACCAATGCGGTAGTCATGGCTAGGCCACTGGCGCACGCGACCAGATGATTGACCCAGGGTTTGATCAGGCGATGCCACTTGCGTGTCTTGATCGAACCAATCTTGTTGGGGATGGTGGTGACGGACAACAGGCCACCGTCGGCGCGCTGGTGCAGGCCACTGATCCAGCCTTCGACCTGCAGGCCATGCAACTCCAGATTCACCGGCAGCGCACTGGTCAACGGAGTGGGCCATAGCGCCAGAAGGTGTTGATAACGTTGCAGCAGGTCCGGCAACGGCTCGATCAGTTCTCGCTGCAGGTATTCGCCGAATCCCGCCATCGGCAGCAGGCCGCTGTTTTGCAGGCGCCGTGCCCGGGACTCGAGCGCCTGATCGTGGTTGTCCAAATCGGCCAGGGCGGCTTCGAGTAGATTGTCGCTGAGGCTGTAGCGCTGCAACGAGTCGAGAACGAACGGCTCCTCGTCCGCCAAGGGCACTTCGGCGGCTTCGAAGAAGACCTTCAAGCGTTGGCTGAAGAAGTGCCGTACCGGGTTGCGCAGGAAATCCTGGAGTTGGCCGAGGCTCAGCGGCTCCTCCTGAACGTGGGGAGTGAGGATTTCGATATCGGCTGCTTGGTCGACGGCGTGATGCAGCACCTGCCATTCGTTGGCGTAGCTGAACAGCTTGTCGCCTTCATGGAAATAGCGGGCGCTAAAGGGTTGCAGTGGGTGTTCCTGGGTCAGTGCCTCAAGCAGGTTCTTTTCTGCACCGTCCACTCGCCAGCCACCGGCCAGGTGATCACGAAGCTGGCCGATCAGTACCGAGGCAGGTCGCTCGCTGTTGTCGCGAATGCTGCGTCCGACCCAACTGATGTAGAGCTGATCGCGCGCCGACAACAGGGCTTCGAGCAACAGGTAGCGGTCATCTTCACGCCGCGACCGATCGCCCGGACGGTAGTCGCTGCCCATGAGGTCGAAATCCAGCGGCGGTTGTGCCCGGGGGTAGTCGCCGTCGTTCATGCCTAACAGGCACACCAGCTTGAAGGGGATGGCGCGCATCGGCATCAGGGTGCAAAAGTTCACCGCACCGGCCAGGAAACGCTGGGACAAACGCCCCTGATCGAGGCCGGCGAGCCAGGCTTCACGGACAACGGTCAGGGGCAGTTGGTCCTGCAGGCCGACCGACTCGCAGGTCTCTAGCCAGGTTTCTCGCAGCGCCTCCAGTTGTGTCAGCAGGAAGTCGTCATGTTCGTTGGTGGCCTGGAAAAACAACGCCATCAATGCCTGCAAGCGCAGGCTCCACTGGGCGGGCGTTGCCGGTTGCGTGAGTTCTAGGTGGGCGATCTCCAGTGCGTCCAGCAGCGCCACCAAAGGCCCGATGAGCGCGGCGTCCAGGCCACCGATTTCGTCGTATGGCTCGATGCCTTCGCAGGTAACGGCGTTGCCCACCGCATAGCCGAGCAACATGCGGCGCAGGCCAAAGCGCCAACTGTTCTGCTCCAGCGCAGCGGGCAGGCCGAGGCCGGCACGCTGTTCGGCATTCATGCCCCAACGGATGCCGGCGCCTTCGATCCAGCGGTGCAGCGTCGGCAGGTCGCGCTCTTCGACGCCGAAGCGTGCGCGCAGTGAGGGCACGTCCAGCAGGTCGAGGATCTCGCTGACAGGGAAGCGACTGTCGGGCAGCTTGAGCAAGTGCTCGACCGCGATCAGTAATGGATCGCGTCCGCGCTGTCCCTGGTCGGCCAGGGTGAAGGGGATGAAGCGCGGGTCGTGACGATCGAGTTGGCCGAACACTGCGCGGATGTGCGGTGCATAACTGTCGATGTCCGGAACCATGACAATCACGTCCCGGGGACGCAGGTTTGGGTCGGCGCTGAAGCGGGCGAGCAGCTGATCGTGAAGGATTTCGACTTCGCGTTGAGCGCTGTGGGCAATGTGAAAACGGATCGATTGATCTATCTGTGGATCCACGGCGGGCCAACGCTCGCGGGTTTCGTTCAGGGGACGCAGTTCCAGGATGTCGTCCTGCAACTGATTGAGCATGTTCAGTGGCTCGCCATCGCTGAACAGGTCGATGCGACCGTCGCGAAATGCCGAACGATAGCTGTTCGGATCATCGTAGCTGTCGAGCAGGTTGATGTAGTCGCGCCCCTGTTTGCCCCAGGCTGCCAGTAGCGGATGGGCATGCTGGTGCAGGTTTTGCGGGTCGAGCACGACGGGCATGCCGCTCTTGCGAGCCTGTCGTTTGTATTGATGCCGCAGCAGGTCTTTGTCGGCGACGATGTCTGCCCAGTGATGACGGCAGGGGTTGTGTACGCACAGCAGCACCTGACTGAATCGGGCCAGTCCGGCCAGGGCTTCCAGGGCTTGAGCCGGCAGAGAGGAAATCCCGAAAACGATCACTCGGGAGGGTAATCCTGCAGGGGCGACGTCGAGGCTGTTGATGCGTTCGACAAACCGCTGATGGACGCCGGCACGGCTCTGCGCCATGCCCTTCTCGCCGACATCCAGCAAGAGCGCTCGCCACAACTCAGCCTGCCAGCAGTTGGCCGGGGGTAGAGGTTTGGTTTCACCTCTGCCGTTACGCAGTTGATGCCGGCCCTGGGCCCAGTCTTCGAGCCAGTCGGCGCGGTACACCTGGTATTGGTCAAACAGGTCAGCGAGACGCTCTGCCAATTGATAGCGCTTGCGCAAATCGGTGTCGTTGGTCAGGAAGCGTTGCAGGGGCTCGAAGTGCGGTTGATTGATCAACTGCGGGAGCAGGCGCATCAGGCGCCAGGTGAGTGGTGCCTTGTCGAGCAATGAATTGGCGGGGATCTCTTCCCGCCCCAGGACCATTCGGTAGAGCTGCCACATGAAGCTGCCTGGCAACTGAACGTCGATGGCGGCAGCGATGCCGCAGCCGCCCGTGTCATCCTCTTCAGGGTCTTCGGCCAGTGCCAGCTTCAGCCACTGGGCAATGCCGTTGCTCTGCACCAGAGCGATTTCGTTCTCCAGGGGGGCCAGCGGATAACGCCGCATCCAGCTGACCACCAGGCTGCGCAACTCGTCCAGGCGGTTACCGTGAACCACCATAAAACCAGTACCGAGAGACGTCGCGTCCGGCATAAGGGCTTCCTTGAAGAATACAAACGTTAGGGCCGAACCTTAACATTGTCGGGAGGCTGTTACAGCGTGGACCTGCCCGGAGTTGCCCTGGCAACTTTTCTAGCGCGCAAAACAAAACCCCAACTGCTTTCGCAATT
>NZ_LYVP01000084.1 GCF_001984065.1 Pseudomonas sp. KK4
TTCTACCAAGATGCTTTTCAATTAACCCGGTGTAAAGACAAGAAAACAAAACAATCCAGAATAATGTAAAGAACAGGCATACCATTGCAAATAGTGCAACGTACGCCAATATTACTTCACTCATCATAAACACCCTCATATACTATTTCGCCAACACCCTCTCCAGTGGTATTACCAAATTCCCCGCCAGCCCATCCACCTAACGCACCCCCAATAATTGCACAAGCTAAGGCGCCAGGGCCTGCGGTGGCGAAGCCAAGTACTGCAACACAACCGACCATAGCCGTACTGCTCCCTACAGTTCCTCCGAATGATCCAAGAATAATACTTCCAGACAACTTACCACCCTCAACATATTTTGCCTTCCTGCATTCCGTTTCGCGCCCAGTCGTACATGCGGCATAGATAGAGGTTCCAGCGGCACTTATACTCAGACCGACACCTAAGTAAGTACCTTTCTTCAGGATATTCGAAGCTTTCGCCACACCGTTAATAGTTTCTGCATAGCCTGTTATCACCCCTGAGTGCAAATAGGTTTGTTTGGATATTTCAAGCATATGTCTTATCGAGCCTTGATTGCGTAGGCCTGATCCATATTTGGCAAAACCTTTCAATTGCTCATCAAGCTGCATGAATAACAATTCGCGCTTCGCTAAAAAATCATTTCGACCCTGAGCCGTCCCACTTCTGATGTGATATCGATGAGCCGCTTCAATTTCTTCAAGTGTTTTCTTGATACCATCGAGGTGTTTACTCCAGGCACTGCCGACGCTACCTATGCCAATAGATGAATACCCAAGCGCTCTAGTGATGAGCTCATGATTCTCCACTAAAAATCCATCAGCCTGCATTCCGTTGGCCATCAGCGCCGAGTGGACTTCAAAGGCTTTCTTCATGTAGAACGCCTCTTCAGTCGTACAGGAAGGTGTCGAATTATCACCGACAATTATTAACTCGCCTGGCAGCACCACTGCATTTAAAACATGTGCATTTAATACATCAAACTTTGCCTTCGAGTTTTTGCCAAGCTGCAATGTCGATTTCAAATATGAGTAAGGTTGCATTTTTGAATTTATAAAGGTCACAGGCATGAGTGGCGATCTCAGGAATACTTTTTATTATTGATGCGATCCCAACCGCCCGCTACGTTACCTCCGCCAGCACCATCCGTTCGTTTTTGCTGGGTGTAGATTGTTTTAATGCGACCGTAGTTCAAGCTCAGGCTTTCAGTAGGTACGCCATCATTTGCGCTTTGTGAATAGCTTGAAATGATGACTTCTTCCAACGTGACCTCAAAATACTTCTGCTTCTCGCCTCCGGCGCGGTGCAGTGTCAGTACCACTTCCTTAAGATGATCACCGGCGCAGCTGATCTCTATGAGCTTACAACTGGATTTGTCCAGGTTCTTGGTGAACGTGAAGTCACTAACGGTCGTGCGCCCCGATGAGGCGCCACCTGATGAACTGGCTGTTGCCGAAGTGCTTTGCTGAGTGCCAAAGCTGTACCCGGTAATTTCAATCCAATCCTTATGTTGCTCGTCCAGCGCTTCGCCTGGAATACCATCGATTTTAATAAAAGCATCAAACGCCATGAGACCGCTCCTTGGCAGTGGGTAGTTTGTCCTTTAAAGGAGCGGTCAATCTACGCCATTCGGATTCAGCGATAACTCATCCAGCCATTGCCGAAAAACAGAAACAGACGATTCCGATACTGTTTTGGCATTCGGATGTAGGACGCTTCGACGCAGGAGGCATTGGGTGGCTTGGGCTGGCGCTATCGCCAGCAGGCTGGCTCCCACAGGGGTTTTGTGTGTAGTGGGTAATTTGGATTAGCCCCGAGGTTTCGGGGCTTTTTGTTGTGCGGGGTTTGGCTGCGGGGTGATGGGCAACCCGTCAGGTCAAAGCAGATGCTGAGAAATCAGCTTGGAAATTTCCACCATCGACGTCTTGCCGGTGAACTCGAATTTCACCTTCCCCAGCGACGAAAAGTAAATCTCCAGTTCCGAATCCAGGTCGAACGTGCCTGAGGTTTCGACCGAGTACGCCACGATGTTTTTGTACGGCAGTGAGGTGAAGTCTTTTTTGCTGCCGGTGATGCCTTGGACGTTGACCGAGATGATGCGTTTGTTGGTAAACACCACACCGTCGCGCATGGATTTGTATGAATCGATGACGTGTTCGCCGTCGATCAAAAGGGCGGACACGCGTTCGGCGTATTCGTCGTTTTGCTTGAGTTTGAAGAATCCTTTGTTGTTGAAATCAATCATCTGTCTTTCCCTGTTTTTCAAATGAACGGCTTGAGCCTGAAGTGGATGCAGTTTGAATTCAGATGTCGGTGCGGGCAAATCGAGCGTGGTCGGCTCAATGTTCATGTGGCTGGGCTGACGCTTTCGCGAGCAAGCCCGCTCCCACAGGGATTGGGTTACAGACTGCCGGCTACTTCAGCGTCTTTACCACTCGAATGTTGAGGGGAAATCCATCCTCTCCGGGCAGTTTCTTCCACCCCACGTACTGAAAAGTCGCCTTTTCATCAATGTAGTCGCCCCACTCGACTTCTTTACCGCCCAGTACTGCAACGTTGCGGTTGATGGCGCATATGCCATCCGAAGGACCAACGGTGTAGATCACATAGGGTTCGACGTATTTCGCGGCGCGGAAATGGCGGCCGCAGCCAGCATCGACTTTGATCATCAATGTCTTCAGGTTGTCTTCGCCATCGAGCTCGGCGTGCCGGTCGAGTTGCCCGATTTCGCCGACATCGGTGAAGCCCAGAGAGCGAGCACGCTTGTAGTCCGAGGAGTTCAGGTGTTCGGTCTCGGCTTGCCGAAAATGCTCATCCAGCGCCTCGCTGGCTTCAATACCGCCCTGGATCGCGATCTCTTTCGCCAAGGGAAAGACGCTCTCACACTGGGCGTAATCGGGGGAGCCGAGGTTTGACTGGGGGAGGTTATCGCGATGGACAGTAAAGGTTCGCAGATACATCTGGATAGTGGGTAAAGCATCCTTGAGCGTCTGGCGCCCGCTCTGCACCTCGGTCACTGCCCGCTGCAATTGCTGGCAATCGGAGAGATAGGCCTGCCTGGCTTCTTCCGGGGGCTCACTCCATTCAGCGGCGAGCGCCGGGGTCATCACGACGGCGAAACTGAGAGCGCAGAGCAAACGCGAGGCTGGAGCGACAGTGGGCATGTGTAGTCCGTTACTAAGCTGAAGAAAGTGGCGCGACGCTACTATTTTGCCATTTGGCTGTCCACCGAGCCTGTTTCCTGCAAGCAGAGTGGTTGGGGGTCAGTTTTGCTTTTTGTGGTGGCTGGGCTGACGCTTTCGCGAGCAAGCCCGCTCCCACAGGGGTTGTTGGTTGCCGCGACTGCGCATCTGCGCCTTAGTAATACCCACACATCTGATGCTGTTTCTCCCCTGTAACACTTGCTATATATCTTCCCTCGACAAGCCCGTACGGGCATTGGGCCAGTAGGTGAACGCCCCTGGCGGCTCTCATCTAGACTCAATGGAGAGTCGTAGGCAGAACCGAACACGTCGCTTTGGTGCAGTTCGATCAATAGCCGCGTGGCAAGCTGCCCTTTATGCCCAGTAGAGGTGCGACGAAGATCGTGCCGGGCACAACAAGATGCCCGCCAAGGGTGCCCTGGCCATCGGCCTGACAATGCCACGATACCGTGACGTGGTGTGAATGCCGCAGCCGACACTTTCGGACGACCGACAACCACTTGGTTTGTCCGTGACCGTGAGGATTGCTGAATGCCTGATGAGTTGTTGCACTTGCCTGTGGTCAATAGCCTGCTGGAGCGCCACAAGGGCTCCCCGGGTGCACTGTTGCCCATTCTTCACGATATTCAGGAACGCATCGGTTACATCCCCGATGCCGCCGTTCCCGAGATTGCCCACGCCCTCAATCAGAGTCAGGCCGAGATTCGCGGGGTGATCAGTTTCTACCACGACTTCCGTACCGCGCCGCCTGCCAAACATATCCTGCGTCTGTGCCGGGCCGAGTCCTGCAAGAGTCGCGGCGCCGAGCAGTTGGCCGCGCAGTTGCGCGATCGCCTGCAACTGGACGATCACGGCAGCAGCGCCGATGGCAGCATCAGTTTGCGGCCGGTGTATTGCCTGGGGGCTTGCGCCTGTTCGCCGGCCCTGGAGTTGGATGGCAAGGTGCATGCGCGGCTCAGTGCCGAGCGTTTGGACGCCCTGCTCGCTGCTTGCCGGGAGGACGTGTGATGCCGACTCTGTATTTGCCAGCAGACTCGCTGGCCCGTGCCGTGGGCGCCGATGAAGTCTGCACCGCCCTGGTCACTCAGGCCAAGCAACGCAACCTGCCGCTGGAGTTGCAGCGCACCAGTTCCCGGGGCCTGTACTGGCTGGAACCGCTACTGGAAGTGGACACCCCACAAGGCCGTTTCGGCTTCGGCCCGCTGACCGCTGCCGATGTGCCATCGGTGCTTGAGGCACTGAATAACCCATCCGCGCATCCCCTGGCCCTGGGTCTGGTGGAAGAGCTGCCCTATCTGAAAACCCAACAACGCCTGCTGTTCGCCCGCGCCGGCATCACCCGTCCCCTGTCGCTGGACGACTACCGAGCCCACGGCGGTTTCGAAGGCCTGCAGCGTGCCGTCGCCCTCGGCGGCGAGCAAACCGCCAGCGCCGTGTTCGACTCCGGCCTGCGCGGCCGTGGCGGCGCAGCCTTCCCCGCCGGGATCAAATGGCGCACGGTGCGAGGCACCCAAGCCGCGCAAAAATACATCGTCTGCAACGCCGACGAAGGCGACTCCGGCACCTTCGCCGACCGCATGCTGATGGAAGGCGACCCCTTCCTGCTGATCGAAGGCATGGCCATCGCGGGTATCACCGTCGGCGCCACTCTCGGCTACATCTATGTACGCTCCGAATACCCCGACGCCGTGGCGACGCTGCGCGCCGCACTGAACCTTGCCCGGACCGCCGGTTACCTGGGCGCCAATGTCGGTGGCAGCGGTCAGGCCTTCGATCTGGAAGTGCGCGTCGGCGCCGGTGCCTACATCTGCGGTGAAGAAACCGCCCTGCTGGATTCCCTCGAAGGCAAGCGCGGCATCGTCCGCGCCAAGCCGCCGATCCCCGCGTTGCAAGGCCTGTTCGGCCAGCCGACCCTGGTGCACAACGTGCTGACCCTGGCCTCGGTGCCGCTGATTCTGGCCAAGGGCGCGCAGTTCTATCGCGACTACGGCATGGGCCGCTCCCTAGGCACCATGCCCTTCCAGTTGGCGGGCAATATCCGTCACGGCGGGCTGGTGGAACGGGCCTTTGGCCTGACCCTGCGCGAACTGCTGGAAGACTACGGCGGCGGGACTGCCAGTGGTCGGCCGGTGAAAGCCGCGCAGGTCGGCGGCCCGCTGGGCACCTGGGTGCCGCCGTCGCAATTCGATACACCGCTGGATTACGAGGCCTTCGCTGCCATGGGCGCGATGCTCGGCCACGGTGGAGTGGTGGTCGCGGACGACACCCTGGACATGGCGCAGATGGCGCGTTTTGCCATGCAATTCTGCGCCGAGGAGTCCTGTGGCAAGTGCACGCCGTGCCGCATCGGCTCGACCCGGGGTGTGGAGGTGATCGATCGCTTGCTGGCATCGCCGGACCAGAGCGGTCGCGATCAACAGGCGCTCATCCTCAAGGACCTGTGCGACACCATGCAATACGGTTCGCTGTGCGCGCTGGGCGGCATGGCCCCCTTTCCGGTGGTCAGCGCCCTCAAGTACTTCCCCGCCGACTTCGGTCTGCAAGCCTCGGAGGCCGAGCAATGATCACTCTCTTCGACCCGAAAACCGATATCGATCTGGGCACGCCTGCCCGCGACAGCCAGGTGCAAGTCACCCTGAACATCGACGGCCGCAGCATCAGCGTGCCCGAAGGCACCTCGGTGATGCGCGCTGCCGCGATGCTGGGCACCACCATTCCCAAACTCTGCGCCACCGACAGCCTGGAACCCTTCGGCTCCTGCCGCATGTGCCTGGTGGAGATCGACGGCATGCGCGGTTACCCGGCGTCCTGCACCACGCCGGTCACGGAAGGCATGACCGTGCACACCCAGACGCCGAAGCTCGCGACCCTGCGCCGCAATGTCATGGAGTTGTACATCTCCGATCACCCGCTGGACTGCCTGACCTGCTCGGCCAACGGCAACTGCGAATTGCAAACCGTGGCCGGCCAGGTCGGCCTGCGCGAGGTGCGTTATGGCTACGAAGGCGACAACCATCTGGCCGATGTGAAGGACACCTCCAACCCCTACTTCGATTACGACCCGAGCAAGTGCATCGTCTGCAACCGCTGCGTGCGCGCCTGCGAAGAAACCCAGGGCACTTTTGCGCTGACCATCACCGGGCGCGGTTTCGAGTCCCGGGTGTCGGCTGCCGGTGGCGAGAACTTCCTCGACTCGGAATGCGTGTCCTGCGGCGCCTGTGTACAGGCCTGCCCTACCGCAACGCTGATGGAAAAAAGCGTGGTGGAACTGGGTCAGCCCGAGCGCAGCGTGATCACCACCTGCGCCTATTGCGGTGTGGGTTGCTCGTTCCGCGCCGAGATGAAAGGCGATCAACTGGTGCGCATGGTTCCGGACAAGAACGGCCAGGCCAACCACGGCCATTCCTGCGTGAAAGGGCGTTTCGCCTGGGGCTACGCCACCCACCCGGATCGCATCACCAAACCGATGATCCGTAAAAACATCAGCGACCCGTGGCAGGAAGTCAGCTGGGATGAGGCGGTGACCTACGCCGCCAGCGAATTCCGTCGCCTGCAGCAGAAATATGGCCGCGATTCCATCGGCGGCATCACCTCCAGCCGCTGCACCAACGAAGAAACCTACCTGGTGCAAAAACTGGTGCGCGCCGCGTTCGGCAACAACAACGTCGACACCTGTGCGCGGGTCTGCCATTCGCCGACCGGTTATGGCTTGAAACAAACCTTGGGCGAGTCCGCCGGCACCCAGAGTTTCGACTCGGTGATGCAGGCCGACGTGATTTTGGTGATGGGCGCCAACCCCAGCGACGCGCACCCGGTGTTCGCCTCCCAGCTCAAGCGCCGCCTGCGTGAAGGTGCGCGGCTGATCGTGATCGACCCGCGCCGCATCGATCTGGTGGACGCGATCCATGCCCGCGCCTCGCTGCACCTGGCGCTGCGCCCCGGCACCAACGTCGCCATGCTCAATGCCCTGGCCCATGTGATCGTCACCGAAGGTCTGCTCAATCAGGACTTCATCGACGCCCGTTGCGAAGCCATTGATTTCGCCCGTTGGAGCGAACTGGTCAGCCGGCCGGAGAACTCGCCGGAAGTGCTGGGCGCCATCTGCGGTGTGGCCGCTGACGACATTCGTGCTGCGGCGCGCTTGTACGCCACCGGTGGCAATGCGGCGATCTATTACGGCCTGGGCGTCACCGAGCACAGTCAGGGCAGCACCGCCGTGATGGGCATCGCCAACCTGGCCATGGCCACCGGCAACATCGGGCGCGAAGGCGTGGGCGTGAACCCGTTGCGGGGGCAGAACAACGTGCAGGGGTCCTGCGACATGGGTTCCTTCCCCCACGAGTTGCCTGGTTACCGGCACATCTCCAACGAGGTGGTGCGCAATCAGTTCGAGCAAGCGTGGAAAGTGACCCTGCACCCTGAGCCGGGCCTGCGCATCCCCAACATGTTCGAGGCAGCGCTGGGCGGCAGTTTCAAAGGCTTGTATTGCCAGGGTGAAGACATCGCCCAGAGCGATCCGAATACCCAGCACGTCACCGCAGCACTGTCGGCCATGGAGTGCGTGGTGGTGCAGGATATTTTCCTCAACGAAACCGCCAAGTTCGCCCATGTGTTTTTGCCGGGCAGTTCGTTCCTCGAGAAGGACGGCACCTTCACCAACGCCGAACGGCGCATCTCCCGTGTTCGCAAAGTGATGGACCCGCTGGGTGGCAAGGCCGATTGGGAAGGCACCGTGGCGCTGGCCAACGCCCTGGGCTATCCGATGAACTACAAACATCCGTCGGACATCATGGATGAAATCGCCAGCCTGACGCCGACCTTCACCAACGTCAGCTACGCCGAACTGGAGCGTCACGGCAGCCTGCAATGGCCGTGCAACGCCGCGGCACCGGACGGCACGCCGACCATGCACATCGAGGAATTCGTGCGCGGCAAGGGGCGCTTCATGCTCACCGGTTACGTGCCGACCGAGGAGAAGGTCAACAGCCGTTATCCGCTGCTGCTGACCACCGGGCGCATCCTCAGCCAGTACAACGTCGGCGCGCAGACTCGGCGTACCGACAACGTGGCCTGGCATGACGAAGACCGCCTGGAAATCCACCCGACCGACGCCGAGAGCCGTGGCATCAACGAGAACGACTGGGTCGGCATCGGCAGCCGCGCCGGGCAGACCGTGTTGCGCGCGCGGGTCACCGAACGGGTTGCGCCGGGCGTGGTGTACACCACCTTCCACTTCCCGGAATCGGGGGCCAACGTGATCACCACCGACAACTCCGACTGGGCCACCAACTGTCCGGAGTACAAGGTCACCGCCGTGGAGGTCAGCCGCGTCTATCACCCATCCGAGTGGCAGAAACGCTATCAGGCCTTCAGCGACGAACAGGACCGGCTGCTCAAGGACCGTCGTCAGGCCCGTGGCGATAAGGCGGAGGTACGCCGATGAGCACCGACAACCTGATCAAGATGGCCAACCAGATCGCCCAGTACTTCGCCAGCCAACCGGACCAGGAACAGGCGGTGCTCAGCGTGCGCAACCATATACAGATGTTCTGGGCGCCGAGCATGCGCAAGGAACTGCTGGCGTGGCAGACAGAGCATCATGGGGAGGCTTTGCACCCGCTGGTGCAGGCCGCGGTGAGTGGCGCGGGTTGGGAGGCCTGACCCAGAACCGTTGATCACAAAAAACCCTGTGGGAGCGGGCTTGCTCGCGAAAGCGGTAGGTCAGTCAAGATCGATGTCGACTGACCCACCGCTTTCGCGAGCAAGCCCGCTCCCACAATGGGGTGTGTACATCTCCCTCGCCCGTTACTCCTTCCCCCGCTCCCGCACATGCACCGCAATCTCGATCGCCCGAATACTGATCGCGGCAAATATCGCGGTCATCAGCACGCCGTTGAACCCCAGCAAAATCGCCAGCACCCGTGACATCGCCAACTTGGGCACCAGCTCGCCATAGCCAATGGTCAACCCCGTCACGAAAGCGAAGTAGATGCCATCCGTCAGCGCCCAGCCTTCCAGGTAACCGATGATCAGGCCGAACAGCACGATCAGCACCAGCAGGACGGAGAAGATCGGCCAGACCACACGCAAATAGAACCAGACCGCTTTGTAGAACTCATGACGCACGAGGGATGCGTGAGTGTGGTTCATGTCCCGGACCTCCCGGCCTGCCTGTGCGGCAATTGTTATTCCACCTGAATCGGTCCCTTGGTCCCGGCATCGCTGTCGGTCCAGTAGTCCTCATCCTTCAACCGCCGATCGCCCTGAATCGTGAACGTGAGCTTGCCCTGGCGAAACTGCAACGCGCCGTCCGTGCGCTTGGCATTGACGCGCTTGCCGTTGACCCAGACGTTCTCCTTGGAATCGATACGGATGGTGGCCACCGTCGCGCCGGCCTCGCTCTTGGCAACCCATTGCCCGGCATACGGCGTTGGCGCGCTGGCGGCGTCCGGGGCCTGTGGATTACTGAAACCGGCCTTGGCGTTTTCCGCCTTGGACTTGTGGATATCACAGCCCTGGGTCTCGCTGACCTGTGTACAACCGGAGGCTTCCAGTTGCTTGCGATACTTGTCGTTGATGGCATAGGCCGGGGCCTGGGCGGTGATCAGGACAATCAGCGCCGGCAGGATGAATCTGTTCATGTGCACCTCGTTGCGGGTCGATGCCTGGCTTGGGCAGCAGATTGCACTCTAGTCGGTTCCGCCGTCAGCTGCGTTATCATCGCCGGCCTCTGTGCCCCAAGAGCTTGAAACCGGATGTCCGTGACACTGCCCGAGGATCTTCAATCATTGCCCCCTGTGCTGGCCGGGCCGTTGCTGCGGCGCCTGGAGCCTGCGCGGCTGGTGCTGTGGCTGGTGGGTTCGCGGGCGCTGGCGTTGACCCTGCGTGTGCAGGGCGTGGGCGATATTCGTCTGGATGCCGGTAGCTGCACGGTGATTGCCGTGGGCACCCATGCCTTTGTGCACCTGATCGATGTGTCACTGGATGTTGCCCTGCCTTGGGATGAGGTGATCGAGTACGACCTGCTGATCGATGGCGTGAGCGGTATCAAGGCGTGGGCGCCAACGCTGTTGTACGGCAATGCGCAATGTCCGAATTTTGTATTACGGTCGCGGATCGACCAATTGCTCCACGGTTCCTGCCGCAAACCGCATCACCCGGCGGCGGACGGTTTGCTGTGTGTGGATAACGTGTTGGCGCTGGATCACGAAGCCGTCGAGCGCCCCGCACTGCTGATGATGAGCGGCGATCAGGTGTACGCCGACGACGTGGCCGGGCCCATGTTGCGGGCCATTCATGCCTTGATCGAGCGGCTGGAGTTGTTCGGCGAGCACCTGGAAGGTGCGGTGGTCAGCGACAGTGCCAAGCTCTATGAACACCCCGCCAGTTACTACCATCGTGCGGATTTGCTGCCGGCGCTGGAGAGCAACGAGACCCTGCGCGAGCGGTTTTTCGGCGGGGCGCGCAAGCCGATTTTCACCAGCAGCAGCGCCGACAATCATCTGGTGACTTTCGCCGAAGTCATGGCGATGTACCTGCTGGTCTGGTCGCCGGTGCCGTGGACCCTGATTGCGCCGCAACCGCCCGTGCTGACACCGCAAAGACGCGAGCGCTATGCGCTGGAACAGACCCGCATCGACGGTTTCACGGCTGGCCTGGGCCAGGTCGCCCGGGCGTTGGCGCACTTGCCGACGCTGATGATTTTCGACGACCACGACATTACTGACGACTGGAACCTTTCCGCGCAATGGGAGGAAACGGCCTACGGCCACCCGTTCTCCAAGCGCATCATCGGTAACGCCTTGTTGGCCTACATGCTGTGCCAGGGCTGGGGCAATAACCCGGATGCCTTCGGTGCCGTGCTGGATAAGGCCCGCTCGCTGAGCGCCACCGGCCACGACCGTTACCTCGACAGTGCGGTCCAGGACGCCTTGATCGATGGGTTGCTGAAATTCCAGCACTGGCATTACGTGCTGCCGACCACCCCGGCCATGGTGGTGCTCGACACCCGTACCCGGCGCTGGCGCAGCGAGATGAACCTCAAGCAGCCCTCGGGCCTGCTGGACTGGGAAGCCCTCAGCGAACTGCAACAGGAGCTGCTGGACCACCCTTCGGCGATCATCGTCTCCCCGGCGCCGGTGTTCGGTGTGAAGTTGATCGAGACCGTCCAGCGCATCTTCAGCTGGTGTGGCTATCCGCTGCTGGTGGACGCGGAAAACTGGATGGCCCATCGCGGCGCGGCGCAGGTGATCCTGAACATTTTCCGACACTCACGTACACCGGGCAGTTACGTGGTGCTGTCAGGCGATGTGCATTATTCCTTCGTCTACGAAGTGCTGATCCGACACCGCAAGGCCGGGCCGCGCATCTGGCAGATCACCAGCAGCGGCATCAAGAACGAATTCCCGCCAAGATTGCTGGAATGGTTCGACCGCCTCAACCGCTGGCTCTACTCGCCGCGCTCGCCCCTGAACTGGCTGACCAAACGCCGGCGCATGCGCATCGTCCCGCACATTCCGGAACATGCTGAAACGGGCGAGCGGCTGTGGAATTCGGCGGGGATCGGGCAGGTGTTCTTTAATGACAAAGGGCAGCCCAGCGATATCTTCCAACACAACTCAAACGGTTTACCGAAGACCCGAATGGTCGCGCCCGAGCACAACGATTGAAAACACGCCCCACAACCTGTGGGAGCGGGCTTGCTCGCGAAAGCGCAGTGTCAGGCGACATTTAAGTTTATGACCCAACGCCTTCGCGAGCAAGCCCGCTCCCACACTGGATTGGTGCTGCCCATGGACCTCACCCGAACCCTGATCATCGGCAACTCCGGCTCCGGCAAGAGCTGGCTGGCCCAACGCCTGTCCCGACAGCTTCAGGTGCCATGGACCGATCTCGACCGCATCCACTGGCTATCCGACGAACACAGCATCCCCCGCCCCCGCGGCGAAGCGCTGGCGATGGCGCGGATTGCCGCCAGTGAAGCGCGTTGGGTGATCGAAGGGGTCTATGGCTGGATCGTCAGCGAACTTCAGCCTCGAGCGACGGCGTTGGTCTGGTTGAGTGTTGAAGATGAGGAGTGCGTTGCGAATATTCGACGACGCGAAACAGACGATGGCGAACGGTTGATCGCCTTGTTGGAATGGGCAAGCAGTTATCGAACGCGTGATGACTCCAGCGGTTTTGCGGCGCATTGGCGGCTGTTCGAAAGTTTCAGTGGTACGAGAATCCAACTCATGACTCGGGACGAAGTCACTCTATTCCCTGGACAGTGATCATCCACGGTTAGCCTCGATCAGCACACTCAAATCGGATCCGGACTACACCACTCTCGGAAACGTCCCGAAGAGGTTTCGACGATACTCAAAGCGAACGTCGATGCGGCCATCGCACGACGACCATACAGAGATGCCTATCTCTGTTTATATTCTGCGTAGAGTCAGGACTTTTGCATGCACATCTTCAATGACACCAAGGCCTGCACCCACTTGGCTCACATCATGGATCGCGTCAATCACGACGGCATTGCGCTGTTGATCTTCCGTCAAGAAGGCGAGCCGGTGGTAATGATATCGTTGGCCGAATACAACGCGCTTGTAGAGACCGGCTACCTACTCCGTTCACCTGCCAATGCCGAACGGCTAATCAAATCCCTCAGCAACTTGCGAGCAGGAAACACCCAAACTCGACAACTCATCGAAACATGAAAATCGAGTTCAATCCTCTAGGAACCGCCCAAGGCAGCTCCTGGAAGGGAATGTGCTTCACGCCGCATTAATCGCCCGACTCACCCCTCTCACAATCATCTCCACCTCCCGCTCATCGATCGTCAGCGGCGGCAGCAACCGAATGGTCTGCCCACGGGTCACGTTGATCAGCAGGCCGTGGTCGCGGGCGGCGATCAGGGTCAGGTCGCGGATCGGTTGCTTGAGTTCGATGCCGATCATCAGGCCCTGGCCGCGGATGGCCAGGACGTTCGGGTGGTCGGCCAGTTCCATGCGCAATCTGGCCAGCAGGCGTTCGCCCTGCACTGTTGCATTGGCCAGCAGCCCTTGCTCCTCAATGATGTCCAGCACGGCGCAACCCACCCGGCACGCCAGCGGGTTGCCGCCGAAGGTGCTGCCGTGGCTGCCGGGGGTGAACAGTTCGGCGGCTCGGCCCCGGGCCAGGCAGGCGCCGATGGGGATGCCGTTGCCCAGGCCTTTGGCCAGGGTCATGACGTCGGGGACGATGCCTTCGTGCTGGAAGGCGAACCACTGGCCGGTGCGGCCGATGCCGGTCTGGATTTCATCGAGCATCAGTAGCCAACCGAACCGGCTGCAGAGGTCGCGCACAGCCTTGAGGTAGCCCGGTGGCGCCAGTTGCACGCCGCTTTCGCCCTGGATCGGCTCCATCAGGATCGCCACGATGCGCGGCCCATGCGCCTGCTGCACGCGGTCCAGCGCCTTGAGATCACCGAACGGCACCTTGATGAAGTCCCCGGGCAATTTGTTGAACCCCAACCTAACGGCCGGCCCGTCGCTGGCGGACAGGGTGCCGAGGGTCCGGCCGTGAAAGGCGTTCTCCATCACCACCACCAGCGGCTGTTCGATGCCTTTGCGCCAGCCATGCAGGCGGGCGATTTTCAGTGCGGTTTCGTTGGCCTCGGCGCCGGAGTTGTTGAAAAACGCCCGGTCCATGTGGGAAAGGTCCGTGAGCCTCTGCGCCAGTCGCTGCTGCCAGTCGATGCTGTAAAGGTTCGAGGTGTGCAACAGCAACCCGGCCTGCTCGGTGATGGCGGTGACGATTTTAGGGTGCGAGTGCCCCACGTTGGTCACCGCCACGCCGGCGACCGCGTCCAGGTATTCGCGACCGGCCTGATCCCACAGGCGTGTGCCCAGGCCTTTAGCGAAGCTCAGGGCCAGGGGTTGGTAAGTGCTCATCAGGCAGGCGGCGGTCATGACATCAGGCTCCATCAATTGTCGGTGTTTTTGCAGTATGGTTAGCCACCTGAGCTGGATAAACTGCGCAAAACTTCGATCATTTAAAAGCTGGGCTTGATAATGGATTTGTTCCAGGCAATGAACGTTTACGTAAGAGTCGTGGAAGCCGGCAGCATGACCGCCGCCGCACAGCAGTGCGAAATGTCCACGACCATGGTCGGCAATCACCTCAAGGCGCTGGAACAGCGACTCGGTGTGCGCCTGATCAACCGCACGACACGTCGCCAACGCCTGACGGAATTCGGCAGCGCTTATTACCAGCGTTGTCTGGAGGTGTTGGGACTGGTGGCGGACTCGGAACGCCTCGCAGAACAAACCCTGGACGAACCCAGCGGTACCTTGCGCATCACCGCGCCACTGACCTTCGGCACCGAACGCCTGGCGCCGGCCTTGAGTGAATTCAGCCTGCACAATCCACGGGTAAAACTGGATGTCGTGCTGACCAATCGCCGCCCTGACCTTCTGGAAAATGGCTTCGACGTGGCCTTCCGGCTGGGCGCACTGGAACCTTCCAACCTGATTGCCCGCCCGTTGATCGATTACACACTGACCATGTGCGCCTCAAAGGAATACCTGGCCCGTCGTGGCGCGCCTCAAAAGCCCGAAGACCTGCAACACCACGACTGCCTGGCGTTTGCCTACCCGGCCGGCGACGACTGGCAAGCGGTAGCGCGACAATGGCGCCTCAACAGTCCGCAAGGCGAAATCGTGGTGGACGTCAGTGGTTCGCTGGTGATCAACAGCTCGGCGGGGCTGCACCAGGCGGCGCGAACCGGGATGGGCATCGTGATGGTGCCCGATGCGCTGGTGGAGCAGGATCTGAAGGACGGCAAACTGGTGCCGCTGCTGCAAGGCTATCAACTGCCGAGCCGGCCGATGCACCTGGTGTATGCCCAGGACCGCTATCGCCTGCCCAAACTGCGACGTTTCGTCGATTTCGCCGTGGGGATGTGGGGCAAGCACTAGCAGGTCCGAGGCCCCATGAATTAATCTCCGCGCAAGGCTGGTCATTTTGATATCAGGGCAGCAGGGAGAGCCGCGATGGGCGAGGCATCGAACATCGAACCATTGAAATTCAATCTGTCGGACATGAACGACAGCATGCTGCATACCGTCCTGGAACTGGTCAGCGACGGCATCTGGGACTGGAACGCCAACACCGGTTTCGTCTACCGCAACGCCCGCTGGTACGAAATGCTCGGCTATTCGCCGCACTCTCTGGACAACAATGTGTTGACCTGGGAAAACGTCATCCACCCCGATGACTATCCACAGGTCATGTCACGGTTCGATGATTACCTGAATGAGCGCAGCCCCGGCTACCAGGCCGAGTACCGTTGCCGCACCCACGACGGCAGGTACATCTGGATCGAAGACCGCGGCTACGTGCTGGCACGCAACGCCGACGGCTCGGTGGCGCGCATGGTCGGCGCGCACCGCAGCATCGAGGACAAGCGACGACTCTTCGAAGCGCTGGAACGGCGCAATCACTCACTCGAAACGATGATCGAAGAACGCACCCGGGAACTGTCACGGGTCAATGAGCAACTGCAACTGCAGCTCGAAGAAAACCGCAAACTGGCGCAAACCGACGCGCTGACTTCAATCGCCAATCGCTATCGCCTGGAACAGGCGCTGCCCCAGGCCTGTGAGCGCGCCCAGCGTTTTCGCGAGCCCCTGTCACTGATCGCCATGGACATCGACGACTTCAAGAGCATCAACGACCACTATGGCCATGCGCTGGGGGATGCGGCGCTGGTGCACGTGGTCGAAAACGTGCAGCGCTTCGTGCACGACGTCGATCTGCTGGCCCGCTGGGGCGGTGACGAATTTATCCTGATCCTGCCCAACACTCCGCTGGCCGATGCCAGAACCCGCGCCGAAGCCATCCGCAGTGGCCTGGCAAGCCTGGCTCCGGTCGGCGACTTTCAGGTGACCATGAGCTTCGGCGTGGTCCAGCGTTTTGAAGACGAACAACAGACCGGCCTGATGGCTCGCGCCGACCAGGCCCTCTACCGTTCGAAAATCGCCGGCAAGAACGTGATTTCCGCCTAGCCCCCGGCCTTCACCAGCACCGGTTTTTCCTGATAGCGATCCGGGTACAGCTGCTTGAGCTGTGCCACCTTCGGCAGGTCGTTGATCACGATATAGGGATAGCTCGGGTGTTCGGTCAAAAAGTCCTGATGCTCCTCCTCCGCCGGGTAAAAACCGTTGTAACTCTCCAGCTTGGTCACGATGGGTTTACTGAACGAATGGGCTGCGTCGAGCTGGGCGATGTAGGCCTGTGCGACCTTCTGCTGCTCGCTGCTTTTGGTGAAGATCGCCGAGCGATACTGGGTGCCGGTGTCCGGCCCCTGGCGGTTGAGTTCGGTCGGGTTGTGCGCCACCGAAAAGTAGATCTGCAGCAATGTGCCGTAGCTGACCTGGCTCGGATCGAAGGTCACTTCCACGGACTCCGCATGGCCGGTATCGCCATTGCTGACCTGCTCGTACTGTGCGGTGTTGGCCGCACCGCCGGCGTAACCGGAGACTGCATTCTTCACGCCTCTGACATGCTGGAACACCCCTTGGACGCCCCAGAAACAACCGCCGGCGAAGACCGCGGTTTCACGCTTGGCCTGGGTGACTTCATCGAGGGTGGGTGGCGCAATCAGCACCGCTTCCTCGGCACCGCCCAAAGAAAATGCCGAGCATTGGCCGATGACGCCGGCAGCCGCCAGCCCCATCAATGTACGACGCCAGGTGAAGAAGGTTTTCATGGGTTGGATTCCTGAAAGATTGAAAGATGATTAACCGAAGGTAAAGGCATAAGCCGATGCGCCCGGATCAAGAAACTCGATACTGAAGGTGCGGTCCTGCACACCGCCGCTCTGGCGCACCAGTTGATACAAACGCTGCTCGGTGACGGTGCCGCTGCCATCGGGCGTGACGTCCATGCCGTGGTCGTCCTGGGGGGCCTTGCCGTCGATCAGCACCTTGAAGCGCACTGGTTTGCCGTCCGCGCCAGGGCCAAGCACCAGATGCAGGTCGCGAGCGTGGAAGCGGTAGACGATGCGGCTGGCCGATGCGCTGGCCGTGGCCTGCTCGGGGCCGACCTTCCATTGGCCGCCCAGGCTCCAGTCGTTGAGCGCCAGTTGCGCCGCAGGCTGATAGGTCGAGACCTTGTCCGGCACCAGGCTGGTTTCCGGCACGAAATGCTCCGCACGCTGGTAGCCGATATAGGTTTCCGGCGATTGCACGTCGGTGTTGTCCGGCGCCATCTGCACGCCGTCGGCCTTGGCCTCGATCAGCCCGTCCGTCACCTTGCTGGCGCCCGCCTCACGCAACAGTTGCTGGATGACGCGCTCCGATTCGGCGTATTCGCCTTCGCCAAAGTGGTGGTAGCGAATGCGCCCCTGGGCGTCGGCAAAATAGTGCGCCGGCCAGTACTCGTTGTTGAAGGCGCGCCAGATCTTGAACTCGTTGTCGATGGCCACCGGGTAGTGAATGCCCAGGTCCTTCATGGCCTTGGTGACGTTATCCACATTGCGCTCGAAGGCGAACTCCGGCGCATGCACCCCGATCACCACCAAGCCCTGATCGCGGTACTTGTCGGCCCAGGCTTTGACATAGGGCAGCGAGCGCAGGCAGTTGATGCAGGAGTAGGTCCAGAAATCCACCAGCACCACCTTGCCCTTGAGCGCCTGGGCATCGAGGGGTGGTGAGTTGAGCCACTGCACCGCGCCGTCCAGCGGCGGCAATTGGCCTTCGACCGGCAAGGTGCCCGGGGTTTTCTCGGCGACTTTCATCGCACCGGACGTGCCAGGGTTTTGCGCCATCATCGCCCCACTGTTGCGCGGCGACTTATCGGCCAGTTTTTCCACCAGTGCCTGCTCGATACCGCCCGTAGAGGCGGATGAAAACTGCGCCAGAATGCCTGTATCGAGCCCCAGGGCGATGGCCGCCACACCGGCCAGCATCGCCACGCCAAGTCCGCGACGGACCCATTCGCCAGCGCCGATCGAGCGCTTCATCGCAGCGAATACCTTGCTGCCCAGCAACAGCGCCACGGCCAATGAAGTCGCAGCACCGGCGGCATACGCCAGCAGTAACAACGTGGTTTGAATGCTTGCGCCCTGCAACGCCGCACCGGTCAGCAGCAGGCCAAGGATCGGCCCGGCGCAGGGTGCCCACAGCAGGCCCGTGGCGACACCGATCAGCAATGAAGCCCCCGGACGTGGCCGGGCATCGGCACCGGCTGCTTCGGACAAGCGACTGCCCGCCGCGACCAGCGGCCGGGTCAGGCGCTCGGCCAATTGCGGCAACAGCAGCGTGAGGCCGAACAGGGCCACGAACACCAGCGCCAACCAGCGCCCGAACTGATTGAGTTGCACCACCCAGCCACCGCCCACCGCCGCCAGCGTGGCGACCAACGCGAAAGTCAGCGCCATGCCCGCCAGCAGCGGCAGGCCGCTTTTCACGAACGGTTGCCCGGTACGGGCGAAGACAAAGGGCAGTACCGGCAAGATGCACGGACTGACGATTGTCAGCACACCGCCCAGATAAGCGAGGATCAGAAGCCACATGGCGACTACCTGTACGTGGAGTGGAAGGAATCAGGCGGTTTGGGGCTCGAACTTCATGGCCAGCCCGTTCATGCAGTAACGCAGGCCGGTCGGTTTGGGACCGTCGTCGAAGACATGGCCCAGGTGACCGCCACAACGCCGGCAGTGCACTTCTTCGCGCAGCACCCCGAACGAGCGGTCCTGACGGGTGGCCACGGCCTTGTCCAGCGGTGCCCAGAAACTCGGCCAGCCGGTGCGGCTGTCGAACTTGGTCGCCGAGGAAAACAACGGCAACTCACACCCGACGCAGGCGAAGGTGCCGTCCCGGTGCTCGTTGTTCAGCGGGCTGGTGTAGGCTCGTTCAGTGCCTTCTTCACGCAGGATGGCGTACTGCTCGTCGCTGAGGATGGCGTGCCATTCGGTGTCGCTGTGGGTCACTTCGAACACTCTGCGGCATCAGCCTCGCTGATCAGCGCAGTGCTGGTGGCAAATTTTGGCAATACACCGATCGCCAGGGCTGCAACCCCCAGCCCGCCGCTCGCCCACAGGAATTGCCGTCTTGAAAACATGCTCGTCTCCGAAAAAACCAAGGGTGTGTCATGGAACACAGCCTAGGCTTGGGTTGATCGCCAAATCCTCACGGGAAGTTAAACAATTCGTGATAACTGCGGCCCGATAAAACCCGCACAATGTGCCCACCCCCGCTGTAGGAGCGAGCTTGCTCGCGATGGTATTTCTGGTTCAGAGGTGTCGCCTGACACGCCATCGCCAGCAAGCTCGGTCCTGCAGAGGGGATTGCGCACAATGTGCCCATTGCGTCGAAGGATTGAACTGAATGGAACAGAACAAACGCGTCCTCGTGGTCGAGGACGACCTGCATATCGCCGACCTCATCTGTCTGCATCTGCGCGATGAGCAGTTCGAGGTGGTGCACTGCGCCGACGGCAATGAAGGCATGCGTCTGCTGCAGCAAGGAAGCTGGGATGCACTGATCCTCGATTTGATGCTGCCCGGGGTCGACGGCCTCGAAATCTGCCGGCGCGCCCGAGCCATGGCCCGCTACACCCCGATCATCATCACCAGTGCCCGCTCCAGCGAAGTGCATCGTATTCTCGGGCTGGAACTGGGCGCCGATGACTACCTGGCCAAACCCTTTTCGATGCTCGAACTGGTGGCCCGGGTCAAAGCCCTGTTGCGCCGGGTCGATGCCATGGCACGCAACCTGAAGATGGACGCCGGCAGCCTGAACATCGACGGCCTGGCCATCGATCCGATCACCCGCGAAGTGGCCCTCGACGGCCGGCGCCTGGACCTCACGCCACGGGAGTTCGACCTGCTGTACTTCTTCGCCCGCCAGCCCGGCAAAGTGTTTTCACGCATGGACCTGCTCAACGCCGTGTGGGGCTACAGCCACGAAGGCTACGAACACACGGTCAACACCCACATCAATCGACTGCGGGCGAAGATCGAAACCGACCCGACGCAACCGGCGCGCATCCTCACAGTCTGGGGGCGCGGCTATAAATTCGCCGCCAGCGAGGAGCAACAAACATGAGGTTGACCCTCACACAACGCCTGTCCCTGGTGTTCGCCGTGCTGCTGCTGGTGTGCTGCGGCACGTCGGCGTGGATGCAGGTGCGTTCCAACCAGATGCATGAACAGGAAGTGGTGCAGGGCCTGTCCCGGGACCTGGCGCAACACATCGCCCGCGACACGGTGCTGATGGACACCCAGGGGCTGATGCCCAACGCGGTGCGTAACCTGTTCAGCCAGTTGATGCTGGTCAATCCCAGCGTCGAGGTGTACCTGTTGGACAACGCCGGCAAAATCGTCGGCAGCGCTGCGCCTGAGGGGCGGATACAGCGTGAACAGGTGGACCTGGCACCGATCCAGCGTTTGATCAAGGGCGACGCCTTGCCGATTCTCGGCGACGATCCACGCAGCGCCGATGCGCGCAAGGTGTTCAGCGCGGCGCCGCTCAAGGTCGATGGCAAACCGGCGGGTTATCTCTACGTGGTGCTGCTCGGTGAGGACCACGACCGCATCGCCGAGCGCGGCGCCACCAGCGCGGCGCTCAATACCGCCCTGCTCTCCATCGGCCTGGTGGCGCTGCTGTGCCTGATTGCCGGTCTCACCGCGTTTGCCCTGATCACCCGGCCGCTGCGACGCCTGACCGACAGTGTCAGTCGTTTCGATATCGACGGTATTCCGGTCACGCCCGCGGCCACCCTGCCCACGGAGCAAGCCGCCAGCCACGATGAAATCGCCATCCTCGATGCCACGTTCCGGCAGATGCAGGCACGGCTCGGCGAGCAATGGCGCTCGCTGACCCGTCAGGATCAGGAGCGCCGCGAACTGGTGGCGAACATCTCCCACGACTTGCGCACGCCGCTGGCGTCCTTGCATGGCTATCTGGAAACCCTGTCGCTCAAGGACGCCACCCTGTCCCCCGCCGATCGCCGCCGTTACCTGGGCATCGCGCTGGACCAGAGCCGCAAGGTCGGCGGGCTGGCGCAGTCATTGCTGGAACTGGTGCGCCTGGAGCATGGCTTCGTGCAACCGGTGCTGGAGCGCTTCTCACTGACTGATCTGGCCCAGGACATCTTCCAGAAATTCGAACTCACCGCCGAAGCGCGACAGGTCGAACTCAAGGCCACCTTCGCCCCTAACGTGTCGGCTGCCTGCGCTGACCTTGGGTTGATCGAACGGGTGCTGACCAACCTGTTCGACAATGCGCTGCGTCATACCCCCCAGGGTGGAGAAATCGAACTGAGCCTGCGCCCGCAAGGATCATTCATTGAAGTGACCGTCAGCGACACCGGCCCCGGTATTGCCCCCGAACTGCGCGAAGGGTTGTTCCTGCGCCCGTTCAACATTGGTGGCGCACGGCGTGACGGTGGCTTGGGGCTGCGGATCGTGCATCGCATCCTGCAACTGCATGGCTGCGAGATTCAGTTGATCGATGTCCCGGGGCGCGGGGCGACGTTTCGCTTTTCATTGCCCAAGGATGAAGAGACAGCGAGCGCCCTGGCCGAGCGGTCGGTGAACCTGAATACACCGGGGCATGCCTGACAGACCGAGGGGCCTGCATCGCGAGCAAGCCCGCTCCCACAACAGGCAAAAAAACGACCAGCCGCCCGTTGATCCGTGACAACACCGCCCCGGTCCAATAGATTAGTCGGCCGGAAAAAGCCCCCGCGCTTTCTCGCCCCTATTCAAGCTCAAAGAAGTAGTGAAATTTCAATGTCCGATTCCAATACCGCTGAAACCGTAGTCACCCTGTCGTCCAAAGCGGAATACGAAAACTCCATCAATCTTTCACAACACGTGCCCCAGGCCAAAACCATCAGTGAGATGGTGCTGGACGCTTTCCAGTCCAGCCGCGAAAGCGACCAGATTCGCGAGCTGCGCGCCGCGATTCGCCAGGCACATGACAGCTTCGACGATGACAAGGCCTACGAGCTGATGGGCCAGCTCAAGCAACTCAAGGACGCCGAAGCGGCGGACATCGCCGCCTTGGAAGACCTGAGCAGCAAGTTCTCGATCGGCCGCATTCTGTCCAGCTTCAAGGACGACCCGGCGTTCCAGGAAATCGTCTATGGCCTGGCGTTGAAAGTGCTGAACCAGACCCATCAGGCGATCAGCAACCCGAGCGGTGGCAAGGGCAAGGCCGCCAAGGCCAAGAAAGAAGTCGAAGTGTTCACCATCAGCAAGGACGGCATCAGCGTCACCCTGCCCCTGCGCACCCCGCGTTCGCGCCTGAACGTTGACCGTGAGGCCCTTGAGTTCCTGGGTTTCACCTTTGTGGGCGAAGGTGAGGAAGCGGAATTGGAAAGCGAGACTTTCCTGGACAACAGCGGCGCCGAGCAGGCCATCAACCGCAAGAACATCATCACTGCGCTGCAACAGCAGACGGCGTTTGACGGTTACACAATCGCCGCGCAGTAATCAGAGCTTTCGTGGCGAGCGAGCTTGCTCGCGCTGGGCTGCGAAGCAGCCCCAAAATCCTGGCGGCCCCACATATTTTGTGAGTGCTACGCACTCAAGCGGGAGCAAGCTCCCTCGCCACAGATGATTTCCTTACCGCAGCTCACTCAACCCCACCCAAAAGCCC
>NZ_LYVP01000085.1 GCF_001984065.1 Pseudomonas sp. KK4
GTGTCAGACAACTGGTACATCGGCTGACACGCCGCTTTCGCGAGCAAGCCCGCTCCCACCGTTTGTTTTGGGGTGGCCGTGCTTTAGCGAACCACGCCTTCTTCTATCAGCAGCTTGAGGATTGCTTCAGCCCCGGCCTGCGCCGTAACGCCCTTGAGCACCTGCCCCCCACCGCCGCTGGCCTTGGCCGTCGCGGCCTTCATCCGGTCGGCACCGCTCTTGGCCTTGATCACCTTCAAGCGCTTGGGCCGAGGCTTGGCCGGTTGCAGGGTGGCAACCGCCAGCAGTTCGTCATCGACCACTTCCACGTCTTCGGCCTGCAACAGCCCACGCCGGGCCGGGCCGTAAGCGCTCTGCCGTGGCTTGGGTGCAGCGTTATCCACAGTCGCCAGGAACGGCAAGCGCACCTTCAAGCGACGACGCTGACCGCGCGGCAACGCCTGCAACACCAGCGCCGAGCCGCCTTCGATGGATTCCACCTGCGCCAACCCGACCACCAGCGGCCAACCCAGCCCCTCTGCCAGCAGGAACGGCAACATCCCCGAGCCTTCTCCGGTTTCCGCCTGGCTACCGGTCAGCACCACCTGGGCCCCGGCCTCGCGCAGATAAGCGGTCAGCGCCGGCAAGGCATCGGCACCCTCCGGTTGTTCCAGCACATGCAACTGCTCCAGGCCCATGCCCAGGTAAGCACGCAACGCAGGCTCGGCCGCATCGCCGGCATGCAGCACCTGCAAGTTATCCCCAGCCAGTTGCAGACCCAACTCCACCGCCCGCGCATCCTGTTCCGCGCGACGCGGCCGCCCGGACGTCGGGTGGGCGCCGATGGACACCAGGCTGATGATTTTAGTGCTCATAACCCTTTCCTTCCCTTAAGCCGCATCGCGCTTGGCGTCATTGCGGTAGGCCTCTACCGCGGCGATCAAGGCTTGAAGAATCTCGGCGCTCTCGCCAATCACCGACAGGTCGGCCCGTTTGATCATGTCGCAGCCCGGGTCGAGGTTGATCGCCACCACCTTGTCGCAGGCACCGATGCCTTGCAGGTGCTGGATCGCCCCGGAAATCCCCACCGCCACGTAGACCCGCGCAGTGACCCAGGTACCGGACGCCCCGACCTGACGGTCGCGGGCCATGAAGCCGTCGTCCACCGCCACCCGCGATGCGCCTTCGGTGGCGCCCAGGGCGGCTGCAGTCTGATGGAACAGCGCCCAGTCCTTGACCCCGTTACCGCCGGAGAAGATGAACTCGGCTTCGGCCATGGGAATCGCCGCCGGATCCACCGCCACCGCGCCCAGGTCCTCGATGCGCGACAGACTGCGCGCCACGCCTGTGGATAACTCCACCGGCAAGGCTTCGTGACGGGTTTCGCTGACCGGTTCGGCGCATTCCACGGCAGCCAGGATCAGCCGTGCGACCGGGCGCGCCAGGTCTTGCAACCCAGCACCGGCGCGACCGATACAGGCCTCGTCCTTGACCTGCCAGACCCGCGTGGCCGGGCGTTCGCCCAGGGCGGCGGCAAAGCGACGGCCCAGTTCGCCGCCTCCGGTGCGGCTGTCCGGCAGCAGCCAATGACGTGGGTTGAATTGGTTATCCACAGCCCGCAGGCCCTGGACCCGTTGCTCCGGTGCATAACCGCTGAACGCTTCGCCGTCGAGCACCAGCAGGCGATCGACGCCGGCAGTGGCAAACGCGCTTTCCTTGTGATCACCGAAGACCACGGCCAGCACTGCGCCGTCCTTGCCAGCCAACTGATGGGCCAGCCCCAGCAAATCGCGGTCGTGGCTGCTCAAGCGGCCGCCAACCATGTCCGGCACCACGCTGATGTAGAACGCCGGCGCCGGCACCTGATGCAGCGGCAGCTGCACTTCAACGGCGGCAGAACGCTTGCTGGTCCCGCCCTGTTGCGCGCCGCTGCGGTCAATGCGCTTGATGCCGTTGGGGCCGATGAAACCCACCCCGTGAAGATTCTTGCGGATGATGCCGTTGGGCCCCATCCAGCTGTGTTGCGCCGGTTGCATCGCCGCGTGCAACGGGTGCAGGCGGTTGCGGGCGATCCATTCGGCGCGGGGATCGCGGCGGATAATGTCGCTCATCAGTGCACCTCCGCAGGTTCGCGTTTGGCCGGCGTGGCAGGTTTCGGCGCGTCTTCCTCAAGCAGCGCATCTGCCACCAGTTCGGCAATGTCCTTGATCAACGGCCGGGGCTCGACCACGCCTTCGAGCATCGCGGTGCATTGCGGGCAACCCACAGCCACCAGTTCGGCACCCGTTTCGCGGATGTCTTCCATGCGCATGTCGGGAATCCGCTGTTTGCCCGGGATGTCGGTGATCGGCGCACCGCCGCCACCGCCGCAGCAGCGTGAACGGAAGCCGGAGCGTTGCATCTCTTTCACTTCGATGCCCAGGGCACGCAATACCTCGCGCGGGGCCTCGTATTCGCCGTTATAGCGACCCAGGTAGCACGGGTCGTGATAGGTCACGCTGTCGCCTTTGTGCTGGCCGAGGTTGAGTGCGCCGGCGCCAATGATCTCTGCCATGTAGGTGCTGTGGTGCTGCACCAGGTAGTTGCCGTCGAAGGCACCGTATTCGTTTTTCAGCACGTGGAAGCTGTGCGGGTCGCAGGTGACGATGCGGTTGAAGCTGTACTTGGCCAGGGTCTGGATGTTGCGCTTGGCCAGCAACTGGAAAGTGGCCTCGTCGCCCAGTCGTCGCGCCACGTCACCGCTGTCGCGCTCTTCGAGACCCAGCACCGCGAAGTCGACCTTGGCCGCTTTCAGCACTTTGACGAAGGCACGCAGGGTGCGCTGATTACGCATGTCGAAGGCACCGTCGCCGACCCAGAACAGCACGTCGACGTTCTTCTTCTCGCTCATCAGGTTGAGGTTCAGGTCCGCCGCCCAGTTCATCCGCCCGCCCGGCGCGAAGCCGCCCGGGTTGTCGGTGGCGATCAGGTTTTCCAGGACTTCGGCACCCTTGTTCGGGGTCGCGCCTTTTTCCAGGGTCAGGTGACGACGCATGTCGACGATGGCATCGACGTGCTCGATCATCATCGGGCACTCCTCGACACAGGCACGGCAGGTGGTGCATGACCACAGGGTCTCGGCATCCACCAGACCGTTGACGATCGGTTGATGCGGATTGCCGGCGTGTTCGCCGATCGGTTTGCCCGGATACGGGCTGCCGGCAAATTTCGCATCAGTACCACCGGCCAGGCCGACCACCATGTCCTGAATCAGCTTTTTCGGGTTCAGCGGCTGGCCGGCGGCGAACGCCGGGCACGCGGCTTCGCATTTACCGCACTGCACACAGGCGTCGAAACCGAGCAGTTGGTTCCAGGTGAAATCCTTCGGCTTTTCCACGCCCAGGGGCGCAGCCGGATCGCTCAGGTCCAAAGGTTTCAAACCGGTGGAACGACCGCCGCCAAAGCGTTCGGCGCGACGGTGCCAGGCCAGGTGCAGGGCACCGGCGAAGGCGTGTTTCATCGGCCCGCCCCAGGTCATGCCGAAGAACAGCTCCGACACGCCCCACAGCACACCGATGCCGAGGATCACCGCCAGCAGCCAGCCACCGAAGTTCTCCGGCAGGATCCCGGCCACCGGCAACGTCACCAGGAAGAACGACGCCGAGAACGCCAGCAGGCTTTTCGGCAGGCGCATCCACGGGCCTTTCGACAGGCGCGCAGGCGGGTTGCGCCGACGCAGGTAAACGAAGATCGCGCCGACGAACATCACCGCCGACATCAGCAGCAGGGCGTAACCGAGGATGCGGTTATGCAGGCCGAAACCGTGCACCAGAATCGCCAGCACGATGGACGCCACCGCGCCACCGGCCGTGGCCACGTGGGTGTTGGCGATGTATTTGTCCCGCGCGACCACATGGTGCAAGTCGACCATGTAGCGCTTGGGCATGGCGAACAGGCCGCCGATCAGGTCGACCTTCGAGGCCCGGCCCCGACGCCACATGGCCACCCGCCGCAACGCGCCCAGCACCGCGAGGGCCAGGGCTGCGAACAACAGGATTGGAAGAAGGGTGTTCAACATAGGTGTTGCTCCCAAAGACCTCGGGGTCTCGCAGGTCGAGATGTCTTGCTCGGTTCCTGTGGGAGCGGGCTTGCTCGCGAAAGCGGTGTACCAGTCAATTCAGCGGTGACTGACAGAATGCATTCGCGAGCAAGCCCGCTCCCACAGGGTTATCCACAAGCTCTTAGAAATCCTTGCACAGCCTCAGGGCGTCATAGATCGCCGCATGCACGTTACGCTGGGCCACGCAGTCACCGATGCGGAACAGCAGGTAGCCGTCACCGCTCTGTTCCAGGCATGGCTGAGGCTTGATCGCGAACAGGGCTTCGACGTCGATCTGGCCCTTGTTGCGCGAACCTTCCTTGAGCGCGTAGTAGATGGCTTCGTCCGGACGCACGCCGTTTTCCACCACCACCTGATCCACCACCCGCTCCTCTTTGGCACCGGTGTATTCGTTTTCCAGCACCGCCACCAGCTTGTCGCCTTCGCGGTAGACCTTTTCCAGCATCATGTCGCCGGTCATGATCACTTCTTTGGGGTACATGCTGCGGTAGTAAGTCGGGAACGACGTACCGCCGATCGCCACGCCGGGCTTGATGTCGTCGGTGACAATCTCGACCTGGCTGCCTTTGTCGGCAATGAAGTCGGCGGTGGACATGCCGGTGAATTCGCAAATGGTGTCGTACACCAGCACGTTCTTGCCGGGTGCGACCTTGCCGTCGAGGATGTCCCAACTGCTGACCACCAGGCCTTCGGCCGCGCCCCAGTGTTCGTTCTGCTCGATGAACGGATGACCGCCCACCGCCAGCACCACCACATCCGGACGCAGGTCCATGATGGTCGGTGCGTCGGCTGCCGTGCCCAGGCGCAGGTCGACTTTCAGGCGCGCCAGTTCCAGTTGATACCAGCGGGTGATACCGGCGATCTGGTCGCGCTGCGGCGCTTTCGAGGCCGTGGTGATCTGCCCGCCGATGAATTCCTTCTTCTCGAACAGGGTCACGTCGTGGCCACGCTCGGCAGCGACACGGGCCGCTTCCATCCCCGCAGGACCGGCGCCGACCACCACCACCTTGCGTTTGACGCCGGTGGTTTTTTCGATGATGTGCGGCAAGCCCATGTATTCACGGGAGGTCGCGGCGTTCTGGATGCACAGCACATCCAGGCCCTGGTACTGACGGTCGATGCAGTAGTTGGCGCCCACGCACTGCTTGATCTGGTCGATCTGGCCCATCTTGATCTTGGCGATCAGGTGCGGGTCGGCAATGTGCGCGCGGGTCATGCCGACCATGTCGACGTAGCCGCCTTCCAGAATCCGGGTGGCCTGGTTCGGGTCCTTGATGTTCTGCGCGTGCAGCACCGGAACCTTGACCACTTCCTTGATCCCGGCGGCCAGGTGCAGGAACGGCTCCGGCGGGTAGCTCATGTTCGGAATCACGTTGGCCAGGGTGTTGTGAGTATCGCAACCCGAACCCACGACACCGATGAAATCGAGCATGCCGGTGTCGTCGTAATACTTGGCGATCTGCTTCATGTCCTCGTGGGACAGGCCATCGGGGTGGAACTCGTCACCACAGATGCGCATGCCCACGCAGAAATCGTCACCGACTTCGGCGCGCACGGCTTTCAAGACTTCCAGGCCGAACTTCATGCGGCCTTCGAAGGTGCCGCCCCATTCGTCGGTGCGCTTGTTGACCCGCGGGCTCCAGAACTGGTCAATCATGTGCTGGTGCACCGCCGACAGCTCGACGCCGTCCAGGCCGCCGGCCTTGGCGCGACGGGCCGCCTGGGCGTAGTTGCCGATCACCCGCCAGATCTCTTCCGGCTCGATGGTTTTGCAAGTCGCGCGGTGCACGGGCTCACGCACGCCGGACGGCGACATCAGCGTCGGCCAGTTGAAGCCGTCCCAGCGGGAGCGACGGCCCATGTGAGTAATCTGGATCATGATCTTGGCGCCGTGCTTGTGCATGGCGTCGGCCAGATTCTGGAAGTGAGGGATGATGCGGTCGGTGGACAGGTTCACCGAACTCCACCATTCCTGCGGGCTGTCGATGGCGACCACCGACGAACCGCCGCAGATCGCCAGGCCGATCCCGCCCTTGGCCTTCTCTTCGTAATACTTGACGTACCGGTCGGTGGTCATGCCGCCGTCGGTCGCGTAGACCTCGGCGTGCGCGGTGCTGAGCACGCGGTTGCGGATGGTCAGTTTGCCGATCTGGATCGGCTGGAACATTGCTTCGAAAGCCATGGCGGGTTCCTCGACTTACAACGGCTTGACGGTGAACAAACCGTCGTCGTGGCCTTCTTCGGAGCCACCGTAGACTTGTTCGGCAACGGTGCGGATTTTGCTGCCGCGGGCGGCGAGGATCTGGTCCATCGCGCCGGCAAACCAGCCGGTGAACATGTAGTCGACCTTGCGCCCGACCTTGCCGTAGACGTAGACGAACGCCGAGTGCTCGAGCTTGACGCTGGCGGTGCCTTTGTCGAGGTCGATGTCCTGGATCTTGAACAGGCCCCAGCCGCGCTGCGACAGGCGCTTCATGTAGTGCTCGAACACCGCGACGCCTTCCAGGCCGTGGCATTCGGCTTCTTTTTCACACCAGTGCCAGGCGGACTTGTAGCCGGCCTTGTAGAGGATCTCGGCATAGGCGTCGGCGCCCAGCACTTCCTCGATGCCCATGTGGTTGTTGACAAAGAAATGACGCGGCACGTACAGCATCGGCAGGGCGTCGGAGGTCCAGACACCGGTCTCGCTGTCGACTTCGATAGGCAATTGCGGGGCGATCTTGGCCATGGAAACTTAACTCCAGAAAAATTTTGGTGTTGCCCCCGGCGCGGTCGGCCGGGGGAAAGGATTCAGAGGTGCGGCTTACTCGCCCCAGACGTCCTTGAGGACGTTGACCCAGTTCTCGCCCATGATCTTGCGCACCACGCGCTCGGAATGGCCGCGCTTGAGCAGCGTCTCGGTCAGGTTCGGGAATTCGCCGACGGTGCGGATGCCCAGCGGGTTGATGATCTTGCCGAAGCTGGTCAGGCGGCGGGCATAGCCCTTGTCGTGGGTCAGGTATTCGAAGAAGTCCTGGCCATGACCCTGGGTGAAGTCGGTGCCGATGCCGATGGCGTCTTCGCCGACGATGTTCATGGTGTATTCGATGGCTTCGGCGTAGTCGTCGATGGTCGAATCGATGCCCTTGGCCAGGAACGGCGCGAACATGGTCACGCCGACGAAACCGCCGTGGTCAGCGATAAACTTGAGTTCTTCATCGGACTTGTTGCGCGGGTGAATCTTCAGCCCCGACGGCAGGCAGTGGGAGTAGCACACCGGTTTCTTCGATTCGAGGATGACTTCTTCGGATGTCTTGGAGCCGACATGGGACAGGTCGCACATCACGCCAACGCGGTTCATCTCGGCGACGATCTCACGACCGAAGCCCGACAGGCCGCCATCGCGCTCGTAGCAACCGGTGCCCACCAGGTTCTGGGTGTTGTAGCACATCTGCACGATACCCACGCCCAGTTGCTTGAACACCTCGACATAGCCGATCTGGTCTTCGAATGCGTGGGCGTTCTGGAAGCCGAACAGGATGCCGGTCTTGCCCTGCTCCTTGGCCTTGCGGATGTCGGCGGTGGTACGCACCGGAATCACCAGGTCGCTGTTCTCGCGGATCAGTTTCTGGCTGGCGGCGATGTTGTTGACGGTGGCCTGGAAGCCTTCCCATACCGACACGGTGCAGTTGGCGGCGGTCAGGCCGCCCTTGCGCATGTCTTCAAACAGCTCGCGGTTCCACTTGGCAATGATCAGCCCGTCGATAACGATGCTGTCGGCGTGCAATTCGGCTGGGCTCATCAGGCTGTCCCCTTATTAGCGATTCATGCGCCGAATCGTCTGCCGGCGCTTTGGGGCCAGCATATGCCTCGGTGCCTTGGCAGCCGGGTGCAAAAACGACAGGGGAATTGCCGAAAGCGTCAATCCGCGACAAAGGGTCGCCGACAGGCACGATTCGCGACCTGTTCAAGCCCGCCCGCTTGGGCCAGAATTCGTCGCATCACTTGATGCTTCACTGGACAAGAGCGGCGACCTGAATGAAATCCATCCTCCTGGCTTTGGTATTGATTGCGACCGGCGTACACGCAGCAGAAGAAGCTGACGACAACCCTTGCGACAAAGTCGAAAACGACATCCAGACCCTGGAATGCTCGGCCTTCAGCAAAACCACCGCCGAAGATCTGCTGAACGAAAACCTCAAGAGCCTGAATGAGCGCATGCAGTCGCTCTACGGCAAGAACCCGACGCAATTGGCCGACATCACCGCCAAAATCAAATCCTCCCAACAGCAATGGCTGAAAACCCGCGACGCCGACTGCGCCGTCGAAGCCTTCCCCACCACCGCCGGCAGCAAAGCCTTCACCATCGCGCAAAATGATTGCGTGGCCCGGATCAGTGACGAACGGTCGGAGTTTTTGGAGTCGATTGGGCAGGAGTGATCACAAAGGATGGAAAAGATGATGATCCCGCACGAAGTTGTAACCCTGATTGTCGATGGAGCGCTTCCTGTGCGCGCCTGGCGTGAACATTTTGACCTTACCCAGGAGGAAGTGGCAGAACGCATGGGCATCTCCCCACTCGCATATGCCGAACAGGAAACCATCCCAAAACCGCGCAAAGCCACCCGCGAGAAAATTGCCGCGGCGTTTGGCATCACCGCCAGTCAACTTGAGCTGTAAGCTGCACGCCATCAGCCAGTAAAGGGATTGACCATGAAAATCTGCGGCATCGAAATCAAGGGCAGCGAAGCGATCATCGCTGTGGCCAGCCTCGAGGGTCAGGCGTTGAGCCATGTGGCGCTGGCGACCAAGAAAATCGCCCTGGACGATGACGACGAGGCCGCCAACGTCAAGGTGTTTGCCGCTCAGGTCGCCTCGTTCGTGCGGGAGAATTCGATTGATCGGATTGCAATCAAGAAGCGCAGCAAGAAAGGTGAATTTGCCGGCGGGCCGACCACGTTCAAGATCGAGGGGGTTTTGCAGTTGCTGGACAATTGCGAGGTGACGCTGTTGTCGCCGCAGACGATCAATGCGCAGGCCAAGAAGCATGGGTTTGAGCTGCCGCAGACGCTGAACAAATATCAGCATGAAGCCTACAAGGCGGCGTGTTCGGCGTTGATGAAGCAGTAAAAGTCAACGCAGATCACCCTGTGGGAGCGGGCTTGCTCGCGAAAGCGGTGTGTCAGTCAACTCAGCGGTGACTGACAGAATGCATTCGCGAGCAAGCCCGCTCCCACAGGGTTATGCGTCGTTCAGGCCTTGGCGGTACGCCGGTCTTCTCGCGGACAGCGCTCATACTTCGCCCGATAACTGCGGGTGAAATATGACGGCGATTCGAACCCACAGGCGATGCTCACTTCCAGCACACTCATATCGGTCTGGCGCAGCAGTTGCCGCGCCTTTTCCAGCCTTAATCGCAGATAGAAATTGCTCGGTGTGTCGTTCAGGTGCAGACGGAACAGGCGCTCCAGTTGCCGGCGCGTCACTTTGATCGATTCCGCCAGTTCCAGTGTGCTCAGCGGCGGTTCGCTGTGTTGCTCCATCTCACCGATCACCTGCACCAGTTTCTTGTTGCTGATGCCGTAACGCGTAGCGACTTCCATGCGTTGGTGGTCTTTGCGCGGGCGGATGCGGCCAAGCACGAACTGTTCGCTGACCTGGATCGCCAGTTCCGGGCCATGGGCCTGGGCGATCAGATCGAGCATCAAATCGATGGACGCGGTCCCCCCGGCTGAGGTGATGCGCCGACGGTCGATCTCGAACAGCTCCTGGGTCACGCTGAGCTGTGGATAAGACTCCTTGAAGGCATCGATGGCTTCCCAGTGCAGGGTCAGGCGATGGCCGTCGAGCAGGCCGGCCTCGGCCAGCACGAAGCTGCCGGTATCGATGGCCCCGAGGGTCACCCCTTCGTTGTCCAGGCGCCGCAGCCAGTGCTCCACGGCGGGGGTGGCGAACTTCAGCGGCTCGAAGCCGGCAACCACCAGCAGGGTCGCGCCTTTTTTCAACGGCTCCAGCGCCGCGTCGGCGTTGACCGACATGCCGTTGCTGGCCAGCACGGCTCCACCATCGGCACTCAATACATGCCAGCGATAGAGCTCGCCGCGAAAACGATTGGCAACCCGCAACGGCTCGATGGCCGAGATGAATCCGATGGCCGAGAAACCCGGCAGCAACAAGAAATAGAAATCCTGAGACATGGCGCGCACTCGATGGGCAGGAGCGAGAGGTCGGGCAACGTGAAGACGTTGATACGCCAGTTGCCAGTGCCATTCAAGGGGACAGGTCGCTGCAGTGCAAGTGCTGGTCGCCGTAGTGCGCTTTGATGGCGCAATTGCTGCGTAACGTGACATCACCGGCGCACAAAGACGACCGGACCCACAATAACGAAACTGCCGAGGAACCTGAGAATGAAACGACTGATCAGCAGCTGTGTTCTTGCACTCAGTGGTACCGCTTTGCTGAGCGCAAGCGTCATGGCCGCCGAACCCGCCTCTTGCCAGAATGTGCGCATGGGCGTGGTGAACTGGACCGACGTGATCGCTACCAGTGCAATGACCCAGGTATTGCTCGACGGCCTCGGCTACAGCACCAAACAAACCAGCGCCTCCCAGCAGATCATCTTCGCCGGGATTCGCGATCAGCGCCTGGACCTGTTCCTGGGGTACTGGAACCCGCTGATGACCCAGACCATCACCCCGTTCGTCGACGCCAACCAGGTCAAGGTGCTGCAAGCGCCGAGCCTCAAGGACGCCCGTGCCACCCTCGCCGTGCCCACCTACCTGTATGACAAGGGCCTGAAAACCTTCGCCGACATCGCCAAGTTCGAAAAAGAACTGGGCGGCAAGATCTACGGCATCGAGCCAGGCTCGGGCGCCAACACCCAGATCAAGGCGATGATCACCAAGAACCAGTTCGGCCTGGGCAAATTCCAGCTGGTCGAGTCCAGCGAAGCCGGCATGCTCGCCGCCGTGGATCGCGCGGTGCGCCGCAACGAAGCCGTGGTGTTTTTCGGCTGGGCGCCGCACCCGATGAACGTCAACATCAAAATGACCTACCTCACCGGCAGCGACGACGCCCTTGGCCCGAACGAAGGCATGGCCACCGTCTGGACGGTGACTGCGCCGAAATACGCCGAACAATGCCCGAACATCGGTCGCCTGCTGAGCAACCTGACCTTCACCGCCGAAGACGAGAGCCGAATGATGCAGCCGCTGCTGGATCACAAGGACGCCTTCGAATCGGCTAAGCAATGGCTGAAAGATCACCCCGAAGACAAAAAGCGCTGGCTTGACGGCGTGACCACCTTCGACGGCAAGCCGGCCGCTGAAAACCTGCAACTGACCAGCAAATAACCCTGTTCTGAACCACCGACTCGCAGCCCAAAAGGGCTGCGAACGGCACCACCACGCCTGAAGGAAACCGCCCCATGAATCACGACGTCATCATCACCTGCGCACTCACCGGTGCTGGCGACACGACCGCCAAGAGCCCACACGTGCCGGTCACCCCGAAACAAATCGCGGCCGCCGCCGTGGAAGCCGCCAAGGCCGGTGCCACCGTGGTCCACTGCCACGTTCGCGACCCGCAAACCGGCAAGTTCAGCCGTGACGTGGCGCTGTACCGCGAAGTGATGGAGCGCATCCGCGAAGCCGACGTCGACATCATCGTCAACCTCACCGCCGGCATGGGTGGCGACCTGGAAATCGGCGCCGGCGAGAATCCGATGGAGTTCGGCCCCAACACTGATCTGGTCGGTCCCCTGACCCGCCTGGCCCACGTCGAAGAACTGTTGCCGGAGATCTGCACCCTCGATTGCGGCACCCTGAACTTCGGCGATGGCGACACCATTTACGTCTCCACCCCGGCGCAGCTGCGTGCTGGCGCCAAACGTATTCAAGAGCTTGGCGTGAAGGCCGAGCTGGAAATCTTCGACACCGGCCACCTGTGGTTCGCCAAACAGATGATCAAGGAAGGCCTGCTCGACAACCCGTTGTTCCAGTTGTGCCTGGGCATCCCGTGGGGCGCGCCGGCGGACACCACCACCATGAAGGCCATGGTCGACAACCTGCCGGCTGACGCGGTCTGGGCCGGTTTCGGCATCGGCCGCATGCAAATGCCGATGGCGGCGCAAGCGGTGCTGCTGGGCGGCAACGTGCGGGTCGGCCTGGAGGACAACCTGTGGCTGGACAAGGGCGTGCTGGCGACCAACGGCCAACTGGTCGAACGCGCCAGCGAAATCCTCAGCCGTCTCGGCGCGCGGGTCCTGACCCCAGCCGAAGGCCGCAAGAAAATGGGCCTGATCCAACGCGGGTAATCAAACCTGCGCATGTCCCTGTGGGAGCGGGCTTGCCCGCGAAAGCGATGGTTCTACCGCTGAAGATTCGCCGGATGTACCGGCCTCTTCGCGGGCAAGCCCGCTCCCACAGGGTTTTTCGAACTCTTTAGGACAATGTCATGAGCTTTATCACCGAAATCAAAACCTTCGCCGCCCTGGGCAGCGGTGTCATCGGCAGCGGCTGGGTGTCCCGCGCGCTCGCCCACGGCCTGGATGTGGTGGCCTGGGACCCGGCGCCCGGCGCTGAAGCCGCGTTGCGCAATCGTGTGGCCAAATCCTGGGGCGCGCTGGAGAAACAAGGCCTGGCACCGGGCGCTTCCCAGGATCGCCTGCGCTTTGTCGCGACCATCGAAGAATGCGTACGCGACGCCGACTTCATCCAGGAAAGCGCCCCCGAGCGTCTGGAGCTGAAATTGGAACTGCACAGCAAAATCAGCGCCGCCGCCAAGCCCAACGCCCTGATCGGCTCCAGCACTTCCGGCCTGCTGCCGAGCGAATTCTACGAGAGCGCCACCCACCCGGAGCGCTGCGTGGTCGGTCACCCGTTCAACCCGGTTTACCTGCTGCCCCTGGTGGAAGTGGTCGGCGGCAAGAACACCGCGCCCGAAGCCGTTCAGGCCGCCATGAAAGTCTACGAATCCCTCGGCATGCGCCCCCTGCACGTGCGCAAGGAAGTGCCGGGATTCATCGCTGACCGCCTGCTCGAAGCGCTGTGGCGCGAGGCGCTGCACCTGGTCAACGACGGTGTGGCGACCACCGGTGAAATCGACGACGCCATCCGCTTTGGCGCGGGCCTGCGCTGGTCGTTCATGGGCACGTTCCTGACCTACACCCTGGCGGGAGGCGATGCCGGCATGCGCCACTTCATGGCCCAGTTCGGCCCGGCGCTGCAACTGCCCTGGACTTACCTGCCGGCACCGGAACTGACCGACAAATTGATCGACGATGTGGTGGACGGCACCAGCGATCAATTGGGCAAACACAGCATTTCGGCGCTGGAGCGCTATCGTGATGACTGCCTGCTGGCGGTGCTGGAAGCGGTGAAGACCACCAAAGAGAAGCATGGGATGACCTTCAGCGAGTAATCGATCAGCCGGACCGGCGCCATCGCCAGCAGGCTGGCTCCCACAGGAAAATGCATTCCAGGGTGGGGCCAGCCTGCTGGCGAAAGCGGCAGTGCAGACACCATCAACGTTGGAAAAGTAATCATGCCCACCCTCACCACCTACCAAACCCGCATCATCCCCGACTGGGTCGACTACAACGGCCACCTGCGCGACGCGTTCTACCTGCTGATCTTCAGTTATGCCACCGACGCCCTGATGGATCGCCTGGGCATGGACAGCAACAACCGCGAAGCCAGCGGCAACTCGCTGTTCACCCTGGAGCTGCACCTCAACTACCTGCACGAAGTGAAGCTCGATGCCGATGTCGAAGTGCGCACCCAGATCATCGGCCACGACAGCAAACGCCTGCACCTCTACCACAGCCTGCATCGGGTCGGTGACGACTTGGAGCTGGCGGGCAACGAGCAGATGCTGCTGCACGTTGACCTCGCCGGCCCCCGCTCCACGCCGTTCAGCGAAGTGCCCCTGGGCAAACTGCAGGCCATCGTCGCCGAGCAGGCCGACCTGCCGGCGCCCGAGTACATTGGCCGAGTGATCGCACTGCCCGCAAAAAAATAACAAGGAGATTGCATGAACACCGCCGCCGCTTTTGCCGACTTCCGTACTTATCCGTTGATCAGCGCGCTGACAGGCGTGCAGGCGATGGCCGATCGCGTGCTGGTGAAGTGGGCCGATCAACGTGTCAGCCCCTTCCATCATCAATGGCTGCGGGACAACTGCCCGTGCCCGCAATGCGTCTATAGCGTGACCCGCGAGCAGGTGCTGGAAATTGTCGATGTGCCGCAGAACCTGATGCCCGGCGATACCGCCATCGATGCTGAAGGTTGCCTGCGGGTGGAATGGCAGGACGGTCATCTGAGCCGCTTCGATCCGGGCTGGCTGCGGGCCCACGCCTACGACGATGAGTCCCGCGCCGAGCGCCTGGCCGGCAAGCCCAAATCCCGGCTATGGCACAGCGACCTGACGCTGCCGGTGTTCGAGTATCAGGCCTTGATGAACGACCACGAGGCCCTGCTGCAATGGCTGCTGGCGGTACGCGATACCGGCCTGACCCAGGTCCGTGGCGTGCCCACCGAGCCCGGCTCGCTGAAGCTGATTGCCCAACGTATTTCGTTCATCCGCGAGAGCAATTTCGGCGTGCTGTTCAATGTGCAATCCAAGGCCGATGCGGACAGCAACGCCTACACCGCTTTCAACCTGCCGCTGCACAGCGATTTGCCGACCCGCGAGTTGCAACCGGGGCTGCAGTTTCTGCATTGCCTGGTCAACGAGGCCGAGGGTGGCGAGAGTATTTTCGTCGACGGTTTCGCCATCGCCGACGCCCTGCGCCGGGAAGATCCGCAGGCCTTCAAAAGCCTGTGCGAGATCCCCGTGGAGTTTCGCAACAAGGACCGCCACAGCGACTACCGCTGCCTGGCGCCGATCATTGCTCTGGACAATCTGGGGCAGGTGTCGGAAATCCGCATGGCGAACTTTTTGCGCGGCCCGTTCGACGCCTCGGTGGAAGACATGCCCAAGCTCTATCGTGCCTATCGCCGCTTCATCGCCATGACCCGCGAGGATCGCTTTCGCGTGGTGCAGCGGCTCAACCCGGGCGAACTCTGGTGCTTCGACAACCGCCGTACGCTGCATGCGCGCAATGCATTTGACCCCGCTACAGGCGCGCGGCATTTCCAGGGCTGCTATGTGGACCGGGATGAATTGTTGTCGCGCATTCTGGTGTTGCAACGCTAGACCGCGTCATCGTTCTTCGCGAGCAAGCCCGCTCCCACATTTGGATCGTGTTCCTCCTGTGGGAGCGGGCTTGCTCGCGAAGGCGCCCGCCCAGGCAACACAAAACCCCAGGATTCACAGACAAAAAAAGCCCCGATCAAGCCGTGACAGGATCGAGGCAGAGGGTACTGTTGAGGAGCTGCCATGCGAGGGTGACCAAACCGTCGTGAAGCGAGCTGAGTCCAGTGTGCCGACTCCCCTCGCCGGCAAGTTGCCCGAAAGCGACCTGTTCATAGTCAATGCTGACATCGCGACAAATCGCCCTTGCCGCCACTGTCGCCCACTACCAGAATCGAGGCACGACCCCGATCCCAGAAGAAGGACTTGCACCATGATGCACGCCGATTTGATAGACCAGGAAGACCTGTTGGGCCAGCTCAAGGCATTGGGCTTTCAAGTGCCCAACGGCTCCACCGCCGAGCAGGCCTGCGAATGCGCGGTACGGGGTTTGAACAACGAAAGGGCCATCGTGCTGCGCACCATGGTCAAGCAGATGTACACCAGCAGCGCGACCATCCTGCCAGCCGTGCGCCAGGCAATCGACAAGCAGTTGTTGCCGGCGTTGGCCGAGTACCAACAGAGCCACGTTACCCGCTGAAACGCCCTTGCAAATACCCTGTGGCGAGGGAGCTTGCTTGCGCTCGAGCGCGAAGCGGTCGCAAAAAAGGCGAATGCGTTTTTTCTGAAAAAAACCATTCGCCGGTCAAGGGTCTGCTTCGCAGCCCGGCGGGAGCAAGCTCCCTCGCCACAAGAGCTCGCCACAAGAGCCCGCCACAAGAGCCTTTGGGTTCAGAGCCTTACGCTGGCAAACGTCGACTCATTGCGCGCCTGGCTCAGCGCCGACAACGGCCCCGACAGCGGCGACAGCACCAGGGCTTGCGGCAGCGGCATCATCGCCACTTGCTGGGTGGTATTGGAGCCTACGCGCTCGTCACGCGGTGGAATGCCGAAGTATTCGCGGTAGCACTTGGAGAAGTGCGGCGTGGAGACGAAGCCACACACCGATGCCACTTCGATGATCGACATCGGCGTCTGCTTGAGCAACTGCCGCGCACGAATCAGGCGCAGCTTGAGGTAGTAGCGCGACGGCGAGCAATGCAGGTACTTCTGGAACAGCCGCTCGAGCTGCCGACGGGACACGGCGACGTACACCGCCAGCTCGTCGAGGTCGATCGGCTCTTCGAGGTTGGCCTCCATCAGCGCCACGATTTCCTGCAACTTCGGCTGGTTGGTGCCAAGCATGTGCTTGAGCGGCACGCGCTGGTGATCCTGTTCGTTGCGGATACGCTCGTAGACGAACATTTCCGAGATAGCGGCGGACAGTTCACGGCCGTGATCGCGGCTGATCAGGTGCAGCATCATGTCCAGCGGCGCGGTGCCGCCGGAGCTGGTGAAGCGGTTACGGTCGAGGGTGAACAGGCGAGTGCTCATGGCCACGCGCGGAAAGGCTTCCTGCATCGCTGCCAGGCATTCCCAGTGCACGCTGCAATCGAAACCGTCCAGCAGGCCGGCGCAGGCCAGGGCCCAGCTGCCGGTGCAGACCGCGCCGAGGCGACGGGACTGGCGCGCCTGGCTCTGCAGCCATGACACGTGCTCGCGGGTAACCGTGCGCTGAATACCGATACCACCGCAGACAATCACGGTGTCCAGGGGCGGTGCCTTGTGCATGGAGGCGTCGGGGGTGATTTGCAGACCGTCACTGGCCCAGACCTGGCCACCATCGACAGTGAGGGTCGTCCAGCGATACAGCTCGCGTCCGGACAACTGATTGGCCATGCGCAGCGGTTCAACTGCGGACGCCAGGGAAATCAGCGTGAAATTGTCCAGCAGCAGAAAGCCGATGGATTGAGGCGCACGGTTCTGGGGTTGGGCCCCGGAGTTGAACGACGTCATCGCGATATCTCCTCACACAAATCGGGTGATGGCCTCAGGCGGAGGCTCTTGTTATTGCCATCGATCTCGCGTGGGAGACGGGCTTTGTAATGACAGAGCAATTGCCATGCCTAAAGTTGAATGGACATTCAATAACTCCTGAAAACGACGTCGCGGCGTGTCTATATAAGACCCGCGGCGAGTAGGGGTTATAAGTGCTGTCAATGACGGCAAGTGCGCTGTTCCGAGGTGTGTGAGCAAATCGGTAGCACTTGTGGGAACAGGGCTGCGGGGCAACCGCAAAGAGTGTCACCGCAGGCACAGGATGACGAATGGTCAGAGCCCGAATAGTACCTGATCGGTAGCCAGGCCATTTATCTGTAAGCGACGCGCTAAAAGGTGGCGCGTTTCGTTGCGGGTGTTCAATTAGCGCGCAGTTTTGACTGGTCTGGCCCCTTCGCGAGCAAGCCCGCTCCCACACTGGATCTGCGTCGTTCACCCATCCAATGTGGGAGCGGGCTTGCTCGCGAAGTAGACGACGCGGTTTTACTGACTCAACACTCCACCGCACTCACCGCCAACCCACCCCGCGATGTCTCCTTATATTTGTCATGCATATCGGCGCCGGTATCGCGCATCGTGCGAATCACCCGATCCAGCGAGATAAAGTGCTGACCATCACCGCGCAACGCCATCTGCGCCGCGTTGATCGCCTTCACCGCCGCAATCGCGTTGCGTTCAATACACGGCACCTGCACCAGACCACCCACCGGATCGCAGGTCAAACCGAGGTTGTGTTCCAGGCCAATCTCCGCCGCGTTGCACAGCTGCTCCGGCGTGGCACCCAAGATCTCCGCCAGCCCCGCCGCCGCCATGGCGCAGGCCGAACCCACTTCGCCCTGGCAACCGACTTCGGCACCGGAGATCGACGCATTTTTCTTGCACAGAATCCCCACCGCCGCCGCACCGAGCAGGTAATCGACGACATTGGCGTCGGTCACGTCCTCGCTGAACTTCATGAAGTAGTGCAACACCGCCGGAATGATCCCCGCCGCGCCATTGGTCGGCGCCGTGACCATGCGCCCGCCGGCGGCGTTTTCTTCGTTGACCGCCAGGGCGAACAGGTTGACCCACTCCATGGCACTGAGGGTCGAGCCGATGACGTTGGGCTTGTTCAGCTCCTGCAGGCTGCGATGCAGTTTCGCCGCACGCCGGCGTACGTTCAGGCCGCCCGGCAGGATGCCCTCGTGCTTGAGGCCGTGCTCGACGCAATCCTGCATGGCGCGCCAGAGTTTCATCAGACCGCTGCGGATTTCCTCCTCGCTGCGCCAGACCTTCTCGTTGGCCATCATCAGCTCAGCGACGCGCAGGTTGTGGGTCTTGCACAGCGCCAGCAGTTCGGCGGCACTGGAAAAGTCGTAAGGCAGTTCGGTGCGATCAAGATCGACCACACCACTGGAAGCCTGGGCTTCATCGACGACAAAACCGCCGCCCACCGAATAGTATGTATCGCGGTGCAATTCGCCATCGGCACCTTCGGCAACCAGGGTCATGGCATTGGGATGGAACGGCAGGTTCTCGTCGATCAGGCGCATGTCCCGCGCCCAAACGAAGGGCACCGGCAAACGACCGTCGAGCAATAGAGTGTCGGTTTCACGCAGGGTGGCGATGCGGATGCCGATTTGCGACGGGTCGATCGCGTCCGGCCACTCGCCCATCAAGCCCATGATCACCGCGTTGTCGCTGCCGTGGCCGATGCCGGTGGCCGACAACGAACCATAAAGCTGCACTTCGACGCGGCGCACCTGTTCCAGCAGACCGCACTGACGCACGTCCTGCACGAACAGCGCCGCCGCCCGCATCGGCCCCACGGTGTGCGAACTGGATGGGCCGATGCCGATTTTGAACAGGTCGAAAACACTGATAGCCATGACTTGCCGAACTCCTGGATAAGCCAACGCCAGGCGCAAAAACGCCCGGTGGCGGAGCTGCTACGCTCAAGCTGCAATCCGCCGAGATGGCCGCATCATCAGCCTTTTGTCAGGTCGTTCGACGTCTCACACCGACGCACTCATGCTCAGTTACGCCGTGTGCGTTTTACGCCATGTTTTCGCCGTTTTTTTGTGTCGTGCAGGGGGAAATCGGGCTGAAAAAATCTGTAAACGACGTCACTGACACTGGATGCGACCATCCCTGTACTGGTTACGACTCTCCCTGTAGGCGTCAGATTTTCACTGGTACATGATCATATCGACTCGATTGCAAGGCGCCGTGGTAGAGCTGTCTCCAAAACGCCATCCAACCGCAACCTATAAGTGCGGTGGTCCAGTCGGAACACTGCCAAAAAAAACACCAAGGAGTCCATCCATGAAAGGTTCCCCGTCGTTGTTGTTGGCCGCCATGCTTAGTCTGCCGGTTCTGGCGCAAGCCGCCGAACCGGCCCAATGCAACACCGTAAACTTCTCCGATGTCGGCTGGACCGACATCACCGCAACAACCGCGACCACCAGCGTCGTGCTCAACGCCCTCGGCTACAAGACCAAGACCACCATGATCTCCGTGCCGGTGACCTACAAGTCCCTGGCCGACGGCAAGAACATGGACGTGTTCCTGGGCAACTGGATGCCGACCATGGAAAACGACATCAAGGCCTACCGCGACGCCGGCACCGTGGAAACCGTGCGCACCAACCTCAAGGGCGCCAAGTACACCCTGGCCGTGCCACAAGCCCTGTACGACAAGGGGCTGCATGACTTCGCCGACATCGCCAAATTCAAGAAAGAACTCGATGGCAAGATCTACGGCATCGAGCCTGGCAACGACGGCAACCGCCTGATCCAGAGCATGATCGACAAGAACGCCTTCGGCTTGAAGGACGCCGGCTTCAAGGTCGTCGAATCCAGCGAAGCGGGGATGCTGTCCCAGGTCGACCGCGCGCAGAAACGCGACACCGCCGTGGTCTTCCTCGGCTGGGCGCCGCACCCGATGAACAAGCGCTTCAAGATTCAATACCTGACCGGTGGCGATGATTTCTTCGGCCCGGATTTCGGTGCTGCCACCGTGGCGACCAACACCCGCAAGGGTTACGCCGAGGAATGCAGCAACGTGGGCCAGCTGTTGAAAAACCTGGAGTTCACCGTCGACATGGAAAGCGAACTCATGGGCAACATCCTGGACGACAAGATGAAGCCTGACGCGGCCGCCAAGGCCTGGCTCAAGAAGAATCCACAGGTGCTCGATACCTGGCTCGCTGGCGTGACCACCACTGACGGTAAACCAGGCCTGGAGGCCGTGAAAGCCAAGCTCGCACAGTAATCGCTTATGCCGGGCAGGCTCGCCTGCCCGGGCTGTTTATTTCCTTGCATGCGGACGTTCACTACCATGCTGATTGATCAGAAAATACCCCTAGGCCAGTACATCGCGGGCTTCGTTGAATGGTTGACGCAACACGGCGCCAACACCTTCGACGCAATTGCCGTGACACTGGAAACGATGATCCACGGCGTGACGTTTGCGCTGACCTGGTTCAACCCGCTGGTCCTGATCGGCCTGATCGCAATTCTGGCCCACTTCATCCAGCGCAAGTGGGGCCTGACGGTCTTCGTCATTGCCTCCTTTCTGTTGATCCTCAACCTGGGGTATTGGCAGGAAACCATGGAAACCCTGGCCCAGGTGTTGTTCGCCACCCTGGTCTGCGTGGTCATCGGCGTGCCGCTGGGCATCGTCGCCGCGCACAAGCCAATGTTCTACACCATGATGCGTCCGGTACTCGATCTGATGCAGACCGTACCGACCTTCGTTTACCTCATTCCTACCCTGACCCTCTTCGGTCTGGGTGTGGTCCCGGGTCTGATCTCCACGGTGGTGTTCGCGATTGCCGCGCCCATCCGCCTGACCTACCTGGGCATTCGCGATGTTCCACAGGAACTGATGGACGCCGGCAAGGCCTTCGGCTGCTCGCGCCGTCAACTGCTCTCACGGATCGAACTGCCCCACGCCATGCCAAGCATCGCGGCCGGCATTACCCAGTGCATCATGCTGTCGTTGTCGATGGTGGTGATCGCGGCACTGGTAGGCGCCGACGGCCTGGGCAAACCCGTGGTCAACGCACTGAATACGGCTGATATCGCCCTGGGCTTCGAAGCAGGCCTGGCGATCGTACTGCTGGCGATCATGCTCGACCGTATCTGCAAACAACCCGACGCCAAAGTAGGGGGTGACGCATGAGCATCATTCGCTTTGAAGACGTAGACGTGATCTTCACCAAGGATCCGCGCGAAGCCCTCAAGCTGCTCGATCAAGGTTTGACCCGCAGCGAAATCCTCAAGAAGACCGGGCAGATCGTGGGCGTGGAAAAGGCCAGCCTGGATATCGAAAAAGGTGAAATCTGCGTGCTGATGGGCCTGTCCGGCTCCGGCAAATCCAGCCTGCTGCGCTGCATCAACGGTTTGAATACCGTCAGCCGCGGCAAGCTGTTCGTCGAGCACGAAGGCAAGCAGATCAACATCGCGTCCTGCACCCCGGCCGAGCTGAAAATGATGCGCACCAAGCGCATTGCCATGGTGTTCCAGAAGTTCGCCCTGATGCCCTGGCTGACGGTGCGCGAGAACATCAGTTTCGGTCTGGAAATGCAGGGTCGTCCGGAAAAGGAACGCAGGAAGCTGGTCGATGACAAACTCGAACTGGTGGGCCTGACCCAATGGCGCAACAAGAAGCCCGATGAGCTGTCCGGCGGCATGCAGCAGCGTGTTGGCCTGGCCCGTGCGCTGGCGATGGACGCCGACATTCTGCTGATGGACGAACCCTTCTCGGCCCTCGACCCGCTGATCCGTCAGGGCCTGCAGGACGAGTTGCTGGAGCTGCAACGCAAGCTGAGCAAGACCATCGTGTTCGTGAGCCACGACCTCGATGAAGCCCTCAAGCTCGGCAGCCGCATCGCGATCATGAAAGACGGCCGGATCATCCAGTACAGCAAGCCCGAAGAAATCGTGCTGAACCCGGCGGACGACTACGTGCGGACCTTCGTGGCCCACACCAACCCGCTGAACGTGCTGTGTGGTCGCAGCCTGATGCGCACCCTGGACAACTGCAAACGCATCAACGGTTCGGTGTGCCTGGACCCGGGCGGCGATTCCTGGCTGGACCTGGCCGAAGGCAACACCATCAAGGGTGCGCGCCAGAACGGTTCGGTGCTGGACCTGCAGAACTGGGCACCGGGCCAGGCCGTTGAAGGCCTGGGCCGACGCCCGACCCTGGTGGACTCCAGCATCGGCATGCGCGACGCGCTGCAGATTCGCTACCAGACCGGCAACAAGCTGGTGCTGCACGACAACAACCACGTGGTAGGGATTCTGGGCGACAGCGAGCTGTACCACGCGCTGCTCGGCAAGAACCTGGGCTAAGGCAACAGACACAAAAACGCCGCGAGAGAATCGCGGCGTTTTTGTTAGTGCAGGTATAGACCTGGAATGCTGACCACTGTGGCGAGGGAGCTTGCTCCCGCTGGGCTGCGAAGC
>NZ_LYVP01000086.1 GCF_001984065.1 Pseudomonas sp. KK4
TCACTATTGAGTGGACTGACACGGCGCATTCGCGAGCAAGCCCGCTCCCACATTTTGAGCTGCGTTTGGCTTAGTACCCCCGTTGCACGTCCGCTTGATTCTCCAGCGCCAGACCGTTGAGAAACCGCTCGAGATTGGTCAGGAAGCTGTCAGCGATTTCGTGGCGGCTGTTGCTGGAGATCGCCGATGTGTGGGGTGAAAGTCGAACCCGCGGATGGCTGTAGAGCGGGTGGCCGTCGGGCAAGGGTTCCGGCTCGGTGACGTCCAGCGAGGCCAGGCCGAGGCTGCCGTTGTCCAAGGCTTCGAGCAGCGCCCCATGGTCAAGCAGACCACCGCGGGCGATGTTGATCAGGTGCAGGCCCGGTTTGGCACTGGCGAGCACGGTGCTGTCGACGATGTGGCGGGTCGCCTCGGTCAGGGGCGCGGCCAGCACCAGATGATCGGATCGGGAAAACAGCTCATGAATGTCTCGCGCCGCTTCGACCCCTTCCACGTCGAACGGCGTCTGGCTCTCGCGCAGCGCCAGCACCTTGATACCCAGCGCGTGGGCCTTGGCCGCAAGGCTGCGGCCGATGGCGCCGAAGCCGAGAATCCCCAGGGTGGTGCCCTTGAGCGGCGTCAGGGCTGTGAAATGCCATTGCGCGTCATGCACCCAGATGTCCGGCAGACGCTTGGCGGCGGCGAAGATCGCGGCCAGGGCGAACTCGGCGATGTTCTCGGCGGCGCTGCCACGGGACGTGCTCACCGGCGGGCCGTTGAACAACCATTTCGGGTAGAAGTCGATGCCCGACGAAACCACTTGAATCCATTGCAGCCCATAAGGCCACCCCGGTGGCGGTGTATCCGGCGCCTGGTAGCCGCGCACATTGATCGGCCGTGCCAGCAAGATACCGACCTCGGCCGGCAAGTCACTGGGCACGCCGGCCGGCACACCGATGACACGGGCCTGAGGGTGCGATTGCGCAAGGCGCTGACGGATCACTTCGTTGAAATCTTCATCCAGCTGGCTGGCGATGACGAATGGGCTCATGGGCGTTCCTTGGGCTGGGAGGGCTGCTGGCGCTGGGCGAAGACGGCTTTGCCGACCCCTTGCAGGATGGCGTCGTTTTGCGGGGTGTGGACGCGGCTGCACAGCACATCGCGGTAGTGCCGTTGCAGCGGATTGTGCCGTGACAGGCCGGGATTGCCGGACGCCTCGATGGCCAGTTCCACCGCACGAATCGCGTTGCCGGTCACCAGGTACTTCAGCTGCGCCGCGTTGCTGGCCGGGGTGCGGCCTTCGGCGGCGGCATCCAGCAGGCTGCGGTTGGCGAACAGCAAGGTGTCAATGTGGCCAACGGTTTCCTGAAAGCGCGGCAGGGTCGACAGCGCGGCGCCGAGATTGGAGGGCTTGCGCGTCTCCAGCCATTGCACCAGCCAGTCGCGGGCGGCCTGCGCGACGCCGTCGTAGACCGATGCCAGCAATACCGACATCCACAGAAACCCATCGCCATCGAGTTCGGCCTGCGGCGTGCTCCTGCGGCTGACGCTGACCGCGTGATCCAGCGGCACCAGCACGTTGTCGAACACCACCTCATGGCTGCAGGTGGCGCGCATGCCCAGGTGATCCCAGTCTTCGATGATGCTGATGCCCGGGGTGTCCTTGTGCACCAGCCAGGCGCCGACCAGCGGATCTTCATCGCTGCTGCGCGCCCAGACGCTGAACCAGGTCAGGCCGTGGCTGCCGGTGGAATAGATTTTCCGGCCGCTGATGCGCCAGCCGGCGGCGGTGCGCCTGGCCACGGTGGCCGGCAGACCTCCGCGCGCCGGGGTGCCAAGATCCGGCTCGACACGCAAGGCGTTGATCAGCGCACCGTCGCGTACCGCATCGTGTGCCACTTGCAGGCGCAGGGCTTCGGGCCAGTTTGGGCTGTCTTGCAGGCGCGCATGTTGCAGGTACTGCATCACCAGAATCAGCGCCGTGGAAGGCTCGCCCTTGGCGATCGCACGGATGGCCTTGCGTGCCTGGGCCAGGCTGGCGCCGCCACCACCCAGCGCCTTGGGCACGGTCAGTGCGACCAAGCCATGCTCGTGCAGCAGCTGGAAGTTGTCATGGGGAAAGGCACCGCTTTCATCATAAAGGTGCGCGCTGGCGCCAAGCCGTGCACTGATGCGCTCAAGCAAGGCCTCGAAATTGGCCACTTCGACGGAGCGTAGGACGGGCGGGTGTTGAGAGGAAAGACTCATGGTGAATTCACTCGATCAAAAGGTAAAAGCCGCTGTTTGTTCCCAGGCGAACAATTGTGGCGAGGGAGCTTGCTCCCGCTCGGCTGCGAAGCAGTCGCAAAACCAGGCGACTCGGTAGCGACTGAAAATCATGGGGCCGCTTCGCGACCCGACGGGAGCAAGCTCCCTCGCTACGGGGCCTGGCCCGGCGAACGTCAGGCCGGCAACAACGAAAAATCCCTGTCCCACAACGGGCTCACATCCAGCCGTTCGCTCAACACCCCCGCATCGAAGAACAGGTCGGCGACTTCCTGTTGCGAGGCGATGGCCTGATCGTTGACCGGGATGATTCGCGAGGCCTGGCTGCGGTTGTTGTACATGTCGAGGAACACTGCTTTGTCGACGCCGAGCAATTGCGCCGACTTGGCGGCCCAGGGCTCGGGGTTGTTGTTGATCCAGTCCAGCGTGCGGGCCTGGCGTTGCAGGTAATCCTGGATCGCCTGCTTGCGCAGCGGATCCTCCAGCGCGGCGGGGCGGGCGGCGATCAGGTAATTGCCGGACAGATAGCCCAACGCGGTCTTCAGAACCCGGGCGCCACTGCGGAATTTCGCCAGCTGAATGAACACGCCATAGATCACCCACGCATCGAGCTGCCCACTCTGGAACGCGCTGAAACCATCCTGGGGCGTGAGCGCCACCGCGGTGATGTCCTTCATGGTCAGGCCCTGTTCCTTCAGGGCCTTGATCAGGAAATAGTGCGAAGTGGTGGAGCGCACATAGCCGACCCGCTTGCCGCGCAGCTGTCCGACCGACTCAATGTTCGAGTCTTTGGGAATCAGGAACACTTGATTGTTCACGTCGCTTTGCAGCACCGCGATCAGCCGCGGCTGGCGATGACTCTGGATCGAGAAAATCGGCGGGATCTCGCTCATGCCGCCCACGTCCAGGCTGCCCGAGGCCAGGGCTTCGACGATCAGGTTGCCGCCGGCAAACTCCGCGTATTCGACTTTATAGGGCGTGTCTGCGGTGCCGGCGTCCTGGGTGAAGTACGAGTCCTGGCCCCGGTAGGTGGCAACGCCCAGGGTCAGGTCCGATAACCCTTTGGCCTGAGCGAACGCACGCGGTGCCAGGCCAAGGGAGGACAGCCCCAATGCGCCGAGCGCGATCGAACTGGCGGTGAGAAAGCCGCGACGATTGAACTGTCCCTGTGTGATCTGTTTCGTCATGGGTCGGGCTCTGGTCAGATGGCGATTTGCACGGGGGCGTGCCCCAGCAGTTGTTCGACGGCGCGTAGTACCGGGTCCGCTTCGGTACGCACCAGCCAGTCGGGGCTGACCTCGGCAAAGGCCACGGTGCCGTCGCGGGCGATGACCACCACGGTGGGTTGCGGCAATTCCCAGGTCCCGGTGCCGGTGGTTTCGCCGATGCCGTTGCCCTTGGCCAGTGCGGCTTTGCGCGACGCCTCGTCGAAGCTGTAGAGAATGCCCAGGCGTCGGCCGAGTTGGTTGTCCGGGTCGCTGGCCACTTGCAGTTCAAGGTTGTGGCGGGTCTTGATCTCCAGCAGTTTTTCCGGAACCTGCGGGCTGACCGCCACCAACGGTACGCCCAGCGCATGCAGGCGTGGGTAGAGCTGGCGCTGGTAATAGGGCAGTGCGATGTTGCATGCGGGGCAGCCGGCGAAGCGGAAGAAAATCAGCACCGCCGGGCCGTGGGCGAGCAACGCGTCGCGGCTCAGGTTGCCGCCTTCGACCTTGAGCAAGGTGAAGGGCTCCAGGCTGTCGCCTGCCTTGACGAAGTCTTCGTGGCGGGCTTCATCCACCAGGCGTTGGCGCTGATCGATGTTGACCTGCAACGCCGCCGGCTCCCAGGTGGCTACCCGTTGTGCATGCAGGTCCGCCAGCAGGCGGTTGAGGGATTCGCTCATGCCAGTGCCTCGCTTTCTTGCCGATTCTTCAACGCCGCGGGCGCGTGACGGTTGACCGGAACCTGCAGTTCAAAGTGGTCACGCAGGGTGCTGCCGCTGTACTCGTCGCGGAACAGGCCGCGCTGTTGCAGCACCGGCACCACCAGATCGGTGAAGTACTGCAAGCCGTCCGGCAGCAGCGAGTTGATGATGAAACCGTCCGCTGCGCCTTGTTCAAACCACTGCTCAATCGCGTCGGCCACTTGCTCTGGCGTGCCGACGAAATCGCGGCGCGGCCGCGAGAAGCGCAGGGCGACCTGGCGCAAGGTCAGGCCTTCGTCTTTGGCCAGTTGCTTGATCCGGTCCGATCCACCTTTCTGGCTGTTGGACCCCAGGTCGCCCAGCTCGGGGAAGGGTTCATCCAGGGGGTACTGGCTGAAGTCATGGTCATTGAACGGCCGGCCGAGGGCGACGATGGCGTCTTCGATGGTCACCAGGTCGATGGCTTGCTGATAACGGCTTTCCACCTCGGCTTCATCGCGGCCCACGATCGGCCGGATGCCCGGCAGGATCGACAGCTTCTGCGGGTCGCGACCGAAGCCGGCAGCGCGGGTTTTCAGGTCCTGATAGTAGGCGCGGGCATCGTCGAAACCTTCCGGGCTGACGAAGATGGCGTCGGCGTTTTCCGCGGCGAAATTACGCCCCGCTTCAGAGGTGCCGGCCTGGAAAATCACCGGTTGCCCCTGTTTGGAGCGGGCGATGTTGAGCGGGCCCTTCACCGAGAAAAATTCTCCCTTGTGCTCCAGCGCGTGCAGCTTGCCCGGGGTGAAGAATTCGCCGCTTTGCTTGTCGTAGGCGAAGGCGTCGTCTTCCCAGGAATCCCACAGGCCCTTGACCACATTCACGTGTTCCTTGGCGATGCGGTAGCGCACGGGATGGGGCGGGTGCTCGCTCTTGCCGAAATTGTCGGCGGTGCCGCTGAGCCACGAGGTGACCACGTTCCACCCGGCACGGCCACCGCTGATGTGATCGAGCGAGGCGAACTGGCGGGCGACCTGGAAGGGTTCGGTGTAGCTGACGGTGACAGTCGCCACCAGCCCGATGTGCTGCGTGGTGGCGGCCAGGGCCGAGAGAATGGTCAGCGGCTCGAACCGGTTGAGATAATGCGGGCTGGATTTTTCATGGATGTGCAGGCTGTCGGCGATGAACACGAAATCGAACTTGGCCGCCTCTGCCAGTTGCGCCTGTTGCTTGTAGAAATCGAAGCTCACGCTGGCGTTGGGCCGGGCCTGCGGGTGGCGCCATTCGCCCCACCCGTGGCCGACGCCGTGGACCATCGCACCGAGTTTCAGTTGGCGTTGTTTGCTCATGATGTTGACTCCTGAATACGTCGCGTCGTTAACGCGATGCCTGGTTGAGTGGGGCGCGCTTGGCGTTGAAGCTCTTGTCGAAGCCTTGGGAGACGTCGATGTGTTTGGTGAGAATCCCTTCCTGCTGATAGATGTCGGCGGTGGTCTGCAGGCCGCCGATCACCTGGTCGTCGATCTGCACCGGTTCCATGTGCGTGCCTTTGGCCACGGCGATGTGCACGTCCAGCGGCAGGCCGGTGACGCGGGCCTGGGCGGCGGCATATTCCTCGGGGTGGGCATTGGTCCAGCGGTAGGCGCGGTCGACCCGGGCAATGAAGTCGTCCAGTTGCTGGCGCTTGTTGGCGATGGCCTGGCTGGTGGCGGCGAAGTACAGATGGTTGGTCAGCAGCTTTTCACCGCTGACCAGCACCTTGGCCTGGCTCTGGGTGGTTAAGATGGTGGTGTAGGGGTCCCAGGTCGACCAGGCGTCGGCACTGCCGTTGTCCAGCAGGATTCGCGACTCGCTCGGCAGCAGGTAGATGAACTGCACGTCACCGGTACTCAGCCCGGCGCTGCGCAAGGCCTTGATCGCCAGGAAGTGGCCGATGGAGCCGCGGGTGGTGACGATCTTTTTGCCCTTGAGGTCGCTGGCGTTGTTCAGCGCAGAATCCTTGGGCGCGAGAATGGCTGTGGTGTAGCGACCCTCGGCATGCTGGATGCTCACGACCTTGATCGGCGCACCGGCACCCAGGGCGAACACATAGGGCGCATCGCCCAATGCACCGATGTCCACCGCACCGGCATTCAGCGCCTCGCCCAGCGGCGCGGCGGCCGGGAACTCGGAGAACTGAATGTCGTAGGGCACGTTCTTCAGCTCGCCGGACACTTCCAGCAGCACCTTGATCGAGGATTTCTGATTGGCCACCAGCAGCGGTTGCAGGTCAGCGGCCTGGGCGGATGCAGCAAAGCCCAAGGCGCAAGCAAGGCTCAACAACAAGGATTTGGGTGACATGGGAAACTCCAGGCAGGTTATCGAACGACGAATAACCTCCGCCTGGAGAAGGGGTCGGTGTGTGGGATTGACGTTATATCTATAAGAATCGTCTGTGAAATTCTTTATGGTTATATGCTAATTATGAAGTTAGCTGATTATTATTTTTATGATTATTAAATAAATGCATTTAATGATATTCCGGATATCACCCAAGCCCTGTAGGAGCGAGGCTTGCCCGCGATGGCGATCTCAAGGACGCCATCGCGGGCAAGTCTCGCTCCTGCAGGGTTTTGGACATTTCCGTCAGAAGTTGTACGCCAACCGCGTGTAGTAGTACGCGCCGCCAAACCCGAAGGGTGAGAACTGGCCGTACTTGTAGCCGCCCGCCCAATCCTGGATGCCGTTCTTGTCCGGGTAGACGTTGAACAGGTTGTTCGCCCCCAATGCCACCGTCAGGTGTCGAGTCAGGTCATAGGCGGCATCGATGTCGGTGATCCACTTGGCGCTGAATTTGCGGTCGTTCACCGGGTTGTTGTCGCCCTCGATGTAACTGCCGAAACGGGTAAGTGCCAGGTTGAGGTTGTAGTCCGTCACCTTCCAGTTCGCCGCCAGGATCAGTTTCGATTGCGGTGTGGCCACGGTCAGGTCCTTTTGCAGGCGCCGATCGAACAATTGCAGCCCGGAGCCGCTGAGCTGCGGCGGGTTGTCCTGGATCTTCTCGATCTTGGTCTGGTTCCAGTTATAGGCGGCGCTCCAGCGCACCTGGCCGTACTGATCCAGTTGCTGACGGTACTCGTTGACGATGTCGACGCCACGGGTTCGGGTGTCGACCGCGTTGGTGTAGTACTGGGCAAACAGGCCAGGGGACAAGCCGTTGGCCACCAGCACCTGCGAGACCGCCGCGCCACCGAGCAGGCTGGTGGAGACGATCCGGTCGCGGATGTCGATCTGATAAAAATCCGTGGTCAGTCGGTAGCTCGGCGTCGGCTCGTAGGTGAAACCGAGGCTGTAGTTCAGGGATTTTTCCGGCTTGAGTTTCTCCGCGCCGAGGGCCTGGGCTTCGGGCGTGTCCACCGGCAGGACCTTCACCGGAACAGAGATCTGCTGACCGTTGACCACGCCGCCGGAGGTGAAGGTGGATGAGGCGTAAATGGTTTGCGCCAGCGAAGGCGCGCGAAAGCCGTTGTTGATCGTGCCGCGCAGGGCGAAGGCGTCGGTGAAGGCATAACGGGTCGAGAACTTGCCGCTCCAGGTGCTGCCGATGTCCTGGGTGTAGCGCTCATAACGCGCCGCCGTGCCGACGTACCATTTGTCCGTCACATCCAGGCCCAGGTCGACATAACTGGCGACGTTGCTGCGACTGATTTCCCCCGCGTCGTCGGGGCTGGTGCCGTTGTAGGAGGCCAGGCCCGGCAGCGGTGTGCGGCCGGCAAACGGCCCGCTGGGGATGACGTAGTTGCCGGGGGTGTAGGACTCGAAGTCGCCGGGCTCGATCTGGTATTTCTCCCAGCGATACTCGAAGCCGAAGGCGGCTTGCAGGGGGTTTTTCAGGCCGATGTCGAAGCCGCGGTTGAAGTCCAGGTTGTTGGTCCACTGATCGAAGATCTGCGAGGCCAGGTTGAACGAAGTAGGGCTGGTCGGCCCCAGCGACGGATTGAGGGTGTTGTTGGCGTTGAGCGTCGAATCGTCCTCGCCCCAGGTGGAACTGGCGTCGTAGTTCCAGCCACCGACGTCGCCCTTGAAGCCGGCCGCCACCTGGAAGTCCTTGGTGCGGTTGCGCCGCTGGGCGTGGATGCCGTCGGGGTAGGGGCTGTTCGGGTCGCCGGCCAGGGAGGTGATTTCGTTGGGTCGATAGTTGCCGGTGACCTTGGTGGTTTCCATGTAGCTGGCGGTGGAAAACGAATAGAAGCGCAGGTCGTCCTGCAACGGCAGTTCGAGGTTGTAGCTGACGTTGGTGACCTTCTCCCGGCCCAGGCCATAGCTGGGGTTCCAGCCATGGCGATTGACGGTCTGGTCGCGGCTGTCGGGGAAGCCGGGCAACGAGTACAGGTTGCCGGTAGCACTGCCGCTGCGGTCGAAAGGCTCCTGCTCCTTGCTGTCCAGCGCCAGGTTGGCGAAGCCGTCGTTGGGCAGCGCCAGGCCGTAGTTGAGCGTCTGGTGCACGGTGTCACCATCGCCGCTGTCGTATTGCCCGAAAGACGTTTCGGCGCTGCCGCCGCTGTCGTTTTCCTTGAGGATGATGTTGATCACCCCGGCGATGGCGTCCGAGCCGTACTGCGCCGAGGCGCCATCGCGCAGCACCTCGATATGATCGATGGCCGACACCGGAATCAGGTCCAGGTTGACCGGCACCGCTGCGGTGCCGATGCGCGCGAGGTTGTTGATCAGCGCGGTGTTGTGTCGGCGTTTGCCGTTGACCAGCACCAGCACCTGATCGCCGGACAGGCCGCGCATGGTCACACCGCGCACTGACCAGGATGTGCCGCCGCCATTGATCGCCGGCAGGTTGAAGGAGGGCAGCAACCGGGCGAGCAGTTCCTTCAGGCCGACCTTGCCACTGGCTTGCAGCTGCTCGGCGCTGATCACGTCGATGGGCGAAGGGCTATCGGTGACGGTACGCGGCTGGCCGCCACGGTTGCCGGTAACCACCACTGTGTTCAGGGTTTTTTCGGGTTCTTCGGCCTGGGCCGGGAGGCTTGCGGCGAGCAGGCTCAGGGCGGCTGCGCAATAGTGGAAACGGGGTGAGGTCATGGTACCAATTCCTGAAAACATACAAACACCGCGAATCCCTGTGGGAAGTTCGTTGGGTGGGGCGAAGTGGTAGGGCGTGAGATCAGGCCGCGCTGGCGCCTCGTACCCGATGGGGGATGTCGTCGTAGGCGATCAGCACTCGCTCCATGCGGCGCGGGTAGTCGCCGTAGTTGTAGACCGGGTAGTGCAGGGTCGAGCGGTTGTCCCAGAACGCCACCGAGTGTTCACGCCATTTGAAGCGCACCTGGTGTTCGGGTTTGTTGAACTCCAGCAGCAGGCGATTGATCAGCTGTTTGCTTTTTTCCGGTGGCCAGCCGATCACCGAAGGGTTCTGCGAGAAGTTGATGAACAGGCCGTCCTCGCCGGTTTCCGGGTGAGTGCGCACTAACGGGTGGGCGAGAATCGGGTAGTCGTAGCCGACCTTGTCCAGCGACGATTTGAAATCGTGGACCACATGCAGGTCATCGATTTCCTGGCGCAAGTCTTCAGGCAGGGCGCGATACACCGCACCGGTGTCGGCCCACAGGGTGTCGCCGCCCACCGGCGGCAAGTCGACGGCGCGCAACACCGCGCCGAGGGTAGGGCGCAACAGCCAACTGGTGTCGGTGTGCCAGCGGCCGCTGGTCCGCGGGCCGTAGAGCTTGCGTTCATCCTGGGCCTGGATCAGGTGCGCTTGCGGTTTTGTCGGGTCGTTCTGTTGGGTGGTGGGGTGAACGTATAGCTCACCGAATTCGCGAGCGAAGGCGATCTGCTGTTCGGTGCTGATGGCCTGGTCGCGGAAGAAAATCACCTTGTGTTCCAGCAGCAGGCGGCGCAGTTCATCGCGCAGTGCCGGGGTCAGTGGCTGGCTCAGATCGATGCCACTGATTTCTGCGCCGATGGTGGGTTCCAGGCGAGTGACGTGCAGGGTTTGGGCGGGTTGTGAATCGGTGCGGTGCAAGACAGCGGTCATGATGTACATCCTCTCGATTGTGGGTTCAGCCTCCGCCTGGAGAGGGGTCGGATGTGGGGGTGATGACTGTAGGAGCGAGCTCGCTCGCGATGGTCGTGAACGATAACGCGGGCAACTGGGTGCCCTGCGGGGTTCTCGGGTTTTTCGCGAGCAGGCTCGCTCCTACAGAGGTAGGTACAGGGGTTAAATCACGTAGAAGCCATGGGTGCCGTCGCGGGCCAATTGCTCGACCAGTCCGAACTCCCAGTCCAGGTAAGCCTGCATCGCTTCGCGCGGGTTATCGGTGCCTTCATAAGGGCGGCGATAGCGGTCGATGCGTGGCGAGGCCAGGCGGGTTTCGCCTTCTTCCAGCGGCCGTTGCGCAGCAATCCAGCTGGCCGTGCCGTCCTTGAGCAAGAACACCGCCTTACCGGTCAGTGCTTCGACTTCAGCCACCGCCAGCCGCGCCAATTGACTGCTGCCGCAGGTCAGCACATAGCGCTCGGCTGCCGGTACCTTGGCCAAGGCTTCACGCAGTTGCCCGCGCAACGCCCACCAGGCACCGGGGATATGGCGTTTGACGTAGTTGGCGCTGCTGGTGAAGTCCAGCACGGCGGTGTCACCGTGGGCGAGCCACTGGGCGAGGGTTTCGGGGCTGATTTCTTCGGCTTGTGCCGGCGTGGGCACTGGTGCCTGCCACGCACCTTTTTCACTGAAGTGAGCGCGGTTGTGGTCATCCAGCACATGCACTTCCCAGCCCAGTTGCGCGAGCCAGGACGCGGACATGTTGGCGCGCACGCCATCGTCGTCCACCAGCACCAGCCGCGCGCCGCGCACACTGGCGAAGTGATCGGTTTCCTGAACCAGTTGCCCGCCCGGTGTCGAACGGGCGCCAGGCAGGTGACCGGCTTCGAATTCCTCGGGGGTGCGCACGTCGAACAGGTAGGTGCTGCGGGTCGGTTCCTGCTGCCAGCGTTGCAGGTCGGCCAGGCTGGCACGGCCCACCAGGGCTTTATCGGCCACGCGACGGGCATCGCCTGCGGCGATTTGCCGGTGCTCTTCGCTGGTCGGGGCGAAGCGCCGCGACTGGCCGTGTTGCAGTGCCTGACCGGCCAGGGTCCAGCCGATGGTGCCGTTGCGCAGGGCGGAAACGGGGTTGGCGATGCCGGCGTTGATCAGCGATTGCGTACCGATGATGCTGCGGGTGCGACCGGCGCAGTTGACGATGATCCGCGTGGCCGGGTCCGGTGCCAGCTCCCGGGCGCGCAACACCAACTCAGCCCCCGGCACACTGATGCCGGTGGGAATGCTCATGGTCTGGTATTCATCGAAACGCCGTGCGTCGAGCACCACCACGTCGGCATCGCTGTCGAGCAATGCCTGAACCTCTTCGGCCGCCAGGGAAGGGGTGTGGCGCTGGCTCTCCACCAATTCGCCAAAGGCTTTGCTCGGCACGTTGACGTCGATGAACAATTCGCCACCGGCGCGACGCCAGCCCTCCAGCCCACCTTCGAGCAGGCTGACATTGACGTAGCCCAGGTCCTGCAAGCGCCGGGCAGCAATGCTCGCCAGGCCTTCGCCATTGTCGTACACGGTCACCTGGGTATCGCGCCGGGGAATGCGTGAAAACACCTCCAGTTCCAGTTTCGACAAGGGAATGTTGGCGGCGAACAGCGGATGGGATTCGGCGAACGGCGCTTCTTCACGCACATCCACCAGCGCCAGTTCTTCACGGTTCAGCAGGGCCTTGCGAATCTCGGCGTAGGAGCGGGTCGGTACGGTGCTCATAGGGCTTGGCTCTCTTTGGACAAATCCCAGATATTGGGGAGAAAGGCGTTGGAATAACCGGAGATGAACAGCTTCTCGCTGCCGTCGGGCTGGTACACCGCGCGGCGCACGGCACCGATGTTGGCGCCATACACATGGATGCTGATCGACACCTGGTCGTCAAAGGCGTTGCGGACTTGATGGATATCGCCGACCTTGGGCGACACGGCCTCGACCTGGCCAGGCTTGAGTTGCACCGCAGCGCCATCGGCGATCAGGGCACCCTCGTCGTTGCGCTTGAAACCTTGCGAGTATTCCGCCCCGCGCAACATGCCGATCAGCCCCCACACCCGGTGGTCATGGATGGGCGTGCTTTGCCCCGGGCCCCAGACAAAACTGACGACGCTGAAGCGCTGCCGGGAATCGGCATGCAGCAGGTATTGCTGATAGCGCTCGGGGTCCGGGCGGGCAAAATCTTCAGGCAGCCAGTCGTCATGACTGACCAGTTGGCTGAGCAGTTTGCCGCCGCGATGCAGCAGATCGCCCTCGCGGGGGTTGCTGTCGATCAGTTCCGCCAGGGCGCCTATGAATGCTCTGAGTCTCTCCGGGTGTCGGGCCTGGGTCATGGCGATTCCATCGTTCGTTGTGAAAGGTTGACCTTTTGATTTAAGCATAATGTTTTAGATCAATATGCGATTGTTTAATGATTAGGTTATAGCTGAAAGGAATTTATAACCGCTTTGCATAGCGCCATACGCTATTGATCTGGGGGCTGGCGTGGCCCGGGCTATCCAGAAACCGCCAATGGAACTATGCTTTTCAGACATCTTATTGACTGTTTTCTATGTGCGGGCCAAATGAAAATTGATGATATCGACGCCTTTGTCGAAGTGATTCGTTGCCAGTCCATCAGCCATGCCGCTGAGTCGCTGCAGCTGACTCAGCCGGCCATCACGCGGCGCGTGCAGAACTTCGAGCAGGCCCTGGGCGTGGAGTTGTTTGACCGCAATACCAAACCGCTCAAGCCCACCCTGATCGGCACACGGGTGTATGAACAGTGTCGGGTGATCCTGCGGGAAATGGATGCGCTGCGCGAACTGGTGGCCACCGACGCGCCGCCCACCGGGCTGTTGCGTCTGGGTGTACCGCAGACCATCGGCGATGTGGTGCTGCTCGACGCGCTCAAGCATCTGCGCATCGAATACCCCGAACTGCGGGCGCAAGTGGCCACGGGCTGGGGCAGTCAATTGGTCGGCAAGATAGAACGTGGTGAGCTGGACGCGGCGGCGGCATTGTTCCCGGCCGGGAAGATATTCCCGGACAACATCATCGGTGAGTCGATCGGCAAGATGGAGTTGGTGGTGGTCTGCGCCAAGGCGCAGTTGCCCAAGCGGCCGTGCAAGCTGGCGGATATCTATCAGAGCGGTTGGATTCTCAACCCCGATGGTTGCGGCTTCCGCGCCGGCTTGCAGCGAACCCTGTCGGACCAGGGCCTGGCTTTGAGGGTCAACCTGGAAACCTTCGGCACCGAACTGCAACTGGGGCTGGTGGCTGACGGTTTGGGGCTCGGCCTGGTGCCGCGTCCATTGCTGGAGCGCAGTGCGCATGTCGATCAATTGGCGGTGATGCCGCTGAAGGATTTCAAACCGGTGATGGATCTGTGGCTGATCTATCCGCATTTTCTCGGCAACCTGCAAGGGCCGGTGGATGCTTTTGGCGAACTGGTGGCCGGTTCGTTGCAGAAGATCAAGAGTGCGGCGTGAGGCGGGTCGTATCATAAAAAAAAATAATAATTAGCTTAGATTAAAATGTGCTTTTTATTATTTTTTGTCTTCCCCTAGGCTGCCTGGAGTCCTTAAGGCCATCCAGGAAGTTTTGCCATGAGCAGCGTCAGTCCGTTATCCAGTGTCTCGAAAAATGTTCACCAGCGCGTCAGCCCCGAAGAATGGGAGGTGCGGGTAAAACTGGCCGCGGCCTATCGGCTGGCGGCCCTGTTCAAGTGGACCGACCATATCTACACGCATTTTTCCGCGCGGGTGCCGGGGCCGGAGGAGCATTTCCTGATCAATGCCTTCGGCTTGCTGTTCGACGAAATCACGGCCTCCAACCTGGTCAAGGTCGACATCGACGGGACCCTTGTCGATGACCCGACGGGGCTCGGTATCAACCCCGCCGGTTACGTGATCCACAGTGCGATCCATGCTGCGCGTCCCGACCTGCAGGCGGTGCTGCACACCCATACCCGCGACGGCATCGCGGTGTCGGCCCAGCGCGACGGCCTGTTGCCGATTTCCCAGCATGCGATTGGTTTTTCCGGGCGGGTGGCCTATCACGGCTACGAAGGCGTGGCCCTGGACCTCGACGAGCGCGAACGTCTGGTGGCGGATCTTGGCGACAAGAGCGTGCTGATCCTGCGCAATCATGGGTTGCTGACAGCCGGCATCAGCGTTGAACACGCCTTCCAGCAACTGCATGGCCTGGAGCGCGCCTGCAACATCCAGATCGCGGCGCAGGCGGCCGGCAACGTCGAGCTGATCTTCCCACCGGCCGACGTAGTGGCCAAGGTCGAGAAACAGGCCGAAGTGTTCAAGAGCGGCGACGGCCCAGGTGTGGCGCGGCATTGGAATGCGTTGATACGGCAACTGGAGCGTAGTGATACCGAGTACAAGAGCTGAACATCAGTTACCTGTAGGAGCGAGCTTGCTCGCGATGGCGGAGTGTCAGGCAACGTTGATGTTGAATGTGCCGGCCGCTTCGCGAGCAAGCCCGCTCCCACAGTGTTTTTCGGTGTACACAGATTTGCGGATACCCACAGTGATGTGGGTTGAATGCAGATTTGCGGATACCCACAGCCCCTGTGGGAGCGGGCTTGCTCGCGAAAGCGGTGGTTCAGCCAACATCGTTGTTGAATGTAGCGCCGCCACCGCGGGCAAGTCCCGCTCTGGTCATTGGATCAGGCCACTTTCTCCGCCGTCTGCCGCTCGCGCTCTTCTACCAATTTTCGGGTCAGGGGGATCAGGCGTTTGCCGTAGTCGATGGCGTCGTCGAGCGGGTCGAAGCCGCGGATCAGGAAGGTGGTGATGCCCAGGTCGTAGTAGTCGAGCAGGGCTTCGGCCACTTGTTCCGGGGTGCCGACCAGCGAGGTCGAGTTGCCTTGCGCGCCGAGCAGACCGGCGATGCCGGTCCACAAGCGCTTGTCCAGACGTGAGCCTTGGGCGGCCGCGGCGAGCAGGCGGCGGGAGCCTTCGTTCGGAGGTTCGCGGCGAACAAAGCCGTTCTGCTCGGCCAATGCAGTGGCCTGCTGCAGGATACGCTCGGCGCGTTCCCAGGCCTGGGCTTCGGTGTCCGCCAGAATCGGTCGCAACGACAGACTGAAACGAATAGTTCTCCCGTATTTGGCCGCCTCGGCACGCACCTGCCTCACCACCTCACGCACCTGTTCATAGGTTTCACCCCACAGCGCATACACGTCCGCATGCTTGCCCGCCACCTCGATGGCAGCTGTCGACGACCCGCCGAAATACAACGGAATGTGCGGCTGTTGCGGCGACTTCAACGCCGAGTGCGCACCCTCCACCTGATAGTACTTGCCCGCATAATCGAAGGGCTTCTCACTGGTCCATTCCCGACGCAGCACGTCGAGGTATTCATCGGTGCGGGCATAACGCTCGTCCTTGCCGATGTGACTGCCATCGGCGCGCAATTCACGGTCATCGCCCCCGGTAATGATGTGCACCGCGGTACGGCCACCATTGAACACATCGAGGGTGATGAACTGCCGTGCGGCCAGGGTCGGCGCGGCAAACCCTGGTCGATGAGCGATCAGGAACTGGAGTTTTTTGGTCACGCTGGCGGCGTGCGAGGCAATCAGGGTGCTGTCGGGGCTGTTGGAGTGAAAGGCCACCAAAGCGCGATCAAACCCCGCTTCCTCATGGGCGCGGGCCACTTTTTCAACGAAGTCGGGTTGCAGCACCGGACCGCTGCGAGGGTGGATTTCCGAAGAATGATGGCCGCCGATGTAGCCAATGAATTCAATGCTCATGGGAGTTCCTTTTCAATGTATAAGCGCGATTCAAGCCTCCACCTGGCCTTGGGGTCGGTCTGTCACAGCAAAAATAGGCGGTGCACGCGGTGGCTGTGAAATGCCGTTTGGTTCTATGTTAATTATTAAAATAGAGAATGAACGGCTGTATTGAATATCAGGAAACTGCATTTTAACCGTGGTCTGTACTGCAGGCCGCAGCAGGGCAGGGACCACAGTTTTTATTATGCAAACAATTTATCAGGCTAATCCGATATCTGATTTTTAATCATATTAGGTTATTCCCAAAAAGAATTTCACTGAGGTTTTTTATGCGAATAGCATGAATTGCGAACGTGATGCGTGGCACCTCTGGCCATGTTCTTTTTGAGGAAGGAAGCCTGATGACTGAAAAGACCTTCGATACCCAGAGCCCCGGCGGCTCGTTTTCCGTCAACAAGGCTGCTCGCCCCAACGGTGAGCTGCAGGGTGCTGCGAGATTGCTGCCCCAGTGGCTGCGTAACTGGCGAACCCCGGACGTGCTGCTGCGTCTGCTCAGCCCCATCGCGTTGCTGCTGTTGTGGGAACTGGCCTCGCAGACCGGGCTGATCCCGCAGCGGGTCATCGCGCCGCCTTCGCAAATCGGCGGCACGCTGTGGGCGATGATTGCGTCGGGTGAGCTGGGCAAACATTTGCTGGTATCGCTGCAGCGGGCACTGGTGGGTTTGAGCATTGGCGTCAGTATCGGTGTGGTCGCGGCGCTGATCAGTGGCTTGTCAAAACGCGGTGAGGTGATTCTGGATTCGCCGCTGCAAATGCTGCGCACCATCCCGTCGCTGGCATTGGTGCCGTTGTTCATTCTCTGGTTCGGCATCGGCGAGTTCACCAAGATTGCGCTGATCGTCACCGGAACCACTTTCCCGGTGTACATGAACCTGTATGCCGGTATACGCAACATCGACCCCAAACTGATCGAGGCCGCCAACACCCTGGGCCTGAATCGTCGCGAACTGATCTGGCATGTGATCCTGCCAGGCTCCTTGCCCTCGTTTTTTGTTGGGCTGCGCTACTCCCTGGGCATTTCCTGGCTGGCGCTGGTGTTCGTCGAACAGATCAACACCACGGCCGGCATCGGTTTTCTGGCCAGTGACGCGCGGGACTTCATGCGCACTGACGTCATCGTCATCTGCCTGCTCATTTACAGCGTCCTCGGCCTGTTGATCGACGCACTGATCCGCACGCTGGAGCGTTTTGCCCTGGCCTGGCGCCCAACCTTTGTGAGGAACTGATATGTCGAGCATCGATCTTTTGGACGCGTCCAAACCTGCGCCGGTACAACTGCGCAACGTCGTGCGTCAGTTTGGCCAGCAGCGGGTCATCGACGCTCTGGACCTGGACATCGCACCGGGTGAATTCGTCGCATTACTCGGTGCCAGTGGCTCGGGCAAGACCACTTTGCTGCGCAGCCTGGCCGGCCTGGACAGCATCGACAGCGGCCAGTTGCGGGTGCCGAAGGCGCGGGCAGCGGTGTTTCAGGAGCCGCGCCTGATGCCTTGGAAGCGCGCCTGGAAAAACGTGATCCTCGGCCTGCGCATCCCCGACGCCAAGGCGCGCGCGGTGCAGGCCCTGACCGAAGTGGGGCTGGCCCATCGCCTGGAAGCCTATCCAGCCACGCTTTCCGGTGGCGAAGCGCAGCGCGTGGCACTGGCCCGCGGCCTGGTGCGCGAACCCGAGTTGCTGCTGCTGGATGAGCCCTTCGCCGCACTCGACGCGCTGACCCGGATTCGCATGCATCGGCTGATCATCGAGTTGTGGCGCAAACACACCCCGGCCGTGTTGCTGGTCACCCATGACGTGGACGAAGCGATCCTGCTGGCCGATCGGGTCATCGTACTGGCCAACGGCAAGATTGCCGAACAGCTGTCGATCGACTTGCCACGCGCCCGGGACACGGGGCAACCGGGCTTTCAGGCCATCCGTGCGCGCCTGCTGAACCTGCTCGGCGTTGAGGTGGAAGCGCCGGCTGTTGCGCAACATTCGGTCGCCAGCAATACGGTCCGGCGTTTTGCTCATGGCTGATGCGATGGCCGGGACGGCCCATCGCCGCCCCGCGGTCATCACCCAAAAGCTGCTGACTGCGGTTGAGATCGCCCCGGCATCGAAAGTTTGAATCTTTTGATCAGTGAACGACGACTGGCGCTGAAACAGCGCCAATCTCCCCGCAAAGCGCCGCCCGTCGCGGCCTTTCAATCTATTTAAAATTTTCCCGAGAGCCTCCCCTTCAGATAACTGTGGGCACCGCATTCCGTGAATCACCGAATGAGTATCGGCGCCTCTAAGGCCTGAGGAGGCTCGTCATGTTCTTACATAACAAACGACTTCAATACACCGTGCGCGTCGCTCAACCCAACCCGGGGCTGGCGAATCTTTTACTCGAACAATTTGGTGGAGCACAGGGCGAGTTGGCGGCGGCCTCGCGCTACTTCACCCAAGCGTTGGCCGAGGATGATCCGGGCAGGAAGGACCTGCTGATGGACATCGCCACCGAAGAACTCAGCCACCTGGAGATCGTCGGCTCGATCATCGTGATGCTCAACAAGGGCGCCAAAGGTCGCCTGGCCGAAGGTGTGGAGGAGGAGGGTGAGCTGTACCGTGCGATCAACGGCGCCGGCAATGATTCGCACATCACCTGCCTGCTTTACGGGGCGGGTGCGCCACTGACCAACTCCGCCGGCGTGCCCTGGTCGGCCGCGTACGTCGACACCATCGGCGAGCCCACGGCAGACATGCGCTCCAACATCGCGGCCGAAGCCCGGGCCAAGATCGTTTACGAGCGCCTGATGAACGTCACCGATGACCCCGGCGTGAAAGAAGCCCTGGGCTTCCTCATGACCCGGGAAATCGCCCACCAACTGTCGTTCGAAAAAGCCCTGCACTCGATCCAGCCGAACTTCCCCCAAGGCAAGCTGCCCGGCATGCCCGAGTTCACCAACGTGTACTTCAACCTGTCCCAGGGCGAAGGCAGCACCCGTGGGCCATGGAACGAAGGCGAGGATTGGGAGTACGTGGAAGATCCGCAGCCGGCGGTCGATGGCGGAGACGGCACGGCCAGCGTGGGGCTCAGTGCAGACGAAGATTCACTGCTGATGGACCTGAAGGCACGCACCATGTCGGACCCGGACAGCAACCCGATCACGGGTGCGGATCTGGGGGCGGGTGCCCAGGGGCGTGATGTGGCTTGATGGCTGCCACCGCACGCCGGTTTGGCGTGCGGTGTTTTTTATTTAAGGAGGTCTCATGGCCGAATCTTCCACGCCTGGTAGAACATCGTGGCACTCGGGGCTGGATCGAGGGAAGGGTCGCGGGTGGATGAGCATGCTGTTCTGGTCGACCCTCGTCGGGGTCACCGTCCTGCTGCTCGTCAGCGGCTACAGCGCGTTCACCGGGGCCAACCGCGTCAACCTGCACTACGCCTTTTTGGGCGGCATCGGCGGCTTTGGCGCCACCGCGCTCGGTGCCGTCGTAGAGGTTGTATTGCGCGATATCACCGCCCGCACCCAGGACATCATGCTGGGTTTTGCGGCCGGCATGATGCTCGCCGCCAGTTCTTTCTCACTCATTCTTCCGGGCATCGAAGCGGCCCAGGCCATTTGCGACAACAAGCTGCTGGCAGCCTGTGTCGTGGTGTTGGGGCTGGGCTTGGGCGTGGCGTTGATGATCGGCCTGGATCGCTTCGTGCCCCATGAACATTTGAAGAGCGGTCGCAAAGGGCCCGAGGCGCAACGCTTCAATCGCGTCTGGCTGTTCGTCCTGGCCATTACCCTGCACAACCTGCCCGAAGGCATGGCCATCGGCGTCAGCTTTGCCACTGGCGACATGAAGGTGGGATTGCCGCTGACGACGGCGATTGCCCTTCAGGACATTCCCGAGGGGCTTGCCGTAGCGCTGTCACTGCGCGTGACCGGGCTCTCGGCAGTGCGCGCAGCGTTGATCGCCGTGGGGTCGGGACTGATGGAGCCTTTGGGCGCTGTGGTCGGCCTCGGTATTTCTACGGGTTTCGCCTTGGGCTATCCCATTGCCCTGGGCCTCGCGGCGGGCGCGATGATTTTTGTGGTCTCCCATGAAGTCATCCCGGAAACCCACCGCAATGGGCATGAAACACCTGCGACCCTAGGCCTGATGCTCGGCTTCGGGGTCATGATGTTTCTCGACACGGCGTTGGGTTGAAGGGGTTCAATTCGACTGAGTCTGTCCAGACCGCCCGAGCCAAGCACCGACGACACGCTGCCCGAACAAGCCCACGCCAAGCCCTGACACGATCAGCAGGACCGCAACGATTTTGTTCACCGACAGCTGCTCATCGAAAATCACCACCGAACCGAACAGCCCGAACACCGGCACCAACAATGACAGCGGCGCGACGGTCGACACGGGATAGCGTTTGAGCAGTGAATTCCATACCCAGTAGCCGAACAGCGTGTTGGGGTACACCTGGAACAGGATCGACAGCACGGCGCGGTAGTCGAGTTGATCGAGCAACGTGCGGTACCCCGTCGCGCCGTTGACCGCGTACTCCAGCGCGAACAGCGGGATGGGCGAAAACGCGCTCGACCACACCAGGAAAGCCAGGACCTGCGTGGTCCTGGCTTTTTTGTTGATGACGTTGGCGGCACTCCAGGCAACTGCGCCCAACAGCACCAGGATCAACCCGGTCGCCGTGACCGTCCCGTCGACGATGGACAGGATGCTCAACAACCCACACAACGCCAGCGCCATGCCCGCGTATTGAAAGCGGGAAATCCGCTCCTTGAACACCCACGCGCCCAGCAGAATCGTGAAAAACGCGCTGAACTGCAGCACCAGCGAAGCGATGCCCGCCGAAAGACCAGACTTGATACCAAGGTTGACCACGCCCCACAGTCCGATCCCGAAAACCAGACCGTAGCCAATGAGATAGCGCCACTGCACATCCGGTTTCGGAATGAAAAAGATCGCCGGCAGCGCACACAGCGTGAAGCGAATGCCGGCCAGAATGAACGGATCAACGGTGGTGAGCCCGAGCTTGATCACCGAGAAATTCACGCCCCATATCGCAGTGATCGAAATGGTGAGCAGCAGGTGCCTGAGTTTCATTTTTTATCTTCCTTGATGGGCTGTTGAGTGGTGAGACGAGATAAACCAAATAACCAGAGCACTGGCGCTGATCAAAGCGCCCAGCAGGCAGACCGCCCACCAGCCCCATAACGCATACACCTGAGTCGCAGCGGGGGCCCCCAGCGCGCTACCCACCGAGTAGAAACACATGTAGGCGCCCACCATTCGACTGTGTGCATCGGGTCGGGCGGCGAAGATGAGGCTTTGATTGGTGACATGCACCGCCTGCACCGCGAAGTCCAGCAGGATCACGCCGAACACCAGCGCGATCAGCGACGTCTCGGCAAAACCGATGGGCAACCAGGACAGCGTCAACAACCCCAGGGAAATGCCAGTCACCCGTTGCCCCATGCCTTGATCGGCCCAACGACCGGCCCTTCTCGCCGCCAGTGCACCGGCGACACCCGCCAGACCGAACAGGCCGATGGCGGTGTGGGAAAGCGACAGCGGCGGGGCACTCAGGGGCAGCACCATGGAAGTCCAGAGCACGGAAAAAGCGGCGAAGATCAGTAGGGCCAACAAGCCCCGGATTCTTAAAGTGCGTTCGGTGATGAACAGCTTGAACAGCGAACGGATGAGCCCGAAGTAGGATTTTTTCTGCCTTGTCGTTGCCCTGACAGGCACTACGTTCCACAGCACTGCCGCGAGGGTCAGCATCAAACCGGAGGACACAAAATAAACGGCGCGCCAGCCAGCGATGTCCGCAATCAGCCCAGAACTGAACCGCGCCAGAAGAATGCCCAGGACAATGCCACTGGTGACCGTCCCCACTGCCTGGCCACGTTGCGAGGGCGCTGCCAGCACAGCGGTGTAGGCCACCAGGACTTGAACCACTACGGCCAACACACCCACCGCGATCATCGCCCCTAGCAGGGCCAGCCATTGCTGCGCTGCGCCGACGGCCGCCAATGCAATCGCAGACAGCACCACTTGAGTCAGGATCAGTCGCTTACGATTGACCAGATCGCCCAACGGAACGATGAACAACAACCCCAGCGCGTAACCCACCTGAGTTGCCGTGACCACGATCCCGATCATCGATGGCGCAACACCGAGGCTCTGGGCCATTGAATCGAGTAACGGCTGGGCGACGTAAACGTTGGCGACGGCCAGGGCGCAGGTGATGGAGAACAGCAGGGTGAGGGACTGAGAAAGCCTCTGAGGTTGATCGGTCTTGATGGCTGAGTCGACTTGAGCTGTCACGTACACCTCCATGGCGCTAAACTGGTTTCAAATAGAAACTTGTTTGATTGTTGTCGAATCCTGTTTCAAATTGCAACCACATTTCGGGGGTGAGGAAATGCACGCAGACGTTTTGCCGCAAAGCGAGGAATGCCCGGTCGCCAGAACGCTGGAGGCGATAGGGGATCGCTGGTCGCTGATGATCATCCGCGATGCGTTTGACGACATTCGGCGGTTCAGTGAATTTCAGAAGAGCCTGGGCGTGGCCAAGAACATCCTGACCTCGCGTTTGAAGGCGTTGGTTGAGGTGGGGGTGTTTGAGGTTCAGCCGGCGTCGGATGGGAGTGCGTACAAGGAGTACGTGCTGACGGAGAAGGGGCGGGAGATTTTTCCGGTGGTGGTGAGTATGC
>NZ_LYVP01000087.1 GCF_001984065.1 Pseudomonas sp. KK4
ATTATGCATTGGCTGACACACCGCTTTCGCGAGCAAGCCCGCTCCCACATTTGGTTTTGTGGTGTTCAGGCTGGCCAATGCCGGGCGAAGACCGGCGCCAGGGTCGGATGCCGGTCAATGCGCTCCAGCCACGCGGAGAACCCCGGCCGGGTGCGCCGCAAATGTTCCCGGCTCCCGGACCAGCGTGAAACCACCGCCGCCAGCACATCCAGCGCTCCGGGGGGCTCGTCCCCCAGATACAACTCGGCGGAAAACTGATCGGCAAACACTTCCCAATGCCAATGCAGGCGCGCGCGAGCCCCGGCCATGAGGTTTTGTCGCGAGGCCTCATCCACCTTGGCCAGCCAGCGCTCGGGGTAATCGACGATGCCGATCGCCGCGTAGCAATTGCTGACAATGTACGTCAGCCCTCGGATGGCCTGATCACGATCGGCGGGGGCATCCGGCAACAACTTCGACTGGGAAAACGTGAGGCCGAGGTGAATCAGGATCGCCGCGCTCTCGGTAAGAATGGCGCCGTCGGGCAACTGCAGCGTCGGAATCTGCTTGAGGGGATTGAGTTTTTCCAGCGCCTGGGCGGCCTCCGGCGATGCCTCGACATCGATGAAGCGATAGGGGATCTCGCACAACTCCAGTGCCGCCTCTATCGCCGCCGCGCCCGAGTTTCGATGGCCGTAGAGTTGATACATACACGCCTCCTTGGGCAGCTCTGCAGCCGTTGCCCTGACCCTGTTGAAAAAAAATGTCGACGCACTGCATCCAAAGCGCTCTGCAAAGGGTAGTACCTGTAGCAGCGCCTGTTGCTGCCCAATGCAACCCCCCCTTTTCGGAGAGCTATTGATGAACGCTAAACAGCTGATTTGCCTTGTCGGTTTGTTCGCCACTGTTCCTGCGGCCTATGCCCAGACCGGCCTGCCCGACAGCATCAAGGTGCCGGATGGGCACAAGGTCGCCATGGAAACCACCGGGGTCGGTGAGATCACCTACGAATGCCGGGACAAGGCCAATGCGGCGGGCCAGACCGAATGGACCTTCGTCGGCCCCAAAGCCGTGCTCAATGATCGCAGTGGCAAACAGGTCGGCACGTATTTCGGACCACCGGCCACCTGGCAAGCCAGGGACGGTTCGAAAGTCACGGGCACTCAATTGGCAGTGGCCCCCTCAAGCCCGGGCAATCTGCCCTACCAGTTGGTCAAGGCCAACCCGGCCGAAGGCAAAGGTGCGATGAGCGGCGTAAGTTACATCCAGCGTGTGGCCCTCAAGGGCGGCGTCGCGCCAGGCACCGAATGCACCACGGCCAACAAAGGCAAGCAGGAAGTGGTGAAGTACCAGGCCGATTACATTTTCTGGTCGGCGAGCTAAGGCCTGCCATGTGACCGTTTTTCCCGTGGCCGCAGTCTTGTTGCCACGGGAAGACGGTTTGTTTGCTAGATTGCATTCGACCCTATTTGCCGGCCGAGAACTGTGTCCCTGCCCGAAACCCTCTTCGACTACGAACACCAATTGGCCGCCTGCGCTCGCGGCGAGCGCCAGGCACTGCGCGATTTGTACGTGCAGGAAAGCCCGCGGCTGTTGGGGGTGGCCAAGCGCCTGGTTCGCGATACAGCGCTGGCCGAGGACATCGTCCACGATGCGTTCCTGAAAATATGGATCGGTGCCGGGGGGTTCGATCCGGCACGGGGTTCGGCGCGGGGCTGGATGTTCAGCGTGACCCGGCATCTGGCGCTCAACTACCTGCGTGATCACCAGCGCGAGACTCAAGACGATGTCGAACGTGTGGCCGACATGGAGATCACCGATAGCCAGGAACATTCGGCGCGTATTCATCGGTGCCTGGAGCAACTTGAACCGGCGCGGCGCAGTTGCATCGTGCACGCCTATGTCGACGGTTATAGCCACGCACAGATTTCACACAAACTCGGCACCCCGCTGGGCACCGTCAAAGCCTGGATCAAGCGGAGCCTGACGGCATTGCGGGAGTGCATGGGATGATCACCGGACCGACCGACGACACTGCGCAGGCACGGGATGAACTGGCCAGCGAATATGTATTGGGCACCCTCTCGGCCCAACAGCGCGCCGAGGTTGAGCAACGCCTGCTCACCGATAATGAGCTGCGTGCCGCGGTGGATAGCTGGGAGCGTCGCTTGCTGGGCCTGACGGATCTGGCTGCACCCCAAACCCCTTCGACGCATTTGTGGCTGCGCATCGAACGCAGCATGAACGCCTTGGGCCGCCGGCAACCGACGCCGGTTGCCGAGCAACCCACCCATTGGTGGGATCGCTTGTCAATGTGGCGCGGACTGGCCGGTGCCGGGCTAGCGGCAACCTTGTTGCTCGGCGCGCTGCTGCTGACCCAGACCACAGTCAAACCCACTTATCTGGTGGTGCTGGTCGCGCCGCAGGACAAGGCGCCGGGCTGGGTGATTCAGGCCAGTGATCCGAGGGAAATCCAGCTGATCCCGCTGGGGGTGGTTGAAGTGCCGGCAGACAAGGCACTGGAGTTCTGGACCAAGGCTGAAGGCTGGCAAGGTCCGGTGTCCCTGGGCCTGGTCAAACCCGGGCAAACCCTGAAGGTGGCGCTGGACAAGCTGCCGCCACTGGAACCGAACCAGTTATTCGAATTGACCCTGGAAAACACCACGGGCTCACCGATCGGCAAGCCGACCGGGCCGATCCAGTTCATCGGGCGCGCGGTGAAAGTGCTCTGACAATCAGATGATCGCAGCCTCGCTGCGCCCGGCAGTCTCTATTGGGGAGTGTGGTGTGTTGACCTCAATCCGCCCGCGCCATGCACCGCTGATACCGCTCATCCACCCGCTTGGCGAACCACGCCGTGGTCAGCTTGCGGGTGATTTTCGGGCTTTGCAGCACGATCCCCGGCAAAACCGCACGGGGCAATGCCCGACCCTCAGCCTTGTCGGCCATTGCAAAAACCCGCTTATAGAGCTCACTGCTCTCGAACGCCAAGGTGTTGCCTTGCTCCAGTTGACTGCGGATCGTCGGGTTACGCATGCCCAACTGCTTGCCCAGGGTGCGCACCGCCAGCTCCGTGCTGCCGGGCATGATCGAGTCGTAGCGCACCAGATCGCCATCCAGCGCCAGCGAGATCCCCGAAGCACGACTCACCGCGTTCTGGAACGCGGCGTTGCGGCTGGCGTACCAACCGGCGTTGAAATCGGCAAAACGGTACAGCGGCTGCGGATAGCTCACCGGGTAACCCAACAGATGCGCGATGCCGAAATACAGACCGCCCCGACGGCTGAACACCTCACGGCGAATCGAGCCGTCCACCGGGTAGGGGTAGCCCTTGGCCTGTTTCTCGGCGAATTCGATGCTGACCTGCATCGGCCCGCCGGTGTGCACCGGGTTGAAGCCGCCAAACAGCGTCTGGCCCATGGGCACCATGCCGATGAAGTCGTCGAATATCGCGCTCAGTTCCTTTTCGCTGCGGGCGGCATTCAAGCGCTCGCTGTAGGTCTTGCCGTTGGGTGAACTGACCCGCAGCGCGCCACTGACCAACAGACTGGGGATGTGCGCCTTGGCTGCGCGGCGGTCGATTTCGTCACGGGCGATCTTGCCCAGCCCCGGCACCGTTGGATCGGCCTGGAAAGTCGACTCCTGCTCGGTGACGGCCAGCACCGAACACAGGTTCTGCCGGGTCGGCGCAATGTTCTGCGCCGTGAAGGCGACCTGGATATCCGTGGCCCAGCCCTGACGATCGACAGCGCTGGCCGGCAGCAGCCGCAGAATGTCAGCCTTGACCTCGGCCGGGCTGCGAGGCGCAGGTTCCTGGGGCCGCTGAGTGCCGCAACCGGCCAGCACCAGCAACGCGGCGATGCTCATGATCAATCGATGGGCTTGCATGGGGCTCCTGGTCATTCGATGCGCCGGGTCAACCATAAGGCCGATGGCAGGTTGATGGCTATGACCGTGCCCGGCCCGCCAATGTTCATTTGTAGCAGCTGCCGAGCCTGCGCGGCTGGGTCCGGCTGCGCAGCCGTCGTTGAACCTGAATACACGGCATGGGGTTTCAGGAAGTACGGGCGATCGTTGACGTCCATCGCGAGCAAGCTCGCTCCTACAGGGTTTCGCGTTTGGACCATACTTGCCCTACACAACAAGGAGGACGGGCCATGCATCGCAGCGACGTGTTGATCACAGGCGCCGGCCCCACCGGGCTGGTGCTGGCGCTGTGGTTGAGCAAACTGGGGATCCGCGTGCGGATCATCGACAAGACGTCGGCCGCCGGCACCACCTCGCGGGCGGTGGCTGTGCAGGCGCGCACCCTGGAGTTGTATCGCCAGCTGGACCTTGCCGACGCCATCATCGACAACGGCCATTGCGTGGCGGCGGCCAATTTCTGGGTCAAGGGCAAACCCGTGTCACGCTTGCCCCTGGACCGTGTCGGCGAGGGCCTGACACCCTACGCGTTCATGCAAATATTTCCTCAGGACGCCCACGAACGGCTGCTGATCGATCGGCTCGAAACCTTCGGTATTACGGTGGAGCGCAACACTGAGCTGCTGGGTTTCGAGGAAACCGGCGATGGCATCACCGCCACCTTGCGCCTGCCGGACGGTCAGCAGGAAACCTGTCAGGCCTGTTACCTGGCCGGGTGTGACGGCGCCCGTTCGATGGTGCGCAAGGCCCTGGATACCGAATTTCCAGGCGGCACTTACCAGCAGATTTTCTATGTCGCCGATGTGCAGGCCAGCGGGCCGGCGTCCGACGGCGAGCTGCACGTGGACCTCGACGAAGCGGACTTCCTGGCCGTGTTCCCGCTGGACGCTCAAGGTCGGGCGCGCCTGATCGGCACGGTGCGCGATGAACGCGCCGAGCGGGCCGAAACCCTGCGCTTTGAGGACGTCAGCAGCCATGCCATTGACAACATGCAGGTGAAGATCGAGCAGGTGAACTGGTTCTCCACCTATCGCGTGCATCATCGCGTGGCCGATCACTTTCGCACCGGCCGGGCCTTCCTGCTGGGCGACGCCGCCCACGTGCACAGCCCCGCCGGTGGCCAGGGCATGAACACCGGGATCGGCGATGCGATCAACCTGGCCTGGAAGCTGGCGGCGGTCTTGAGCGGCGGCGCCGAGGCGCAACTGCTCGCCAGTTACGAAACCGAGCGCATGGCCTTCGCCCGCAAACTGGTGGCCACCACCGACCGGGTCTTTACCTTCGCCACCGCCGAAGGGCGTCTGGCCGACCTGCTGCGCACCCGGGTGGCACCGTTCCTCTTGCCGAAAATGGCCTCGTTCGAAATGTCCCGGGAGTTCCTGTTCCGCACGGTCTCGCAGATCACCGTCAACTACCGTGGCATGCCCTTGAGCACCGGCGTTGCCGGCCATGTGCACGGCGGCGACCGCTTGCCCTGGGCACACGATGGCGAGGGCGACAATTTCGAATCGCTCAAGTGTCCGGTCTGGCAGGTGCATGTGTACGGCGACACCAGCGACGAGATGATCGCCTGGTGCAACGAACACCATCTGCCGCTGCAGGTGTTCGACTGGCGGCCGGCGTTCGAAACGGCGGGGTTGGCGCGTAACGGCTTCTACCTGTTGCGGCCCGATAGTTATGTGGCGATTGCCGATGACAGTTCGGACCCGAAGGTGATCGAGCGGTATTTTCGCGATCAGGGGATTCGGCCGTTTTTCAACAAATCCTGAGCACACACAGGGGGGCCACGCTGGATTCAGATCCCGGCCAGCGCCAGGTCCATCGCAAAGTAGGTAAAGATCAGATCCGCCCCCGCCCGCTTGATCGCGCCGAGGCTTTCGCGCACCACGCGGTCTTCATCGATGGCACCGGCCTGGGCGGCGAATTTGATCATCGCGTACTCGCCGCTGACCTGATACGCCGACAGCGGCAGGCGCGAGGCTTCGCGGATGTCGCGGATGATGTCCAGGTAGGCACCCGCCGGCTTGACCATCAGCGCATCGGCGCCTTCCTGTTCGTCCAGCAATGACTCACGCACCGCTTCGCGGCGGTTCATCGGGTTCATCTGATAGCTCTTGCGGTCGCCCTTGAGCGCACTGCCGCCGGCTTCGCGGAACGGGCCATAGAGCGCCGAAGCGAACTTGGTGGAATAGGCCATGATCGCGGTCTGGGTGAAACCGGCCTGATCCAGCGCCCGGCGAATCGCCTGGACCTGCCCGTCCATGGCCGCCGACGGCGCGATCACATCGGCGCCGGCGCGGGCCGCGGCCACCGCTTGCCTGCCGAGGTTGATTAGGGTCTGGTCGTTATCCACTTCGTGGTTGTGCAGCACGCCGCAATGGCCGTGGTCGGTGTACTCGCAAAAGCAGGTGTCGGACATGACGATCATCTCCGGCACGGCTTCCTTGGCGATGCGCGACATGCGCGACACCAGGCCGTTGTCGTTCCAGGTGTCGCTGCCGGTGCTGTCCAGGTGGTGGGACACGCCGAAGGTCATCACCGACTTGATCCCGGCCCGGGCGTAGCGCTCGATCTCGCCGGCCAGCTTCTTCTCCGGAATGCGCATCACCCCGGGCATGCTCTTGATCGGTACGAAATCGTCGATGCCCTCTTCGACGAAAATCGGCAGCACCAGGTCGTTCAGACTGAATTCGGTTTCCTGGAACAGACTGCGCAGGCTCGCATTGCGGCGCAGACGGCGGGGACGTGCTTCGGGGAACTGGCTGGACATGGGTATTCCTGAAAAATCGTTAAACGGGACAAACGCGAAACCCTGTGGGAGCGGGCTTGCTCGCGAAAGCGGTGGGTCAGCCGGCACAGGGTTGACTGACACACCGCTTTCGCGAGCAAGCCCGCTCCCACAGGGTAAGTGGTGGATCAGTTGGTGACGGGTTTGGGGATTTCCAGCCCGCGCTGCACCGCCGGCCGCGCCAGGAAGCGTTCCAGCACCCGGGTGACGTTCGGGAAATTCTGGATACCCACCAGGTCGCCCGCCTCATAGAAACCGATCAGGTTGCGCACCCATGGGAAAATCGCGATGTCGGCGATGGTGTAGCGATCGCCCATGACCCATTCGCGGCCTTGCAGGCGTTTGTCCAGCACGCCGAGCAGGCGTTTGCTTTCCTCGACGTAGCGATCACGGGGACGCTTGTCTTCGTAATCCTTGCCGGCGAATTTGTTGAAGAAGCCAAGCTGGCCGAACATCGGGCCGATCCCGCCCATCTGGAACATCAGCCACTGGATGGTTTCATAGCGCGCGGCGGCGTCCTGGGGCAGCAGTTGCCCGCTCTTGTCGGCCAGGTAGATCAGGATCGCCCCGGACTCGAACAACGGCAGCGGCTGATCGCCCGGACCGTGGGGGTCGAGGATCGCCGGGATCTTGTTGTTGGGGCTCAGGGACAGGAATTCGGGGGACATCTGGTCGTTGGTGTCGAACCCCACGCGATGCGGCTCATAGGGCAGGCCGATCTCTTCGAGCATGATCGAGACCTTGACGCCGTTGGGGGTCGGCAGGGAATACAGCTGAATCCACTCCGGGTACTGGGCCGGCCACTTCTGGGTGATGGGGAATGCAGACAAATCGGTCATGGGCAACGTCCACGGGCAATTGAGAACGTCGATCATAATGCAGATCAGGCGGGGCGCCACGCCTGGGGCCATCATTCTTGCTGATGGTGAAGATCAAAAGAGATGACAACGCCTGTTGGCACTGGCCGTGTAGCCTGTCCATCAAATCGCAACATCCTGTCGATAACCTTTACACCAACCCGTTTAAGGTTACCGGTACATTGCTGCGCCCCACGGCCGGAATCGAACCAAACGGGCTTCAGAGGACTCTGAGCACTGCCCCTTTGAAAACGGACTGGCTTCACGACATGGAAAACACCCGATGCGGGAAATTCGCGGTGTAAAGGTTTGTCAGCCTTAACCAATAAGCTGAAGAACCCTTTTTTCCATGACGAATTTTCTGAAACTCGCCAACCGCTTTAAACATCGCGCCTACATTTTCCTGCCCGCCGTGCTGGCGTTCGGCGCGTTGTTCCTGTTGCTCGAGTCCCGGGAAAGTCGTGCCCAACCCGTCGATGGCACCCAGACCCTGGTGTTCTTGCGCCACGCGGAAAAACCGGCCGGGGGACTGGGCCAGCTCAATTGCCAGGGCCTGAACCGCGCGATCGACCTGGCGACCCTGCTGCCGGAGAAATTCGGCAAGGCCGACTACGTGTTTGCCGCCAACCCGACCCGAAACGTCGAGGAAGGCGAGCTGGACAATTCCTACAGCTACATCCGCCCCCTGATGACCATCAGCCCCAGCGCAATCAAGCTCGGCCTGCCGGTGAACATCAATTTTTCGGCCAACGACACCAGCGACCTGGCCGATGAACTGCTGCACGACAAGTACCACAACTCGGTGATCTACACCGCCTGGTCCCATGGGTACCTGCCGGAGTTGATCAACAAGGTGGCCGGGGAAGCCGTCGGCAAGAAGCAGAAGATCACCCAGGATTGGGAATCGAACGACTACGACTCGTTGTTCGTCCTGACCCTGACCTGGCACAACGGCAAGGCCAGCCTTGTCAGCCACAGCTACAAGCAGGGGCTGGACAATGGGCTGGAGACTTGCCCGACCTGAGTGATGCGGCGCCTGTCCGGGCCTTTTCGCGAGCAAGCCCGCTCCCACACTGGATCTCTGTGAGACGCCAATAATGCGTTCACCCAGGATCGAGTGTGGGAGCGGGCTTGCTCGCGAAGAGGCCTGCAAAACCACCCTCAACCTCGCAGATTCACCCGATCCCGCAAGTACTCAATAACCGCCCCACGCTCCCCCGCAAACTCGATCCGCGTACCCTTCTTCTCGCGCTGAAACGCATACATCGGATCGTAATACTCCACCAGCAACCCCTCAATCCAGCCCCGGTGCAGATCCACCGCGCCGCTACGCCCCTGCTCCGCCAACGCATCGTCCATCAACAGCATCAACCGCCGATGCCGCTCGCCACCCAGGCGTTTGTGCACGTTGTCCAGACTCGCCAGCATGCGCTCGCTGAACAGAGCAAAGCCTTCATCGCCATGGACCTGGATGAATTCGGCACACAGGTCCACCACGTAATCGCGCAGGATCCGCTCGACCCGTCCCTCCAGGCTGTCTTCGAGCCAGACCATCGGAAACTGCTGCATGCCCTGATACAGCGGCAACGGCAGCGCGCAACTGCCGATCGCACGGCTTTCGTCTTCGAGCACGAACTGCTCGATGCCGTGGTCGCGCTTCTTCAGCAAGTCCACCGCCAGGCGGTTCTCGAAATCGATGTTGGACGGTTGGCCGGTGGCGCGCTTGCCGAAGCTGGAGCCGCGATGATTGGCGTGGCCTTCAAGGTCCAGGCCATTGCTCAGTTGCGTCAGCACCTCGGTCTTGCCGGTGCCGGTCATGCCGCCCAACAGCACGAAATCGCACTGGGTCACGGCCTGGTCGAGGGTCTCCAGCAGGAAATGGCGCAAGGCCTTATACCCACCGCCAACCCGCGGATAGTCGATGCCCGCCTCGGTCTTGAGCCACTGCTGGACGATCTGCGAACGCAAGCCGCCGCGAAAACAGTACAAAAGCCCATCGGGATGCGCCCGGGCGAAATCCGCCCAGGCCTGCAGGCGCTCGGCCTTGACCGCGCCAGACACCAGTTGATGCCCCAGTTCGATGGCCGCTTGCTGGCCTTGCTGTTTGTAGCAGGTGCCGATGCGTTGCCGTTCGTGATCGTTCATCAGCGGCAGGTTGATCACGCCGGGGAACGCGCCCTTGGCAAACTCGATCGGCGCGCGGGCATCCATCATCGGCCGGTCGTTGAGGAAGATGTCGCGGTAATCGGTGCAGTCGACAGCCATCAAGCCACCTCGACCGCGTGGCTCTGTCGCTCCACCAGTTCGCCGATCGGTTCAAGGCTCAGCCCCAGTTGCGTGGCCACGGCGAGGAATTCGTCGTTGCCTTCGGGGGTGACCGCGATCAATAGGCCACCGCTGGTCTGTGGGTCGCACAGCACGCGTTTGTGCAGTTCCTGCAGACGCCCGAGCTTGCTGGCGTAGCTGTCGTAATTGCGCAGGGTCCCGCCCGGGATGCAGCCCTGTTCGAGGTAATACTCGACACCTTCCAGACGCGGTACCCGGTCGTACTGAATGCGCGCGGTGAGCTGACTGCCATCGGCCATCTCCACCAGATGCCCCAGCAGGCCGAAACCGGTGACGTCGGTCATCGCCGTCACGCCGGCCAGTTTGCCGAAGCGGCTGCCGGATTTGTTCAGGGTGCACATCCAGTCGCGGGCCAGGCCGATGTCGGCGTTGCGCAACTTGCCCTTCTTCTCGGCGGTGGTGAGGATGCCGATGCCCAGGGGTTTGGTCAGGTACAGCAGGCATCCGGCGGTGGCGGTGTCGTTACGCTTCATGTGGCGTTTTTCTACCAGCCCGGTCACGGCCAGGCCAAAAATCGGCTCCGGCGCGTCGATGGAGTGCCCGCCCGCCAGGGGGATGCCCGCCTCGTCGCACACCGCCCGACCGCCGCGGATCACTTCGCGGGCGATCTCCGGCGCCAGCACGTTGACCGGCCAGCCGAGGATCGCGATCGCCATCAGCGGATCGCCGCCCATGGCGTAGATGTCGCTGATGGCATTGGTGGCGGCAATGCGGCCGAAGTCGTAGGGATCGTCGACGATCGGCATGAAAAAGTCAGTGGTCGAGACCACGCCACGCTCGGCATCGATCTCATAGACCGCCGCGTCATCGCGCGAGGCGTTGCCGACCCACAGTTTGGGGTCCAGATTCTGCGCCCCGCTGCCGGCCAGAATCACTTCCAGCACCTGGGGGGAAATCTTGCAACCGCAGCCAGCGCCATGGCTGTATTGGGTCAGGCGGATGGGTTCGCTCATCGGGGGTACCTCGGCAGGTTCAATGCCGGCGATTCTATCAGAGGACCCTCGCCCACTGTGGGAGCGGGCTTGCTCGCGAAAGCGGTGGATCAGTCAATGATGTGCTGACGGTCACTGCGCCATGGCTGTGTAGGAGCCGAGCTTGCTCGCGAGGGTCGTCAACGATGACGCTGGCTGTCTGATTGCCCGCGTCGCCCGGACGTTCATCGCGAGCATGCTCGCTCCTACAGGAGACACGTCGACCTTTTTTTGCCCGAAAAAAAACCGCCCTTGCGGGCGGTCAAAGAGCTGCAAGCAATCTCAAAAACCCAGGCTGAAGCTGATCGTCATCGCATGGTCTTCGTTTTTGCTCGACACCTGTCCCGAGTAACCGATCCCCAGTTTGCCGGTCGGGCTGATCTGGAAGTCGACGCCGGCTTCGAGCAGGGCGCTGTCTTGGGCGATCGGTACGCCTTGGGTGCTGAACGAGGCACCGCCGTCGACGAAGGTCAGGTCGGCGTCGGGTTTGGTGTCACCGAAGGCATGGCGCCAGCCGATGGCGGCCCGTGGGGTGAATTGCCCGCCGTTGTCCAGGGTGATCACCTTGCCGGCACGCAGGCCCAGGGTGGAGAAGGTGATGTCCTGATCGGCATCGGCGTCCAGCCGCCCTATCCCGCCTTTTTCGTGGGCGGTGTCGCTGTCGTAGTTGACATAGGCCAGGCCGGCGAACGGTTCCAGGGCAACGCCGGCCGCTTGCAGGGTGTAGCCGACTTCACCGAACACCTGGGCGCTGCGAGCGTCGTAGTGAGCCTTCAGACGGTCGTTGTAGTTGCCGACGCTGACGTTGCGTTTGCTTTCGATGTCGTGCCAGCTGTAGGCCGCGCCGAGGCGTACCGCCAGGGCATCGAACTGCGAGTTGAGGTAGGCCGCCAAGTGGTAGCTTTCGACCGTCGCGTCGGAACGACGGTCATGGGCGTCGATGTCGCTACGGGTGTAGCCAGCGGCCATGCCCACGCGCCATTGATCGTCCAGTTGCTTGTCGGTGCCGAGCATGAAACCGCTGAGGTTGCGATCGAGTCTGGCGCTGTTGCTGTCACCATCGGATTCGCCCCAGGCGCCCAGTGCACGGGCCCAACCGACCATTTCGCCGTGGCAACCGTTGCTGCTCAACTGGTTGTCGCTTGGCGCCAGGGCCCGGCGAGGATCGTCCGGACCGCTGCAGGACGGTTGGCGCATGCGATCGTTGACCGCGTCGCGGATGTAGCGCGAGTCCTCCAGGATCGCGCTGGCAGTACTGGCGTGAATCTCCCCGGACAGGCTGTCGAACGCCGCCTGGGCCCCCGCCACGCTGAGGCCCAGGATTTCCCGGCGCAGTGGCGCACCGGCCGGACCGTTGCTGGCCAAGGCCGCTGCGGTGCCGGCCTGGTTGCCGGTGGCCGCGACGTCGACGAACGACGTGCCGTTGCGGTTCACCGCCAGCGACACCTGGTTGGTGCCGTACTGCAGCGCCGTGTCGTAGAACGCCAGCGATGGCAGGTTGGTGCTGCTGAAGGTGCCCGTGATGCCACCGCCGGCGGTGATCAGCGAATACACGGCGCTGCCGGTGAACGGCGCCAGGCTGTTCACTTGCAGCCCGCCGCCCAGGGTGGCGGTACCGCCGACCACCAGTGGCGTGGCGTTTGGCGAGCTGACCGTCAGCGCCAGCAGACCATCGGCCGCGTTGGTGAGATTACCGGCCACGCTCAGGTTGCCCGCTTCGGCGCCCGATATCACCACACCGTGGTTGAGCAGCGAACCGACGCTGCCGTTACCGCTCAGGCCAGCGCCATTGGCCACCGTCACCTGGCCGCCAAGGGACGCGAGAGCGGCGCGAGTGCCGACCTGCAACAGCCCCTGATCCACCGACACCGCACCACTGAACGGCTGGTTGCCGGTCAGCAATAAGGTCCCGGCGCCGCGTTTGGCCAGGTTGCCGGTGCCGCTGAGCACACCGTTGAATGGGCCATCGACGTTTTGCTGGAACACCAGCAAGGCGTTGTCCAGGATGTTGCCCTGCAGGCTGGTGGTGTTGCCGACCAGCGTACCGCCGCTGACCGTGGTGCCACCGCTGTAGGTATTGGCGCCGCTGAGGATCAGGGTGCCGGAGTCAAGCTTTTCGATGCCGCCACTGCCCACCAGCGGTACGGCGATTTGCGTAGTGACGCCGGCGTTGACCCGCACTGGCGCCAGGCTGCCGCCCACACCGTTGACCGGGGTCAGGCTGCCACCGCTGCCCGGTACCAGGCTGTAGCCGTTGTCGAGAAATTGCAGGCCGGTGAAGTTCTGGTTGCCCACCACCGTGACCGTGCCGCCCTGCCCGCCGAACACCGCGAACTGGCCATTGGACGCCAGCGCCTGGGTGCCGGTGGGGTCAGTCCAGACGGTGCCTGGCCCCCAGACGCCGCTACCACCGTCGATGGAGCCGTCAGGATTGGGGTTGCCGCCATTCCAGAACTGCACTTCGCCCGGCGTGCCTTGCACCAGCAGGTTGATCTGGTTGGCCAGCGCGGTTTGCAGAGTCAGGTTCGCCGCCGACACCGGCAGGCTGCCATAGACCAGACCGTTGTCGGTCAGGCTGCCGCCGTAGCGGAACAGTTGATAGACCCCGGTGCCGAAGCCGCCGGCGTTGCTGATGTTGAGCGTACCGTCCAGGGTCAGGTTGCCGGCCACGTTCACCACCGTGGTGGAACTGGCGGCCGAGCCGAGGCTGAAGTCCAGGTTGGTGCCCGACGACAACGCCAGCGAACCGACCGACAACGGTGATGCAGCGCCGCCACCGACCAGCGTCGCGCCGCTGGCCAGTTGGACCGCGCCGCCGAGGGTGCCGCTGCCGCCGATCCGCGCCCCGCTGGCGACATTGACGTTGGCACTGTTGAGCACGCCGTTGACCCGCAGGGTCCCCGCCTGCACATCGGTATTGCCGGTGAACCCGTTGTTGCCGGCCAGCAGCAACTCGCCGGTGCCGGTTTTGCTCAGGGTGCCGGCGCCGGTCAGGTTGCCGGTGTAAGTGCCGTCGCTGTTCTGCGCGAAGGTCAGCGCCGCGTTGTTGACGATCGCCCCTTGCAGGCTGCTGGTGTCGCCCTGGGTGCTGCCGCCGTTCAGTGTGGTGCCACCGCTGTAGGTGTTGGCACCGCTGAGCAGCAGATCGCCGTTGCCGTTTTTCACCAGGCTGCCGGTGCCGGCAATGGCGCCGATCAGGGTGGTGTCATGATTGCCGGCCAGGGTCAGTTGCGCGCCAAGGTTGATGGCGTTGGCCAGTTGCAGCGCAGAGGTGCTGTCGAGGGTGCCGTTGCCCAGCACACTCAACGCACCACTGCTGATCGCACTGTTGTTGCCCAGGATCAGCGTCCCGCCGTTGAGCTGGGTGCCGCCGCTGTAGCTGTTGTTGCCGTTGAGGGTCAGGCTCGAAGCGCCGGTCTTGATCAGGCTGCCCGCACCGCTCACATCGCCGTCGAGGGTCAGGGCGTTAGAGCCGGCGACGTTCAATCCACCGGTGAGCACCACATCGTTGGCCAGGCTCACGGCGGTGTTGCTGTCCAGCGCCGTGCCGTTGGCGGCCGTCAATACGCCGGTGCCGAGGGCAGCGTTATTGCCGACCACCAGTTTGCCGCCATTGAGCGCGGTGCCGCCGGTGTAGCCGTTGGCCGCGTTGAGCACCAGGGTGCCGGTATCGTATTTACCAAGGGTACCGGCGCCATTGAGCGCCACGCCGAGGGTGGCGGTGGCGTTCGGGTCGACCCGCACCGAGGCGTTGCCCATCGAACCGTTGACCAGGTTCAGCGAACCTGCGGTGCCATCCTGCAAGCTGTAGCCATCGGTGACGAACTGCAGGCCGGTGATGGTCTGCGCGCCATTGACCGTGACGGTGCCCGCCGCGCCCTGGAACACCGCGAAGTTGTTGGTCCAGCCCTGATTGGTGGTGCCGTTGACGTCGGTCCAGTTGGTGGTGCCGGTGCCCCAGGTACCGCTGCCACCCTCCACCGAACCGTTGGCCACCAGTTGATTGCCGTCCCAGAACTGCACGGTGACGCCCGGTGCGGTGACCAGCAGGTTGATCTGATTGGCCAGCGCGGTTTGCAGTTGCAGATCGCCGGGGGTGACGCTGCCCGGCACCGTGCCAATCAGCATGCCGTTGTCGGTCAGGCCGCCGGTGTAGTCGATCAGGCGATACACGCCGCTGCCGAAGCCGCCGATATCGCTGACATTGAGGGTGCCGTCGAGGGTCAGGTTGCCGCCGACGTTGATCAGTGCGTTGCCGCCACCGGACACCGGTGTGCCGAGGCCCACATCGAAGTTGGAATTGCCATTGAGCACCAGTGAATCCACCGACAGGGTACTACCGGTCACGCCCGCCAGATGACCGCCATCGGCCACCGTCACCGCGCCGGTCAAGGTGCCGCTGCCACCGAGGGTGCCGCCGCTGTTGACCAGCACATTGGCGCTGGCCAGCGAACCGTCGACCTGCAGGGTGCCGGCATTGACGTTGGTGTCGCCGGTCAGGTCGCTGAGGCCGCTCAGGGTCAGGGTACCGGTGCCGAGTTTGGTCAGTCCGCCGTCACCGCTGAGGACGCCGGCAAAGGTGCTGCTGACGTTGTTACCGCCCAGGCTCAGCGTATTACCGGTTCCGACCAGCGCGGTGCCGCTGCCTGTGAGGCTGGCCAGGCTGCCCGAGGCGCCGAGGTTGAGCGCCGAGCCGCCGGCGAGATTGACCGTCGCGTTGTTGCCCAGTGCCCCGGTGCTCAGGGTGGTGAGGCTGCCGGACTGCACATCGAAGGTGCCGCTGAAGCTGTTGTTGCCAGCCAGGGTCACGTCGGCCAGACCCGCCTTGGTCAGGGTGCCGGCGCCGTCGATCACACCGCCAAGGGTCAGGTTGTTGTTGCCGGCCAGGCTCAGGTTGGCATTGACGTTGACATCGTTGGCCAGCACCAGCGGCGAGCTGTTGTCGAGGGTCGACGCGCCCGCCACCGTCAGTGCGCCGGAACCCAGTGAGTCGCCCGTGCCGAGGGTCAGCGTACCGGCGTTGAGGGTGGTGCCACCGGTGAAGGTGTTGATGCCATTGAGGGTCAGGTTCGAGGCGCCGTTCTTGATCAACCCGCCCGCACCGCTGACCACACCCGCCAGGGTCAGGTCGTTGCTGCCGGTGTTGCTCAGGTTGGCGTTGAGCACCACGTTGTTGCCCAGGCTGATCGCGCCGTTACTGTCCAGCGCCGACGCGCCGGCCACGGTGAGGTTGCCCAGGCCCAGCGCCGAGTTGCTGCCGGCGGTCAGGCTGCCCGCATTCAGGTTGATGCCACCGAGGAAGTTGTTGTTGCCGCTCAGGGTCAGGTCGGCCGCGCCGTTCTTGGTCAGGCTGCCGGCACCGTTGACGGTGCCGGCCAGGGTCAGGTCTGCCGAGCCGCCGACGCCGAGGTTGCCGGCCAGGTTCACCGCGTTGTTCACCGCCACCTGAGTGCTCGCATCCAGCGTGGTCCCGCCCGCCGCGTTCAGCGTGCCGGAGCCCAGCGCCGAGTTCGACGCCAGGATCAGGCCGCCGGCGTTCAGTGCAACCGGGCCAAGGAAAGCGTTGTTGCCGCCAAGGGTCAGGTTGGCCGCGCCGTTCTTGATCAAGCCACCGGTGCCGCCGATCACGCCGTTGAGGGTCAGCGCATTGCTGCCGACCACAGTCAGGTTGCCATTGAGGATTGCGGCGTTGCCGAGTGTCACCGCGGTATTGCTGTCCAGTTGCGTGCCGGCATTGGCAGTCAGCGTACCGCTGCCCAACGCCGTATTGCTGCCGACGACAAGCTTGCCGCCGTCCAGTTGCGTGCCGCCGCTGTAGGTATTGGCGCCGTTGAGCACCAGGGTGCCGCTGTCGAGTTTATTGAGAATGCCGCTGCCGTCGATGTTGACGCCAAGGGTGCCGGTCACGCCCGGATCGACCCGTACTGCCGTGGTGCCGCCGGTGCCGTTGACCGCCGTCAGTTGCCCCGCTGTGCCATTGACCAGGTTGTAGCCGTCGGTGAGGAACTGCATGCCGGTGAACAGCTGGGTGCCATTGACCGTCACAGTGCCGGCGGCGCCCTGGAACACCGCGAAGTCGCCGGCCCACGGCTGGTTGACCAGGCCGTTGGCATCGGTCCAGTTGGTACCCACCGCGTTCCAGGTACCGCTGCCGCCATCGACCACGCCGTTGGCAATGGTCTGGCTGCCGTCCCAGTAGCGGATGTTGGCGTTCGGTGCCGACACTTGAATGTTGATCTGATTGGCCACGCCGGTTTGCACCAGCAGATCGCCCAGGCCGTAACCGACCGGCACGCTGGCGACGTCCAGGCCCAGGTTGGTCAGGGCGCCGGTGTAGTTGAACAGGCGGTAGACACCGACGCCGAAGCCGCCGGCATCGGTGACGTTGAGATTGCCGTCGAGGGTGAGGTTGCCGCCGACGTTCATCAGTGACGTGGTCGAAGGTGTCCCCAACGCCACATCGACGTTACTGCCGGCGGCGAGGGTCAGCGCGCCGGCCGACAGTTGGTTGCCCGACGACAACGCCAGATGACCGCCGTTGTTGACGTTTACGGAGCCAATCGCCGAGCCGGTGCCGGTCAGGGTACCGCCGGTGTTGACGTTGACCTGCGTACTGGCCAGCGAACCGGTCAGGTTGAGGACGCCGCCATTGATCGCAGTGTTGCCGGTGATGCCGTTGATGCCGGTCAGGTTCAGGGTGCCGGTACCGACTTTGATCAGGCCGCCGCTGCCGCTGAGATCACCATCAAACGTGCTGGTGCTGCTCGCGCCGCCCACGGTCAGCGTATTGCTGCCGGTAAGCTGCACACTGCCGCTGCCGGTCAGCGCGGCCAGGCTGGCATCGCTGCCCAGGTTGAGCGCGGCACCGGCGTTGATGTTGACGCCCGCGGTGTTGCCCAGTGCGTTGGTGTTGAGGGTGGTGACGCTGCCCGAGACGATGTTCAGCGCACCGGTGAAGGTGTTGTTGCCGGCCAGGGTCAGGTCCGACAGGCCATCTTTGGTCAGGCTGCCGGCACCCTCGATGATGCCGTTGAGGCTCAGGTCGTTGTTGCCAGCGACGGTCAGTGCGGCGTTCAAGGTAATGGCATTGCCGATGCCGAACGATGCGCTGTTGTCCAGCGTCGCGGCGCCGCCGACGGTCAAGGCGCCACTGCCCAGGCCATTGGCATTGCCCAGGGTCAGGGTGCCGGCGTTGAGGGTGGTGCCGCCGCTGAAGGTGTTGTTGCCGTTGAGGGTCAGGTTGGCCGCGCCGTCCTTGATCAATTGGCCGGTGCCGCTGGTAACGCCGCCGAGGGTCAGATTCTGTGTACCGCCCACGGTCAGTGCGGCATTCAAGGCGACGTTGTTGTTGAGGCTGACCAGCGGCGAATTGCTGTCCAGGGTCGCCGCGCCAGCGACGGTCAAGGCACCGCTGCCGAGTGCCGAACTGTTGCCGACGGTCAACGTGCCCGCATTCAGGGTGGTGCCGCCGAGGTAGCCGTTGGCCGCGTTGAGAATCAGGTTGGCCGCGCCGTTTTTCACCAGGCTGCCGGCGCCGCTGACCAGGCCGGTCAGCGTCAGGTCGGCAGTGCCGGCGATGCTCAAGGCGCCCGCCAGGGCCACCGCGTTGTTCAGGCTGACGGCGGTGTTGGCGTCCAGGGTGGTACCGGCCGCCGCGTTCAGCGTGCCGCTGCCCAACGCGGTGTTACTGCCGACTATCAGCCTGCCGGCGTTCAGTGCGGTGTTGCCGAAGTAAGTGTTGGCTCCATTGAGGGTCAGGTCGGCGGCGCCGTTCTTGACCAGCCCGCCGATGCCGGCAATCACGCCGCCGAGGGTCAGGGCATTGCTGCCGCCTACAGTCACGGTGCCGCCGAGGTTGACGTTGTTGGCCAGTGTTGCCGCCGTACTGGCATCGAGTGTCGTGCCGTTCGCCGCGTTCACCGAGCCAGTACCCAGTGCGGTATTTGAGCCGACAATCAGCGAACCGGCGTTCAGCGACGTGGTGCCGGTGTAGGTGTTGTTGCCGTTGAGGGTCAGGCTCGATGCGCCGGTCTTGATCAAACCGTTGCTGCCACTGATCACGCCGCCGAGGGTCAGCGCGTTGGCGCCGCCGGCGGTGAGGTTGGCGTTGAGAATGATGTTGTTGTTGAGGGTGACGGCCGAACTGCTGTTGAGGGTGCCCGCCCCTTCCACTGACAAGGCACCGGTGCCCAATGCCGCGCCGTTGCCGACGGTCAGGCTGCCGGCATTGAGTGTGGTGCCGCCGCTGTAGCTGTTGGTGCCGTTGAGGGTCAGGTTGGCCGCGCCGTTCTTGACCAGTTGGCTGGTGCCGCTGATCGCACCGCCCAGGGTCAGGCCGCTGCTGCCGCCAATGCCCAGGCTGTTGTTGAGGATGATGTTGTTGTTCAGGGTCACGGCGGTATTGCTGTCGAGTGTCGCCACGCCGCCGACGGTGATGTTGCCGCTGCCTAGTGCAGCATTGGCGCCTGCTGTGAGGGTACCGGCGTTCAAGGCGACGGCGCCGAGGAAGGTATTGGCACCATTGAGAATCAGGTTGGCCGCGCCGTTTTTGGTCAATCCGCCACTGCCACTGACGATGCCGCCCAGGGTCAGGTTGGCGCTGCCGCCGATGTTCAGGTTGCCGCCCAGGCTGACCGCATTGGTCAGTGCTACCGCGGTGCTGGCGTCGAGGGTGGCGCCTGCGGCCGTGGTCAAGGCGCCGGTGCCCAGCGCGGTGTTGGAGCCGACGATCAGCGTCCCGGCATTGAGCGCGGTGCCGCCGGTGAAGGTGTTGTTGCCGCTGAGGGTCAGGTTCGCGGTACCGTTCTTGATCAGGTTGCCGGCGCCGCTGACCACGCCGCTAAGACCCAGCGCCTGAGTGCCGCCAATGGTCATGTCCCCCGCCAGCGCTACAGCGTTGGCCAGGGTCACGGCCGTGGTCGCATCCAGGAGGGTGCCGGCCGCTGCGTTCAAGGCGCCGGTACCGAGCGCGGTGTTGCTGCCCACGAACAGGCTGCCGGCGTTGAGCAGGGTGTTACCAGCGTTGGTGTTATTGCCGGTGAGGGTCAGGCTGGCGCTGCCGCTTTTGGTGATGCCGCCGGTGCCGGACAAAACGCCGCCCAGGGTCAGGGCATTGCTGCCGAGCACATTCAGGGCGCCGGTCAACCCGACGTTGTTGGCCAGGGTCACGTTGGCGGTGCTGTCGAGGCTGGTGCCGGCGGCGGTGTTCAGCGCACCGCTGCCCAGAGAGTTGTTGTTGGTCACCAGCAGGCTGCCGGCGCTCAGGGTGGTGGTGCCGGTGTAGCCGGTATTGGCGCCGCTGAGGATCAGGCTGCCGGTGCCGGTCTTGGTGATACCGCTGCTGCCGCTGATCAAGCCGCCGAGGGTCAGGGCGCCCGTACCAGTGGTGGTCATCGTGCCACCGAGGCTGATGGCATTGCTCAGGTTGATGGTGCCTGGCGCCGACAGACTGGTCGCCCCGGTGAAGTTGAGGGTGCCGGTGCTCAGCGCCAGATTATTGCCCAACTGCACCGTGCCGCCGTTGAGCGTGGTGTTGCCAAGGTAAGTGTTGGCAGCACTGAGGCTCAACTGGCCGCTGCCGATCTTGGTCAAGCCGCCGCTGCCGGAAATCACACCGCTCAGGGTCGTGGCGTTGGTGCCCTGCACGGTCATGCCGCCGGCGCCGAGCGAAATCAGGTTGCTGATGTTCAAACCGGCGTTGCTCGCCTGGATGGCCCCGCCATTGGAGGTCAACACGCCGCTGCCGAAGGTGGCGTTGTTGTTGAATTGGGCGATACCGCCATTGAGGGTGGTGGCGCCGCTGACCAGCGGGCCCTGCAAGGTCCAGGTGCCGCTGTTGAGGGTCAGGTTGTTGAAGTTGACGTAGGTAGCGCTGGACGCCGTTCCCGCGCCTGCGGTGCCGCCGCCGACACCGGTCGTGTTCTGCAGGATCAGGCTGTTGGTGCCACCCGAGCCACCGTCGACCGTGCCGGTGGGGGCAAAGGTCAGGTTGATGTTGATCAGCCCGCCCAGACCCACGCTGATCTGGACGCCATCACCGACCTGAACCGAAGAGCCAGTCACGGCAGTGAAGGTGTTGGTGCTCCCGGCCCCCATCGACACGCCGCCGGTGATGGCGCCGGCGTTGGTGAAGGTGTTGCCCGTCGCAGAGGTCTCGAAGGCTATCCGGCCGTTGATGACACCGGTGGCGCTGTTGGTCATGTTGACCTGCGAGCCGCCGTAGACGCCGATCACTGGCGTGTCCGCCAAAGTGATGCCGCCCACCGACAGGCCGGTAGACGTGATGGTGCCGTTGTTGGTGATGCTGGTGGTGCCGGCCGCGGCGTTGTTCACGGCAATGCCCAGGCCGTCGATGCTGGTCAGGTTGAGCCCGAGCAGCATCCCGGTACCACGGATGATCCCGCTGGCGTTGTTGAGAATGCTGACCGTGCTGGTGGCGCCGGTCCCGATGAACGCACCGCCGCTTAATATCGACACCAAGCCCAGCAGCGCCGGGTCAATGGTGCCGGAGTTGTTCAGGGTGATGTTGGCCCCGGTCAGGTCCATCACATGGCCACCGAGGGTCGCGTTCATCTGCGCCCCGGTGTTGACGTTGACCGTCAGGCCGCTGGTGGCGCTGCTGAAATTGTTGAGAAACAGCGGCAGGCTCGGCACACCGGTACAGGTGACAGTCGACCCCGCCGTGGAACAGGTCGCCTGCGCCTCAGGGCTCACCGCCCCGAACAACAGGCCGGCGACACTGAGCTGAACAGCAAGGGAAAGAGGGGACAAACGAGAAACGAGGGCAACAGCAAACCTTGCATCCACGGGGAACTCCTTTCGTGGCTAACCCACTTCAATCCATGAAGGGCGTGCAGCAATGACGTGACCCACTGATGCGGAAATCGAAACTGCTACGACCCGGAACCGTTTCATTCCTGACACACGTTAGTAGAGGGTCGGCGATGGGACACGCGTCAAATGGTGTTAATACTTTCGCGAGCGGGGTGCTGGAGTGAGTGATCGAGGGGCGATCGGCTGCTCTTTTGCGGGGGCCTGCGCTGAGAGCTTTTCTATAGGAGCGAGCTTGCTCGCGATGAATGCCGGGCGGGGTGTCAGGTTTCCCGTGTCATCGTTGACGACCATCGCGAGCA
>NZ_LYVP01000088.1 GCF_001984065.1 Pseudomonas sp. KK4
CGCGAGCAAGCCCGCTCCCACAGGGGATTTGTGGGGGGCATAAAAAACCGGGCGGCTTTAGGGCCGCCCGGTTTTGTGTTGAGGGTTACAGATGCGATTCGGCGTATTCGGCCAGAATCGAACGGGGCACCCCTTGCAGGGTGATGTGCACGCCGTTGGGGAAGTCCTTGAAGCGCTCGGTGAGGTAGGTCAGCCCGGAGCTGGTGGCGGACAGGTACGGGGTGTCGATCTGCGCCAGGTTACCCAGGCACACCACTTTGGAACCGGCGCCGGCACGGGTGATGATGGTTTTCATCTGGTGTGGCGTGAGGTTCTGGCATTCGTCGATCAGGATCAGGCTCTGCTGGAAGCTGCGACCGCGAATGTAGTTGAGGGATTTGAACTGCAACGGCACTTTGCTGAGGATGTAGTCGACGCTGCCATGTGTGCTTTCGTCATCCATGTGCAAGGCTTCGAGGTTGTCAGTGATGGCGCCCAGCCAAGGCTCCATTTTCTCCGCTTCGGTACCGGGCAAAAAGCCGATCTCCTGGTCCAGGCCCTGCACGCTGCGGGTGGCGATGATACGGCGATAGCGCTTGCTGACCATGGTCTGCTCGATGGCAGCGGCCAGGGCCAGGATGGTTTTACCGGAACCGGCGGCGCCGGACAGGTTGACCAGGTGGATGTCCGGGTCGAGCAGGGCGAACAGCGCCAGGCTCTGATAGATGTCACGAGGCTTGAGCCCCCAGGCTTCCTGATGCAGCAGCGGCTCCTGGTGCAGGTCGAGGATCAGCAGTTGGTCGTTCTCGATCTCCTTGATCCAGCCGACAAAGCCCTGCTCATCGATGATGAACTCGTTGATGTGCACCGCCGGCAGGTTGTCGATCAACTTAACCTGGTGCCAGGTGCGACCGTGGCCCTGACGGGTTTCGACCTTGCTCACCAGGTCCCAGAAGGAGCCGGTCATGTTGTGGTAACCGTTGGGCAGCAGCGAGACGTCGTCGACCAGTTGGTCAGTGCTGTAGTCCTCGGCCGCGATCCCGCACGCGCGGGCCTTGAGGCGCATGTTGATGTCTTTGGTGACCAGCACGACCGGTTTTTTCGGGTCGTGGGTGTGCAGATCGATCAACTGGTTGATGATTTTGTTGTCGTTCAGGTGCTCGGGCAGAATGATGTTCGGCTCGGCGCGTTTGCTCATCAGAATTGACAGCAAACCTTTCGGGCCGCCCTTGCCGCGCTGGATCGGCACGCCCTGTTCCACATCCTCAGGGGAGGCATCGCCCAGGGTTTTGTCGATCAGCCGGATGGCCTGGCGGCATTCGGCGGCAACGCTGTGATGCCCACTCTTGAGCTTGTCCAGCTCTTCAAGCACGGTCATCGGAATGGCGACGTGGTGTTCTTCGAAGTTGAGGAGCGCGTTTGGATCGTGAATCAGTACGTTGGTATCGAGTACATAAAGGATTGGCTGGTTGGAAGAAGAGCTACGTCCGTGATCATCCATACTCGGTCACCTTTGTCAGAGCCAGTGGACGCAATACCTGAGCGGTGCTGCGCCTCGAAGTGGCCGCCGAATCTCTCACCTGCGGAGATTCAAGTGACTGCAAACAAACGGGTCTTGGAAGACGCCACCTGTGTTGCAGGTTTCGGCGGTCTGTCTTCGTAATACTCCAAAACACATGACAGAAAAAAGCACTTTGACGCTTTTTTGAAGTTTATTTTGCAGAGTGACGAAAAGCGCTTGGCGGACTGCCATCACCCGTTTACAGTCGGAAGTCAACCTGCAACAAAATCCCTTCCAAAATCGCCCCAGCCCCAATGTTTACGGGCTTTGGCCGTTTTCATCGAAACCCGCTCTGACAATCTTCCCAACCGATCCCGCTCTGCGCCGTTTGCGCCAGCAACCAGGGCAACGCCGTTTTCACCCCATCCTGCTTCACATTGAAATTGATCACGCCATGACGCCACAGCAGCATCAGGGTCAGCACCCGTTGCGCGCTCTGACTGGCCTTGAGTTTGCCGGCGCCGTCCTGGGCGTCGATGTCCCACAACGCCACCTGCAGGCCCTGGGACTTGAAAAACGCTTCGGCGTCCGAGCGTCGCTGGCCATCGGGCGGGCGGAACAACGGTACGTAATTCTCCGGCAGTTTGCTTTTAACCAGGTCGACACTGCGGCGCACCGAATCCTGCCAGTCCTGCCAGTGGCTGTGTGACCGGAACTCCCAGCCTTGCACGCCGATGCACTGGGTGGAATACGTCGCCTGCAGGTTGGCCACCGAGCCCTGGGCCAGACGTGCCTGAATATCCTTGCCGAGCACGAAGAACGTGCCGCTCATGTTCGACTTGCGCAGGTACTGCGCAACCCAGTCGGTATTGTCCGGCGCGGCATTGGCGGCGCTGTCGAAGGTGAGCAGAAACAGCCGGTCATGCATGTCATCGCCGTTGCGCTCGTAGTCGCCGAATTGATCGACTTCGCTGCTGGTTTGCGGGAACAGCGCAGCCTTGCGCAACTGCTCGTCCAGGTACTGGGCGTGGAACAGGCGGCTGGGTTCGGCCCACTTGATGTAGTAGCTGTCTTCGCCGAGCTGGAACTTTCCAGCGGCCTCACGCAGGGTCGGCATGTCCTCGACCAGGAAACAGAACGACGCGTCCTGATCGCAACTTTGCTGGGCGACATTGAAGCTGGCGAGCAAGCGTTGCCACAGGCGCTGGCGAAGGCGATTGACCGACTCCATGTTGACCGTACGCAAACCCAGGCGCTGGGCCAGAGCCGGCTCATCCAGGGCTTCGCTGGCCAGCAACCCCCGAGCGAACATGAGGATCTCGGCCCGCGAAGCCACGTCGAACAGGGTCGGGTTGTTGAGCTTTTCCGGCCAGGTGCCGCGATCGAGCGTCGCCACATCGCCCGGCGCTGCCAGGGCGCCAAGGCTCAGCAGCCAGGCCGAGAATAGAAGGACGATACGCAATGGGATGTCTCCGTAACAAAACCCGGGCGGCACTATAGCTGATCGCAGCTCAGTGGACTCCCTGTGGCGAGGGAGCTTGCTCCCGCTGGGCTGCGAAGCAGCCCCAAGACCCGCCCCCTCATTGCTTCAGGTAAATCCTGCTGGCCCTTCTTGCGAGCGCTTCGCGCTCGAGCGGGAGCAAGCTCCCTCGCCACAAAAGCCTATCCAGCCAAACCACCGATCACCTATCACACCGATAGCTGGAGTCCACAGGGACAACCCCCTAGAATCGCCCCCACGATTAAAGGAGACGACTTCATGCTGATGGTGATTTCACCCGCCAAGACCCTCGACTACGAAACACCGCCGGCGACCCAGCGCTTTACCCAGCCGCAGTACCTCGACCATTCCCAGGAACTGATCCAGCAGTTGCGCGAGCTGTCGCCGGCGCAGATCAGCGAGTTGATGCACGTCTCCGACAAGATCGGCGGCCTCAACGCCGCGCGTTTCGGCAGCTGGACCCCAGCCTTCAACCCGCAAAATGCCAAGCAGGCATTGCTGGCGTTCAAGGGCGATGTGTACACCGGGCTCAATGCGCAAACCTTCAGCGAAGCCGATTTCGATTACGCCCAGCAACACCTGCGGATGCTCTCGGGCCTGTACGGCCTGCTGCGCCCACTGGACCTGATGCAGCCCTATCGCCTGGAAATGGGCACCAGACTGGCCAACGCCCGGGGCAAAGACCTGTATGCCTTCTGGGATACGCGCATCAGCGAATGGCTGAACGAAGCCCTGGCCGATCAGGGCGATGACGTACTGCTGAACCTGGCCTCCAACGAGTACTTCTCGGCGGTCAAGCGCAGTGCCTTGAACGCACGGGTCATCAACGCCGACTTCAAGGACCTGAAGAACGGTCAGTACAAGATCATCAGTTTCTACGCGAAAAAGGCCCGGGGCATGATGAGCCGCTTCGTCATTGAGGAGCGCATCAACAACCCCGACGCCCTCAAACAGTTCGACGTTCAAGGCTATCGCTTCAGCGCCGAGCAATCGAAACCGGACCACCTGGTATTCCTGCGCGACCACGCACCCGAGTGATGCATCAGCGCGGCGCAGAACCGGAAAATCCCATCTGCGCCGCGCCATTAATCAAGCGCAACTTCCCCGCCAGATTCGCCATTTTTATGGCGCCATAAATACATCAGTCAATTCCCTAACGATAGTTTCATTCGACTTCGATCATTTTTTTCAGTAGTGGCACAGAAAAAATTTCCCGGTAGTGGCAAAAAACTATCCCTTCTGATTATCCGCCTATATATAAAGGGCGAAACGGCAAGTGCTATCAATTTGAAAGCAGTGCCATCTTTGTCAATATTTCAAAAAATTTCAGAAATCATGATCGGCGGGCCGGAACTTCGTCTGAATGCACCGCTCATACCACCGGTAACGATTTTCGCAGCGAATGTGCGAAATAACTTACGCAGAGCAGAGATCCATGTAGCGAAGTTACCCCATCAACTTTCGCGGACTAATCACTGATTTGGGCAACATACGAAGGACAGGAGATAACCGATGATGACTATCCCCTACAGGGCCAAGGCCGCGCCCCTATAACGTGCTCGACTGAGCACCCAACCGCTTGAAAATACAGGCTTCTGGCCTGGCTTCGAGCGCGCAGGAACATTGCACGAATATCTTCTGAAAAGAGGATCGGCTGCATGACGGAGCACGTCATAACAATAAGCTCCGGTGACGCACACCTTGAGTGCACTTATTTAGACACTCGTAACTTACATGCCACTACAGGGCATTGTTGCGCCTGCAAGATGCACTTGCGAGTGCACTTTGCACGATGACTACCATTAACTCCGGCCATCTAATGGCTTGATGTTTACAGGCTTGATAACAGAGAGGTAATTGCGATGCGCATCAGCATTTTTGGTTTGGGTTATGTGGGCGCCGTCTGTGCCGGTTGCCTGTCTGCACGGGGCCATGACGTTGTCGGCGTCGATGTTGCCAAAGACAAGATCGATATGATCAATGCCGGGAAGTCGCCGATCGTTGAACCGGGCCTGGGCGAACTTCTGGCCCAAGGTATTCAAACAGGCCGCCTGCGCGGCACCACCAACTTCGCCGAAGCCATTCGCGACACCGATCTGTCGATGATCTGCGTCGGTACGCCGAGCAAGAAGAACGGCGATCTGGAACTGAACTACATCGAAGCGGTGTGCCGCGAAATCGGTTTCGTGCTGCGCGACAAGACCACTCGCCACACCATCGTGGTGCGCAGCACCGTGTTGCCGGGCACCGTGGCCAACGTGGTCATCCCGATCCTCGAAGACTGCTCCGGCAAGAAGGCCGGCGTCGATTTCGGCGTTGCGGTCAACCCTGAATTCCTGCGCGAAAGCACCGCCATCGCCGACTACGACCAGCCACCGATGACCGTCATCGGCGAGTTCGACAAAGCGTCCGGTGACGTCCTGCAATCGCTGTACGAAGAGCTCGACGCGCCGATCATCCGCAAGGACATCGCCGTTGCCGAGATGATCAAGTACACCTGCAACGTCTGGCACGCCACCAAGGTGACCTTCGCCAACGAGATCGGCAACATCGCCAAGGCCGTCGGCGTCGACGGTCGTGAAGTGATGGACGTGGTCTGCCAGGACAAGACCCTGAACCTGTCCCAGTACTACATGCGCCCGGGCTTCGCTTTCGGCGGTTCGTGCCTGCCCAAAGACGTGCGCGCCCTGACCTATCGCGCAGGCTCCCTGGACGTCGAAGCGCCGCTGCTCAACTCGCTGATGCGCAGCAACGAGTCCCAGGTGCAGAACGCCTTCGACATCGTCCAAGGCCACGACAAACGCAAAGTCGCCCTGCTGGGCCTGAGCTTCAAGGCCGGTACCGACGACCTGCGCGAGAGCCCGCTGGTGGACCTGGCGGAGATGCTGATCGGCAAGGGTTTCGACCTGAAGATCTACGACAGCAACGTCGAATACGCCCGCGTCCATGGCGCCAACAAGGACTACATCGAGTCGAAGATCCCTCACGTGTCCTCCCTGCTCAATTCCGACTTCGACGATGTGATCAACAACTCCGACGTGATCATCCTCGGCAACCGTGACGAGAAATTCCGCGCCCTGGCGCAGGACGTCCCGCACGGCAAGCAGGTGATCGACCTGGTGGGCTTCATGTCCAAGGCCACCAGCGTCAGCGGCCGTACCGAAGGCATCTGCTGGTAAGCCCCTTGTAGGAGCGAGCTTGCTCGCGATGCACCTGAGAACACCGCTGGGTATCAGGTACCCAGCGTCATCGTTGGCGACCATCGCGAGCACGCTCGCTCCTACAGGTTTGTACGCCTGCGTTAACCCGAGATCTAGACGGATGCAGATTATGCACAGGCTCAAGCACGGCCTACTCCAGGCCGCCGGTTGGCTGTTTTATCTAAGTTTATTGATGGGCATCGCCCTGGCGCTGCCTGTGTCCACGTTCGACTCCGAGTCGAAGGACTTCATTTTCCTGATCGGTATCGTCGGCATCTGGCGCTACTCGATGGGCGCCACGCACTTCGTGCGCGGCATGCTGTTTCTGTACGTGGTCTACCCGCACCTGCGGCGCAAAGTGCGCAAGCTGGGCAAGGCGGCGGACCCGTCCCATGTGTTCCTGATGGTCACCAGTTTCCGGATCGATGCGCTGACCACCGCCCAGGTCTACAGCTCGGTGATTCGCGAGGCCATCGACTGTGGCCTGCCGACCACCGTGGTCTGCTCCATCGTGGAAATGTCCGATGAACTGCTGGTCAAAAGCCTGTGGAACCGGATGAATCCCCCTGACCGCGTGAAACTCGATTTCGTGCGCATTCCCGGCACCGGCAAGCGCGATGGCCTGGCCTACGGTTTCCGCGCCATCTCGCGCCACCTGCCGGATGACCGCGCTGTCGTGGCCGTCATCGACGGCGACACCGTGCTCGCCGAAGGCGTGGTGCTCAAGACCGTGCCGTGGTTCCAGCTGTTCGGCAACGTTGGCGGCCTGACCACCAACGAGTTCTGTGAAGTGCGCGGCGGCTACATCATGAGCGAATGGCACAAGCTGCGTTTCGCCCAGCGTCACATCAACATGTGCTCGATGGCCCTGTCCAAGCGCGTGCTGACCATGACCGGCCGCATGTCGGTGTTCCGCGCCACCGTGGTCACCGACCCGGACTTCATCGCCGACGTGGAAAGCGACTCGCTGCAACACTGGCGCCTGGGCCGCTTCAAGTTCCTCACCGGCGATGACAAGTCGAGCTGGTTCAGCCTGATGCGCCTGGGCTACGACACGTTCTACGTGCCCGACGCGGCGATCCACACCGTCGAGCACCCGCCAGAGAAGAGCTTCATCAAGGCCAGCCGCAAACTGATGTTCCGCTGGTACGGCAACAACCTGCGCCAGAACTCCCGCGCCCTGGGCCTGGGGATCCGACGCCTGGGTGCGTTCACCTCGGTGGTGCTGTTCGATCAGCGCGTGTCGATGTGGACCTCGCTGCTGGGCCTGACCGTGGCGATCATCGCCAGCTTCAAGTACGGCACCGCATTCATCCTGGTCTATCTGCTGTGGATCGGCATCACCCGCCTGATCCTGACCCTGCTGCTGTCCTGCTCCGGTCACCGGATCGGCCCGGCCTACCCGGCGATTCTCTATTACAACCAGATCGTCGGCGCGCTGGTGAAGATCTACGTGTTCTTCCGCCTCGACCAACAGTCCTGGACCCGCCAGGACACCAAACTGACCCGTGATCTCGCCAGCTTTCAACGTTGGTTCAACACCTGGTCGTCTCGGACCATGACCTTCTCCGCCGGCAGCATCTTTGTCGCCGTGCTGCTGATGATGGTCTGACCGCCCCCTTATTGAATTAACAAGGAAAACGCCCTTATGAATACCGCCGTCAACGCCAACGTAGTGCACGAATCCGAAGCCCAGCGCCAGCACGCCCGAGTGAAAATCCCGGCCAAGCTGCGGTTCTTCGGCCCTGACCGCACACCGGTCGAAGCCCGGGTGCTCGACCTGTCCGCCGGTGGCCTGGCCTTCAACGCCGGTCAGATGCCGCTCAAGGTCGGCGATGTGTACAAGGCCCGCCTGCAATTCGTCATCGACAACCTCGGCCTGGCCATGGACGTCGAACTGCAAGTACGTTCCTTCGACCGCCAGACCGGTCGCGTCGGCTGTCAGTTCCAGAACCTGGAACCGCAGGACATCTCGACCCTGCGCCACCTGATCACCTCGCACCTGGCCGGCGACATCGTCAGCATCGGCGAAGTGCTGGCGACCCTGCAGCGCGACAACTTCACCAAGGCACGCAAGGTCAAGGACGGCGGCCACGGCATGACCCCGTTCGGGCGCCTGAAGGCCGTGACCTTCAGCCTGGGCATTTTCATCGTCGGCCTGGCGGCGTTCGGCTTCATCTTCAAGTCGGTGTACGGCATGTACTTCGTCAGCCACGCCCAGGCCGGCCTGGTGAGTGTGCAGGGCGTGAACATCACCATGCCTCGCGACGGCACCGTGCAGAGCCTGATCAAGGCGGACGGCGTGGCCGCCAAGGGCGCACCGCTGGCAACCTTCAGCACCAGCATGCTCGACGTGCTCAAGGGTCACCTGGAAGACGATCAACTGGCCCCGGCCAAGGTCGAGGAACTGTTTGGCAAGCAAATGACCGGCACCCTGACCTCCCCCTGCGATTGCACCGTGGGCCAGCAACTGGTCGCCAACGGTCAGTACGCCAGCAAGGGCGACGTGATCTTCCAACTGGTGCCGCGCAACACCGAAGCCAATGTCGAAGCGCGCTTCTCCTACCGTCAGTTCGGCGACGTGTTGCCAGGCACCGCCGTGCGCTTCCAGATCGCCGGCGAAGACAAGACCCGCACCGGCAAGATCGTCAGCAGCACCAGCCTCAAAAGCGCCGACCTGTCCTCCGACATCCGCGTCCTGATCCAGCCTGACGAAGCCCTGGACAGCACCCTCGCCGGCCGCCCGGTGGAAGTGAACAGCGACCGCGGCCCGAACCTGAACTGGCTGATCGACAAAGCCATGGCGGCTGGTCTGTAACCGGAGGACATGCCTGTGACGACTCCACCTATCCTGAACACACCGCAGCCCCTGTGGGAGCGGGCTTGCTCGCGAATGCGGTTGCATATTCAGAATCAATGCTGGCTGACACATCGCTTTCGCGAGCAAGCCCGCTCCCACACTGGATTTGTGGTGTGCTCGCTGGCACTGGCCGTCAGCCTCAGCGGCTGCGCCGGCCTGCCCGACCAGCGCCTGGCCAACGAAGCGCTCAAGCGTGGCGACACCGCCACCGCTGCGGCGAACTATCAGCAACTGGCCGACCTGGGCTACAGCGAGGCCCAGGTCGGCCTGGCCGACATCCAGGTCGACAGCCGCGACCCGGCACAGATGAAACAGGCCGAGGCGACGTACCGCGCCGCCGCCAGCGTTTCGCCCCGTGCCCAGGCACGCCTGGGTCGTCTGCTGGTGGCCAAGCCCGGCTCCACCGAAGCCGAACAGCACGAAGCCGAAGGTCTGCTGAAGAAGGCCGCCGCCGCTGGCGAAGGCAACACCTTGATCCCACTGGCCATGCTCTACCTGCAATACCCGCACAGCTTCCCAAACGTCGATGCGCAGAAGCAGATCAGCCAATGGCGCGCCGAAGGCAAGCCGGAAGCGGGCCTGGCGCAAGTGCTGCTGTACCGCACCCAGGGCACCTACGACCAGCACCTCGATGACGTGGAAACAATCTGCAAGGCGGCGATCAACACCACCGACATCTGCTACGTCGAACTGGCCACCGTCTATCAGAAAAAGGCCCAGCCAGAGCAACAGGCCGAGCTGATCAAGCAGATGCAGGCCGCCCACAGCCGTGGCACCGTCTCCGCTCAACGGGTCGACAGCGTCGCTCGTGTGCTGGCCGATTCGACCCTGGGCAAGACCGACGAAAAAACCGCGCAGTCGCTGCTCGAGCCTATCGCGCCGGGCTACCCGGCGTCGTGGGTGACCCTGGCGCAACTGATCTACGACTTCCCTGAACTGGGCGATGTCGACCAGATGATGAAGTACCTGGACAACGGCCGCGCCGCCGACCAGCCCCGCGCCGAACTGCTGCTGGGCAAGCTGTACTACGAAGGGAAACTGGTCCCGGCCGACGCCAAGGTCGCCGAGGAGCACTTCCAGAAAGCCGTCGGCCGCGAAGTCGCCGCCGATTACTACCTGGGCCAGATCTATCGCCGTGGCTACCTGGGCAAGGTCTACCCGCAAAAAGCCCTCGATCACTTGCTGACCGCTGCGCGCAACGGCCAGAACAGCGCCGACTTCGCCATCGCCCAGTTGTTTTCCCAGGGCAAGGGCACCAAGCCTGACCCGCTCAATGCCTACGTGTTCAGTCAACTGGCCAAGGCCCAGAACACCCCGCAAGCCACCGAGCTTGCCCAAACACTCGAAGCCCAACTGCCGCCTGCGCAGCTTGCCGAGGCCCAGCGTCTGTTGAAACAGGAACAGGCGACCCGCGGTGCCTTGAGCCAGAACACGCTGCAACTGCACGCCCTGCAAGAAGAGGACGGCGAGGAAACCCTATGAAGTTGAATCCATTCATGAAGGCCGGTATCGGCCTGACATTCGCGCTGATCTGGTCGTGCCCGACCCTGGCGGCGATGACCGAAGAGACCAAGAACTTCGGCCTTGAAGTGAAAATCACCGGCCAGTCCGAAGATGACCGCGACCTGGGCACCCAGGGCGGTGGCGATGTGAATGGCCTGGGCCTGGACCTGCGTCCGTGGGTCTACGGCCAGAGCGGCGCGTGGAGCGCCTACGCCATGGGTCAGGCGGTGACGTCCACCGACATCATCGAGACCGACACCCTGCAACAATCCGAAGGCACCGAGAACACCCAGAACAATGACCGCAAGACCAAGAAAAACTACTTGGCGATGCGCGAGTTCTGGGTCGGCTACAGCGGCTTCACGCCCTACCCCGGCGAGATCCTCAAGTTCGGTCGTCAGCGCCTGCACAATGATGACGGCCAATGGCGTGACACCAACATCGAAGCCCTCAACTGGGACTTCGACACCACCCTGTTGCGGGCCCACGCCGGTGTCGCCGAACGCTTCAGCGAGTACCGCACCGACCTGAAAGAACTGGCACCGGCCGACAAGGATCGCCTGCACGCCTACGCGGACGCCGAGTACCAGTGGACCCCGGGCCAGTGGGTCGGCATTCGCGGTCACCACACCCATGACGACGGCAAGCTCGACTACGCAGAGCCGGGCCAGCCCAGCGATTCGCTGGACAAGAAACAGAACGGCGACATCAGCTGGCTGGGCCTGCAAGCCAACAGCGACGCCTACAACTGGCGCAATACCAACACGGTCAATTACTGGGGCAGCATCACCGGCATGAGCGGCGACCGCGACAAGGTCAACCCGCTGAACGCCGATGGCACCGCTCCCGCACAACCGAAGAAAAGCGGCGACATCGACGGCTGGGCCACCGACCTGGGCGTGCGCCTGCGCCTCGATCCGCAGTGGCAAGTGGGTGCGGCCTATGCCCGTGCCAGCGCCGACTACGAACAGAACGGCCTGGAAAGCAACCGCTCGAACTACACCGGTACGCGTTCGCGGGTTCACCGTTTCGGCGAAGCCTTCCGTGGCGAAATGAACAACCTGCAAACCGCCACCCTGTTCGGCTCGTGGATGCTCAACGACCAATACGACGCCAGCCTGATCTACCACAAGTTCTGGCGTGTCGACGGCAACAAGCCGGTGGGCAGCAACGGCATCGACGCGGTGCAGAACAACACCGATGACGAGACCGGCGCCGTGCTCTCCAGCACGTCGCTGCCACTCAACGATGGCGAAAAAGACATGGGTCAGGAAATGGACCTGGTGGTCACCAAGTACTTCAAGCAGGGCCTGTTGCCGGCGGCGTTGAGCCAGTCGATCGACGAGCCTTCGGCCCTGGTGCGGTTCCGTGGCGGCGTGTTCAAGCCCGGCGACGCCTACGGCAAAGAAGTCGATTCGTACATGCACCGCGCGTTCATCGACGTGATCTGGCGCTTCTGATGCACATTGCGAAGGGAGTCTCCCAGATGAATCATCAAGCCTTGAAAGGCTCGATCAGCCTGTTGGCCGGCGCCATGCTGCTGGCCAGCACGGTTGCCTTCGCCAGTGTGGAACCGGCCAAGCCGGTGACCACGGCCAAGGAACTGCAACAGGCCAAGACCTACACCGTCAGCAGCGCACCGACCGCGCCGCTGGAACTGGCCACGCCGACCCTGCCGGACGTGTCCGGCTACACCGCCGAAGCCATCGCCAAAAAAATCGTGCGCAGCAAGGCCGGCAAGATCAGCGTGCGCCGGATGATGCAGGAAGACGCCCTGAAGGACTTCATCGGCGGCGACAACAAGATGGCCGAGTGGGTGGTGCGTCAGCACGGCATCCCCCAGGCGATCTTCGTCGACGACGGCTACATGAACCTCAAGGACTTGGCGAAAAAACTGCCCAAGCAGTACTTCAGCGAAACCTCGCCGGGGGTGTTCCTGGCGAAGTTGCCGATCGTGGTCGGCCGTCACGGCATCCTCGAAATCGACCGCCAGACCCAGGAACTGCGCCTGTCCCAGGAGGCCGGTTCGTTCCTGGTCAACGACGGCCAGTTGTTCGTGCGTGACACCAAAATCACTGGCTGGCGCGAGAAGGACAACGGCCCGGCGACGTTCAACTCGCCCAAGGAATTCCGTCCGTTCCTGCTGGCCTGGGGTGGCACCGAGACCTACATCGCCAACAGCAAGATCGCCAGTTTCGGCTACGCCAACAGTAAGTCCTACGGCGTGAGTATTTCCCAGTACACGCCCAACATGGCCAAGGTGCTCAAGCGTCCCGAACCGACCGGCTGGATCGTCGGCTCCGAGTTCTCGGACATGTGGTACGGCTTCTACTGCTACGAAACCCGCGACTTCGTGGTCAAGGGCAACACCTACAAGGACAACATCGTCTACGGCATCGACCCCCATGACCGGTCCCACGGGCTGATCATCGCCGACAACACGGTGTACGGCACGAAGAAGAAGCACGGGATCATCATTTCCCGTGAGGTCAACGACAGCTTCATCTTCAACAACCGCAGCTACGACAACCACCTCTCAGGCCTGGTGATCGACCGTAACAGCGTCAACAACATCATTGCCCACAACGAGATCTACCAGAACCACACCGACGGCATCACCCTCTACGAGAGTGCCGACAACCTGTTGTGGGGCAACAAGGTGATCAGCAACCGTCGCCACGGCATCCGCATTCGTAACAGCGTGAACATTCGCCTCTACGAAAACGTCGCCATGGCCAACGGCCTGACCGGCGTCTACGGGCACATCAAGGACCTGACCGACACCGATCGCGACATCAAGCTCGACCCGTTCGACGCCCAGGTGTCGCTGATCGTGGTCGGCGGTGAACTGGCGGCCAACGGCAGCGGGCCGCTGTCCATCGATTCGCCGCTGAGCGTGGAGCTGTATCGCGTGTCCATGCTCGCCCCGACCAAATCCAGCGGCATCAGCTTCACGGGGATCCTCGGCGAGCGCCAGGATGAAATTCTCGACCTGCTGGTGCGCCAGCAGAAAGCCGTGCTGATCGACCCTGTCGAACGCCAGACCGAAATGCAGGACTGAGGATAATTTTATGCACCCACACTTGATCAAATTACTCAGCCTGTCGGCCCTGACGGCGGGCATTCTGGCCGCCAGCAGCGGTGCGCGCGCCGATGAAATCAAGGCGCCGACGTTCACCGCAGAACCTTGCTGCAGCCTGTGCCCGGCCGCCCACGATGCGAAGAACTACACCACCCGCTACCAGCAGAACTTCACCACGCTGGTGCAGGCCCAGGGCGACTGGCTGTTCCGTACCCAGGAAGATTTGCGCACCGAATTCGACACCACCCCTGCCGGCTACAAGCGCATGAAGCAACTGCACGATGCGTTCAAGAGCAAGGGCGTGGAGCTGGTGGTGGTCTACCAGCCGACCCGTGGCCTGGTGAACCGCAACAAGTTGAACCCGGCGGAAAAAGCCAGCTTCGATTTCGACAAGGCGCTGACCAACTACAAGACCATGCTCGGCCGTTTCGCGGCCATGGGTTACGTGGTGCCGGACCTGTCGCCGCTGACCAACGAACAACTGCCAGACACCCTGCCCGCCCACGATTTCTACTTCCGCGGTGACCAGCACTGGACCCCGTACGGCGCCCAGCGCACGGCGAAAATCGTCGCCGAGAAGGTCAAGCAGATCCCGGCCTTCGCCGACATTCCCAAGCGTGAATTCGAGACCCACAAGTCGGGTCGCATGGGCAAGACCGGAACATTGCACAACATGGCCGGTCAACTCTGTGGCACCAGCTACGCGATCCAGTACATGGATCAATTCACCACCGAGCCCAAGGGCGAAGCGGGCGATGGCGACCTGTTCGGCGATTCCGGCAACCCGCAGATCACCCTGGTCGGCACCAGCCACAGCGGCAAGAACTACAACTTCGCCGGTTTCCTCGAAGAGGCGATCGGCGCCGACATTCTCAACGTGGCGTTCCCCGGCGGTGGCCTGGAAGGCTCGATGCTGCAGTACCTGGGCAGCGAAGAGTTCCAGAAGAACCCGCCGAAGATTCTCATCTGGGAATTCTCGCCGCTCTACCGCCTGGACCAGGAAACCATCTACCGCCAGATGATGGCGTTGCTGGACAACGGTTGCGAAGGCAAGGAAACACAGATGTCCGGCAGCACCACCCTGAAGCCGGGCAAGAACGAACTGATGGTCAACAGCAAAAACCTGAACCTGCAGAACAGCAGCCACCAGGTCGACATTCGCTTCGCCGATACCTCGGTGAAAACCCTGCAAGCCACCCTCTGGTACATGAACGGCCGCCACGAGGACATCAAGATCGAAAAACCGGAAACCTCCGACACCGACGGGCGTTTCGCCTTCGAGTTGCGCACGGACGAAGACTGGGCCTCGCAGAATCTGCTGGCGGTCGAAGTCCAGGGCCCTGAAGCGGGTGCCGCGCCACAGAAAGTCGAAGCGAAAATCTGCAAACGCAACGTATTCCCGGCCGCCGAGCAGCGTACTGCTTCGGTCGGGCAATGAGGTCTGCCATGCGAAATCCGAAATTTGCAGCACTGACGCTTTTGAGCCTGGCCATGTTAGCCGGTGCGACTCAGGCTGCCGCGCCGTTGCGCCCGCCACAGGGTTACTTCGCGCCGATCGAGAAAATCAAAACCGGCGCCAGCAGCGAAGGCTGCGACGCCATGCCCGCGCCTTACACCGGCTCGCTGCAATTTCGCAGCAAGTACGAAGGCTCGGACAAGGCCCGTTCCACGCTGAACGTGCAATCGGAAAAAGCCTTCCGCGACAGCACCGCCGACATCACCAAGATCGAGCGCGGCACCAGCAAGCGGGTGATGCAGTTCATGCGTGACGGTCGCCCGGAACAACTGGAATGCACGCTCAACTGGTTGACCGCCTGGGCCAAGGCCGACGCATTGATGTCCAAGGACTTCAACCACACCGGCAAGTCCATGCGCAAATGGGCGCTGGGGAGCATGGCGTCTGCGTACATTCGCCTGAAGTTCTCCGATTCCCATCCGCTGGCCAACCATCAGCAGGAGTCGCAACTGATCGAGGCCTGGTTCAGCAAGATGGCCGATCAGGTGGTCAGCGACTGGGACAACCTGCCGCTGGAAAAAACCAACAACCATTCCTACTGGGCCGCCTGGTCAGTGATGGCGACGTCCATCGCCACCAACCGCCGCGACCTGTTCGACTGGGCCGTGAAGGAATACAAGGTCGGCGCCAATCAGGTCGACGCGGATGGCTTCCTGCCCAACGAACTCAAGCGTCAGCAGCGGGCGCTGGCTTACCACAACTACGCCCTGCCGCCGCTGGCGATGATCGCCAGTTTCGCCCAGGTCAACGGTGTGGACCTGCGCCAGGAAAACAACGGCGCCCTCAAGCGTCTGGGTGACCGGGTGCTGGCCGGGGTGAAAGACCCGGAAGCATTCGAGAAGAAGAACGGCAAGGAACAGGACATGACCGACCTCAAGGAGGACATGAAATTCGCCTGGCTCGAACCGTTCTGCACTCTCTACACCTGCGCCCCGGACGTGCTGGAAAAGAAACACGGCATGCAACCGTTCAAGACCTTCCGCCTGGGGGGTGACCTGACCCGTGTCTACGACCCGGCCAACGAAAAAGGCAATAAAGGTTCTTAAGGCTGACGGTATTCCCCTGTGGCGAGGGAGCTTGCTCCCGCTCGGCTGCGAAGCAGTCGTAACCCAATGAACGCGGATTGACTGACACACCGCGTCATCCGGTTTCAGGGGCGCTTCGCACCCCAACGGGAGCAAGCTCCCTCGCCACAGGTAAGTACGCAGCATGCAATGGCCCCCCGGTTTTCTGTGGGGGGTTTGGGGGGGCCGTTGGCCCTTGACTGTTGGTTAAACAAGGAGAGATCGGGATGGTTTTTTCGTCCAACGTGTTCCTGTTTTTGTTCTTGCCGATCTTTCTCGGCCTGTACTACCTGAGCGGGCAGCGCTATCGCAATTTGCTGCTGCTGATCGCCAGCTACGTGTTCTACGCCTGGTGGCGTGTGGACTTTCTGGCGCTGTTCGCCGCCGTCACGCTTTGGAACTACTGGATCGGCCTCAAAGTCGGTGCCGCCGGCGTCAAGACCAAACCGGCGCAGCGCTGGCTGCTGCTGGGGGTGGCCGTCGACCTGTGCATCCTCGGTTACTTCAAGTACGCCAACTTCGGCGTCGACAGCATCAACGCCATGATGACCTCGGTGGGCCTGGAGCCGTTCATCCTGACCCACGTGCTGTTGCCGATCGGTATCTCGTTCTACATCTTCGAGTCCATCAGCTACATCATCGACGTCTATCGCGGTGACACCCCGGCGACCCGCAACCTGATCGACTTCGCGGCGTTCGTGGCGATTTTCCCGCACCTGATCGCCGGCCCCGTGCTGCGCTTCCGTGACCTGGCCGACCAGTTCAACAACCGCACCCACACCCTCGATAAATTCTCCGAGGGCTGCACGCGGTTCATGCAGGGTTTCATCAAGAAAGTCTTCATCGCCGACACCCTGGCGGTGGTGGCCGACCATTGCTTCGCCTTGCAAAACCCGACCACGGGCGATGCCTGGCTCGGCGCCCTGGCCTACACCGCGCAGCTGTATTTCGACTTCTCCGGCTACAGCGACATGGCCATCGGCCTGGGCCTGATGATGGGTTTCCGCTTCATGGAAAACTTCAAGCAGCCGTACATCAGCCAGTCGATCACCGAGTTCTGGCGGCGCTGGCACATCAGCCTGTCGACCTGGCTGCGCGACTACCTGTACATCACCCTGGGCGGCAATCGCAAAGGCACGCTGATCACTTATCGCAACCTGTTCCTGACCATGCTGCTCGGTGGCCTGTGGCACGGCGCGAACATCACCTACATCGTCTGGGGTGCGTGGCACGGCATGTGGCTGGCAATCGAAAAGGCCCTGGGCCTGAACACCTCGCCGCGCAGCTTCAACCCGATCCGCTGGGCACTGACCTTCCTGCTGGTGGTGATGGGCTGGGTGATTTTCCGTGCGGAAAACCTGCACGTCGCCGCTCGCATGTACGGCGCGATGTTCAGCTTCGGCGACTGGTCGCTGTCGGAACTCAACCAGGCCAACCTGACCGGCCTGCAGATCGCGACCCTGGTGGTGGCCTACGTGACCCTGGCGTTCTTCGGCCTGCGCGACTTCTACACCAACCAGCCACCGGCCAAGACCAAACCTGCGGTGAACGTCGATGCCGACGGTCCGGCCGCCGCCGAACCGGGCCTGATCAAAGCCGCGCCAGGGGATAACCCAGGCAGCATCCATCAGCCTGGCTACACCGTCGGCGTCGATGCCCAGGTGCAACCGGCCTACTGGACCGCTGACTGGTCGCGCTACGTGATGCGTGCCCTGGTGCTGCTGCTGTTCATCGCCTCGATTCTCAAACTCTCGGCGCAAAGCTTCTCGCCGTTCCTTTACTTCCAGTTCTGAGGGATCTGACCATGACCCGCTCATTACGCATCTTCTACATCGCCCTGTTCCTGGTGACCCTGCTGGCCCTGGGCCTGTGGTCGGTTCGCAGCTTCCTGGGCTTCAGCACCAACGCCGACGCGACGGTGCTCAACGGTCGCTGGACCAAGGCGGTAGAGACGCACTACGACGACGAATTCCCGATCAAGCGCCTGGGCACCAACCTCTGGGCGGCACTGGATTTCAAGCTGTTCAACGAAGGCCGTCCGGGCGTGGTGCTCGGTCGCGACCAGTGGCTGTACAGCGATGAAGAATTCCACCCGACCGTCAACGAAGAGCTGAACCTGCAAGGCAACTACGCGCTGGTCGAAGGCGTGCGCCAGACCCTGAAGGCCAAAGGCGTGCAGCTGGTGATGGCGGTGGTGCCGGCCAAGGTGCGCCTGTACCCGGAACACCTGGGTGAAGTGAAACCGGCCAGCATCCACGCCAACCTCTACCAGGACTTCCACAAGCGCCTGGCCGCCGACCGGATTCCGGCGCCTGACCTGCTCGGCCCGCTGCAAGCGGCCAAGCAGAACGGCAAGCAAGTGTTCCTGCGCACCGACACCCATTGGACGCCGGAAGGCGCGGAAATCGCGGCGAACAAGCTGGCCAAGACCATTGCCGAGAAATTCCCGCTGAGCGGCGAGCCGCAAACCTTCGTCACGGAACCGGCGGAGAAAATCACCCACAAGGGCGACCTGCGCCTGTTCCTGCCGCTGGACCCACTGTTCGAAAACCTGATGCCGGCGCAAGAGCCTTTGCAAAAGCGCAACACCGTGGCCGCCGGCGATCAACCTGCCGGTGACGACGCCCTGTTCGCCAACACCGAAGTGCCTGTTGCGCTGATCGGCACCAGCTACAGCGCCAACCCCAACTGGAACTTCGTCGGCGCGCTCAAACAAGCCCTGCGCAGCGACGTGGTCAATTACGCCGAAGACGGTCACGGCCCGATCCTGCCGATGCTCAGCTACCTCAAAAGCGACGCTTTCAAGAACAGCCCGCCCCAGGTGCTGATCTGGGAGTTTCCTGAACGATATCTGCCTGTGAACAACGAAATCGGCGACGCCGACCCGCAGTGGGTCGCAGAGCTCAAACAAGCCGGCGCCCGCCAACAAAACGTAGCTGTAAACACTAAATCCGAGACGCCCGACCGGGCGCAAAACTGAAAGAGAGAGGTAATTCCATGACTTTCACGACTACTCCTCGTCGTCTCGCCAAGACCTTTGCTTTGGTTGCTGGTATGAGTGTGCTTTCGATGCAGGCCTTCGCCGGCGGCGACGCGGCGCTGTACGGCCCGACCGCACCGAAAGGCTCGAGCTTCGTGCGCATCTACAACGCCAGCAACGCCGAAGTCAGCGCCACCGTCGGCAGCACCAACCTGAGCGACGTCGCACCGCTGTCGAGCAGTGACTTCAGCTTCATGCCCGGCGGCGACTACAGCGCCAAGGTGGGCAGCCAGAGCCTGCCGGTGAAACTGGCCGGTGATCACTATTACACCCTGGTCAACAACGCCAGCGGCGCGCCGCAACTGATCGAAGAGCCGCCGTTCAAGAACAAACAGAAATCCCTGGTGCGCGTGCAGAACCTCAGCGACAAGGCGCTGACCCTGAAGACCGCCGACGGCAAGACCGACGTGGTGCCGAACGTCGCGCCCAAGGGCCGTGGCGAGCGTGAAATCAACCCGGTCAAAGTGAGCCTGGCGCTATACGATGGGGCAACGAAAGTCGGCGACGTCAAACCCGTCGCCCTGGAACGCGGTGAAGCGGCCGTGCTGTACGTCACCGGTAACGGCAGCAGCCTGTCGCCAGTCTGGGTGAAACGCCCGGTCGCGACGCGCTAAACAATTTGCCTGACTGACGCATCCCCTTGTGGGAGCGGGCTTGCTCGCGAAGGCGGTCTGACATTCAACATCCATGTCGACTGATCCACCGCTTTCGCGAGCAAGCCCGCTCCCACAGTCGATCGAGTCGTCGGTCCGGACACGGAACAAAAACAAGAGTGAAACGACACAACGTTCGTCGCTCTAACCAAACGATTTGCAAGGAGTAACACACATGATTCCGGTGATCTTGTCAGGTGGTAGCGGTTCACGTCTCTGGCCGCTTTCGCGTAAGCAATTCCCCAAACAGTTCCTGGCCCTGACCGGTGAGCACACGCTGTTCCAGCAAACCCTGGAGCGCCTGGTGTTCGAAGGCATGGACTCGCCGATCGTGGTCTGCAACAAGGACCACCGTTTCATCGTCAACGAGCAACTGGCGGCTCGCAAGCTGGAAACCCAGCGCATCCTGATGGAGCCGTTCGGTCGCAACACCGCGCCGGCCGTGGCCCTGACCGCGATGATGCTGGTCAATGAAGGCCGTGACGAGTTGATGCTGGTGCTGCCGGCCGACCACGTGCTGGACGACCAGAAAGCCCTGCAACGCGCCCTGGCCCTGGCCACCGTCGCCGCGGAAAACGGCGAGATGGTGCTGTTCGGCGTACCGGCCACCAAACCGGAAACCGGCTACGGCTACATCAAGTCGACCAACGATTCGCTGCTGCCTGAAGGCGTGAGCCGGGTCTCGCACTTCGTCGAAAAACCCGATGTGAAGCGCGCCACCGAGTTCGTCCAGTCCGGCGGTTACTTCTGGAACAGCGGCATGTTCCTGTTCCGCGCCAGCCGCTTCCTCGAAGAGCTGAAAAAGCACGATCCGGACATCTACGACACCTGCCTGCTGACCCTGGAACGCAGCCAGCAAGACCCGGACACCGTCAACATCGACGAGGCCACCTTCGCCTGCTGCCCGGACAACTCCATCGACTATTCCGTGATGGAAAAAACCCAGCGCGCCTGCGTGGTGCCGCTGACCGCGGGCTGGAGCGATGTCGGCTGCTGGTCGTCGCTGTGGGAAGTCAATGCCAAAGACGCCAATGGCAACGTCACCAAGGGCGATGTGGTCATCCAGGACAGCAAGAACTGCATGATCCACGGCAACGGCAAACTGGTGTCGGTGATCGGCCTGGAAAACATCGTCGTGGTGGAAACCAAGGACGCCATGATGATCGCCCACAAGGACAAGGTCCAAGGCGTGAAACAGATGGTCAACACCCTCAACGAACAGGGCCGCAGCGAAACCCAGAACCACTGCGAGGTCTATCGTCCGTGGGGTTCCTACGACTCGGTGGACATGGGCGGGCGCTTCCAGGTCAAGCACATCTCGGTCAAGCCGGGCGCGTGCCTGTCGCTGCAGATGCACCACCACCGCGCCGAACACTGGATCGTGGTCAGCGGCACTGCCGAGGTGACCTGCGACGAAAACGTGTTCCTGTTGACTGAAAACCAGTCGACCTACATCCCGATCGCCTCGGTCCACCGCCTGCGCAACCCGGGCAAGATCCCGCTGGAAATCATCGAAGTGCAATCGGGCAGCTACCTGGGCGAGGACGATATCGAGCGCTTTGAAGATATCTACGGGCGTTCGACGCCGATCGATCGTGGCGTTTCGGTCAAGACCATCGCGCAGTAAACGATCGCTGTAACTGAAAGCCCCTGCCCAACCTGCTGCGTTCCCTATCCGCAGCGGGTTGGACGGGGGCTTTTTTGGTTTTGCATTGCCTCGACCGGCCTCTTCGCGAGCAAGCCCGCTCCCACACTTGAACGCGTTCTGCCTGAAGAATGCGATCGAATGTGGGAGCGGGCTTGCTCGCGAA
>NZ_LYVP01000089.1 GCF_001984065.1 Pseudomonas sp. KK4
CGGATGTATTGACTGACACACCGCATTCGCGAGCAAGCCCGCTCCCACAGGGGGTGTGTGTATTTTCAGTTGGCTTGCGGCATCTCGCCCTTGGCCAGGCGCTGGTTGATGTCGGCGATCACTGCTGGCAGATCGGTGATGGTGTCGATCATGTAGTGCGGGCGCGAGCCTTCGAACAGTGTGTGGATGCGCTTGCGTTCGCTGTCCAGCGTGGCGCTGTCCAGGGCGCGATAGCCTTCATAGTCCAGGCCCAGGGCGTTGCCGGAGCAGATCAGCGCCACGGTCCACATGCCGGCGCGGCGACCTTCGAGAATGCCCGGTACGGTGTCGTCGATCTTCACGCAGGCGGCGACATCGTCGATGCCCAGGGCGATCACGTTGGCCAGGGCCTGGGCCGGCCATGGGCGACCGTTCGGGACTTCATCGGTGGCGACCACGTGATCGGCCACATAGCCGTTGGTGGCGGCCAGTTCCACGACCTTGTCCATGACCTGTTTCGGGTAGCCGGAGCAGGAGCCGATCTTGATCCCTTGCTGACGCAGGTTGGCGATGGTGTCCAGAGCGCCCGGGATCAGTGCCGAATGTTCAGCGATTTTTTCGATCTGCAGTGGCATGAAGCGCTGGTAGATGGCGGTGACGTCATCGTCGGTCGGCGTGCGGCCGAACACCTTGCGATAACGCTCGGCCACCTCAGGCTGATCGCACAGGGTGCGGATGTGGTCCCACTTGCCCATGCCCATCGGGCCCCGGGCTTCGTCGATGGACACCTGGACGTCGAACTCGGCGAAGGCCTCGACGAAGATCTGCGTGGGGGCGAAGGAGCCGAAATCGACGACGGTGCCGGCCCAGTCGAGGATGGCGGCCTGGAGTTGGGTTGGGTTTGCATAGTTCATGTCTGGAAATCCTTTGGCAACTGGCTAATGGGGAGCTGCTTTTTGGTGGGAGCGGGCTTGCTCACGAATACGGTCTGACATTCAGCATCGATGTCGACTGACACACCGCTTTCGCGAGCAAGCCCGCTCCCACAGGGAAAGGTGATGGGGTTCAGATCTCGAGCACTTCCATCTCGCGCAATACGTCGCCGATGGCCGCTACGGCTTCGCGCATGTCGGCGGGTTGCACATGGCCGATACAGCCCACGCGGAAGGTTTCAACCTGGGTCAGTTTGCCGGGGTAGAGGATGTAACCCTTGGCCTTGACCCGTTCGTAGAACGCTTTGAACTGGTAGCGCGGGTCTTTCGGCGCGTGGAAGGTGGCGATGATCGGCGCCTGGATCGCGGCCGGCAGGAAGCTGCGCAGACCCAGCTTGTTCATTTCTTCCATCAGCGCCTGGCAGTTGGCGGCGTAGCGCGAATGACGCGCCGGCAGGCCACCTTCTTCGTTGTATTGCAACAGGGCTTCGTGCAGCGCCGCGACCACGTGGGTCGGCGGGGTGAAGCGCCATTGGCCGGTTTTCTTCATGTAGGTGTGCTGGTCGAACAGGTCCATGGCCAGCGAGTACGAGTTGCCGGCAGCCTCGGCCAGGGATTGTTTGCGGGCGAACACAAACCCCATCCCCGGCACGCCTTCCAGGCATTTGCCCGACGCGGCGATCAGCGCATCGAACGGCACCTGTTGCGCATCCACCGGCAGTGCGCCGAAGGAGCTCATGGCATCGATGATCAGGCGTTTGCCGTGTTGCTGCACGACCTGGGCGATTTCCGGCAGCGGGTTGAGGATGCCGGTGCTGGTTTCGCAGTGGATCAGCGCGACGTGGGTAATGCCGCTGTCGGCGCGCAGCAGGCGGTCGACGTCGGCGGCGGTGGTTGGTTCATCTTCGGCGGTTTCGAAGGTGCTGAAGGCACGGCCGAGCACTTCGCAGATTTTCGCCAGGCGTTTGCCGTAGGCGCCGTTGATCAGCACCAGGACCTTGCCATTGCGGGGCACCAGGGTGCCGATGGCCGCTTCCACGGCGAAGGTGCCGCTGCCTTGCAGGGGCACGCAGTCGTGACTGTCGCCGCCGTTGATGATCGCCAGCAGTTGCTCGCAGAGGCTGGCGGTCAGTTGGTTGAAGCGGTCATCCCACGATCCCCAGTCGACCATCATCGCCTGACGGGTGCGGGCCGAAGTGGTCAACGGGCCGGGGGTGAGCAGGATGGGTGCGGCAGTACTCATTCTCGTGTCCTCGCAATCGATGGGATGAAGCTACGGGGCCTAAATTGCAATTTGCCGAGTTATCAATCAAATTGTTTGTTGTTATGCCAGCCATCAGTGAGGGTTATTCATGAACCTGTTTCAGCTGCGCGCCTTCGACGCCGTGGCCCGCGAGGGCAGCTTCACCCGGGCGGCGGCGCGCCTGTTCATCAGCCAGCCGGCGGTGACCGGGCACATCAAGGCGCTGGAGGAGCACTACCAGATCACCCTGTTGCGACGCACCGCGCGACGGGTGGAGTTGACGGAAGAGGGCACTAAACTGGCGGCGATCACCCGGGCCATGTTCGGCCTGGCCGAGGAAGCGCAGGTGATGCTCGAAGCCAACCGACAGTTGCTCACCGGGCGGCTGGAGGTGGCGGCGGACGGGCCACACATGGTCATGCCAATGCTGGCGAGCCTGCGCGCCCGTTACCCGGGGATCACCGTGAACCTGCGCCTGGGCAATGCCCAGGAAACCCTGGCGGCGTTGTTGTCCGAGCATGCCGACGTGGCCGTGCTGACCGAAGTCGAGCCGCGCAAGGGCCTGCATTTGCAAGCCTTGAGCGAATCACGGATCTGCGCGCTGGTGCCGGACGGTCATCCATGGGCACACAGGACCAAGGGCGTGCCGCTCAAGGAACTGGACCAAGTGATCATGGTGTTGCGTGAACCCAGTTCGATCACCCGCCGTACTTTCGATGAGGCTTGCGCCCAGGCCCATGTGAACCCCAGGGTGTTGCTGGAGCTGGACAGCCGTGAGGCGGTGACCGAAGCGGTGGCCGCCGAGTTGGGGGTGGGGGTGGTGTCGTCGGTGGAAGTCAGCCATGACCCGCGGGTGGCCGCAGTGCCGATCATTGGCGAGGGGTTGATCAACCGGCACATGATGGGGTGCATGGAGCGGCGGCGGGATCTGCGCTTGATACAGGCGTTTTTCGAGCTGGCGCCTTGAGCCTAACCTGTGGCGAGGGAGCTTGCTCCCGTTGGGGCGCGAAGCGGCCCTGATATCAGCCACCGCAGACTTTCTGGAAGACTGAATCGCCTGCGATTGCGACTGCTGCGCAGCCGGGCGGGAGCAAGCTCCCTCGCCACAGGTTCAGGCCAGGCTCTCGCGCACCATCTCCAGAAAGGTCGCCACGATCCGCCGCGAACTCTGCTCGCGCAAGCACACCAGTGTCTCGGTCAATCGCCGTTTGCAATCGATGATCGGCAACGCGCACACCCGCGAATCCGCCCCAAACTCGGCGGCGGACACCACCCCCACGCCAATTCCCACCACCACCGCCTCCCGCGCCGCTTCGCGACCTTCCACCTCAATCGCCGGGCGGATGCGAAACCCGGCGCCGGCCATTTCTTCTTCCAGGGTCTGACGGGTCACCGAGCCGATTTCCCGCAGCACCAGCGGCGTGTCATCGAGGTCCGCCAGGCAGATGGATTCGCGGTCGGCCCAGGGGTGATGGCGCGAGACGAACGCCACCATCGGGTCATTGCGCAGCGGCAGGGAGATCAAGCGTTCGTCGCTGACATCGCGCCCCAGCAACGCCAGGTCCGCCTGGTAGTTGAATAGCCGGAAGAGCGATTCATCGGTGTTGCCGGTTTCGATTTTCACGCTGATGCCCGGGTAGCGCTCACAGAACCGCGCGATTTGCGGCAACACATGCACCGGCGCGTCCACCGCCAGGATCAGGCTGCCGGTCTGCAACGCCTGGGAGTCCTGCAACAGCTCCTGGGCTTCGGCTTCAATCACGAACAGCTTCTGGGTGACGCTGAGCAAACGCTCGCCCAGGTCGGTCAGGCGCACCGAGCGTTTATTGCGATGGAACAGCAGAACGCCGTAGCGCTCTTCGAGTTTGCGCACCTGGTCGGAAATCGCCGGTTGCGTAAGAAACAGGCGCTCGGCGGCCTTGGTGAAGCTTCCATGGACGGCCACGGCGTGAAAGGCTTTGAGCTGGGCGTGGGAAACCGACATCGAACCTCCAGTAACAAGCTGAGCTTATTTTGGAAATACGATAAATCGATTTCACTTATTAATCAGTAATTGTTTCTATCCACCTCAGCCCCGCTGACTGGTCAGTCGAACAGCCACGGGAGCCATGAGCCTGGACGTGCATTACAGGACTCATCTGACCGGTATCCGCCGCAAGGACAAGGCGATATCGCAGTGCTCAACAATAAAAACACAGGCGTTTACTTCCCATTCTGCCGGCACACTCACACCCTGAGGTCAGAACCACAATGAACAAGCACATCGGCACCATCAAGCGTTGGCGCGTGCAGATCTTCGCGATCACCTGGCTCGCCTACGCCGCTTTCTACTTCACCCGCAAAGCGTTTTCCGTCGCCAAGCTCGGCATCGGCGAAGACCCGACCTTCATGCTCGACAAAATGGCCATGGCCAACCTCGATGCGATCTACCTCACCGCCTACGCCATCGGCCAATTCACCTGGGGCATTCTTGCCGACCGTTTCGGCCCGCGGGTGGTGGTGCTGGGCGGTTTGCTGATTTCCGCCGCGGCCGCGCTGGTAATGGGCAGTTTCGCCACCTTGCCGATCTTCGCCACGTGCATGCTGATCCAGGGCTTGGCGCAGTCCACCGGCTGGTCCGGGCTGTGCAAGAACCTGGGCAGTTTCTTTCCCGCCCAACAGCGCGGGCGAGTGCTGGGGCTATGGAGCTCTTGCTATGCCTTTGGCGGTCTGGTGGCGTCGCCGTTCGCCGGGTGGTGGGCTTATACGCTGATCGGCACCTGGCACGCGGCGTTCATTTCCAGTGCCGCAGTGGTCGCGGTTGTCGCGGTGCTGTTCTTCATTTTTCAACGCAACAAACCTGAGGATGTCGGGCTGCCGGCGGTGGAGCCAGAGCCGGAGCTGAGCGCCGATGAGGCTTATGCCCAAAGCAGGATCAGCGTTCTGGAGCCTCTTAAGGAAATCCTGCGCAATCGCACGGTGCTGATCCTGGGCCTGGCGTATTTCATGCTCAAGCCGGCGCGCTACGCAATTCTGCTGTGGGGGCCGGTGATCGTTTTCGAACAGATGCCCTCGGTGGGCAAGGTCGGTGCGGCGATCATCCCGACCGCTTTTGAACTGGCCGGTTTGCTGGGCCCGATCATGATCGGTCTGGCTTCGGACAAACTGTTCGGCGCCCGACGCATGCCGGCCTGTGTGATCAGCCTGCTGGCGCTGACCGTTTCCCTGGCGTTTTTCATGGGCGCCCTGCACACCGGCAGCGTGGCGCTGGTGGTGGCGCTGCTGTTTGTCATGGGCCTGACCCTGTATGGGCCGGACTCGATGATCAGCGGCGCGGCCGCCATCGACTTCGGCACCGCCAAGGCCGGCGCCACGGCGGCAGGTTTCGTCAACGGCTGCGGTTCGGTCGGGGCGATTCTCGGCGGTCTGCTGCCGGGCTACTTCGACACGGTGACCGTGTTCATCGTCTTCGCCGGCTGCGCGATGTTCTCCGCGCTGGTGCTGATCCCGCACTGGAACAGCCGCCCCGGTGGCCTGCGAGTCAACTATCCCTTCGTGCCCAATCGGCCGATGAATGTAAAACCCCTGCGTACCTGACCTCAGCCCACAGCAGCCTGCTGCGTGCGCGGCAGGCTGGCGTGCGGGCCAATGACCGGAGATTGATCCATGAGACCCTTTTGGCTGGACCAGGCCCTGAAGGCTGAAACGTCCGACAGCTGCCCGCCACTGCAAGGCGATGCCCGGGCCGACGTGTGCATCGTTGGCGGCGGTTACACCGGGTTGTGGACGGCGATCATGCTCAAGCAACAGAACCCTGAGCTGGAGGTGGTGTTGATCGAAGCCGACATCTGCGGCGCCGGGGCCAGCGGCCGCAACGGTGGCTGTGCGCTGTCGTGGTCGGCCAAGTATTTCACCCTCGAGCGGCTGTTCGGCGTCGACGAAGCGGTGCGCCTGGTCAAGGAATCGGAAAGCAGCATCCACGCCATCGGCGCCTTCTGCGAGCAGTACGGAGTGGATGCCGATTATCGACTCGACGGCACCCTGTACACCGCGACCAACCGCGCTCAGGTGGGTTCGACCGACGCTGTGATCGCGGCGCTGGAGCGTCACGGCATCAACTCCTTCAGCCAACGGCCGCTGGCGGATGTGCAGCGTATGGCCGGTTCCAGCAAGCACCTGGAAGGCTGGTTTTCTCCGGCCGCCGCCAGCGTACAGCCGGGCAAACTGGTGCGCGGCCTGCGCCGGGTCGCCCTGCAACTGGGGGTGAAGATTCATGAAAACACCGCCATGACCGGGTTGGAGGAGGGCAAGCCTGCGGGGATTCAAACCGCCAACGGGACTGTCCGCGCCGATCGGGTGGTGCTGGCGATAAACGCCTGGATGGCCCGGGCATTTCCGCAGTTCGAACGCAGCGTGGCGATTGTTTCCAGTGACATGGCGATCACCGAGCCACGGCCGGACCTGCTCAATGACATCGGCTTGACCAGCGGTGTCACGGTGCTCGACTCGCGGATTTTCGTGCACTACTACCACAACACGCCCGACGGTCGAATCATGCTCGGCAAGGGCGGCAACACTTTCGCCTACGGTGGGCGCATGCTGCCGGTGTTCGATCAGCCGTCGCCTTACGCCGGTCTGCTGCAGAACAGCCTGGCGGATTTCTTCCCGGCCTTTGCCGACGTCAAGGTCGAGGCGACCTGGAACGGGCCGTCGGATCGCTCGGTCACCGGGCTGCCGTTTTTCGGCCAGATGAGTGCCAGCGGCAACGTGTTTTATGGTTTCGGCTATTCCGGCAGCGGCGTCGGGCCGTGTCACATGGGCGGGCAGATTCTGGCTTCGATGGTTCAGGGCCTGGACAACGCCTGGACCCGCTCGCCGCTGGTGAACGGGCCGCTGGGCTTTTTTCCGCCAGAGCCGATTCGTTACCTCGGCTCGTTGATGGTACGCAACGCCATCCGCCGCAAGGAGCGGGCCGAGGATCATGGGCGCAGGCCTCGGCACCTGGATGTAAGGCTGGCAAAGTTCGCGGCGGCGGCGGGCAAGGCGGACAAGGGCTGAGCTGCCAGTCGGTCAATCGGTGTTTCCAGGCTTGATCAGCCAGTCGAGCAGCAGGCGGGTATCGCTGCACGGTGCCGGCGCGCGGGCGGGGCGAGGCGGCGGGCGTTGGGCCAGGCTGGCGCAAAACACCGGGCGATCGGGGTCGCCGTCGAGAAAGCTGACCAGACCGTCGCTGCCGGCCAAGGGCAATTCGGACGGATCGATGCAGTGGTCCGGCGCGGCCAGGGCCAGCGGCATCCAGATACCGTCGCAGGCGTCGGCATGGGTACCTGGCGTGGGCCACAAACTGACCTGAATTCGGCCATGGTCATCCAGCACCGTCGGCTGCCCGACCGCGCCGCAGACACGGGCGGGCTGATGGCCGGGAACGCTTGGCCTGAGCTGTTCGAGCCCGGGACGGAACACGGTTGACCAGGGGATGGCGGTGAACTCGTTGCGGTAGCGCGGCGTCATGTCGGACGCGTTTTCGGTGGGAATCGTCCCCGCATGGCCTTTATGTCGTGCCTCGATCACCAGCCACTGGTCGTTGAACGGCGACAATGGATGTTCGGCCACTTGCACGATGCTGGCGCTGCGCAAACGGTCATGATTGCTGTGGCCCTGGACCTGCACTTGCCGGCAACGCAGGCGCTCCAGATGACGGCGGGCGAGTTGGTCGCGATGGCGCTGTTCGAGGGTCGGGCGCATCAGGGGTGGGAGTGTCTGGTCGAAGGGGTGATTGGCCGCGATGTCATCGACTTGCGCTTGGCCAGGATCGTGGGTCTCCAGCGGCGGTGACACGGCGGGCGCGGCGTGGCGCTGGAACAGTTCACTGAGCACCGGTGCGCTGCCTGTTTCGGTCCCGTCGCTGTCGAGCGACATCGACAGCGGTGCCTGGGGGAAGCTCAGGCAGTCTTCGGCGAACACCAGCACGTGGGCTTGGCGTGTGTGTTCGAAGTGATAGTGAATGCCTTCTTCCTCGCACAACCGTTGCAAAAGAGCCAGGTCGGACTCCTCGTACTGAATGCAAAACGGTCGCAGCGGGTAGTGCCCGGTGGCCAGTTCGAAACGGTAACTGTCGTCGGGCAGGTCATGCTCGACCAGCAACCTTCGCAAAATCATCGGCACGCTCAGTTGCTGGAAAACCCGGCGGCACCGGCGCTTGTCCAGGGTTTGCAGCGCGGGCATCAGTACCAGTTTGTAGGCCACCTGCTGCGGCCCGCGCCATTCCCAGCTGACGCTGTGCAGCACGCCATGGAAACCGCTGTCGTGCCCCAGCCTGAGAAAGGCCGGTTGTTGCAGCCAGGTGTCGACGTTCACGGCGGGGTGCGCACCCAGTGCTTCGATCTCGAAGCGGTAGGGTTGGTTGAGGGCCTCACGACCGCTGAATCGCACCACCTGCAAGCTCAAGTCGTCGTTGAGGAGGGTCAGGGTGTAGGGACTTTCCTTGTCGTTGCGCATCACATTCGCTTCTGCCGGGGAGAAAGGGCGAAGAGGGTACGAAACCGCGGGGGGTTATAGTCATCACGAAGTGAAGATTCAGAATTGCCCTACAAGGGTTGGGGAAGATGTTGATTCCCGATGTACCGCGTCCCCTGTGGGAGCAAACCCGTAATCCCGTAGGAGCAAAGCGTGCTTGAGACAGTCCTTAACGATGACGGCCAACTTTAGGCCGTATAAACTTGGCGCCATGCGTCGGCCAATAGATGTCTCGGCGCCATAGACAAGAGAGTGAGTAATGGGCGCACAGTGGAAGGTTAAACACAAAGAAGCGGCAGCCAATGCCAAGGGGAAGATCTTCGGCAAACTGGTGAAGGAAATCACCATTGCTGCGCGCAACGGCGCTGATGTTGCCACCAACGCACACCTGCGCCTGGTGGTCGAGCAGGCCAAGAAAGCTTCGATGCCCAAGGAAACCCTGGACCGTGCCATCAAGAAGGGTGCGGGTTTGCTCGGTGAGACCGTGCAATACCATCGCGTGACCTATGAAGGCTTCGCTCCGCATCAGGTGCCGCTGATCGTCGAGTGCGTGACTGACAACATCAACCGCACCGTCGCCGAAATCCGCGTTGCTTTCCGCAAGGGCCAATTGGGCGCTTCGGGTTCGGTGGCCTGGGATTTCAACCACGTGGGCATGATCGAAGCCTCGCCGGACACGCCCGACGCCGATCCGGAAATGGCCGCCATCGAAGCCGGTGCCCAGGATTTCGAGCCGGGGGAAGACGGCGCAACGCTGTTCCTGACCGAGCCTACGGACCTTGATGCGGTACAGAAAGCCCTGCCTGAGCAAGGCTTCACCGTGTTGTCGGCCAAGCTGGGCTATCAGCCGAAGAACCCGGTCAGCGGCCTGAGCGATGAGCAGATGGCTGAAGTCGAGGCGTTCCTTGAAGGCCTGGACAACCATGACGACGTGCAGGACATGTTCGTCGGGTTGGCGGGTTAAGTCATTGTGTCAGTGACGGTCCTGTCGTCTGACAGGCCGTCTTCGCGAGCAAGCCCGCTCCCACAGTCATAGCGTTGTCCCTGTGAGAGCGGGCTTGCTCGCGATTGACCGCGTAGCGGTCAGCCATTCAACACCTGAACCACCTCGGTAAACCCCGGCCGCGCCAGCACATCCGGCTGAACGCAACGCTGCTGCAACACGTCCAACTGCCCCCGCCGCTCATCGCTCAACCCCGAGTCGATCCGCTCCAGCAATTCCCCCAACAACACCCCGAACGCCCGCACCTCGATCCGCTGCAACGCGCGGCTTTCAAGACTGTCCGCCGTGGCATGAAACGACGCGGCCCCGAAATCCCCCAGCAGACAATCGCCCTGTGCATTCCACAGGATGTTGTGGCCGTAGAGATCACCATGGGTAATGCCCTGCTGGTGCAGGTGCCCGGCCACCGAAGCAATGCCCCGGGCAATGTTCAGGGCGACATCAGCGCTGAAGCGCGTGCCGTCGGCGTAAACATCGCGGCTGCAAGACGCCAGGCTCGGCAGACCGGCGAGGTTGCGGTAGCTCGGTTCGATCAACTGCATGACCAACCCGGCGGTGTGTTGCGGGTGATCGACAATCTGGCCTTCAACACGGATCAGATTCGGATGAATACCGGCGGTGATGCAGGCGTTCATTTCGTGCAGCGGCGAGCCGTCGCTGGTCATTTCGCCCTTGTAGAGCTTGACCGCCACCGGAATGTCCGATTGCCCCGGGCGTGTCCATGTGGCCCGATGAATCACCCCGGAAGCGCCTTCGCCCAGTAGCTGTTGCAGGTGCAACTGCGACCACGGAATCTGCGCGGTGGCTTCAAAGGCCACTTCGGTTTCCAGCGGATTGCCGGCGTAAGCCAGCCAGCACAGGCTCGGCAGCGACAGCAGCCAATCGGGCAACTCGGTCAACCGGTTGGCGGCAATGCGGATCAGCTCCAGGCGATGGCAGTTGCGCAGGCTTGCGGGAAGGCTGCGCAGGCGATTGCCCGCGAGCATGAGTTTTTGCAGATACGGGCGCTTGCCCAGTTCGGTCGGCAGGGTCTCGATGCAGTTGTCCGTCAGGATCAACCAGCGCAACAGCGGCGGCAGCGCATCCCCCGGCACCCGTTCTATGCGGTTGGCCTTGAAACCGACCATCGTCAGCGCCGCGCACTGGCCGATGCAGGCGGGCAGTTCGGTGAACCGGTTGTCCGAGCAGAACAGCACGCGCAAGCGGGTCAGGCGGTGCAGATCGTCCGGCAGGCTGCTCAACGCGTTGCCGCTGAGGTTGAGCACTTCCAGGGTGTCCGCCAGTTCGAAGATTTCCCGGGGGAACTCGGTCAGGCCATCGCTGAGGTCCAGGCGAGTGATGCCCGCCAGGGTGCCGGCGCGCAGTTGTGCGAGGGTGTGCATGAACGAAGGTTCGCTATCGGTGGCAGGAATGGGCGGCATGATAGCGAGAAAACTTCTGTGTCTGTCAGATCGCTTTCGCGAGCAAGCCCGCTCCCACCCTTGAAATGCATTCCCCTGTGGGAGCGGGCTCGCTCGCGAAAGCGTCATCCGCCACACCGCAGAACTACTGTTCCCGAACCTCCACCAACTGCCCCAAGCGACTGCGCGTGCGCGCCAGATCAATCGCCTCGCCCCCCAGGCTTTCGCGCAACGAACGCTCGCCGAGCAAGGTCAAGTGCTTGTCCTGATCGTACAAAACGTCGACCAGGTTGATGAAGCGCTGCTGGGCGGCAATCGAACAGTCGGCCAGGTTGGGCAGTTCGTCGATGATCCAGTGATCGAAACGCCGGCACAGTTCCAGGTAGTCCATCACCGCCGTGGGGTGGTCGCACAGGTCGCTGAAGGTAAAACCGATGGTGCGTCCTTCACAATAGCGGGCCGGCAGGTGACGCGTGCCGACGGGAAGGGCAATGGCCGGGGCATCGGCGGCGGGCAGGCTCGCCGCGCGACGCTGGGCCGGGGAGGCCGGCCAAACGTAGCGGCCCTGGGTGAACAGTTGCTGCGCATGGGTCCTGGCCTGGCTGCGATAGTCATGGGGCCCGCCCACCTCCATGACCTGCATGCGCGCATGGATCAGGTCGATCACCGGTTTGAACCGCGCGTGGTACAGCGGGTTGGGCAGCAGCCCCTCCGGTGGGTAGTTGGAGGTGACCAGCAGCAAGATGCCGCGACGGAACAACGCCTTGAACAACCGCGTGATCAGCATCGCATCGCCGATGTCGTGGACGTGGAATTCGTCGAAGCACAACACCCGGCAATCGTGCAGCAGTTCATCGAGGGTGGTGGCCAGCGCATCCGGCTGATCGCGATGGGTGAACATGCCCTGATGCAGTCGGGCAAAAAACTCGTGGAAGTGCAGGCGCTGTTTTTCCGCCAGGGGGATGGCCTGGAAGAAACCGTCCAACAGCCAGCTTTTGCCCCGCCCCACGGCGCCATGCAGGTACAGCCCCGGCAGGGTCTTCGCCCCGGCACCGAGCAGCGTCGCGGCGTGCTGGGCCATGCAGTCGATCACCCGTTGCTGGCTGTGACTGAGGGTGTAGCCCTGGGAATGGGCCTTGTGGTGAAAGTAGTCATGGATGACCCGACCACTGGCGACATTGGGGGTCGAAGCCTTGCCGAACAGACGGCGCAACGCGGGCCAGCGCGATGTCAGTCGCGAGCGATTGGGCGGTCGAACGGCCACTGTGATGTCACCCCGTATCTTCTGGCAGACTCCCCCGAGCTGCGGCGGCATAGTGTAACCAGCGGGTTCATGTGCTTCCAGTTGTGTCGATGAAACACCCTGTTTGTTGGACAAGAACTTGCGGCTTGTACAGCTTATTGCCGAGCGCAATCGGCAGCTATCAACACGATGGCAATACGAAGTCACTGCTTTTTGCTGGATCCAATTCCTGCCGATTACTGGCGATATTCCTACCCATTGCTAACCTCAGTCCTACAGGACACCCCGCAAAAAGGAATGGGGACGTGAAAGGACGTGTGGTTTTGGCAGTCTTGGGCGCAGGGCTCAGTGCATCGATATCGGCCGCCGAGTTGCAGGTGCAGGTGCGGGTCGATGTGCAACGTGGCTGTCAATTGGTCGGGCAACAACGCGGTGCCGGCATCGAGCAACTGGGCGTGCTCGACTTCGGCAACACCGCGCGCCTGGATGATCCCGCCGGGCCACTGGGTGCGGCGCTGATCAATGGGCGCTTGCCTCGGCTGGAGTGCAATCCCGATACACCCTATCAATTACGCGTCGACGGCGGCCTGCACGGTGGCGTCGGCGACGTGCGTTACATGGCGGGCACCGCCGAACACAGCACCCCCATCCCTTATCGGCTCTATCAGGACCCGGCGCGGCGCATTCCGCTGGCGGTGGACGTGCCGGTGAGCGGCCGGGTGCCGGATAGCGGTTCGGTGGATCTGCCGTTGTATGCCCGCATCGAACCCCTGGCGCAGATTCCTCGGGTCAGTGGGTATTCGGACATGGTCAAGGTGACGGTCACCTGGTAAGTGCACAGGGAAGGGGGCGCTCGGGAGCGCCGATTCAATGATCCTCAAGGAGTTGGGACGGCAGTGATGATCAGATCCGGGGTTTTTACCCTCAGCACACTGGCGTTGTTGACCGGCTCCGCACAAGCGGCGGTCAGCGGCCAGATCCATGCGCGGCTGACCCTCATCGCCGGTTGCGAAGTGACCAACGCGGCCAATCCCGCCAGCCCGCTCAGCGATCTCGGCACCCTGGATTTCGGCCAGCAAGGTCCGACATGGAACGACCCGATCAAGGCCAGCCTGGGCGATGAGGCCAGCGGCAAACTGAACGTGGCCTGCAACCCCTCGGTCACCGGTTTCACCGTGACCATCGATGGCGGCACCCATGGCGACGGCAGCACCCGGCGCCTGAGCAATGGCCGCCAGACCATCCCCTATCAATTGTTCCTCGATGCCACCGGCAACCAACGCTACAGCATCGGCCAACAACACAATTTCGCTGTCACCAGCGGGGCGCAGATACCGATTCCGGTATTCGGCTCGGTGGTGGCGAACACCCGCGCGCTGCCGGCCGGTGTCTATACCGACACCCTGACGGTGACGCTCGACTGGTAACCCCGTAGAGGACGGACACCATGCGTACGTTTGCATCAAGGATAGGATTGTCACTGCTGGGCCTGACCCTGCCGTGCGGCGCCCACGCCGCCACCACGGTCACCGGCCAGATCACCTCCAGCCTGACCCTGATCAGCAGTTGCCAGGTCAACGGTGCCGGTGGCTCCAGCAACCTGAACTTCGGTGCCTTGAATTTCGGCACCGCCAACAGCCTGTTCACCACTGCCAGCGGGCAAGTGCTGGGCGGTGGCGGCGGGGCGCTGTCGATTCTGTGCTCCAACGGCACTACGCCGACGGTGACGGTGCGTGCCGGTACCAACGACGGCAAATCCCCGGGCGGTACCCGGGCGTTGTACGACGGTGTCGCCAACTATGTGCCCTACGACCTGTACACCGACGCCGGGCATTCACAATTGTTGGCGATCAACGGAGTGATCAACCTGGCTCCCAGCACCGGCGTGGCGCAGACCGTGAACATCTATGGTCAGGCGGTGGGCAAGGCCGGGCTGCCGGCGGGCACCTATACCGACACCATTGCCGTCGAACTGACGTTCTAGGGCCATGAACCGAGCGCTGTGGGCGACGCTGCTGCTGGGCGCGGGCGCTGTGCCGTTACCACTGGCGGCGGCGACCAGCCAGAGCTTCCAGGTCAGCGCCACCGTGACGGCCGGGTGCCTGGTGGTCGGCGGTGTGTCGAACTACGGTGGCCTGAATTTCGGCAGCCGTTCGGCCCTGGCCACAGGCGTGGTGCAAGTGGCACTGACCGGCGGCGTGCAGTTGCAATGCACCCCGGGCGTGACCCTGAACATGAGTGTCGATGGCGGTCAGTACAACAGCGGGGGGCGAAACATGCAGCTCTCCACCGGCAGCAATCGGGTGGCCTATCAGTTGTTTCGCGATGCGGCGTTCAGCCAGAGCCTGGGCATCGGCCAGACCGTGCCGGTGGCCTACAGCGATGCAAACACTATCCGCCTGCCGATCTATGGGCAGGTGCAGTTGCCGGGTAATCAGCCCGGGGGAACATACAGCGACGTGCTGCAGGTGCAGCTGTCGTGGTGACGGGGCGAATGGATCTGGCCTGACGGGCTTAAGGAGTGAGCAAATGATTTCACCTTCGCGGCGGCCTTCGGTCGTGCGTCATGCGTTATTGGCCTTGCTGTGGTTGGGGGCGGCCAAGGTCCAGGCGGCCAGTTCGGTGCTGATCTGGCCGATCGATCCGGTGCTCGAAGCCGATCAGCAGGCCAGCGCCTTGTGGCTGGAAAATCGCGGCAATGAGACAGCCAACCTGCAGATCCGCGTGTTTGCCTGGAGCCAGAGCGGCTTCAGCGACCAGTACCAGAACCAGCGCGACGTGATCGGCAGCCCGCCGGTGGCGAAGATCGAACCGGGGCAGAAACAACTGGTGCGCCTGACCCGCACCAAAGACATCCCCCCCGGTCAGGAACTGGCCTACCGCATCATCATCGATGAAATTCCCTCGGCCAAACCTGCAGCGGCAGACGAAGGCAAGACCGCGGCGGCAATCCGTTTCCAGATGCGCTATTCGGTGCCGTTGTTTGCCTACGGCGCGGGTTTGTGGAGCAAGGAAGACACCACCCGCCCGCGCGATCCCAAGGGCATCGGCCTGCCGGACCTGAGCTGGCGCACGGTGGCGGTGGACGGGCGTCCCTATGTCGAGGTGCGTAACCAGGGTGCGGTGCATGCGCGGCTGACCGATGTTGCGCTCAGGCAGGGCAGCCAGAGCAAACCGCTGGTGGAGGGGTTGCTGGGGTATGTGTTGCCCGGCGCCGTCATGCGCTGGCCCGCACCGGGGCCGGTGGCGGGGGAGCCGGCGTTGCAGGTGCGGGTGAACGGGGCGGCGCAGGTGCAGAGCGTTGCGAAGGCGCGGTGAGCTGACTGGATAAGGCCGCTTTTGTGGCGAGGGAGCTTGCTCCTGCTGGGCTGCGAAGCAGCCCCAACTCCCGATGTAGCGGGTTGTATGGGGGATGACTGCTGCGCAGTCGGACGGGAGCAAGCTCCCTCGCCACAAGCAAGCTCCCTTGCCACAAGCAAGCTCCCTTGCCACAGAAAGCTCCCTCGCCACAGAAAGCTCACTAGCCACAGGCTACTTGCCACAACAAGCTCCCTCACCACAGAGACGCCCGGATTAGCGGACTGGTGGAGCAGCAGGAGGACAACGTCCATTGACGGACAGCAAGCGGTAATGAGCCAGGGTCGGGCTCGCAGTTTCCGATGTCCGTGGTGGGCCATGGGCTGTGTGGGCTGGCTGGTGGTCGTCAATCCGGTGGAGGCCGGGGATCTGCCGCCTCCGCCCAGCGGCATGGAGGCTGTCGCCGATGCGCAGTTATTCCTGGAACTGGTGGTCAATCAGATGAACACCGGACGGGTCGTGGCGGTGGAGCAGCGCAACGGGCAGTTCTTCGTGCCGGTCAGCGCGTTGCGCGAAACCGGCATGAAACTGCCGGCCGATATCGGCGCCGAAATCGGCCTCGACCAATTGCCGGGCCTGCACAGCGAGTACGACAGCAACGCTCAACGCCTGCTGCTGGAGGTGCCGCCGGACTGGCTGCCCGAGCAATTCGTGGGCCGCCGCGAGGTTTACCCCCGCACGCCAGCCCTGAGCAGCTTCGGCGCGCTGCTCAACTATGACCTGTACCTCAACGACACCGATGACGCCGGCACCTACCTGGCGGCGTGGAACGAAGTGCGGGTGTTCGACAGCTGGGGCACGCTGTCCAATACCGGGCAGTACCGCCGCACCCTGTCCGGAGACGAAATCGGCCCGCTGAGCAATGGCTACCTGCGCTACGACACCACCTGGCGTTACTCCGATGACGATCGCCTGTTGACCTACGAGGCCGGGGACCTGGTCAGCGGTGCCTTGCCCTGGAGCAGCTCGGTGCGCCTGGGCGGTGTGCAATTGTCCCGGGATTTCGGTGTGCGTCCGGACCTGGTGACCTACCCCTTGCCGCAGTTTGCCGGCGAAGCGGCGGTGCCCTCCTCGGTGGACCTGTTCATCAACGGCTACAAATCCAGCAGCGCCGACCTGCAGCCCGGTCCCTACACCCTGACCAACATCCCGTTCATCAACGGTGCCGGCGAAGCCGTGGTGGTGACCACCGACGCCCTGGGCCGGCAAGTCTCGACCACGGTGCCGTTCTACGTCACCAGCAGCCTGCTGCAAAAGGGCCTGTCGGATTTTTCCGTGGCGGCCGGTACCTTGCGCCAGGACTATGGCCTGCGCGATTTCAGCTACGGTCCCGGCGCCACGTCCGGCAACCTGCGCTATGGCCTGAGCGACAACTTGACCCTGGAAAGCCACGCCGAAGCATCCGACGCCCTGACCCTCGGCGGCGTCGGCGGCAATGTGCGCCTGGGCAATTTCGGCGTGCTCAACAGCGCGGTCAGCCAAAGCCGTTTCGACGGCAAGAGCGGGCAGCAACTGAGCCTGGGCTATCAATACAGCAGCCAGCGCTACAGCTTTTCCTACCAGCGCCTGCAACGGCACGAGCGATACGCTGACCTCACTGTGATCGACAGTCCCTACATCAGCCTCAGCAAGCGCAGCGAGCAGGCGACCCTGAGCGTCAACCTCGACGATTGGGGCAGCCTCGGCGCCGGCTACTTCGATGTGCGTGCGGCGGACGATTCGCGCACCCGCCTGCTCAACCTGACGTGGAGCAAACCCCTGTGGCGCAGCAGCAGTTTCTACCTGTCGGGCAACCGCGAGATTGGCGACAGCAACTGGGCAGTGCAGGCGCAACTGGTGATTCCCTTCGACCTGCGCGGCAGCCTGGCCATCAGCAGCGAGCGCAGCAAGAGCGGTCAGAGCCAACAGCGGGTGAACTACAGCCGCGCCGTGCCGACCGAGGGCGGGGTGGGTTTCAACCTCGGCTATGCCAAGGGCGACGGCGCGGATTACCGCCAGGCCGACCTGACCTGGCGCCTGCAATCAGTGCAGTTGCAGGCCGGCTTCTATGGCACCAGCGACGCCGAAACACGCTGGGCCGACGCCAGTGGTTCGCTGGTGTGGATGGACCGCCAGGTGTTCGCTGCCAATCGCATCGACGATGCCTTCGTCGTGGTCAGCACCGATGGCTACGCCGACATCCCGGTGCGCTACGAAAACCAGACCGTCGGCCAGACCGACCGCAACGGCCACCTGCTGGTGCCTTGGAGCAGTGCCTACTACCGGGGCAAATACGAGATCGATCCATTGAATCTGCCCGCCAACGTGCGCAGCCCGAACGTCGAACAACGCATCGCGGTGCGGCGTGGCAGTGGTTATCTGTTGAAATTTCCGCTGAACCGGGTCGTTGCCGCGAGCATCGTGCTGGTCAACGCCCAGCAGCAGGAATTGCCCCTGGGCAGTGGCGTGTTGCATGAGCAGAGCGGTACGCAGACGGTGGTCGGTTGGGACGGCCTGGTGTACCTGGAGAACCTGCAAAAACAGAACACCTTGCAGGTGACCACGGCCGACGGCAAACGCTGTCGGGTGCAATTTGCGGTCGACCTCGAGCAGGATCAGATCCCGCTGATCGGGCCGTTGGTGTGCCAATGAAGTGGCTGATGCTCTTTGTGTTGTGGCTGCCGGTTCCGGCGTGGGCCCTGTGCTCGGTCGTCAGTACCACACCAGTGGGCTTCGGTTCGGTGAGCTCGATCGCGGTGCGCACCACCGCCCAGCCCAGCTCCACCCTCAATGGCGGCTTGAGTTGCACCGGCTCGCTGCTGTCCTTGCTGACCAACAACGATCACTTCTGGGCCAACATCACCTCGACGCAAAGCGGATTGGTCGGCCCCACCGGCGACGTCATCGGCTACACGATCTACGCCAACAACAGCACCAGTTTCCCGCTGACCCGCGGCATCGATTTTGACTTTGCCCGCAACGGCATCATCGATGCCCTGGGCCTGCTCAATGGCACGGTGCCCAAAACCGTGCCGCTTTACCTGCGTACCACCATCGGCAGCAACGTCGCGGCCGGCATCTACAGCGAAACCCTGAACATCAAGTGGACCTGGAACTACTGCTCCGGCATCGGCATCGGCGATGTCTGCCTGGGACGCGATATCAACAACGGCTCGACCACGCTCACCGTCAACCTGACGGTGGCCAATGACTGCACCATCACCGCGCCGAACATCGCCTTCGGCAGCGCCCCGGTGGTCAGCGCCTTCGCCCCGGTGACCGGGCAGACCATCAACCTGGCCTGCACCAAGGGCAGCGCCTACACCGTGGGTTTGGGGGATGGGCAGAACGCGGTGAGCGTCGGGGGGCGGCGGCGGATGATTTCCGGCGCTAATTACCTGGCCTACGACATTTTCAAAAGCGCCGGAACGACGCGATGGGGGAATGTTGGCAGCGCGCGTCGGGCCAGTTCGGATGCCGAGATCAACCCCGGGAATGGCTTGGGCACCGGCAGTCAGATTTTCAATTACAACGCGAAGATCTACACCGACCAGACCACGCCGCCGGCGGGGACTTATCTGGACAGCGTGGTGTTGGATGTGGGGTTTTGAAGCGTATCAGGCTCGACACAGACCTTGTGGGAGCGAGCAGGCTCGCCCCCACAGTAATCAGGTGACAATCAGCGCTCGATGCTGCGATTCCACCGCGCATTCCACGCCGGGCGCTGTTCGTTGACCTGGTCCCAATCCACCGCAATTGCTGTCTCCAGATACTGCTTCATCGCCTCGACCTGTCCGCGAGTGCGGTCGGTGGTCGGGGTGTTGGGGTTGGACGGAATCTGGTCGCCGTCTTCAAGTGCAGTGGCCTGGGCCTCGGGGGTCAGCAGGAAGGCGGCGAGTTTTTGCGCCAGTTCCGGCTGGCTGTTGTTGGCAATGGCGCATTCGGCGACGTTGAGCACCACCGCGCCTTCTTTCGGTTGGGCGTATTCCACCGGCATGCCCTTGAGCTTCAGGGCGGTGACCTGGGTCGGGGTCAGCGGGAACAGCGCCGCTTCGTCGGTCTGCAGCATTTCGGAGATCTTCGCCGAGCTGGGGATGTACTCCAGCACGTTACGCCCGATGCTGTTGGGCCAGGCCTTGAAGCCCGGCTCGACGTCGGTTTCGCTGCCGCCCTGAATGCGGTTGAACATCAGGAACCCATGCAGGCCGAAGGTCGAGGACGCCATCGACTGGAACACCACCTTGTCCTTGAACTGCGGGTTGGCCAGGTCCATCCACGAGGTCGGCGCGCTCCAGCCTTTCTCCTTGAACAGGCGGGTGTTGTAGGCCAGCCCGGTCACGCCCAGGCTCACGGCCACTGCCTGATCCTTGATCCGCCCCTTGGCCGGGATCTGCGCCAGGGTCGGGTTGTCTTCGAGCTTGTCGCACAGGCCCATGCCGATGGCGCGGTACATGATGCCGTCGTCGAGGAACATCACGTGCATCTGCGGGTTGCCCTTGCTGGCCTGGACCTTGGCCAGGATATCGGCGGAGGTGCCCGGCACGATCACCACCTTGACGTTGTTGGCCTGCTCGAACGCCGGCAGGACCTTGTCGGCATACAGCCGCTCCATGGTCCCACCGTTCATGCCCAGGTACAGCGTCGGCTCGGCGTGGGCCTGGGCGGCCATGGGCAGGGTGCCCAGGCAGGACAGCAGTGCAGTGCGTTTGACGTTATTCATTGGCGCGACCTTCCTCTATCAAGCTACGGAGATGGAGTGAAACCGGGTGATGGAAAACGCATCCAGCGACGTCGTCGACGCGCCGCTGCAGATGATCTCGGTGAGCGCCTGGCCCACCGCCGGGCCGATCTGGAAACCGGCGCCGGCAAAGCCGAACGCATGCAACAGGCCTGGCTGGGTACGGCTGTGGCCGATCACCGGCTGGCGGTCGGGCAGATAACCTTCGGTGCCGCTCCAGGTACGAATCGCCTGGGCACCTTCGAGAAACGGGTAGAGCTCGACCGCCTGGCGCAAAATCTCCAGCACCGCGCTCTGACCGGGGCGGGCACGGGCGTCGTCGAGGGCAAATCCCTGGCCGCCACCCAGCACGCAATTGCCCCGGGCTACCTGCCTGGCATAGATGCCGCCGCCCTCGACACCGGTGCTGGCGTCCATCACCAGTGGCAGCGGCTCGGTGACCAGCATCGCCGGGTGCCCGGAATGCATCGGCACCGGTTCGCCGAATTGCGCGGCCAGATGGCCAGCCCAGGCGCCGGCGCAATTGAGCAGCCACGGCGCCTGCAGCTCCAGACCGGTTTGCGTGCGTACCCGAAAGCGCTGGCCGTCATGCTCCACGGCCGTGACCGCGCATTGTTCATGCACTTGCACGCCATGCACGCGCGCCGCCCGGGCGAACGCCGGGGACACCAGCCTGGGGTTCGCGTGGCCGTCATCCGGGCAATACGATGCGCCGACCGCCACCTCGCCGACCCACGGAAAACGCTGGCGCAATTGGCTGCGGTCGAGCACCTGCAGATCGAGGTCGAAGCCCTGGCTGCTGATTTCGTAGTTTTGCAGGGCGCGCAAGTCGTCCTGGCTGCGAGCCAGTTTCAAGTGCCCGCTGCGTTGATATTCGCCGTCGATGCCGATCAGTTGCGGCAGCTGCGCCCAGATCGCGTGGGCACGTTGCGACAACGGCAGTTGCGACAGCGGCCGGCCCTGACGGCGCACGCCGCCGTAGTTCACGCCGCTGGAATGCGAGCCGCAAAAGTCCCGCTCCAGCAGCACCACGCGCCGACCCGCCTTGCCCAGAAACAGCGCGGCCGAAGCACCGACGATGCCGCCGCCAATGATCACTGCGTCGACTTCGATCATGCTTCGATCTCCAGACCAAAGGGCAAGGGTTTGATCGGC
>NZ_LYVP01000090.1 GCF_001984065.1 Pseudomonas sp. KK4
CAAGTCGGTGGCTGAACTGGTCGAGAAACTGAAAAACGAAGCGAAGGTAATCTAAATGACTATCTTGGTTATTGCTGAACACGACAACAAAGTAGTTGCCCCGGCCACGCTGAACACCGTGGCTGCCGCTGCCAAAATCGGCGGCGACATCCACGTTCTGGTTGCAGGCCAAGGCGCGGGCGCCGTGGCTGAAGCCGCTGCGAAAATCGCTGGCGTGGCTAAAGTACTGGTCGCTGACAACGCCGCCTACGCTCACCAACTGCCAGAAAACATCGCGCCTCTGGTTGCAGAGTTGGGCAAGAGCTACAGCCACATCCTGGCTGCCGCCACCTCCAACGGCAAAAACATCCTGCCACGCGTTGCCGCTGCGCTGGACGTTGACCAGATCTCCGAGATCATCTCGGTGGAAAGCGCCGACACCTTCAAGCGTCCGATCTACGCCGGTAACGCCATCGCTACCGTTCAGTCGAACGCTGCCGTGAAAGTGATCACCGTGCGTGCCACCGGTTTCGACCCGGTTGCCGCTGAAGGCGGTTCCGCTTCGGTTGAAGCCGTTGCTGCTGCTCACGACGCAGGCATCTCCAGCTTCGTCGGCGAAGAACTGGCCAAGTCCGATCGTCCGGAACTGACCGCTGCCAAGATCGTCGTTTCCGGCGGGCGCGGCATGCAGAACGGTGACAACTTCAAACACCTGTACGCCCTGGCCGACAAGCTGGGCGCTGCCGTGGGTGCCTCGCGCGCCGCGGTCGACGCAGGTTTCGTACCCAACGACATGCAGGTCGGTCAGACCGGCAAGATCGTTGCACCACAGCTGTACATCGCCGTCGGTATCTCCGGCGCGATCCAGCACCTGGCCGGCATGAAAGACTCCAAAGTGATCGTTGCGATCAACAAGGACGAAGAAGCGCCGATCTTCCAGGTGGCCGATTACGGCCTGGTGGCGGACTTGTTCGAAGCCATCCCTGAGCTGGAGAAGCTGGTCTAAACCGGCTGCTTCACTTATAAAGAGCCCGGCCTTATGGCCGGGTTTTTTTTGCGCTTTTCCGTAGGAGCGAGCTCGCTCGCGATGGCCGTCAACGATGACGCCGGGGGCCTGGACACGCGCGGTGCATCTGAAACCATCGCGAGCGAGCTCGCTCCTACAGGGACACAACCGGAGTATTGCCATGGACCTGCGATTTGGCTGGATCCTGCTTGGTTTGACGATGTTGCCGGGTTTGACCCATGCAGCAGGCAAATGCGAACGCCTCGTCGTCACCGGCAGCCCGGACGCGCCACCTTATCTGTGGCAAGACCCGCAAAACCCCAAACACCTGATCGGCGCCAGTGCCGACCTGCTCGATCACGTGGCAGGGGAGTTGGGCATCAAGGTCGAACTGCTTTACGCCGGCAAGCGTTCCCAGGCCCTGGAGGAAGTGCGCAGCGGTCGCATGGACTTGCTGGCCGATGCCCCCTTGACCGTCAGCGAACTGGAAACCATGGACTACATCCATCCACCGCTGCTGGAAAACGATTACCTGGTCTGGACGCGCAAGGATTCGTCATTGGTCTACAACGACCTGCAGGACCTGCACGGCCACCCTGGCGCTTTGTCTGAAAAGTCCCGATTGACGGCGCAATTCGCCGGTTTGGCCGAACAGCAATTGACCCTGACGCGTACCGCCAACCTGACCCAGGCCTTTCAGAAGCTGCTGTTGGGCGAGGTGGAATTTGTCCTGGCCGGCCGCTACTCGGGTCTGGCAATGGCGAAAACCCTGGGCATGGCAAACGATCTGGTCGCTCGGGCGCAACCGGTCGACAAGCCTGGTCTGTATCTGGCGATTTCCCACAACTCCGCCTGCAACGATCCGTGGTTGCGCGGACAGCTGGCCAAAAAGATGACAGAATTGCCCGCGTCCGGACTGACGGAGGCTGTACTGCAACGCAATATCGAGCGTTGGAACGCGCAGCAGAAACAACCTGTCAGTGCCCCAAAACAGTAGGGATTTTTAGTGAGTATCCGACCTCTTTTCGCTGCCCTGGCCGTTATGGCTCTGGCGGGTTGTGCAGCCGATCCGGCGCCGAATGAACAAATGCGCCTGACCGCACAGGCACTCGAACAAGCCAAGGCCGTTGGCGCCACGCCCGATGAAGTGCCGGAAATGAAACTGGCCGAAGACAAATACCATCGCGCCCAGGGCAGCATGGCCGGTCAATCCTTCAAGAACGCGCGCATGCGGGCCGAACAGGCCGAACTGGATGCGCGTCTGGCGGAGGCACGGGTCCTGACCCTCAAGAGCGAAGAGCAGTTGAACGTGCTCAACACCCGCATCGCCCGCCTGCGCAAGCAATTGGGAGATGCCCAATGAACCTCGGATCCAAGGTTATCGGCGGGTTGATCCTGGCCGGTTGCGCAAGCCTCTACGGCTGCGCCGGTCAACACAGCGAAGCGGCGTTGCAGCAGGCCGGTGCCGACTTTCAAAAGGTCAAGGAAGACTCCAACGTGTTGCGCATCGCGCCCAAGGACGTGATCCGCGCCGGCGAGTCCCTGGCCCGGGCCGATCGGTTGTCCAGCTACTGGGGCAGCGGTTCTGACGTGGCGCACTACGCTTACCTGAGTCAGCGCTACAGCGAAATCGCCCGCGAGCACACCAATCAGGTGCTCAACGAAGAGCGTGCCGCCAAGCTCGAACTGGAACGCCAGCGCCTGCAACTGGCCCTGCGCGAATCCAAGTTGCTTAGTGTGCAGCAACAGGGCAAGTGGCTCGAAGAGCAGATCGTGGCGATGGCCACCACCCAGACCGACCGTGGTCTGGTCATGACCCTGGGCGATGTGCTGTTCGATACCGGTGAGGCGGAACTGAAAAGCTCGGCCAACCGCGTAGTGCTCAAGATCGTGCAATTCCTGCAACTCAACCCCAAGCGTGTGGTGCGCATCGAAGGCTATGCCGACAGTACCGGCGGCAAGCAGGAAAACCTCAAGCTGTCCCGTGACCGTGCGCAATCGGTGGCGGACGTGCTGACGGACCTGGGCATCGACGACAAGCGCATTCAGGTCGAAGGTTACGGCGACGAATACCCGGTGGACGCCAATGCCTCGGAGCGTGGGCGCGCGCAAAACCGTCGCGTGGAAATTGTGTTTTCCGACGAAAAAGGCCAACTCGGCGCCGCCCGCTAAGGACGGCGTCATTGGAAAACCCGGCCTGCCATGCAGCGCCGGGTTTTTTTATGCCTGCCAAACCCATCGCAAACAGTACAGTTTTTTGCTGACACTGCACTGTATGGTCGACTATTGTGGCAACTGTCCCAGTACACTTCTAAACTGTTCCGGTATCGTTTCGAACAAGAATAAAACGCCTGTGAAATCGAGTGCTGCGTCATGACCAACCTCTTGCTCTACCAACGTATTGCTCAACAACTGGCTGAAGACATCCGCCGCGGCGTCTACCAACCGGGAGAGCGCGTGCCTTCGGTGCGCAAGATGAGCTCGCAGCTCAATGTCAGCCATGCCACGGTCCTGCAGGCCTACGCCAATCTCGAAGACCAGGGGCTGATCCGTGCCCGGCCGCAGTCCGGCTATTACGTCCACCAGACGCCGGCCCTGACCGCACCGACCCCGGACATTGCCCGGGTCGAGCGCCCAGGCCTGGTCACTCGCAGCAGCATCATTCAACAGGTATTGGTCGAATCCCGTCGCGAAGGCGTGTTTCCGCTGGGCGCGGCAGTGCCGAGCGTCGACTATCTGCCGGTGCGGGCGCTGCATCAGCAACTGGCCAAAGTCACCCGTTTCCACAGCCCTCGTGCGTTCAGTTACATGTTCAGTCCCGGTTTCGAGCCGCTGCGCCGCCAGGTGGCGATCCGCATGCGCGATGCCGGGGTGGTGGTCGATCCGTCGGAAGTGGTGATCACCCACGGCTGCGTTGACGCGTTGCAGATGTCCTTGCGCGTGCTGACCCGGCCGGGCGACCTGATCGCTGCCGAATCGCCGACCTATTACGGGTTGCTGCAATTGGCGGATCTGCTGGGGCTCAAAGTCATCGAGATTCCCAGCGATCCCGCCACCGGCATGAGTCTGGAAGCCCTGCAATTGGCGGCCAACCAATGGTCGATCAAGGCCCTGGTGCTGACCACGCGCCTGAGCAATCCACTGGGCGGTACCATGCCCGAAGAGCGGCAGAAACAGTTGCTGCGCCTGGCGTCGGATTTCGACATTCAGATCGTCGAGGACGATATCTACGGCGAACTGATGTTCGAGCAGGGTCGCACCAAGGCGCTCAAGGCCTATGACCGTCTGGACCGGGTGATCTATTGCTCGAGCTTTTCCAAGACCCTGTCGCCTGGGGTGCGGATCGGCTGGATGATCGCCGGCAAGTTCCAGCAGGAAATCCAGCGCTTGCAGACGTTCAGTACCCATTCCGCCTGCAGCGTCACGCAGATGGGGATTGCGGCGTATCTGGAGAATGGCGGCTACGACCGGCATTTGCGCTACATCCGTCAGGAGTACCGCAAGAACCTCAGCGCCTTCCAGTTGGCGGTGCAGCAGTATTTCCCCGAAGGCACGCAAATGACCCGGCCCACCGGCGGTTTCATTCTGTGGGTAAGCCTGCCCGGTCGGGTCAACACCCAAGAGCTGCATGTGCGAGCCTTGCAGCAGGGCATCAGCATCGCGCCGGGGCTGATTTTCAGTAATACCGAGCAGTTCAACCACTGTATTCGGCTTAACTGTGGCACCGCCTGGAACCGGGAGGCCGAGCGTGCCTTGATGACCCTGGGCATGCTGGCCACCCAGCTTTGCCAGGAGACAGCCCTCGGCTTTTGACAGGGCGGGCAGGTTGTTCCTGCCCGTGCTTGTCATGGCGGCTGCAACAGGCGAGCATATGACCCCTCTGTCGTTTGCGCGATGTGCGCCGTTGGGTTCATGAAACCGATTTTTCCTGCCGCCTGGTTATTGATCTGCCTGTTTGTCAGTGCTCAACCGGTCACCGTTCTGGCCGCATCCGCACAAGACAAACCGACGGCCAGCACGCCTGCAAAAAAAACCACGCCCGCCAAAACGGCTCCGGTGAAAAAAACTGCACCGGTCAAGAAGAAGACCGATGTGGTGAAAAAGCGCCCACCGATTGCAGCCAAGTCGAAACCGGCCAGCGAAGTGGTGAAAACCCAGCTGCCGTCGGCCAACCTGGATTTGAGCCTGCCCAAGGACATGGTCGATGAGCTGGACCCGGTCGGCACCGTGCCGCTGCCCCGGCACGAAGCAATATTGCCGCAGATGTTCGGTGACAAGAGCACCCCGTTTCAGCTCAACGGACGCCTGATCAGCAACGAAATGCAATTGCAGCTGCGCAACGAGGAGCGCCGTGAAGTCAAGGGCGCTGCCCTGGAGTTCGAATTCAAGCGGTGATGCTTCTGTTCCCTGGAGCCGCTGGGCAGACGCTTTGTCGGAGACTGCCCGGTCACACCGAAAACCCGCGCCCCGGTAATTTTAAACAACTGTTTTAGCGGTTACTCTGTGCCCCGTCCTTTAACACATCGCCCGTCACGAGGAGCTCGTCGTCATGAAATGCCGTGAAGGCTGTGGCGCCTGTTGTATTGCCCCATCCATCAGTTCGCCCATTCCCGGCATGCCCCAGGGCAAAGCCGCCGGGGAACGTTGCGTGCAATTGTCTGCCGAAAACCTGTGCAGCATTTTCGGCAAGCCCGAGCGCCCGGCGGTCTGTTCGGCGTTCGAGGCGGATGTCGAGGTGTGCGGCAACAGCAGTGAAGACGCCATCCGGTTGATTGGCTGGTGGGAGCAAATGACCGCGGCGTGATGTGTTTGAGCAACGGAACTTCAACAATAAGGAATAAGACTATGGGTTCGCTGCATCGTATGGCTGTGTTGTTGGGTTTGACGGCGGTGTTGGCCACTTCGGTCGCCCAGGCCGAAGACTGGAAAGTGGCCAAGAATGAAGACGGCATCAAGGTGTCCCTGAGTGAAGTGGCCGGTTCCGACTACAAGGCTTATCAGGGCGTCACCCTGATGAAAACCACCATGGCCAAGTTGCGGGCGTTGCAGGAAGACGTGTCGGGCGCCTGTGCCTGGATTCACGAGTGCAAGCTGCAGAAGCTGCTCAAGCACGAAGGCGATCAGAGCTGGACCTACACCCAATTCAATACCCCATGGCCGGTCACCCCCCGTGACTCGGTGCTGCACATCACCACCCTCGAAGGCGCCGATGGCAGCCTGACCCGCAAGCTCGAAGGCGTACCCAAGTACATCCCCGAAGAAAAAGGCTTCGTGCGCGTGGCCAAGGTCGAAGGCTTCTGGAAGTTCGTGCCCAAGGGCGATCAGATTGAAGTGACCTACCAGGTGCACACCGAGCCGGGCGGCAGCGTGCCGTCGATGGTGGCCAACAAGTTCGTGGTGGATGCCCCGTTCAACACCCTGAAAAACCTCAAGGCCCTGGCCGAGAAGTAAATCATCTTGCCATCCACATTCATCGCTGGCAGGCCAGCTCCCACAGGTTTTATGGCTACCACCAAACCTTGTAGGAGCCGAGCTTGCTCGCGATGGTCGTCAACGATGACGCGGGCTGGCTGATGCCCCGCGTTGTCCTGACATTCATCGCGAGCAAGCTCGCTCCTACAGAAACGCACACGACCGGGTCAGCCTGCATTCAGCTCGGAACCTTTATTGTGTTTCCGAATATTCGCTGCACAGAATTTTCACAAAGCCTCCAAGACAATTCGCGCGCGCCGGCATGACCCAACAGTTATCAATGGCAATGCCACGGTTGATCGTGCAACATTTGCGCACCGCGCAACCCCCCGGGCCAGGTATTGGCCAATAGAGGGCAGGGCGCCGCTGTATTTTTGAAACTTCAACTTCCAATGGGTCCTAAAACGACATGGCAATCCCGGACGCCCTGAATCAGCAGCGAGCTTCTAGTCGCCTGCTGCAACCGACCGTCAAATCGCATCTGGCCTACACCTTGTTGTGTGCCCTGGTCATGATGGTCATGTTCAGCCTGCTGCGCCTCGCGCTGCTGGTCTACAACCGCGAGATGATCCTCGACACCCCGGCCTCGACCTTTGTCGAAGCGTTCGCCAACGGCCTGCGTTTCGACCTGCGCCTGGTGGTGTACCTGAGCGTTCCGTTGCTGCTGGCACTGTTCAGTGCCCGGGCCATGGCCGCGCGCGGATTCTTCCGCTTCTGGCTGACGGTAGCCTCCAGCATCGCGCTGTTCCTGGGCCTGATGGAGATGGATTTCTACCGCGAGTTCCACCAGCGCCTCAACGGCCTGGTGTTCCAGTATGTGAAAGAAGACCCGAAAACCGTGATGAGCATGCTCTGGTACGGTTTCCCGGTGGTTCGCTACCTGCTGGCATGGGCCGTGGGCACCTGGATTCTCAGCCTGGCGTTCAAGGGCGCCGACCGCGCCACTCGCCCACGGGGCCCGTTCAGCGGCGGCAGCATCGGCACTCGCCAGGTGGCGCCGTGGTACACCCGCGTTGCGGTGTTCGTGGTCTGCCTGCTGATCTGCGTGGTCGCCGCCCGTGGCACCCTGCGTCAGGGCCCGCCCATGCGTTGGGGTGACGTCTACACCACCGACTCCAACTTCGCCAACCAATTGGGCCTCAACGGCACGCTGTCCCTGATAGCGGCGGCGAAAAGCCGCATGTCCGAAGATCGCGACAACATCTGGAAAGCGACCCTGCCGCAACCGATGGCACAGCAGACCGTACGCGACATGCTGGTGATGAAGGACGACAAACTGGTGGATGGCGAGACTGCCGCCGTGCGTCGCGACTACACACCACCGGCCGACAAGACCCTGCCGATCAAGAACGTGGTCGTGATCCTGATGGAAAGCATGGCCGGTCACTCGGTCGGTGCGCTGGGCGGGCCGGGCAACATCACGCCGTACCTGGACAAACTGTCCCAGGAGGGCCTGCTGTTCGACCGCTTCTTCTCCAACGGCACCCACACCCACCAGGGCATGTTCGCCACCATGGCGTGCTTCCCGAACCTGCCGGGCTTCGAATACCTGATGCAGACCCCGGAAGGCAGCCACAAACTGTCCGGCCTGCCGCAGCTGCTCAGCGCCCGCAACTACGACGACGTCTACGTCTACAACGGCGACTTCGCCTGGGACAACCAGTCGGGCTTCTTCAGCAACCAGGGCATGACCAACTTCGTCGGCCGTAACGACTTCGTCAACCCGGTGTTCTCCGACCCGACCTGGGGCGTGTCCGACCAGGACATGTTCACCCGTGGCCTGGAAGAGTTGAAAGCCCGCGACGGCAAGGACAAGAAACCTTTCTATGCCTTGCTGCAAACCCTGTCCAACCACACGCCATACGCCTTGCCGACACCATTGCCGGTCGAGCGCGTGACCGATCGCGGCAGCCTCAACGAGCACCTGACCGCCATGCGTTACGCGGACTGGGCGCTGGGTCAGTTCTTCGAACAGGCCCGCAAGGAGCCGTACTTCAAGGAAACCCTGTTCGTCATCGTCGGCGACCACGGCTTCGGCAACGAGCGCCAGATCACCGAAATGGACCTGGGACGTTTCAACGTGCCGATGCTGATGATCGCACCGGGCATTCAAGAAAAGTTCGGCAAGCTTGACCACACCGTCGGCACCCAGGTCGACATCGTGCCGACCATCATGGGGCGGATCGGTGGCGAAGTGCGTCACCAGTGCTGGGGCCGCGACCTGCTGAACCTGCCGGAGGGCGATACCGGCTTCGGCGTGATCAAGCCTTCGGGCAGCGAGCAGACCACCGCCATCATCACGGCTGACCAGATTCTGGTGTTGCCCAAGGACAAGGACATGGAGCCGAAGATGTACGCTTACGAACTCGGGGCCAATCCGCACGCCGAAGTGATTCCCAATGCGCCGCGTACCGCCGAGATGAGAACCAGGCTGGAATCGTTCCTGCAAACGGCAACCAAAAGCCTGCTCGATAACACCGCTGGTGTAGTCGATGGCAAGCCGGACTAACAGGCTCGGCTAAACAACACGCAATAAAAAAGAGGCCCTTGAAAAAGGGCCTCTTTTTTTGCCGGTCAGATCTTCATATCTTTCCGAGTAACAACAGGATCAGTATCACCACCAACACCACGCCGATGATACCGGACGGGCCATAACCCCAACTTCTGGAGTGCGGGAAGACCGGTAAACCACCGATCAGTAACAAGATCAGAATGATGAGTAGAATTGTGCCCATGTCTATTTCCTTGCTGTAAGTATTCAGGAATGACCCAGTGTTTAATGGTCAGCGGGAATGCTATTAATTCGAGCTGCTTAACTAGTCCGACTATCGTGCATCGAAGAAAATTCCAAGTTTTTTTAATGTTTTTCGAACACTGGCTTATTTCGATTTCACCGCGGTTAGTTAGGGGCGACGCGCTGGCGGTTTGCCTGGGCCATTCAGCAATCTGATGGAGCGTGGGTCGGGCTGCCGCCTTCGCTACACTCGACGCATCTTCCCCGGAACAACAAGGCTGTCTCTATGCAAAATCGCATGATGATCACTGGTGCGGGCTCCGGCCTGGGTCGCGAAATCGCGTTGCGCTGGGCGCGCGAAGGCTGGCAGCTGGCCTTGTCCGACGTCAGCGAGCCGGGCCTGCAGGAAACCCTGAGATTAGTGCGCGAAGCCGGCGGCGACGGTTTCATCCAGCGCTGCGACGTGCGCGATTACAGCCAACTGACCGCCTTCGCCCAGGCCTGCGAAGTGAAACTGGGCGGCATCGACGTGATCGTCAACAACGCCGGTGTGGCCTCCGGCGGCTTCTTCAGCGAGCTGTCATTGGAGGACTGGGACTGGCAGATCGCAATCAACCTGATGGGGGTCGTCAAAGGCTGCAAGGCGTTCCTGCCGCTGCTGGAAAAGAGCAAGGGCAAGATCATCAACATCGCCTCCATGGCGGCGCTGATGCAAGGCCCGGCCATGAGCAACTACAACGTGGCCAAGGCCGGTGTGGTGGCGTTGTCGGAAAGTCTGCTGATTGAACTGGCGCACCAGGAAGTGGGCGTGCATGTGGTGTGCCCGTCGTTCTTCCAGACCAACCTGCTCGATTCGTTCCGCGGCCCGACCCCGGCCATGAAAGCCCAGGTCGGCAAGTTGCTGGAAAGCTCGCCGATCAGCGCCGCGGACATTGCCGACTACATCTACCAGCAGGTGGCTGCCGGCGAGTTCATGATCCTGCCCCACGAACAGGGCCGCATGGCCTGGGCCCTGAAACAGAAGAACCCGCAATTGCTGTACAACGAAATGACCCTCATGGCCGACAAGATGCGCGCCAAGGCCAAACAAAACGCGGGCTGAACTTGCCGCTGATCCACAGCCTCGTTAGGGTGGCCGCCATCGGCCATCCCAACGAGACACGCCCATGCTCAATTACCTGTGGTTCTTCCTCGCCGCGCTGTTTGAAATCGCCGGTTGTTTTGCGTTCTGGATGTGGCTGCGCCAAGGCAAAAGCGTCTGGTGGGTGGTGCCGGCACTGCTCAGCCTGACCTTGTTCGCCCTGTTGCTGACCCGCATCGAAGCCACTTACGCCGGGCGCGCCTATGCCGCTTACGGCGGTATCTACATCGTGGCGTCGATTGGCTGGCTGGCGGTGGTCGAGCGGGTACGTCCGCTGGGCTCGGACTGGATCGGTGTGGCGCTGTGCGTGATCGGGGCCAGCATCATCCTGTTCGGCCCGCGTTTGTCCGCGTCCTGAAGGATCGGTCCTGCATTGTCGGACGTTTCCTTCAGGTGAGCGGGCCTTGGGCTGTCAGGCATGTCTGGATTACCGCCGTTGCCTTGTGGCGCCGAACCGTGGGGGGCATCTTCAAGGTCCGGTAACCTCGAAGGGCAAAGGCCATGCTAGTACTCAGCCGCGTTGTGGGCGAAATGATTTCAATCGGCGATGACATTTCCATACGCGTCGTCGCCGTCGACGGCAACAACGTGCGCTTCGGTATCGAAGCGCCACGCAGCATCAATGTGCACCGCGCCGAGATCTACGAGCGGATCAAGAAAAAACTGCCGAAAAAGAAAAAGTCAGTCGAATAAATGCTTGGGCACGTCGTGCTTGAGCATCAACTGGCACTGCTCGCTTTCCGGATCGAAGACGATCAGTGCCTGGCCCTTGGTCAAGGCCTGACGCACCCGCAGCACGCGGGTTTGCAGCGGCGTGTCGTCGCCGTTGTCGGTACCGTCGCGGGTCACGAAATCTTCGATCAGGCGGGTCAGGGTGTCGACTTCAAGTTGGTCGTGGGGAATCAGCATAAGCACCTCGGGTAAACAATGACGGGATGCTACGGCGGATAGGAACGCACCACCAGTGGGAGCTGCCGAAGGCTGCGATTTTTTGATCTTTGGCGCTGGCCGCAACATTGTTCATCAAAAGATCGCAGCCTTGGGCAGCTCCCGCTGGCCCTAGCTATCGTTGCGCTGCCCCACCAGGCTATCCACCGGCGGCACCCGGGTATCGCTTTCCATCTGGGTGTCGTGTTCGATCTGGTGGCTGAACCGGTCCAGTGAACCCTGGGCCGGTTGCGCGTCGCTGGCGAACACTGGCGGGCTGAGGATGTAGGCGCCGAGCAGTCGGCTGAGGGCGGCGAGGCTGTCGATGTGGGTGCGTTCATAGCCGTGGGTCGCGTCGCAGCCGAAGGCGAGCAGGGCGGTGCGGATGTCATGGCCGGCGGTCACCGCCGAATGGGCATCGCTGAAGTAGTAGCGGAACAGATCGCGACGCACCGGCAATTCGTTGTCGCTGGCCAGTCGCAACAGGTGCCGCGACAGGTGATAGTCATAGGGCCCGCCGGAATCCTGCATCGCGACGCTCACCGCGTGTTCACTGGAGTGCTGGCCGGGGGCGACCGGGGCGATGTCGATGCCGACGAATTCGCTCACGTCCCAAGGCAATGCCGCCGCCGCGCCGCTGCCGGTTTCCTCGGTGATGGTGAACAGCGGGTGACAGTCGATCTGCAACTCCTGGCCGCTGTCGACGATGGCTTTCAGCGCCGCCAGCAGGGCCGCGACGCCGGCCTTGTCGTCCAGGTGACGAGCACTGATGTGGCCGCTGTCGGTGAACTCCGGCAGCGGGTCGAAGGCCACGAAGTCGCCGACGCTGATCCCCAGGGAGTCGCAATCGGCCCGTGTGGCGCAGTAGGCGTCCAGGCGCAATTCGATGTGATCCCAACTGATCGGCATCTCATCCACAGCCGTGTTGAACGCGTGCCCGGAGGCCATCAGCGGCAACACGCTGCCACGGATCACGCCGTTATCGGTGAACAGGCTGACCCGGCTGCCCTCGGCGAAACGGCTGGACCAGCAGCCGACGGGGGCGAGGGTCAGGCGGCCATTGTCCTTCACTGCGCGCACGGCGGCGCCAATGGTGTCCAGGTGTGCGGAAACGGCGCGGTCGGGGCTGTTCTTCTTGCCCTTGAGCGTGGCGCGGATGGTCCCGCGCCGGGTCATCTCGAATGGAATGCCCAACTCTTCCAGACGCTCGGCGACATAGCGCACGATGGTGTCGGTAAAACCGGTGGGGCTGGGAATGGCGAGCATTTCCAGCAGGACTTTCTGCAGATAGGTCAGGTCTGGTTCCGGGTATTTGATGGTCATGGAAACTCCTGATGGGTTGAACGCGTGAATCTTCGTTGTCTGCTCGACCGCCTTCGCGAGCAAGCCCGCTCCCACAGGGGGCGCGGTCGAATGTGAGAGCAAGCCCGCTCCCACAGGGGGGCGCGGTCAAATGTGGGAGCGGGCTTGCTCGCGAAGAGGCCAGTGCAGGCACTGCATAATCAAACGCCCACCGCCTGACTCAGCGGAAACAACAAATCCACAAACCGCTCCGCCGTCGGCTGTGGTTCATGGTTGGCCAGGCCGGCGCGCTCGTTGGCTTCAATAAACACATATTCCGGTTGATCGGCGGCCGTCACCATCAGGTCGAGCCCGACCATGGGAATGTCCAGCGCCCGCGCCGCACGCACCGCCGCATCCACCAGGGTCGGGTGCAGGATCGCGGTGACGTCCTCCAGAATCCCGCCGGTGTGCAGGTTGGCCGTACGCCGTACGAACAGGTGCTCGCCCGCCGGCAAAATGCTGCTGTAGTCATACCCGGCGTCCTGCAGCGTACGCTGGGTCTCGTGGTCCAGCGGGATCTTGCTCTCGCCACTGGTGGCCGCCTGGCGACGCCGACTCTGTGCTTCGATCAGCGCACCGATCGAATGCTGCCCATCACCGATCACCTCCGCCGGTCGACGGATCGCGGCCGCGACCACTTCAAAACCGATCACCACAATCCGCAGGTCGAGGCCTTCGTGAAAGCTCTCCAGCAACACCCGGCTGTCGAACTGCCGGGCCGCTTCGATGGCTTGCTGAACCTCTTCGATGGTCTGTAAATCCACCGCCACGCCCTGACCCTGTTCACCATCGAGCGGCTTGACCACCACCCGTTGGTGCTCGTCGAGAAACGCCAGGTTGTCATCGGCATTGCCCGCCAACTGCTGCGCGGGCAAGTTCAGGCCAGCGGCTCTCAGCGTTTTGTGAGTCAGGCTCTTGTCCTGGCACAGGGTCATGCTGACCGCGCTGGTCAGGTCACTCAAGGATTCGCGGCAGCGAACGCGGCGTCCGCCGTGGCTCAAGGTGAACATCCCGGCATCGGCGTCGTCCACCTGCACGTCAATGCCACGGCGCAACGCTTCTTCGACGATGATCCGCGCGTAGGGATTGAACTCCGCTTCGGGGCCGGGGCCGAGAAACAGCGGTTGATTGATGCCGTTCTTGCGCTTGATGGCGAAGGTCGAGAGGTTGCGAAAACCGAGCTTGGCGTAAAGGCTCTTCGCCTGACGGTTGTCGTGCAACACCGACAGGTCAAGGTAGCTCAACCCGCGGCTCATGAAGTGCTCCACCAGATGCCGCACCAGCACTTCGCCGACACCTGGCCGCGAACAGTGCGGGTCCACCGCCAGGCACCACAGGCTGCTGCCGTTTTCCGGATCGTTGAACGCCTTGCGATGATTGAGACCCATGACGCTGCCGATCACCGCGCCGCTGTCCTCGTCCTCGGCCAGCCAGTACACCGGGCCGCCCAGGTGACGCGGCGTCAGTAATGTGGCATCGATCGGCAGCATGCCGCGGGCCAGGTACAACTGATTGATTGCCTGCCAGTCCGCCTCGCTTTGCGCGCGCCGAATGCGAAAGCCGCGAAACACCCGGGTGGCCTGGCGATAATCGCTGAACCACAGGCGCAGGGTGTCGGACGGGTCGAGAAACAACTGGGTCGGCTCCAGCCCCAGCACTTGCTGGGGCGCGGCGACGTACAGTGCAATGTCGCGCTCGCCCGGCTGCTCGTTGAGCAATTCCCGGGCAAGGCAGGCCGCATCGGAAAACGTATGGCCGATCAGCAACCGGCCCCAGCCGCAATGCACCGCGATCGGTGCCGCGCCCAGTTCGCTGCCGTCTTCGGCCAGGCGCGCCTGCAAGCGTTCGTAAGAAGGCGTCTGACCGCGCAACAGGCGTTGGCTGATGGCCGTAGCGTGAGGTTTCATCAATCAGATTCCTTGTTCACTGAGCCACAGGTTCAGGGCTGCCAGTTGCCACAGTTTGGAGCCGCGCAGGGGCGTCAACTGGCCTTGTGGATCGGTCAACAGTCGGTCGAGCATGGCCGGGTTGAACAGGCCGCGATCCTGGCTTGGGTCGAGCAACAGTTCGCGCACCCAGTTCAGGGTGTCGCCCTGCAAATGCTTGAGGCCTGGCACCGGGAAGTAACCTTTCTTGCGATCGATCACTTCACTCGGGATCACCAGCCGCGCTGCTTCCTTGAGCACCTGCTTGCCGCCATCGGGCAACTTGAACCGGCCCGGCACCCGGGCCGAGAGTTCCACCAGGCGGTAGTCGAGAAACGGCGTGCGCGCTTCCAGGCCCCAGGCCATGGTCATGTTGTCCACGCGTTTGACCGGGTCGTCCACCAGCATCACTGTGCTGTCCAGACGCAGCGCCTTGTCCACCGCAGCGTCCGCACCGGGCTGTGCGAAATGTTCCTTCACGAAGTCACCGGCGGCGTCATTCGCCGTCAGCCATCTCGGCTGCACGGTGGCGGCGTAGTCCTCGTAGCTGCGATCGAAGAATGCTTCGCGATAGGCCGCATAGGGATCACTGGCGCCGTCGACCTGCGGGTACCAGTGATAACCGGCGAACAGCTCATCCGCGCCCTGGCCGCTCTGCACCACTTTGCAGTGCTTGGCCACTTCGCGGGACAACAGATAGAAGGCGATGCAGTCGTGGCTGACCATCGGCTCGCTCATGGCGCGGAATGCTGCCGGCAGTTGCTCGATGATCTCTTTTTCGTCGATGCGCAGTTGATGGTGGTGGGTGCCGTAATGCTTGGCGATCAGGTCCGAGTACTGGAACTCGTCACCGCGCTCGCCACCGGCGTCCTGGAAACCAATGGAAAAGGTCGACAGGTTTTCCACGCCCACTTCACGCAACAGGCCCACCAGCATGCTCGAATCGACACCGCCGGACAGCAGCACACCGACATCGACTGCTGCACGCTGACGAATCGCCACCGCGTCGCGGGTGCTGTCGAGCACGCGGTCGCGCCAGTCTTCGAGGGTCAGGTTCAGTTCATCGTCATGGGGGCCGTAGGGCAAAGTCCACCAGGTTTTCTGCTCGGTGCGGCCGTCGGCCTCGATGCGCATCCAGGTGGCCGGCGGCAGTTTTTCAACGCCCGCCAGCAAGGTGCGCGGCGCCGGGACCACGGCGTGGAAATTCAGGTAATGGTTGAGCGCCACCGGATCGAGGATCGGGTTGATGTCACCGCCCTTGAGCAACGCCGGCAGCGATGAGGCAAAACGCAGGCGCTGGCCGGTGCGCGACAGGTACAAGGGTTTGACGCCCAGACGGTCGCGGGCGATGAACAGGGTTTGCGTATCGCGCTGCCAGATGGCGAAGGCGAACATGCCATTGAGCTTGGGCAGCAGCGCTTCGCCCCAGGCATGAAAGCCCTTGAGCAGCACTTCGGTGTCACCGCCGGAATAAAAGGCGTAGCCGAGGCTTTCCAGTTCGGCGCGCAGTTCCGGGAAGTTATAGATAGCGCCATTGAACGCCAGCGCCAGGCCCAGTTGATGATCGATCATCGGCTGCGCCGAGCTGTCGGACAGGTCCATGATCTTCAGGCGTCGATGGCCCAGGGCGATCGGCCCCTGGCTGTGGAAACCCCAGGCATCGGGGCCACGGGGCGCCAGGTGATGGGTGATTTTTTCAACGGCTGCAAGGTCTGCAGGTTGATTGTCAAAACGTAACTCGCCAGCTAATCCGCACATATATTCCTTACCGGTTTTTCCGTTGGGGAGGGCAATCGATCCCGCGCCAAAATGGCGGGTACTCAGAAACTGACCCGCACAGATTTCAGGAGTTTTATATCGATAAGTAATAAGCGGACGAAGTCGGACGGACGGCCAACGCGGATTTGTGCACAAACTGCAGCGGTTTGCTCAGGGGCAGCGCGCCCCTGACGGCCGTGTTTTAAGCCTTGCCTCGGATCAATCGGCGCAAGGCAAAGCGGTTCGGGTGACAGGCCTCGGCCACGGCCCTGGGCAGTGGCAGGGGTTCGTCATCGAGCCAGGCGGCCAGCAACTCGCCGGACAGCGGCGCGGTGATCAGCCCGCGGGAGCCGTGACCGCTGTTGACATACAGGCCGTCCAGCCATGGGCACGGGATGTCGGGCACCTGCCGAGCATCCTTGCTCAGGGCGCTGTAGGCCTCGGCGAACCGCTCTGCGTCGGCCAGCGGGCCGACAATCGGCAGGTAATCCGGGCTGGTGCAGCGAAAGGCTGCTCGGCCTTCGAGGCCATCCGGTTGCAAGGCATCGGCGCCCAGCCGAGCGACCAGATCAGGGGAAATCTCTTCGAGCATCTGCAGGTTGCCGGCGTGTTCCGCGGCGGTCGGCGTCAGGTCGTCGTTGTTGAAATCGAAGCTGGCACCGAGGGTGTGCTCACCCAGGCGTGCCGGCGCGACATAGCCTTCGGCGCACACCACGGTGCTCAGGGCCAGGCTTTGTGCGGTCTGGGAAAGTCGGGTGATCTGCCCGCGAATGCGTTTGAGCGGCAGCTCGCTGCTGCAGGGGAATCGCTTGATCTCGGCAGCGCCGGCCAACACCACCACCGGTGCCTGGGCCAACAGGCTGTCGCCATCCCAGGCTTGCCACTGGCCTTCGGCTCGGCGCAGTTGCAGCACGTCATGGTGCGTCAGGATGCGGACACCGGGGTGCGCCGCCTGCCATTGGCACAATGCCGGTGGATGCACCCAGCCGCCCTCGGGGTAAAACAGGCCACCCGATTGCAGTGCGATGCCAGCCCGCGCCTCGGCAGCTTCTTTATCGAGTGTGTGCAGTAAATCTTCAGCAAAGGCTTGGGCCAACTGCGCCTGACGTTCGGTTTCCTTGGCATTGAACGCCAGTTGCAGCACGCCGCAATCGGCCCAGTCGACGCCCCGTTGCAAGTGTTCCAGCAAGCGTCGGGTGTAGCCGAAACCGCTGACGATCAATTGCGACAGGGCCGTGCCATGGGCCGATAGCTTCAGATAAAGCACACCCTGGGGATTGCCCGACGCTTCCTGTGCCAGTGCCTCGTGACGCTCCAGCAGACTGACCTGCCAACCCCGGGCCGCCAGGCTGGCGGCGGTCGCGCAACCGGCCAGGCCTGCGCCAATCACCAGCGCCCGACGTTCACCGGTCAGTGCAGCCGGGCGGGCAAACCAGGGTTTGGCCACCACGGGCGCCGGGGTGTCGGCGGGCCAGCCGAGGAAGACGCCGCGCAGGATCTCCCATTTGTGGCCGATGCCTGGCGTGCGCTTCATCTTGAAACCGGCGGCGTTCAGCAGTCGGCGCACCCAACCGGTGCTGGTAAAGGTGCTGATGGTCGAGTCAGGCGCCGCCAGCCTTGCGAGTTCGGCAAACAGCTCGGCGGTCCACATGTCCGGGTTTTTTGCCGGGGCGAAGCCGTCGAGAAACCAGGCGTCGATCTTCGCGTCCAGTTGTGGCAGTTGCTCCAGGGCATCGCCGATCAACAGGGTCAGGGTCACCCGGCCGTTGTCCAGCACCAGGCGCTGGAAACCCTGATGGATCGCCACGTACTGGGTCAACAATTGATCGGCGAGCGGCTTGAGTTCCGGCCACAGCGCCAGGGCGCGTGTGAGGTCCGCCGGGCTCAGCGGGTACTTTTCCACACTGACGAAATGCAGCCGTGTGCCAGGTGCGGCATGTTGCGCGAACACCTGCCAGGCGCAGAGAAAATTAAGCCCCGTACCGAAGCCCGTCTCGCCGATGACGAATCGACCGCCCGCCGGCAGCGCAGCAAAGCGCTCGGCCAGACGGTTCTGTTCGATGAACACATAGCGCGTTTCGTCCAGCCCCGACTGATCGGAGAAATACACATCGTCGAACACTCGCGAATACGGGCGACCTTGGTCGTCCCAGTCGAGCTGGGCGTGGGGCAGTACAGGGTTCATGGCAGGCTCGGCAACGGCAAGGGGCGCATTCTAGCCGATCCCCCGGCCCCCTGTAGGAGCGAGCTCGCTCGCGATGGACGTCAACGATAACCCGGGATGCCTGAATGCCCGCGCCGCCCTTGAGTTCATCGCGAGCGAGCTCGCTCCTACAAGGGGCGGGGAATTTTCTGCGATCAACCGAGCCCAATCCGCTAGTCTTGCTCACATCTGGAAGGGAGCCCTCCATGTTCGAATCCGCCGAAATCGATCACACCCTCGACAAAGAAACCTACGACGCCGAAGAGCCGGCCCTGCGCGAAGCCCTGCTGGAGGCGCAGTTCGAACTGCAGCAGCAGAAGCGTTTCCCGGTGATCATCCTGATCAACGGCATCGAAGGCGCCGGCAAGGGCGAGACCGTCAAGCTGCTCAACGAATGGATGGACCCGCGCTTGATCGAAGTGCGCACCTTCGACCAGCAAACCGATGAGGAACTGGCGCGCCCACCGGCCTGGCGCTATTGGCGGATGCTGCCGGCGAAGGGGCGCATGGGGGTTTTTTTCGGCAACTGGTACAGCCAGATGCTGCAGGACAGGGTGCATGGCAAGATAAAAGACCCGCGGCTGGATCAGGCGATCAACGCCGCCGAGCGTCTGGAAAGCATGCTGTGCGATGAAGGCGCGCTGATCTTCAAGTTCTGGTTCCACCTCTCCAAAAAACAAATGAAGGCACGCCTCAAGGCGTTGGCCGACGACCCTCTGCACAGCTGGCGCATCAGCCCGCTGGACTGGCAGCAATCGCATACCTACGACAAGTTCGTGAAGTACGGCGAACGCATCCTGCGTCGCACCAGTCGCGACTATGCACCCTGGCATGTGATCGCCGGCGCCGATCCGCACTACCGCAGCCTGGTGGTGGGCAAGATTCTGCTCGAAGGCCTGCAGAACGCCCTCAAGCGGCCGAAGATTCACCCGGAAAAAGTCAGCGCCGCGCCGGTGATGCCCAGCGTCGATCAAGTGAACCTGCTCGACAGCCTCGACCTCACCTTGCGTCTGGAAAAGGCTGATTACGAAGAGCAGTTGATCACCGAGCAGGCGCGGTTCTCCGGCCTGATGCGCGACAAACGCATGCGTCGCCACGCCTTGATCGCCGTGTTCGAGGGCAACGATGCGGCGGGCAAGGGCGGGGCGATCCGTCGGGTGGCCGCTGCGCTGGACCCGCGTCAGTACAGCATCGTGCCGATTGCCGCGCCCACTGAAGAGGAACGGGCGCAGCCGTATCTGTGGCGGTTCTGGCGGCATATTCCGGCCCGGGGCAAATTCACCGTGTTCGATCGCTCCTGGTATGGCCGGGTCCTGGTGGAGCGCGTCGAAGGGTTCTGCAGCCCGGCGGACTGGTTGCGCGCCTACAGTGAGATCAACGACTTCGAAGAGCAGATCGCCGACGCAGGGGTCATCGTGGTCAAGTTCTGGCTGTCCATCGACAAGCAGACACAACTGGAGCGCTTCCAGTCCCGCGAAGAAATTCCCTTCAAACGCTTCAAAATCACCGAGGATGATTGGCGCAATCGCGAAAAATGGGACGACTACCGCGCCGCCGTCGGCGACATGGTCGACCGCACCAGCACCGAAATCTCGCCCTGGACCCTGGTGGAGGCCAATGACAAGCGCTGGGCTCGGGTCAAGGTCTTGCGCACCATCAATCAGGCGCTTGAACAAGCGTTCGAGAAATCCGACAGGCACGAGAAGAAAAACAAGAAGTGAGGCGATGGCTGCGCATACGCGAGGTGAATGATTGTCGCAGTGGGTAATTGGGTGGGCTTATCCTCGGGGCACACTCAACCGATAACAACAATGAGGTATGCCATGCGTGAAGTGGTGATCGTCGACAGCGTGCGGACCGGCCTGGCCAAATCCTTTCGCGGCAAATTCAACCAGACCCGTCCGGACGACATGGCCGCGCACTGCGTCAACGCCTTGCTGGCACGCACCGGCATCGACCCGGCCAGTGTCGAGGACTGCATCGTGGGCGCGGCGTCCAACGAAGGCGCCCAGGGCTTCAACATCGGTCGCAACGTCGCGGTGCTGTCGAAACTGGGCACCGGCGTCGCGGGCATGACCCTCAATCGTTTCTGTTCTTCGGGGTTGCAGGCGATCGCCATTGCCGCCAACCAGATCGCGTCGGGTTGCAGCGACATCATCGTTGCCGGGGGTGTCGAGTCCGTCAGCCTGACCATGAAAAGCGTCAACACCGACAACCTGATCAACCCGTTGCTCAAGGAGCAGGTGCCGGGCATCTACTTCCCCATGGGCCAGACCGCCGAAGTGGTCGCCCGTCGTTACAACGTCAGCCGCCAGGAACAGGACCTGTATTCGCTGCAAAGCCAGCAACGTACCGCCCACGCACAGGCTGCGGGGCTGTTCGACGATGAAATCGTGCCGATGGCCGTGAAGTACCGTGTCGACGACAAGGTGACGGGCGAGGTAAAGATTCTCGATGGCATCGTCGATCGCGACGACTGCAACCGTCCGGACACCACCCTGGAAAGCCTGGCGGGTTTGAAACCGGTCTTCGCCGAAGACGGTTCGGTCACGGCGGGCAACTCATCGCAGTTGTCTGACGGTGCGTCCATGACCCTGGTGATGAGCCTGGAAAAAGCTCTTGAACTGGGGCTCAAACCCAAAGCCTTCTTCCGTGGTTTCACCGTGGCCGGTTGCGCGCCAGATGAAATGGGCATCGGCCCGGTGTTCTCCGTACCGAAACTGCTCAAGGCCAAGGGTTTGCAGATTGCCGACATCGACCTGTGGGAGCTCAACGAGGCGTTTGCCTCGCAGTGCCTGTATGCGCGCAATCGGCTGGAAATCGACAACGACAAGTACAACGTCAACGGCGGCTCGATTTCCATCGGTCACCCGTTCGGCATGACCGGGTCGCGTCAGGTCGGGCATATCGTGCGTGAGTTGCAGCGGCGCAATCTGCGTTACGGCATCGTGACCATGTGCGTGGGGGGCGGGA
>NZ_LYVP01000091.1 GCF_001984065.1 Pseudomonas sp. KK4
GTACACCTATTTGCTGACTGACAGACTGCATTCGCGAGCAAGCCCGCTCCCACAGGGTTTGGATGTGTGACTGGTAAACCCCTTCAACTTCGACTGCGCATCAGTCGAGGCAGAAGGGGTTTTCTTTTGTCCGGCACTTACGTCTGGCTATCACCCTCGTCATCGGAATCATCGGAATCCGGCTCATCGGTGGTCGAGTCATCATCACCCTCGCTGCCACCCTGATCCTTATCGCCCGGCTCCGACTCGGACTTGGCGATCATCAACGCACTGTCGCCCACCTGCCCGCTCGACGCCTGCGTCTCGTGATCCTCGCACTCGGCCCAGGCCATCGACGTCCCGAAGGACAACATCACCAACACTTTCACTAGCAGCAAAACCCGAAACAACCTGTTCATAGCCGATTCCTTCCTGTCGAAGAGAGCCTGTCCGGCGCTGAATCAAATCTAGTTCCGATCAGCCCGGTTCTCCAGATAGGACGCTGACGACTGCGCGGAATTGCCATGAATCCAGAGATCGGTTTTGAATAAGCGTTATGCCAAAAGCACACAACCCTGTGGGAGCGAGCCTGCTCGCGATGGTCGTTAACGAAAACGCGGGAATCCTGATACCCCGTGGCGCTCTCTGGCTCATCGCGAGCATGCTCGCTCCTACAGGGGGATGCGACAGGCAATAAAAAACCCCGCAGCTTTCGCAACGGGGTTTTGGTGTTTCATTTCAGCGCTTAGTGATGCTCGCGCGTCGCGCGGAATTTCACGTCGGGCCAGCGCTCTTCCATCAGGGCCAGGTTGACCCGGGTCGGGGCGAGGTAGGTCAGGTGACCGCCGCCGTCCAGGGCCAGGTTTTCCACGGCCTTGTTGGCGAATTCCTCGAATTTCTTCTTGTCGCTGCATTCAACCCAACGGGCGGAGTACACGGTGATCGGCTCGTAGGAGCACTCGACCTTGTATTCCTCTTTCAGGCGGCTGGCGACCACATCGAACTGCAGCACGCCCACGGCGCCGAGGATGATGTCGTTGCTGCGCTCGGGGAAGAACACCTGGGTGGCGCCTTCTTCGGCCAATTGCTGCAGGCCTTGGCGCAGTTGCTTGGATTTCAGCGGATCGCGCAGGCGTACACGGCGGAACAGTTCCGGGGCGAAGTGCGGGATGCCGGTGAAGCCCAGGGTTTCGCCTTCGCTGAAGGTGTCGCCGATCTGGATGGTGCCGTGGTTGTGCAGGCCGATGATGTCGCCGGCGAAGGCCTCTTCCAGTTGCTCACGCTCGGAGGAGAAGAACGTCAGGGCGTCGCCGATGCGCACGTCCTTGCCGGTGCGCACGTGGCGCATCTTCATGCCTTTTTCGTACTTGCCGGAGCAGATGCGCATGAAGGCGATGCGGTCGCGGTGCTTGGGGTCCATGTTCGCCTGGATCTTGAAGATGAAGCCCGAGAACTTCTCTTCCACCGGCTCCACGGTGCGCTCGTTGGCCACCCGAGCCAACGGGCGCGGCGCCCAGTCCACCACGGCGTCGAGCACGTGGTCGACACCGAAGTTGCCCAGGGCGGTACCGAAGAACACCGGGGTCAGTTGGCCGTCGAGGAATTCCTGCTGGTTGAACTCGTGGCAGGCGCCCTGCACCAGTTCCAGCTGCTCGATGAAGCGCTCGTACTCGTCGCCCAGGTGCGCCCGTGCCTCGTCGGAATCGAGCTTCTCGATGATCTTGGTTTCGGTGCGTTCGTGGCCGTGACCGGCGGTGTAGACAATGATGTAGTCGTCGGCGAGGTGGTACACGCCCTTGAAATCACGGTAGCAACCGATCGGCCAGGTGATCGGCGCGGCCTTGATCTTGAGGACGGCTTCGATCTCGTCGAGCAGTTCGATCGGGTCGCGGATGTCACGGTCGAGTTTGTTGATGAAGCTGACGATCGGCGTGTCGCGCAGACGGCAGACGTCCATCAGGGCGATGGTCCGAGGCTCTACGCCCTTACCGCCGTCGAGCACCATCAACGCCGAGTCCACCGCGGTCAGGGTGCGGTAGGTGTCTTCGGAGAAGTCTTCGTGGCCCGGGGTGTCGAGCAGGTTGATCATGTGCTCGCGATACGGGAACTGCATGACCGACGTGGTAATCGAGATACCCCGCTGCTTTTCCATTTCCATCCAGTCGGAGGTGGCATGGCGGTCGGACTTGCGGGATTTCACCGTACCGGCCACCGCAATCGCCTTGCCCATCAGCAAGAGCTTTTCGGTGATGGTGGTTTTACCGGCATCGGGGTGGGAAATAATGGCGAAAGTGCGGCGTTTCGCGACTTCGGCGGCCTGTTTGGTCATGGGAAATCGCCTGGCGGTGATTCAAAAAAGGGCGGCGAGTATAGCTTAAAACGTGATCAACGGACCACCGTCCATAGGACCGGATCACCCCGCAGCAGCCGTCTTCGGCAGCTCCTGCGAGTGCAAATAATGGAACCTTTTGAAACACGCAGGCGTCCACTCCCCTGTTACGCCCACCGTCAGGTGCTGAAAAATCAGCAACTTAGCCTGACAGGGCTGCGCTTATGGCTCGATCAGCCGTACACCTGCCCCGTAACGGCGGCAGGCGCTCGGCATCAGCTGCTTTCCGCGAACGCCTTACCCGGCAGCCAGGCATGGCATTGCCACACGGGACTGCGTTCGCCGACAAAGAAAAAAGGAGTCCGCCTGTGGCTATTCGCTATGGCAAAGGGCTGATAGGAGGCGCGCTGGTCATCGCCCTTCTGGCCCTGCTGGTCCACTGGATCGGCATCAACACGATCGAACACTACCGCGACGATTTGTTGTTCTACCTGCAAGCTCATCTGATTCTCGTCCTCGCGTCCATGCTGGCCGCCCTTGTCGTGGGCCTGCCTGCCGGTATCTACCTCAGCCGTCCGACCCGGGTCGAACGGGCCGAGCGCTTCATGCAGATCTTCAACATCGGCAACACCATCCCGCCACTGGCCGTACTGGCCATTGCCCTGGGCGTCCTGGGCATCGGCAGCGGACCGGCGATTTTCGCCCTGTTCCTCGCCTCACTGCTGCCCATCGTGCGCAACACCTATGAAGGCCTGAAAAACGTCCAGGGTTCGCTCAAGGAAGCCGCCGTCGGCATCGGCATGACCCCGCGCCAGGTGTTGTGGAAAGTCGAATTGCCTAACGCCGTGCCGATCATCATCGGCGGCGTGCGTGTGGCGCTGGCGATCAACGTCGGGACCGCGCCGCTCGCGTTCCTGATCGGCGCCAACAGCCTGGGCAGCCTGATTTTCCCCGGCATTGCCCTGAACAATCAGCCGCAACTGCTGCTCGGCGCGGCCTGCACCGCACTGCTGGCGTTGTTACTGGACGGCCTGGTGACCCTCGCCAGCCGCCTCTGGCTCGAACGCGGCTTGCGCCCGTCTTAAGCCTCGGCAAAGGAATACTCATGAAGACATCAAGCTTTTTACTGGGCTGCGTCCTGCTGTTCGCAGGGGTCGCCCAAGCGGCGGACAAACCCGTATTGCGCATCGGCGCCCGGGTATTCACCGAACAGACCCTGCTGGCGGAAATCACCTCGCAATACCTGCGCACCAAGGGTTATGACGTGCAAGTGACCGGCGGCCTGGGCAGCAACCTGGCCCGCAGCGCCCACGAAAGCGGGCAACTCGACATGCTCTGGGAATACACCGGTGTGTCGTTGGTGGCCTACAACCATGTCACTGAAAAACTCGACAGCGCACAGTCCTACGCCCGGGTGAAAGAACTCGACAGCAAAAAAGGCCTGGTCTGGCTCACGCCGTCGAAATTCAGCAACACCTACGCTCTAGCGCTGCCGAAAAACGTCGCTGACCAATACCCGCAGATCAACACCATCAGCGATCTCAACAGCGTGCTGCGCCAGGAAGCCAAGACCAACCATCTGGTGGCGCTGGACACCGAGTTCGCCAACCGCTCCGACGGTCTGGACGGCATGGTGCAGCTGTACGACATGAACCTGACCCGCAAGAACATCCGGCAGATGGATGCAGGACTGGTCTACACCGCGCTGCGCAACGGCCAGGTATTCGCCGGGCTGGTCTACACCACCGACGGCCGCCTGAACGCCTTCAAGCTCAAACTGCTGGAAGACGACAAGCATTACTTCCCGGACTACACCGCCGCGCCCGTGGTGCGCCAGGCCTACCTCGACGCGCACCCGCAACTGGCCGAGCAACTCAAGCCACTGGCCGAGCTGTTCGACGACAACACCATGCGCGAGCTCAATGCGCGAGTGGATGTCGATCACGAAAGCCCATCCACCGTGGCCGCTGATTTCCTGCGTCGGCACCCGATCAACTAAGGAGGAAAAGTCATGGAATTCTGGAACGCCTTTTCCCATCTCGACTGGCAGCAGGTGATGCACCTGACCTGGCAGCACATCACCCTGGTCGGTATCGCAGTGACCCTGGCGATTGTGGTCGGCGTGCCCCTGGGCATCCTGATGACACGCTTTCCCACCCTGGCCGGGCCGCTGCAAGCCAGCGCCACCGTGCTGCTGACCGTGCCTTCGATCGCGCTGTTCGGCCTGCTGTTGCCGTTCTATTCGAAGTTCGGCCAGGGCCTGGGCCCGATGCCGGCGATCACCGCGGTATTCCTTTATTCACTGCTGCCGATCATGCGCAACACCTACCTGGCCCTGACCGGCGTCGAACCGGGCATCCGTGAAGCCGCCCGCGGCATCGGCATGACCTTCGGCCAGCGCCTGCGCATGGTCGAACTGCCCATCGCCGTACCGGTGATCCTCGCTGGCGTGCGCACCGCCGTGGTGATGAACATCGGCGTCATGACCATCGCCGCCACCATCGGCGCCGGTGGCCTGGGCGTGCTCATCCTCGCTTCCATCAGCCGCAGCGACATGTCGATGCTGATCGTCGGCGCCGTGCTGGTCAGCCTGCTGGCCATCTTCGCCGACCTGCTTTTGCAATGGCTGCAACGTTCGCTGACTCCAAAAGGACTCCTCAAATGATCGAACTTCAAAACCTCAGCAAGACCTTCCAAAGCAACGGCAAAGACGTCAAGGCCGTGGACTCGGTGAGCCTGACCGTCAATGAAGGCGAGATCTGCGTGTTCCTCGGGCCATCGGGCTGCGGCAAAAGCACCACGCTGAAAATGATCAACCGCCTGATCAAACCCACCTCGGGCAAGATCCTGATCAACGGCGAAGACACCACCGACCTTGATGAAGTGACCCTGCGGCGCAACATCGGCTATGTGATCCAGCAGATCGGCCTGTTCCCCAACATGACCATCGAAGAGAACATCGTGGTGGTGCCGAAACTGCTCGGTTGGGACAAACAGAAATGCCAGGACCGTGCCCGCGAACTGATGAGCATGATCAAGCTGGAACCCAAGCAGTACTTGCACCGTTATCCCCGTGAGCTGTCCGGTGGCCAGCAGCAGCGGATCGGCGTGATCCGGGCCCTGGCGGCCGACGCGCCGTTGCTGTTGATGGACGAGCCGTTCGGCGCGGTCGACCCGATCAACCGCGAGATGATCCAGAACGAGTTCTTCGATATGCAGCGAGCGCTGAACAAGACCGTGATCATGGTCAGCCACGACATCGACGAAGCCATCAAGCTCGGCGACAAGATCGCGATCTTCCGTGCCGGCAAACTGCTGCAGATCGACCACCCCGATACCCTGCTCGCACACCCGGTGGACGACTTCGTCAGCAACTTCGTCGGCCAGGACAGCACCCTCAAGCGCCTGCTGTTGGTGAAGGCCGAAGACGCAGCGGACAACGCACCGTCCGTCAGCCCGGAAACCCTGGTGGCCGATGCGCTGGAGTTGATGGATGAGCATGACCGTCGCTATGTGGTAGTCACCGACGGTGATAACAAGGCGCTGGGGTATGTAAGACGTCGCGACCTGCACCGTCAGACCGGCACCTGCGGCCAGTACCTGCGCCAGTTCAACGCCACGGCGGCCTACGACGAGCATCTGCGCATCCTGCTGTCGCGCATGTACGAGTTCAATCGTTCGTGGTTGCCGGTGATGGATGCCGAGCGGGTATTCTTGGGTGAAGTGACGCAGGAGTCGATTGCCGAGTACCTGAGCTCGGGCAAGTCCCGTGGAGGCAAGACCAGTATCGTTTCGCCAGCAGAGATTGCACTGGCTTGACCTTAATCTGTGGCGAGGGAGCTTGCTCCCGCTCGGCTGCGCAGCAGCCGCAAAATCAAAAAGCGCGAGCCTGCGATAAATGGCACTATTTGATTTCAGGGCCGCTGAGCGTCCCAACGGGAGCAAGCTCCCTCGCCACAAAAGCAATGCAGTTCCTTCCAATTCCCCCCCTCCGGGGAACATCACACCGTCACACAGGTCGGTTACATCAGTAGCTGTCAGGGACCGCACGACGGAAGCGTGCAAAAACGCGACATTTTTTGTTGATCTCGAGCCCCTCACGCCCTAAAGTTCGCGCCGAACGTCCATGCTGGAAACGATCCATCCGGCTCAAGTACTGACGACGAGACAGCAAGGCCAAGGGAAAGCAGCGCTTCCCATGGCCTTTTTGCTTTCGGCGACATGCCTTGGGAAGTAGGCGAACCAAAGTGGGGATACGGAGGACGTTCATTTGCACCCATTGATTACTAACGTTTGCCAGTAGGAGCTCCCAAGTATGTCGATCCAGGTCGAAGACTATTTCGCGCGCGAAACCTTTCAGAAAATGAAGGCGTTCGCCGACAAACAGGAAACCCCGTTCGTGGTGATCGACACCGCGATGATCAGCCAGGCCTATGACGACCTGCGCGCCGGTTTCGAATTCGCCAAGGTCTACTACGCGGTCAAGGCCAACCCGGCCGTGGAAATCATCGACCTGCTCAAGGAAAAAGGCTCGAGCTTCGACATCGCCTCGATCTACGAGCTGGACAAAGTGCTGAGCCGCGGCGTCAGCGCCGACCAGATCAGCTACGGCAACACCATCAAGAAGTCCAAGGACATCCGCTACTTCTACGACAAGGGCGTGCGCCTGTACGCCACCGACTCCGAAGCCGACCTGCGCAACATCGCCAAGGCCGCACCGGGCTCGAAAGTCTACGTGCGCATCCTGACCGAAGGCTCGACCACCGCCGACTGGCCGCTGTCGCGCAAATTCGGCTGCCAGACCGACATGGCCATGGACCTGCTGATCCTCGCCCGCGATCTGGGCCTGGTGCCGTACGGCATCTCGTTCCACGTCGGTTCGCAACAGCGCGACATCAGCGTCTGGGACGCCGCGATCGCCAAGGTCAAAGTGATCTTCGAGCGCCTGAAAGAAGAAGACGGCATCCACCTCAAGCTGATCAACATGGGCGGTGGCTTCCCGGCCAACTACATCACCCGCACCAACAGCCTGGAAACCTACGCCGAAGAAATCATCCGTTTCCTCAAGGAAGACTTCGGTGACGACCTGCCGGAAATCATCCTGGAGCCGGGCCGTTCGCTGATCGCCAACGCCGGCATCCTGGTCAGTGAAGTGGTGCTGGTGGCGCGTAAATCCCGTACCGCCGTCGAGCGTTGGGTGTACACCGATGTGGGCAAGTTCTCCGGCCTGATCGAAACCATGGACGAAGCCATCAAGTTCCCGATCTGGACCGAGAAAAAGGGCGAGATGGAAGAAGTGGTCATCGCCGGCCCGACCTGCGACAGCGCCGACATCATGTATGAAAACTACAAGTACGGCCTGCCGCTGAACCTGGCCATCGGTGACCGCCTGTACTGGTTGTCGACCGGTGCCTACACCACCAGCTACAGCGCGGTGGAATTCAACGGCTTCCCGCCGCTGAAATCGTTCTACGTGTAAGCGCTTCACGCTGACAACAAAAAGCCCATGACCTGTCATGGGCTTTTTTGTGGGCGAGTGGATCGTGCACCGTCCCTGTAGGAGCGAGCTTGCTCGCGATGGTCGTGAACGATGACGCTGGATGCCTGACACTGAGCGGCGCGCTTGAGTCCATCGCGAGCAAGCTCGCTCCTACAGGGGGGCTAATGTCTTTTCGAGTTCGGCGTAGCGCTGGGCATAGTCGGGTGCCAGAGCGCGGATTTGTGCATCGGTGGCGTTCAGCAACGCCTTGCTCGCCACCCGCAAGAAATTCAGGTTGCCGCCGGCCAGCGCCTGGCGTAACCACGCCAGCGCCTCTTCGATTTTACCTTCGTCCGCCAACACTGCGGCAAAACTGAACTGCCCCCGAAAGTCCCCGCCCTCGGCTGATCGCCGATACCAGGCGCGGGCTGCGCTGGGATCTGCCGGGCAAATCCGCCCTTCTTCCAGATATCGCCCCAGCAGGTTCATCGATTTCGCATGGCCCCGTTCGGCGGCCTGTCGATAAAGGCGCAATGCCTGTGTTTCATCCGAAGCGACACCGCGCCCGGTCGCCAGCAGGTTGGCTAAGTTGTACATCGCCCAGTCCAGCCCCGCGTCTGCCGCCACCCGATAATGCCGGGCAGCCAACGCCGCATCTGCGAGACAGCCCCAGCCATGTTCATGACATCGGCCGAGCATGTTGCGCGCCATCAGGTGCCCTTGTCGGGCGGCGATCTCGAACCAGCGCAGCGCCAGCGGCTGATCCTGGGCGATGCCGTGTCCGTCCAGCAGGATCTGCCCGAGCAGTGCCTGGGCATCGACGACACCTTCACGCGCCGCCATCAAAATCGCCTGGGCCGCGCGCGCGGGGCTTTCTTCGAGCATGGCGGTGAGTGCATCGCCGTCGAGGATTTCCTCGCGGCGCAGTTGATAGCTCATACCTCAACCCAGCGGCGCAAAAGGTTGTGATAGGTACCGGTCAGGCGGATCAGCGACGGGTGATCCGGCACGTCCTGGGTCAATTGGCGGATCGCGCCGTCCATCTCGAACAGCAGTGCGCGCTGGCTGTCTTCGCGCACCAGGCTCTGGGTCCAGAAGAACGAGGCGTAGCGGGCGCCGCGCGTGACGGCATTGACCTTGTGCAGGCTGGTGCCGGGGTACAGCACCATGTCGCCGGCCGGCAACTTCACCCGTTGGGTGCCGAAGGTGTCCTGGATTTCCAGTTCGCCGCCGTCGTAATCCTCAGGCTCGCTGAAAAACAGCGTGGCCGATAGATCGGTGCGCACCCGTTCGATGCTGCCCTTGGGCTGGCGCACGGCGTTGTCGATGTGGAAATCGAAACTGCCGCCAGCGGTATAACAGTTCACCAGCGGTGGAAAGACCTTGTGCGGCAAGGCTGCTGACATGAACGGCGGATTTTTCCACAGCCGTTCCAGCATCGCTGCGCCGATCTCCTTGGCCAATGGATGACCTTCCGGCAGTTGCAGATTGTGCTTGGCCTTGGCCGACTGATAGCCGGCGGTAATCTTGCCGTCGGCCCAATCGGCCTGCTCCAGAGCCTCGCGAATGCGCTGCACTTCTTCTTTGTCGAACAAGCCGGGAATGTGCAACAGCATGGACAGGACACCTGAAAACCAAGGGGCGCCAATGGTATTGATTCTTATTGCCTGTGTAAAACCCGCAGGACGAACGAAACAGTAAAAACCGTAAGGACAAATTGTAAAGAATGTAAATTCAATGCAAATAGCAATATTTCGCAATTGATACGAATACGTGTTTACCCTATATTCCGCGGCCTCAAATCCTTGGGGAAGGGGAATCAAATGTCACGTCAACACCCACAACTACCGGTCAGTTCACCACGTCTGCTCGCATCCGCCATTGGCGTGGCGATCACGGCCGGATCTGCGGGCCATATGGTCTTTGCCGCTGAAAAAACCGATGAGAAAGCGCCGAGCAACACCCTTTCGCTGGGCGCGACCTCGATCACCGGCCAAGCCCAGGACGAGACTGCCTACAACGTCGAGAAAGCCTCTTCGCCCAAATACACCGCGCCATTGGTCGACACGCCGCGTTCGATCACCGTTATCCCGCAACAAGTCCTCAAGGACACCGGCGCCCTGAACATGCAGGACGCCTTGCGCACCGTTCCAGGCATCACCTTCGGCGCCGGTGAAGGCGGTAACCCGCAGGGCGACCGGCCGTTCATCCGGGGCTTCGACGCCCAGGGCGACACTTACCTGGACGGCGTGCGCGACACCGGTTCCCAGAGCCGCGAGATCTTCGCCGTGGAATCGATTGAAGTCAGCAAGGGCCCCAATTCGGCCATCGGCGGCCGGGGCGCCGCGGGCGGCAGCATCAACCTGGTGAGCAAGAAAGCACACCTGGGCAACTCGTTCGACGGTGGCTTTACCTGGGGTTCGGACCAGACCCAGCGCTACACCCTGGACGGCAACTACCAGTTCTCCGACACCGCCGCCGGCCGTCTGAACCTGATGAGCCACGAAAGCAACGTCGCCGGCCGCCAGAGCGTCGACTACGACCGTTGGGGCATCGCACCGTCCCTGGCGTTCGGCCTGGGCACCGACACCCGGGTCAACCTCGACTACTACCATCTGGAAAGCAACGACACGCCGGACTCGGGCATTCCATACTCGATCCCGACCGCAGGCTCGGCCGCCCGTACCAAGTCCAACCCGGACAAACCGGATGACGGCGGCAACAGCAGCAACTTCTATGGCCTCAATGACCGCGACTTCCGCAAAGGCCGCACCGACACCGCGACCATCGCCATCGAGCACGACCTGAGCGACGCGCTGACGGTCAGGAACACTCTGCGCCACGGCACCAGCATGCAGGACTACATCCTGACCCAGCCGGACGACAGCAAGGGCAACGTCAACAACGGCAGCGTGTGGCGCCGGGCCAACACCCGCGTGAGCAACACCGAGACCACCACCAACCAGACCGATCTGTTTGGTGACGTGTACATCGCCGGTTTCAAGAACAGTTTCGCCACCGGTATCGAACTGAGCCGCGAGGAAAGCAAGAAGTCCTCGTACAACGTCAATACCGACACCACGCCAGGCACCGCTGCCGCGACCACCAACTGCTCGCCGGCATTGATCGGCGCGCCGAGCGGCTACAACTGCACCTCGCTGTCCAACCCGAACCCGAACGATCCGTGGAACGGCGCGATCTCGCGCAACTACGCCGGCACCGAGACCAAGGCCAACACCTACGCGCTGTATGTGTTCGACACCCTGGAGCTGTCCGAGCAGTGGCTGGTGAACATGGGCCTGCGCTACGACCACTTCGACACCGACTACAAAACCTACACCGCCGCTGGCGCCACCACGGCCAAGGGCGATGATGTCAGCGAGTTCGTCACCGGTCAGTTCGGCATCGTCTACAAGCCGGCGGAAAACGGCAGCATCTACGCGTCCTATGCCACGTCTGCCACCCCACCGGGCGCTACCCTCGGCGAAGGTCAGGAAGGCAATCCGCTGGGCGGCACCCCGGACCGCAGCGGCAACCTGCTGAGCAGCGACATGGAGCCGGAAACCACCAGGAACTACGAGATCGGTACCAAGTGGGACTTGATGAATGATCGCCTGTCGCTGACCGCCGATATCTTCCGCACCGAGAAGGACAACGCGCGGGTGCAGACCGACACCACCTCGTACGAAAACGTCGGCAAGACCCGCGTTCAAGGTGTGGAGCTGTCGGCCACCGGCAAGCTTACCGACAAGTGGCAAGTGTTCGCCGGCTACGCCTACATGGACAGCGAACAGATCGACGGCGGCCCCCTGGGCAAGGCCAACGACGGCAACGAACTGCCGAACACGCCGAAAAACAGCGCCAGCCTGTGGACCACCTATCAAGTCACGCCGAAGCTGACCATCGGTGGCGGCGCGTTCTACGTCGACGACGTATTCGGCAGCGTAGCGAACACCACCATGGTCGATTCCTACGTTCGCTACGATGCGATGGCCGCCTACAAGCTGACCAAGAACATCGACCTGCAACTGAACGTGCAGAACCTGACCGATGAAACCTACTACGACAAAGCCTTCTCGACCCACTTCGCCAACCAGGCGGCAGGGCGCACGGCGTTGCTGAGCACCAATTTCCACTTCTGATGCAAATGTGAAAACCGGCCGCCTGTAGGAGCGAGCTCGCTCGCGATGGTCGTCAACGAAGACGCGGGGAGCCTGGTACCCCGCGGCGTTCTCGGGTTCATCGCGAGCATGCTCGCTCCTACAAGGGCAACGCGGTCCCTGTTCGCGATGGTCGTGAACGATGACGCGGGGAGCCTGGTGCCCCGCGGCGTTCTCGGGTTCATCGCGAGCGAGCTCGCTCCTACAAGGGCAACGCGGTCCCTGTTCGCGATGGTCGTGAACGATGACGCGGGGAAACTGGTGCCCCGCGGGGTTCTCGGGTTCATCGCGAGCGAGCTCGCTCCTACAAGGGCGACTCGGTCCATGTAGGAGCAAACTTGTTCGCGATGGTCGTCAACGATGACGCGGGGAAACTGATGTCCCGCGTTGTTCTGATGATCATCGCGAGCGAGCTCGCTCCTACAGCAGGGCAAAGGTTGGAGTTGGCCCCGTTCACCCCGGTGAATGGGGCTTTTGTGTGTAGAAAAAAATGTTTCTCGACAACCCGCGGCAGCATAATGCGCGCCGTGATCAATCATCCGAACGAACAAGGCGAGTGACGTGTTGAAGAAAACCCTGTTCCAGTTGCACTGGTTTTTTGGCATCAGCGCCGGACTGGTCCTGGCCCTGATGGGCATCACCGGGGCGACGGTCTCGTTTCAGGACGAAATCCTGTACGCGCTCAACCCGTCTGTGTTGCAGGTGCAAAAGCAGGTCGCTGGCGTCTTGCCGCCCGCCGAACTGGTGGAAAAAGTCGAAGCCGCCACGGGTTTGAAAGTCGCAATGCTCTCGGTGGACATCGACAGCGACAATGCCGCCCGCGCCTTCTTCACCCCGGCACCGGGGGAACGTCGCGGCCCGATGCGGTTTTTCGACCCCTACACCGGCCAACTGCTGGGCGACGCCAGCGGTCAGCAATTCTTCGGCCTGATGCTGCAACTGCACCGTTTTCTGCTGATGGGCGACAGCGGTCGACAGATCACCGGCGCCTGCACGCTGATCCTGGTGTTCTTCTGCCTGTCGGGCCTGTACCTGCGCTGGCCCCGCCAGTGGAAAAGCTGGCGCGCCTGGCTGACCCTGGACTGGAAGAAAAAGGGCCGCAGCTTCAACTGGGACCTGCACTCGGTTGCCGGTACCTGGGTCCTGGTGTTCTACCTGCTGTCGGCGTTGACCGGGTTGTCCTGGTCCTACGAGTGGTACAACAAGGGACTGACCCAGCTGCTCTCCGATTCGCCACAGAACGAACGGGTGCGCGGTGGTCGTGGCCCGACACCCAGCGGCCCCGCCCCCACTGCCGATTACGCGGCCATGTGGAGCAGCATCTACAGTGCGGCCGGCCCTGGCCTGAGTTTCTACAACACACGCATGCCACCGGTGGCCGGCCAACCGGCGACTGTTTTTTACCTGTTGAAAGATTCACCCCACGACCGCGCCCTGAACCAGATCACTCTCGACCCGGTCACCGGCGTGATCAAACGCCATGACCGCTACAGCGACAAGAGTTTCAAGGCGCAGTTGCTGACCAGCATTTATGCGCTGCACACCGGCAGTTACTTCGGCATCGGCGGACGCATCATCCTGACGCTCGCGGCCCTGACCATGCCGCTGTTTTTCGTCACCGGCTGGTTGCTGTACCTTGACCGTCGCCGCAAGAAACGCCAGATCAGGGATGCCCGCAAAGGCCTGAGCCAATCGGGCAGCGACGCCCCTGCGTGGTTGGTCAGCTTTGCCAGCCAAAGCGGTTTTGCCGAGCAACTGGCGTGGCAAACCGCTGGCCAATTGCAGGCCGCCGGGTTGCCGGTCAAGGTGCAACCACTGGCGAGCGTCAGCGAGCAGGACCTGCGGGATTCGAGCATCGCGCTGTTCGTGGTCAGCACCTTTGGCGACGGCGAAGCGCCGGACAGCGCCCGTGGTTTCGAGCGCAAGGTACTCGGCCGAGCGCTGAGCCTGGACAGTCTGAACTACGCCGTGTTGGGCCTCGGTGACCGCCAGTATCAACACTTCTGCGGCTTCGCCCGACGCCTCCACAACTGGCTGGGCGAGCACGGCGGCAAGACAATGTTCGCCCCGGTCGAAGTGGATAGCGGCGATCCTTACGCCCTGCGCCACTGGCAACAGCAACTCGGCCTGCTGACCGGTCAGGCGCCGGTGGACACCTGGCAAGCGCCGAGCTACGACAACTGGACGCTGGTGCGCCGCGAACTGATCAACCCGGACAGCAGCGGTTCACCCGTCTATTTACTGGGCCTCACCGCGCCGAGCACCAGCAGTTGGCTGGCCGGTGACCTGGTGGAGGTGCTGCCACGCAATTGCCCGTGGGCAATCGAGCATTTCCTTGAAGGCCTGGGCATCGACGGGCGCGCGGCTATCGTTCACGACGGCCTGTCGCAACCGCTGGAACAAGCCCTTGCCAGCCGGCAGCTGCCCGAAAATCGCAGTCATCTGGTCGGCCTGCACGCACAGGCGTTAGTCGATGCCCTGGTGCCGTTGGCCATGCGCGAATACTCCATCGCGTCCATTGCCGCCGACGGCATCCTGGAATTGATCGTGCGCCAGGAACTGCACCCCGATGGCAGCCTGGGGGTCGGCTCCGGCTGGCTCACCGAGCATGCACCTGTGGGCGCCAGCATCAGCCTGCGGGTGCGCCGCAACAGCGGTTTCCACCTGCCCAACGAGCCGGTACCGATGATCCTGATCGGCAACGGTACCGGGCTGGCCGGGTTGCGCAGCCTGCTCAAGGCGCGCATCGCCGATGGCCAGCAGCGCCAATGGCTGTTGTTCGGCGAACGCAATCGCGAACACGATTACCTGTGTCGCGATGAGCTGGAAGAATGGTTGATTTCCGGCGACCTGCAGCGCCTGGACCTGGCGTTCTCCCGGGACCAGGCCGAGAAGATCTACGTCCAGGACCGCCTGCGCGAATCGGCCGATGAACTGAAGAAATGGCTGGCCGACGGCGCCGTGATCTACATCTGCGGCAGCCTGCAGGGCATGGCCTCGGGGGTCGACCAGGTACTCAACGAAGTACTGGGCGCTGCCGAAGTCGAACGTCTGATCGAACAGGGCCGCTACCGCCGGGACGTTTACTGACCCACCGCGTATCTGTGGGAGCGGGCTTGCTCGCGAAGACGGATCAACCTTCAACACATTTGTTGACTGGTAGACCGCTTTCGCGAGCAAGCCCACTCCCACATTCAGGACAGTTTCGACGGGACTTCCTCAGACGGGCTGCAACTTGTGCTCATACACCGATACACCATCCAGATCCCGCAACACCACGCTCAACTCCCCGCTCTGCCCATCGATATTCACCTCACCAAAAAACTGAAACCCGGCAAACGGTGAAACGTTTTGCGCCGGCGGTGCTTTCTGGAACACCACCTCGGGACCGAAGGTTTTATCCAGCGGGTTGGGCCCGAAGCTGCCGGCATTCAGGGGCCCGGCAACGAATTCCCAGAACGGTTCGAAATCCTGAAACGCGGCGCGATCGGGATGGTAGTGATGGGCCGCGCAGTAATGCACATCCGCCGTCAGGAACACGAAGTTGCGTACCTGCTGCGCCCGTAGAAAACCCAACAACTCGGCGACTTCCAGCTCCCTTCCCTGGGCCGGCCCAGGGTCGCCGTTGGCCACGGCTTCCCAACGCATTACACCGGGGCTGACCTCGCCGTCGGGCACGCCGAGGCCGATGGGCATGTCGGCGGCGATGACTTTCCATTGAGCGTTCGAGGCTTTTAGCGAGGCCTTGAGCCAGTCCAGTTGTTCGCGTCCGAGAAAGGGCTTGGCCTTGCCCAGGTTGTCGTCGTTGGCGTCGCGGTAACTGCGCATGTCGAGCACGAACACATCGAGCAGCGGCCCGTAGCTGAGCTGGCGATAAATCCGCCCGCCGCCATCGGCGCTCTGCAACCGCATCGGTGCGTATTCGAGCCACGCCTGACGCGCGCGGCCCACCAGGCTGTGGATATCTTTGCCGATGTATCGCTCATCCAATTGTTTGCCCGGTGACCAGTTGTTCACCACCTCGTGGTCGTCCCACTGCCAGATCTGCGGCACCTCGGCGTTGAAGCGGCGGATGTTTTCGTCCATCAGGTTGTAGCGGTAATTGCCACGGTATTCATCGAGGGTCTCGGCAACTTTGCTCTTGGCCTCGCTGGTGATGTTGCGCCACACCCGGCCGCTTTCGGTGATGAGTTGCGCCGGCACGGGGCCGTCGGCGTAGATGGTGTCGCCGCTGTGGATAAAGAAGTCCGGCAGGCGCAGGCGCATGGCTTCGTAGATGCGCATGCCACCGATGTCCGGGTTGATGCCGAAGCCCTGGCCGACGGTATCGGCGCTCCAGACGAAGCGAATGTCGCGGCGGGTTTGCGGCACGCTGCGCAGGTGGCCAAACCAGGGCTCGCTGGCGACACCGGTCTGGGCGTCTTCAAAGTGCACGCGATAGAAAATCGCCTGGTCGGCGGGCAGCCCGGTCAGTTCGACACGGGCGGTGAAGTCGGTGCGGGCATCGGCCAGGGCCGAAACGAATCGCCGGGGGTTGGGGAACAGGCTGCGGGTGTCCCACTCCACCACCATCCGCGCCGGGCGGTCACTGCGACTCCAGACAATGGCGCGGTCACCGAGCAAGTCGCCGGACTGCACGCCATCGGTCATCTGGGGACGATCCTTGACCGAAGCGATCACCGCCGGCGCCAGCCCTGGCAACAGCAACCCGGCGCCAACGGCTTGAATGACTCGACGGCGGCCGAGGTCGAATTCGCTCATGGTGTTCTCCCTGAAAAAGGAAAACTAAAACATGACTGGATGTATCGAATATGACAGAAAAGATCGCAGCCTGCGGCAGTTCCTGCATTGACATGAGATGCCCTGCAGGCGCTGCCGCAGGCTGCGATCTTTGGATTTACCGACTTAATCCTTCGTCATCCCGCACCGCACTAACAGGACACGAAACCCTGGAACAATTGTTATTCAATCGGCACATTTCATTGCAATCAATGTATGAATCCCGCCCTGCCCTGTTAATAAGGCATTGATCGCTGGTGCCACTTCTATATACGCCGTTGCGATCATTATCTCTTCCCTGAAAAACACACAACACCGACCCACCGCCCACACCGCCATTTATATTGCAGTAGTAACCACCGACGATGCCCCAGGCGCCGTTGCACAGACCGGCGTTGGCTTCGGTGGCGATGGCCGCTTTGCCGGTGATGAGGAAAAACGAACAGATAATCGATATTACAACTGCCTTCCATGAGAACGTTTGTTGCTTCCTTGCTAACTTCATCTTTTATTACTCTCGCGTTGGATTGAAAAATAAATCCTAAATAAAACCCGCGAGAAAAACAGCGACACCCAATATCAGGTAATCATACAAACAACGCCGCGCATCCTTGTGGGAGCGGGCTTGCTCGCGAAGGCGTAGTGTCAGACGACTTTTACGTCACTGACAGACCGCCTTCGCGAGCAAGCCCTCTCCCACAGGAGTCCGGTTTCAGGCGCTGACCGGTTCTACCGCCAGCTCCACAACCTCAGGCCTTTTGACCAGGGCATACACCACCGCCGTCAGCAAACTCCCGGCCACGATCGCCAGCAGATACAACAAGGCATGGTTGATCGCATTGGGGATCAGCAGCACGAACAAGCCACCGTGGGGCGCCATCAGTTTGCAGCCGAAATACATCGACAACGCACCGGTCAGCGCGCCGCCGGCGATGCTCGCCGGTATCACTCGCAACGGGTCCTTGGCGGCGAACGGGATCGCGCCTTCGGAGATGAAGCACAAGCCGAGCACCAGCGCCGCTTTGCCGGCCTCGCGTTCGGTCTGGGCGAACTTGCGTCGGGCGATGAAGGTGGCGATGCCCAGACCAATCGGCGGCACCATGCCTGCGGCCATGGTCGCGGCCATCGGCGCATAACTCTGCGACGCCAGCAGCCCTACCGAGAACGCATAGGCCGCCTTGTTGATCGGCCCGCCGAGGTCGACGCACATCATGGCGCCCAGCAGCACGCCAAGCAGGATCGCGTTGGTGGTGCCCATGCTGTCGAGGAAATGGGTCAGCGCTTCGAGCATCCCGGCCACCGGTTTGCCAACCACGTAGATCATCACCAGACCGGTGAACAGACTGGCCAGCAGCGGGATGATCAGGATCGGTTTCAGCGCCTCGAGACTTTGCGGTAACCGCGCATAGCGATTGATGGCCTGGGCCGCGTAACCGGCGATGAAACCGGCAATGATCCCGCCGATGAAACCGGCGCCCAGCGTGCTGGCCAGCAACCCGCCGATCATCCCCGGCGCCAGGCCCGGACGGTCTGCGATGGAGTAAGCGATGTAGCCTGCGAGCAGCGGCACCATCAGTTTGAACGCGGTGTCACCGCCGATCTGCATCAACGCCGCCGCCAACGTGCCGGGCTCCTTGAACGCGGTAATGCCGAACACGAACGACAGGGCGATCATCAGGCCGCCCGCCACCACCATCGGCAACATGAACGACACACCGGTCAGCAGGTGTTTGTAGACGCCGGTTTTCTCTGTCTTGGCCGGGCCTTTGGCGCCGGTCGATGCGCTTTCCTGAACGCCTTCGGCCAGGGCTTTGTTCAGCGTCGCTTCGGCCTGTTTGAGGGCGATGCCAGTGCCGCAGCGGTAGATTTTCTTGCCGGCAAACCGCTCGGTAGCCACCTCGATATCCGCCGCCAGCAGCACCACGTCGGCATCGGCAATGGCTTGTGCACTCAGCGGATTGCGCGCACCGACCGAGCCCTGGGTTTCCACCTGCAGGTCATAGCCCAGGCGCTTGGCCGCTTGCTGCAAGGCTTCGGCGGCCATGAAGGTGTGGGCGACACCGGTCGGGCATGCGGTGACCGCGACCAGGCGTGGGGCGTTACGGCCGACGGCGACAGGCTCGACGGTCGCTTGCGGCGCGACATGAACCTGCGCCTCTTGTGCACCACGGCGCAGCACCGCGTCGACATCCTGCAACGCCTGCGCGGGTGTACTCTGGAACACCCGCTTGCCGACAAACCGGGACATGTCCACCGGCGCGCTGACCACCAGCAACACCCACTCGGCCGCCTCAATCGTGGCCGCCGACAGTTGCCGCTCCGGGTGCGCCGCATCGCTGACTTCTACGCTGGTGCTCCAGCCCTGACGCTGGGCCGCTGCATCGAGCAACCGGGCGCACAGCACACTGGTGACCATGCCGTTGGGGCAGGCAGTAACAATGGCTAACTTCATGACCAACCCTCTTATTGTTCTGTCAGGGGGCGCACGCGCACACCCTGTTCGAGCAGCGCCAGTTGCGCCGCATCGCCAATGCCGAAACCGATCTGGGTGACCGCCATCGCGGCAATCGCCGTGGCGGTGCGCAAGGTTTGCTCAGGGGTGTCGGCGCTGAGCAGACCGTGAAGCATGCCCGCCAGCAACGAATCCCCCGCGCCCACCGTACTGGCGACGCTGACCCTGGGCGGCGTGGCATGCAGCGCCGAGCCGACGCTGAACCAGTTCACGCCGTCGGCGCCATGGGAAATCACCACGTGCTCGATGCCCTGGGCATGCAGGCGACTCGCCGCCTCAGCCTGCGCCAGCACCGACACCACCTCGCCGCCAAGCACTTCGGCCAGCTCTTCGGTGTTCGGTTTGATCAGCCATGGGCCGGCCTTCAGCGCTGCCGCCAAAGCCTCGCCGCTGGTATCAAGCGCGACCTTCAACCCAAGGTTTTTCAAGCGCAGGATCAGCGCCTGCAACCACTGCGGGCTGACGCCCTGGGGCAGGCTGCCGGCGACCACGACCGCGTCGTGCCCGGGGGCAATCAGCTCCAGGCGGTCGAGCAACGCCTGTTGCGCCGCTGCGCTGACTTTCGGCCCCGGACCATTGATATCAGTGATGCGCCCGTCACTTTCCGCCAGTTTGATGTTGCTGCGGGTTTCGCCGGGGACGCGGATAAAGGCGTCGACAAAGCCGCGCTTGGCAAACAGGGTTTCAAAGGCTTGAAGATTGTCTTCACCCAGGAATCCGCTGACGGTGAGCTGATGCCCCAGGTCCGCCAACACTTGCGCCACGTTCACGCCTTTGCCGGCAGCATGGGTGTGCATGTCTTCGCTGCGGTTGACCTGGCCGGGCTCCAGGCGCGGCAACTGCACGGTCAGGTCCAGCGCGGGGTTGAGGGTGAGGGTCAGAATCTTGGCCATCACAGGGCCTCCACCAGCGCGCGCACTTCATCGGCGCTGCCCACGGCGAGCGCCTGGCGGGCGAGGGTTTGGCTCTGGCTCAGGCTCAGTTCGCGAATCCGCGCCTTGACCTCGGGGATGCTGCGCCCGCCTACGCTGAGTTCATCCACTCCCAGCCCGACCAGCACCGGCACCGCCAGCGGATCGGCCGCCAGTTCGCCGCACACGCCGACCCATTTGCCGTGGGCATGGGCTGCGCGCACGGTGATGTCGATCAGTTGCAGCACCGCCGGGTGCAAGCCATCGGCCTGGGCCGACAGGGTCGGGTGACCACGGTCGATGGCCAGGGTGTATTGGGTCAGGTCGTTGGTGCCGACACTGAAAAAATCGACCTCTTTGGCCAGCACCGGCGCCAGCAACGCGGCCGACGGCACTTCGATCATGATCCCCAGTTGCAGATCCGCCACCGGGATGTCCAGGCGCAAACGCTCGGTCATGTCACGGGCCTGGCGCCACTCGTCGACGCTGCCGACCATGGGAAACATGATGCGCAATGGACGGTTCTCGGCGGCCCGCAGCAAGGCGCGCAGTTGCGCTTCCATGATCTTGGGTCGTTGCAACGTCAGGCGAATGCCACGCACGCCGAGGAACGGGTTTTCTTCCTTGGCGATCGGCCAATAAGGCAGCGGTTTGTCGCCACCGACGTCGAGGGTGCGCACCACCAGCGGCCTCCCGGCGAGGCCGTCGAGCACGCGGCGGTATTCGGTTTCCTGGGTGGCTTCGTCCGGCGCTTGCGGGTGGGCCATGAAAATCAGTTCGGTGCGCAACAGGCCGATGCCTTCGGCCCCCTGCTCCACCGCGCCGAGCACACCGGCGCTTTCACCGATGTTGGCGAACACTTCCACGGCGTGCCCATCGGTGGTCAGCGCCGGTTGGTGGCGCTGTTCGGCGGCGGCTTTGAGCCGTTGCTCGCGGTTGTCGCGCTCTTCGGTGGCACGCTGCAGGGTCGCCGGGTCAGCGTCCACGTGCAGGCGACCGCGTTGGCCATCGATGAGCAAGGG
>NZ_LYVP01000092.1 GCF_001984065.1 Pseudomonas sp. KK4
GCTCCCACAGGGGGATGCATTCCAACATGGGGATCAGGCAATCAGTCATCGCTGGCAGGCCAGCTCCCACAGTTGATCGGCGGCGTTCACGCATCCACTTGTGGGAGCGGGCTTGCTCGCGAAGGCGTCAGGGCTGGCGCCGCCAATTTCAGGCTCGGCGCGCTTCGAGCATGTCGGTTGCGCACAGTGCTATGCGTCGGCAGGCGTCGGCCAGTTGGGGTTGGTCGACCACCAGGCCGATGCGGATATGTCCTGCTGCGCTCGGGCCGAAGGCTTCGCCGGCCAGCACTGACACGCCGTAACCCTCCAGCAGCCGTTCGGCAAAGTGCTGGGCGGTCAGTCCGGTCTGGCGCACGTCGACCATCACGAACATCCCGCCGTCAGGCCGGATCGCCCGCAGGCCAGGGCAATGGTTGAGGGCGGCACACACCAGGTCGCGGCGCTGGCGATACTCATCGCGCATCGCGGCCACTTGCGGCAGGTACTCATCGAGCGCCAGTTGCGAGGCGTTCTGAATGAATTCGGGAATGCCGAACAGCATGCACAACGACAAATGCTCCAGATGATCGGCCAGGCGCTTGGGCCCGATCACCCACCCTACCCGCCAGCCGCTCATGGCGTGGGATTTGGACAGGCTGTTGATGGTCGCCGTGCGCTCGGCCATGCCCGGCAAACTGGCCGGGCTGATGTGCCGGCCCTCGTACAGCAGATCGCTGTAGACCTCATCACTGATCAGCCACAGGTCGTAGCGGATGCACAGCGACGCGATCTCCTGCCAGATCATCAGCGGCAAGCTGGCGCCGGAAGGATTGTTCGGACTGTTGAGCACGATGGCGCGGGTTTTGGGCGTGATCAACGCAGCGATATCCAACGGATCGACCCGAAAGCCGTTCTCCGGCCGCACCGCCACCGGTATCACCCTGGCGCCGATGGCACCGAATACCCCTTCATACGTGACGTACATGGGCTCGGCAACAATCACCTCGTCGCCCGGGTCGAGCACACATTGCGCAACCGAATACACCGCGCACTGCGCCCCGGGGAACACCACCACATGTTCGGCCGACACCCCCTGCCCGCTGCGTTGGTGGTGCCGGCGGGCGATGCTCTCGCGCAGGCCCAGGGTGCCGCGCACCGGCGGGTAGTGGGTGTCGCCGGCCAACAGGCTGGCGACGGCGGCCTGGACGATAGGCGGCGGGGTATCGAAGTCCGGGTCGCCAATCGATAGCAGCAGCACATCGATACCCTGTTCGCGCAATTGCAGCGCTCGATCATGAATCTGCCAGGCCGCCGCTCCGTCACCGGCGATTCGTTGGGTCAAGGCTGAATAGCGCATGTAGTTCTCCTGTGGCGCGGGTTCCAAGCCACAACCCTATCTCAAATCGGCAAACGCGCCAGCGCGGCGTTTCAAATCGACGGACGGCCTGGTCGTTGCCTTTCGAAGGCGAGCGGCGAGCCGGACATTTTTTCGACCGGCGCCAGCCCCCTCTCCGACCTTCGCCATGGGTAAAAAAGCCCGCTTTATCAAAAAATTATCGCCCAGGCGCATGACCCAAGAACTCCGAGATAACTCCTACAAACATCGTTCTTTTGCCTGACAGCCTTTTGCCCGATGCTTGATTACAGTTCGCCACCTGTAATTTGTGACAGGTTCCAAGGAAAGGGAATCGCGCTATAAGGAAATCGTGCCTCCAGCCGCCGCACCGGTGGTTGCAGGACGGTCGCGCGAACCACGCCATCACGCAGTAGGAAGATTCCACCGCGCCCACGCCGTCAATGATGATGAATGGGAGATTCGCTTATGTACCGCTCCACTAATGCATCAGTTCTATCGTCGCCAGCCCCGGTCGACTTCGACCTGCCGCAAACCCCGCAACCCCAGGCGATCAGCCTGACGGCCAGGGAAAAGGAAGTCTTGAAGTGGGGGGTGGCCGGCAAGTCGTCCTGGGAAATCGCCAGGATCTGCGAATGCAGCGAGGCTGGTGTGAACTACCACTTTTGCAATATCCGCCGCAAATTCGGCGTGAGATCGCGCTGGGCCGCCATGGCCAAGGCGCTGGAACAGGGCTTGATTCAATCCTCTTGAACGGGTCTGCCTTCAGCGGTCAGCGCATTGTCGATGCCTGTTGAGACCTTTATGCCACTGGAACAAACACCCCGATCCATACCGTTATCTCTCTCCCGCGAAGAGGCCTGTGACGATACGCCCGTATCGCACAGGCACCGCCCGGACCGAACCCTGCGCATCATCCTGGCCGATGATCATCCCGTGGTCCTCAAAGGGGTCGAAATGGCCCTGGCCTCGAGCGGACCGGCCTGCTTGGTGGTCGCCCAGGCCAGCGACGCCGATGACTTGATCCGGCATCTGACCCACACGCCCTGTGATCTGGTGATCAGCGATTACTCGATGCCCCATGGCGAATTTCCCGACGGCCTGGCGCTGATGGGCTATATCAAACGCCACTTCCCCCACATTCCCCTGATCGTGATGACGATGCTGCGCAATCCCTCATTGCTGCAAGCGTTGCTCAACAAAGGTGTCGACGGCTTGTTCGACAAGCGCAGCCCGTTGGGCGAACTTAAACGGGCAGTGAGCCGCGTGGCCAGTGGTCAGCCCTATCGCTGTCGCACGTTTGCCCCCCTGCTGCCCGCCTCCCGCCAGGATGCATCGCTGGGGAGCCTGTCGGAGCGCGAGCTGGAAGTGGTGCGGTTGTTTGTGCAGGGCTTGTCCGGGCGGCAGATCGCGGCGCAGTTGAACCGCAGTGAAAAGACCATCAGCCGGCAGAAACGCACCGCCATGGACAAGTTGGGACTTGGCCATGACGGTGGGTTGGTGGAGTTTGCTCGGGTGAGCGGGTTGGGAATCTAGAATTTCCCCAACATTTATTACATATATCGCCTCCTCCCTGCTCGAGTCAGCACGGGTGGTTCCTTGGCCGGTTTTCTAATATCCGCTCTTGCTTGCGCGACTGTATCCAGAGTGCGCCCTGCCCGTGCGGCGAGTGCGTTCTGGCCTTGCGTGTATTCTTGCAATGACATCTTCGGCACAGGATCAATGCCCCGCTCTGTTTCTTCGATTGCATTGAACAACTCATCCATCGTTGTCCAATGCTTCGCCTTCAATCCTTTTTCATAAGTGACTCGCTCCGCAGTCTCATTGAAACTGACCTTCTTCTTAGGGCCTTTTTTCGGAGAGACAACGCTTTGCGAATCAGACGCTCGTGCACCTCGACTAGAACTCGCAACCGGTAGATTGTTTTCCGTAACACGTTGCGCGCTTGCGGCAGAAGCCGAGTGCACAATCCATCCATCCAAATAATCATCAGCGTTATTGATCGACATAGCCGTTAGCCTTGAAGCTGTTTTGGCTGCGTCAGTCTGGCTAATCATTAGCGCTATTGGTAATAATTTGAGCACTCCATGCCCTGACGGGTCTTTATTTTTGACGGGATTCCCATTGACGTAGGCGTACGCATTCAACCCCCCCTCCCCAAACGGACTCCACCGATCCCCATCCGGGCACTGAAACCGCAGCAACCGCGTATCGAACATCCGATACCCCTTGCCCAGGAAATAATCCCCGGTCAACGAATCCCGGAGCTCGCCGTTGTAGCCAAGGCTGCCCTCTTCGCCCTTGTCATACCCATAAGCCGTATAGGTGATCGGCCTGCGCCCCTGCCCGCCGGCCTGCGACAAGACGCTATTCTTGTCGTCGCCGGCCAGCATCAGGACTTTGGGTCGGCACCTGCCTGCTGCTCGGCGAGCACGGTCCCGTTGCCGAACATGAATGTGCTGCTGTTTTCACCATCGATCCGATTGGCCGGCTCATCGCCACGGTAGAAAAGTCGCTCGTCGGCGCCATCGCCGCGCATTGCCGACAGGGTGTCCTCACCGTCATAACCGTAGCTTCTGGAGCCCCCACCGTCCGCCGCGCTGACCGTTTCCAGCCGGCCGAGGGTGTCATAGGTCATGCGCCATTGGCTGTCCTGCTGCATGTTGCCGTTTGCGTCGTAGGTCATGACGGCATCGAACACCTTGTAGTCGGCATGGGAGTTGGTGACAGCGCCCAGCTGTGCCGGATCGGTCCGGTCGTAGGTGTACAGCGCGGTGTTACTGCCCCCGGCGAATTTGGTTCTGACTTCCTCGATGTTATCGATGACATCGAAGTAGAACTCGTTCTCCATGATGGTTTTACCCGCCGGGTCCACCGGCGACAGCGGACCGCTGCTGGTGTAGTACTCGAGGCGCCCGCGCAACTCGTATTCATAAGTCTCATGGCGCAGGGAAGCACCGCCGCCATCGGCCCCCTCGCTCAAGTCGCGGATCACCACCTGGTCCAGGCCGTTCCAGGTCTGGCTCAAACGCTCGGCGGTGGCGCCGAAGTCGAACACCCTGGAAATCTCGCGCCCCTGGGCGTCGTAGTCCAGGCTGATGGTCAGGCTCTGTTTCGCGACCGTGTCTTCGGTGTGAATGCTTTGCGTGAGGCCCTGGTCGTTGTAGGCAAAGACACTTTTCACATGCCCCGGTTTCCCCGCCTCGCCCAGCTCGGTCGAGATCAGTCGGCCGCCGTCGTCATACTCGTAGTTCTGGACCTGTTTGAGCACATCGGTGTATCGCACCAGTCGCCCCAGTCGGCTGTACACATAGGTCATGTCGTAGCCCTCGCGGGCCTCGGTCACCACTTCGCCATTGCTGTTGTAGGTGCGTGCCAGCGTCAGGCCCTGTTCGGTCGACTCCAGCAAGCGCGCGTTGAGCGGATCGTAGGTGTAAGTCGCCTCGATCGGCGCCAGGGTCGCCACCTTGGGCTTGGCGGTACGGGTCAGGGGCTCTTCCGTCAGCGCCGGTGCGTAGGTGTACTCGATCACGTCGCCACTGGGCCGGATCACCCGGTCCGGCTGGCTGTCGCTGGAATCGAACTGATACTTCGTGACCCGCCCACCGGTGTTCGATTCGGTCATCCGTTCCAGGCCGTCGAAAGTCTGCGTACCAAGCACCTTGCCGTTGACACTGATCAGGGTCGGCAGGTCGTTGCGGCTATGGGGGGCGTACTCGCGCACCACCCTGGCCAGGTCCGGCAACCGGGTTTCGATCATGCGATCGAACACATCGTAGCGATAAAGGGTTTCGAAATTGCTCGCGTTCTTCTCCGATGCCGTGCGAGCCAGGCCGTCATACTTGTAACTGTACAGGCTGATGCGTTTGTCGCTCAGGTCCAGGCGCTCGACGCTCACCGGTTTATCGAAGCGGTTGTTGAGGGTGACCGTCTTGCCCATGCCCTCGATCCACTCTTCGGTGCGGAAGGTGATCGGGTTGACGCGCGTCCAGGTCTTCACCTGGTCGGGACCGGTGACACTCTCCTGCTGACCCCAATGGTCATAGGTAAAGGTGCTGGTCAGCGGCCGATCCTGTTTCTCCAGCCAGTCGATTTCGGTTTCATCGATCATCTGCCCCAAGGCGTTGAAATTGGCCCCGTAGATGGCGCGATACTGCGGTGGTTGACCACCGGCATTGTCGACATCCTGCTGCTCCTCGAACACTGCCCGGTTCAAGCCGTCGAACACCGTGCGGGTTTTCACGCCCTTGACGTTCTCCACCACCTGGCTGGCCGGTTGTGACTCCGGTGTTTCACCCTGCCCCGCCGGGCGGATCAGACGATAGGTATAGGTGCGGGTCGCCGCGTGTTCCGGGCTGTCCGGGGCGACTGTCTCGGTCAGCGTGCGGCCCAGCACGTCGTAGGTGGTGCGGATCTGCACGTCCTTGTCGGTGGTCAGCACCGGCAGACCGCTGAGCAGCGAGCGTTCCTCGGTGATGACTTTGCTGACCGCATCGAAATCGGTACTCAGGGTCTGGACCGTGCGCAGCACCGTTTCGCCGGCAAAGGTGCCGTAGGTGGCGCCGGGTTTGCTGTAGGTGAACGCGGTGGTGGTGGTGTAACCCGGGTTCACGCCCTGAGTGACGGCCGACTGCTCGATTTGCCCATGCAGCAGCTTGTCTCCCGGTTTTTCGACGTAGGTATTGACCGTGCGCTCCAGCAGGGTTTCGGTTTGACCATTGACCTCCAGCAGCGACTCTTCCGCCAGCGCCACCCACGGTGTGGTCATGACCCCGGTGATGGGGTTTTTTTCGACATATTTGTAGCGAGTGCGCAATACGGCGGCGCCAGGTTGCACGTCGGGGATCAGCAGCGGGTCCGAGGCCGGGGTCACGGTTTTCTCGCGCATGTGCCGCACAAAACCGTAGGGGTCTTGCGGGCATTCGCCGGGCACGCCTTCGGCCGGGTACCAGGAGGTGCTCTCGATGACGCCACTGGCCTGTTGGCTCAGGGTCTGGTTACCGTGAATGTCGTACTCGCTCAGCTCCTTGTCTTCACGCCAGGTGCGCGCGTCGTCGGTCAGCTCCCAGCGGCTCGCCACCTGCTTGGGAAGCTGGCACTGCGGGACCTGGTTGTCGAAGGTATCGGTATCGTTGGCGTAGTAAGTGGTCGTGACCGTTTTGCGATGGGTGCCCTCGGTCGTCTCTTCCGAGGTCAGCAAGTGGAAACGGTTGAAGGTGCGGGTGACGGTGCGAACGGCGTCGTCGCCGTCCATCAGTCGCTCGGTGGACTGATACAGATAGGCGCCAAGGACTTTGTAGAGGTTGTCCTCGCCGCTGTCATCCCAGGCAATAGAGGCGTTGCGGCCGAGGAAATTGTTGCCGTTGTTGCTGTAGGTGTAATTGACCACGATCGGCGGCTGGCCACCGCCCGGCTCGGTGATGTGGTCGGTGACCCGTGGCACATGCAGGAAATCCACGGGGCCGGGAAAACCATGGCCGCTATCGTTGTACTGCACGATTTCGTGAGCCCCCAGCGGCGTCCAGACTTCCTTGATGCACGTCTGCTCGCGCTCGCGACCGTATAGGAATCGCCAACCGGCGCCGTTGCCGGTGGGCAGCGAAATGCGCGTCATCTGGTCGCCCTCCAGGTGCAGGGTGTAGACCGCCAGCGGCACGCCTTGCACGGGTTTGAGGCGAATTTCCACGGTACTGGCGGTGAGGTTGCGAATGATCTCCAGCAGCACGCCCTGACTATCGCGCAGGGTGCCGAGCATGCGCCCGTGCCCGGCTTGCTGGTAGGCCAGGGTCACTCCGTGCCCTTGCGCGGAATACATCTTCACCGGCATCGCCACTTGCGGCGTGCTGCCGGTGAGTTGGAGGATCTCGACCAGGCCGTTGGAGTGGACCACCCTGTACTCGCCGCGGGGGTCGTTGGTCAGTTGGTAGAGCTTGAAGCTCTGGATTTTCTGCTCTTTCATCTTCAAGCGGTCAGCCTCGCCCTCGGTGGCGTAGGTGCCCGTGACCTTGAAGCTTTCACCGGAATGCACAGCGATGATCTGCGTGCTGGGCGTGTATTGCGTCAATGCCACGCGCCAGCCTTCACCGTAACCGTTGTCGATCGTGCTCAGCGGGTTGTAATGGAGCTTTAAAGGCACCACCGGCCCGCGCAAGTCATTGACTTCGACTTCGTGCAGCGAAAGGCCCACGGTGTACAAACCCGTGCGCGGGTCGACCCCCGAGTTGACGAAACTTCTGAAGTTGAACGCGTTGGAATGCACATTGGTTTTTTCTGCGTTAACACGGGTCATGGCTACGCCCTCGACAGAGGAAAAGAAAAGGCACCGGCATCGGCGGCGCTGTTGTCAGCGCCGCAGCCGTCGTCAAAGTTCTGGAAGCGCGGTGAGGGAAAACCGATTGCGGTTGCCATCGCGGAAGGTGATTCGTATTGCGTGCCGATGCCCTTCGTTGTCGGTGAGAATCATCTGCAGGCTTGCCGGTCTTCCATTCTCCCTTTTCAACGGATGCAAATCCTTGTTGCCCGGTTTGCCACGCCAGTCGTCCTGTTGAACATCGGTACGACGAAACAGAGCGAGCAACAGGCGCCCCTCTGCCACGCCGCCGCGCACGGAATGTTCCAGCACGGGCTTGAGAATCGGGTTGGCTTTGATCAGCGAGTCGTAATGCATCACGTTGCGGTCATCGTCTTTTTTCGGATCGTTGAACGCGTAACCGGTAAAGGAGAACATTTTTTCGTTCTCCCACGGGCTTTCCCAAGCCACGATCGACACTGGAGAGCGTTCACCCGGCTGTGGCCTCGCCAGCTCCAGCGTTCTGAACGTCAGGGCCCTGAGGCCTTCCTTCAGTTCAATATCGTAATAGTCGACGGTGGTCAGATACTTGTCGAAGTCGGCTTCGTTCTCTTTGTCTCCAGCGTCACCCTCGCCCCCCTCTGACATGCGACGACGCACGAAGCTGAAATTGCTGGGATTGAATTCAGGCGATGGCTGGGGTTCGATCTTGATGATGCCGGTTTCCTCTCCGGGATATTGATCCGAGGGCAGTGGCACACCATCGGGGTTATGGATCAAGGCAAAGAACGCCGTGACCTCTTTGTCCCGTGTGACCAGATAGCGCGTGAATCGGTTGGGCAATTCAGCCGCCGGCGCCGCGCTCGCGTCGCTGTCGAATGTGCCCTGATAAGTGTTGTAGTCATTCTGTTTGGATGCCTGAGCCCACAGCACATTGCTGCCCGGGACGTACGGAATGCCATCCTGACCGGGCTGAATTTCAGACACCTGGTTCCTTGAGCTGAGAAAATGCAGCCTGACAGAGGCCTCCTCTTCCGCCGTCAGGGATCGACCATTGGTTTCGATGTGGATTTCTATGGGCACCATCTGCAGACCGTTGTTGTAGAGCTTTTTCGAGCGCAGTGCGGTCAGGTTGAACTCGCCTACCATTGTCCAACCGGGCTCGTCGTCGAAGTTCTTGAGTTTGATGATGCTGTAGCCGGTCTTGACCAGAAAGTTTTCATAGAAGATGTCGCACTTGACCACGCTGAACGGCTTGGTGCTCTGTGCGGGCGCCTGGAACAGGCCATCCTGCACGGTGCCGCCATCGTCGCCCAGCACTTGCCAGCGGCGCTCGAACTCAATGGGCACGTCCGACTGTTCTTCCAGCTTCACGGTGCCGGAACGCGCGAGGGTGCTCACAAAAGCCGGCTCGATCTTCATGGTGGCGGCAAAGTTGGACAGCACCACACACGCTTGCACGGTCTCCCCCGTGCCATCCGAGACTTCGATGGGCTGCGCCAGGAAGTGCTCCGGCAAATCTTGCGCCGGCGGGGTGTAGACCGCCGTGTTGCCGTTGGCGACCAGGGTCCCGTATTCAGGCTTGCTCCAGGTCAGGGTGCTGCCGCTGAGCGCCGTGGCCACGAAGGTAACGGGCGCGCCCCGCACCTGGCGCGGCACGCAGGCCGGCGACAGAGTCATGGCCTCGGTGGTGACCAGCACCAATGCCGAGACGCGATGCTCCACGGCAGGTTTGCCGTCCTCTGGGGGCTGCAGCCAAGTGGCGGTGACGATGTTGCGTGCCAGTTGCGTCCCGATCTGCGCCGCGGAAACCGGCGTGTAGACACCCGTGGCCGGGTCGATCCTGCCCCCCGAACCGATGGTGTTGAGGGGTTTGACCGACCAGGTCACGTCGCTGACCGGAGCGCCATTGATATAGGCCTTGTAAGTGATCGGGCTGCCGCCCGCCTTCATGCTGTGAACCTCGGGCTGGACGGTCATCGAGCTGGTGGAAGGCTCCAGGCTGCCGAACACCACCATGTCCCGGGGCGTATGCCGCGAATGCTCGACAAACACGTTTTTCCGGCCCGGAAACAGGATGCTCTGCAGCAATTCGAGTTTCTCGTCGTCGGCGCGCGCGACATAGTCTTCGGACAGCACCAGGGTCGCCGAATACAGAGGCACTCCGTTTTGCTGGTCATCCGGAATCAAGTAGGGGAACAAATCCTTCGAAGGGATATCTCCGCCCTTCTCGCTGCCCCTGAGCTTGATCATCACCACTACCGCGCCGTCCTGGGCATTGGCCGCACCGGGCAACTCCGCCCCCGGCGCGCGCTGGGTGAGGATGATGAAATCAGTCGGGCACAGATCGCCACCCCGGTTGAGATCCAGATACCCCACTTCGTACACCTGGCGCTCGAGCGGCAGTTGCCTGAAGCGCTCATGAAAGAACTCGCCGATCTTCTGCTGGCTGGCGGCGGGGGCCGCCAGGTTGCAGGCAAATTCGACCCCGTCAGTCAGCTTGAGGGTGACCCGTCCCAGCCGGTCGACCACGCCCACCACCAGTGACAGGTCGAGTTTGATGGTCAGCGTGTAACCCTGGGCTTCGGTGATTTCATAGCTGTACAACAGGCCGGTGTTTTGCTCGTAAGCGGTGAACGAGCCGCCCAGGATGCTCAAGGTCAACAACGCCCGGGAGTTATCCAGGGCGGCCGGCTCGAATGACAACTGCGGCCGGCCCAACATCACATCTTTCAACACGCCCCGTTCGGTTTTGGAGTCATTCAAATACATCTCGCCACTGAATGCTGGAACGAAGTTGATCCCGTCGTATTTTTCCAGCCATTGCTGTTGCAACACCCGATTAACCCGCGCGCGGTCAAGCGCAAGAACGGCGCCCCACTTTTCGGTGATGGTTTGCTGTTTCATCTTTTCAAGAATACTGGCGAGTGAATTGCTGGCCATGATGATTATCCTCAACAATAAAAGTGCCGGCGCAGTTGGAGAGCCTTCTTGACTGTCCAAGCGGCTCGAAATAGCGCTTATTTGTTCAGTAACAACAGCGGTAATTAAACTTCCGGCATTCCGTCAGCTCCCCGTTGTGGCGCTTCCGGGTCTGGTCTGGGCGGCATGGGACCCAGTGGCAAAGGTTGAATGGAGAATGCATCGCCCAAAAAGAACGTGCCGTTCAGAACACAACTGACCGTGATGATCACAAATTGGTGTTGGCTGTTGGGGTCTGCTTTGTAAAGACCGGTTTGGTCAATCGTTCCCGCGCCCGTCTCGGGGAAGCATTTCCAGGTTGGCGGTGCAGGAAGTTCCTGATTACCGGAAGTGGCAGAGAATTGCGCTTGCCCGGGTGGCAGGCCTTGGGTCTCAATCTTCATGACCAGACCCTGAATGTTGTGCGTCACCACAACATAGGAAGTTTGTGAATGTCGCGATGTTTCGACCTTGACCTCCTCAATCACGAATGTCTTGTCAGTAAACTTCTGTTGCGGTGGCGCGGTGTAGACGTTGCCGCGATCCGGGCTGGTCTGCGGCATGGTGCCCTCACCGATGACGGTCCATTTCAGCGCACCGCTCATGGCACTGGCCGAAAAATCCCGCTTCTGCAATTCCTCGCCCGATGCAGGGCATGTCTGAACCAGTGGATTGAGCGTGATGGCCCGGGCCGCGATGGTGATCAGGGCTTTGCTGATATGGGGTTTGCCGGCACTGCCACCACCGGTTGCGGTGATCTTCACGCGTTTATAGGTACCCTCTATCTGGTCGAGGCCCGGGGCGATGTATCTGCCGCTGTTGGCGTCGATTGTCCCGGCGCCGGCGGTTGTACCGTCGAGGTTACTGACACTCCATTTGACCCCGGGTGTCACCGGCGAGGTACTGAACGTAAAGGTCTCGCCATAACTCAGTATCTTTTCTTGCGGCTCGACGGCGAAGGTGGTCAGGCGCGGGCTGATGCTGGCGAAACTGAGGAAGTCGCCGGGTGTATGCACAGTTTGAAATTCCACCGCATCGGTGCTGTTGAACAGCAGGCTATTGGCGACGAACAGATCAATGGCATCAATTGAATTGAGCATATTAATGACGACACCAGTGATCACAGGCGCCATGTCATCTCTGAAGCCTCCCTCCGTGTTCTTGTTATTGAGGTAATTCCTGACAGCCAAAGAGATGTCAGCATTTGGAGAGTATGCAAAGGAGTCAAAATTCAGACTTTCAACTTTTATTACCAACCTTTTACGTTCTTCATCTATCGAAAGCAGGTAGCGACCTGACATTCCAATTGCAAGCCACAGATCATGTGAACGGCCATTAATTACACAATTGACTATTTGACCACCGTGAGCATCACCTCCTGCAATGCCCATACCCAAATAGTCTGATCCCAACCCCAGGCCAAACTTTCTATCCTGATCGACATACATTTTCAATGGAAACGCGCCCAGCGTCACATGCTCTATCAGCCCATTGTGGCCCACCACATCAAAACTCACCGGGGGCATTTTAATAGACGCCACGCTTTCTGGCTTGGCTTGATAGTTGGTGATCAACCCTGTATCACCCGAAAACTCCACCAGGTCGTTCATAGAGGTGCCGAATGCGCGCACTACCGCTTCAGCAATAATTTTTCGCATGAACAACTGATTGGAAAGCATCAGGCTTGCATTGATCCCTGGCATATCATTCGGGATCGGGTAGTACCAATCCTCTCCAGGCGTCCCGCCTTCCAACTCCCCCTTCATTGCGATTCGCAACTCCAGCGCGCCATTGCCGAAATTGGCGGCATTTCTGACATTGGCACCCTCTTCCATGACGGTGCGTAACTTGAACTTCGCCGGCTTGAGAAACTCCTGCTCGGTATGGGCCAGTTGTCCCAACTTGAACGTTCTGCGCTCCGGGTCGGCTTCGCGGAATTTTCTCTTGAAATAGGCCCCGCCCACCCGACGCACATGTTCGATCCGCGAACCGGTCAATTCCCAGGTGTAGCGTTGTGTCGCCGGATCCCCCAGATCCAGCACCACTGTACCGCCCTGGTCGACCTCCCCTCGTATGTCCTTGAGCAATACCCGGTTGGCCTTGAGTTCTGGATGGTCAAGCGGGTCGTAAGAGCCGATCTTTACCACTTCCGCAGTACCGCCTGCATTGGTGAACATTTCAATTTCGGTACCACCCACAATCGCCATGCTCATGTTGGCTTCGGCGACATAGTTGCCGTTTTCGTCAGGATTGTTCTCGAAACTCAAACGGGCAACGTCAGTCTGGTAATCGTTCAGCCAGTACCAGGTGGTCAAACCGGTTGCATAGGTGTCATCAATGGGCGGCATGTAAGAATCACTGTCAAACTTCTCAATGTATTCTTGCCGCAGCAGGCGGTTGCATTGATCGCGGTCATAAGCAACGAATGCACTCCACTTGTTAGTGCGCGATTCCAATGCCATCCACTTCAAATAGTCTGCACGATTGACTGACTTGGCCATGATAGTGATCCTTGTTTATCGAATAGAGATCCAACGTCGACGTGCATTCATCACGCCTGCAACGTAAATCTCGCATCATTAAGGGTAGTTACAGCGCCGGGCTCATACGTAATAGTGACTGCCACGGTCAAGTTGCCCAGCTGAAACTTTCGCAACTCCGCGGCACTGATGTGCATTTCAACCAACTTGCTGTCTACTTCCGCCTTGGTCACGACATGCTGGTCAAACAGCGGGAAGCTGTAGTCCTGGCCACTGCTGTTTTTACCTTTGAGCAACGCATTCAATATCTGGTCTTCACGCATGTAGACCCAGCCTGGCTGGAAAAAGAACCTTTCACCCTGAGCCGGTACCAGCACAATGGAAATACTGCCGTTGGAGCCCTGTGCCTGAGTCGATTGGATGGTCGGATATTGGGTTTTGGGCACCGGCACCACCCGCACGGTGAAGGTCCCGGATTTTTCCGGCACGTCTTCGCCCTGAGGGGTGACGTAGTAGTAGACCGGGACCTGCCGGTCCATGTTGGCCGGAATGTAGCGCGACGGAATATTGAACGTACGCCCGCCCGGCACGGTGGGCGTGCTGACCGTGTGTTTGCCGGTGGTCCCATAGCCATCCCAGTGCACCTCGATCTTGTCGACGGGCACGTAGCTGGCGTCGTCATCGAGCCTGAGATTGATGCCGGAACTCACCAGCGTCACGGCGTCGATATCACCTTCCCCCACCACAGGCGGATTGCCCGGCCGGGCACCCTCGACGATCACCATCGGCAAGTTCAGCCGATCGCGGACCACCGCGGGATAAGCAACCGACGACATCGCCGCGCCGATCCAGGCGAACTGGTACTGCAGATTGATCGGATAACCGTTGCTGGCCATGACCCAATCGCCGGGGACCAGGAACTCGATGAAGCCCCGGTCGATGGTCGAGATATCGACTTGGGTCTTGAGGATCAAGGCGTGCGCGGCATCCGCCTCGGAGTCGACATAACACAACACCTCGTCGCCTGCGCTCATGCCGGGCCAGGCATCGATGCGCAAGGGCATGCCTTCGAGAAATTGCGACGGTTTGATCGGCGTGCCGCTGGTGTGACCAACGATGGTCAGGGCCGGCAACAGGGTCGCCGGATCCGGCGCCGTCAGCTGGAAGGTTTGTGTGGCAGACAGGGTTTTTTCGTCGGTGGTGTCCGCGTATTGGATGCCGTAGCGGATTTCGACCCGGCCGCCGTTCACCCGACGCAAGTCGCTTTTGGGCAAATGCAGGGCAAGCGGTTTGCCAAGATCGGCCTTCAGCACATCTTTGGGATACGCGAGCGCCGGCAAGTATTCCTGGCCATCCGCATAAAAGCGCCGGCAATGCAGGGTGACGACATCGCCGACCGCCAATGCTTCGTAAGGCACCATGAATACGCCCAACAGGGTTGGCGCGGCGTCCACATCCAGTTGCAGGTCGTGTGACTCCTTGATTTGCAGCACCGGCAACGCAGGCCTGGCCCGGGGGCGTTTGCCCACATAGAAAAAAATCCGTTTGGACTCATCGCCCGGCGTCGGGTTACCGAAGGGTTGCACCCGGTAGGAGTAGAACGCCCAGCCCTGATCGAGGTTGACGATCGTATGGTTTTCGATCTCTGCCGGCATGCCATCGGGCGTCAACAGGGAAGTGTCCACCGTCACCTGATTGTTCAGCTCATCGACCACCGTGCCGTCGGCCGCACAGCCGCGAAAATTGAGGATCAGCGTATCGCCGTCGCTGTTCTCGATATCGGGAAAGTTGATGTAGGTCATCAGCTTGGCACTGCCCAACTTGTCCACGTCGATGGCGTTGTCAGCCTCAAGCGCAGGGAGGGTCGGCGCGGGGTTCGGATCGATCATATTGAACTTCCTTACTTCAGGCAGTTATCACGGCAAGTGGGTGGACGCCGGAGTTATTGAACACTGTTCTACGCCTGAACATTCGGCTTGGGAACTATCAGAACTGCTAGGTTTACCCGGATCGAAATCCTGATAGTGTTCTTCAAAAGGTCAGCACATCGACCATTTGAATAACACCACCGGAGTCATTCCACATGGACAAGAGCAGGTTATTTATCGGCGGGTTGTTGGCAGGACTTGCGCTTGTTCAGGCGGGTTATTCGCAGGCTGCCGGAACCATTGTCATTTATGAAAACATGGAGGGATTTACCTGCAGCATTCCCGCGGAAACAGCACCGGACGGCGGACCGAAAGACTATATACTCAGCAATTACAGCTGCACTAACGACCAAGCGTATTTCACATCACTCAATGACGCAGATTCTGCATTGACCATTACTTACTTCGACGACAAGTTTGATGGGTTCCCTGGTTTTCCACCCAAGTGCCTGGACAATGAAGGCTGGGAAATAGAACTGCTGACGGTAAAGCAACCGACCTCTACAGAAAAAATAAATCTTGCATCGATAGCCGACGCGAGTAACGGCAGCATCATTGCCCCCGGATTGATGAAAGTGCGGTTCCGGCCCGGCAACGACGTGAAGGGAAAACTGTCCTGTATTCGCGTCGAGCGTAAGTAACGGCGCACTGTCTTCGAGGTTCAACCATGACCGCCCCCACCGCACTGCACTCCAACGCCACCAACTTTGCCAGTTTTGTAAAGTCCGGGGTCGACCCGCGGACCGGTCTCTATACGGTTTCCTGTTCACTGCCTGAAGTGAAAACCTGTGATCTCAGTGGCCCGGTCGTGCCCTTGCAACTGGGCTTCAACCCGCTCAACACCCTCGACAACGGTTTCGGTACCGGCTGGAGCCTGGCGCTGACCGAATATCGGCCGAGCAATCAGATCATTTCCTTGCATTCAGGCGAGAGTTTCAAGGTCACGGGCAACTATGCCGACGAAGGTGAGCCCGATCGGCTGAAGATGAAAGAGCAGAAAATCCCGACCTTCAAGCTCTATCAACTCAAGAGCGACCCACGTGGCGAGTTCATGGTGGCGCACGCCAACGGGCTGGTCGAAATCCTCAAGTTGACCGGTAGCACGCCGCAAGTGGCAATGCCGGTCAAACTCTATTCGCCCCAGGGCCATGAAGTGACCCTGGCCTATCAGAACTTTGCCAAGGGCCGGATGCTGAGCACCGTACGGGACAATCAAGGGCTTTTGCTGGAGGTGATCCGCAACCTCACCGCGAACACCGTCGAAATTCGCCTGAAACCCGTGCAAGGCGTGCCGTTGGCGGTCTTTACCCTGCACATGGAAAATGACTGGTTGGTCCGTATCAGCCTGCCCACTCCCAATGGCGCTGGCTGGCGCTTTCTCTACGGCAAGGAACGCGACCAGTTGTGCATCAAACAAGTCTGGACCCCGCTGGGTGCCCACGAAACCATTGGGTACAACGACAGCGGCCACGGTTATCCGGGCAATTCGGGTTACGACAACCTGCCCCGGGTCACCGACCATGTGACAGCACCTGGCGGTGGCCAGCCACCGATCGTGATGAACTACAGCTACAGCGACAATGGCAACAATTTCCTGGGGCGCAACGCCTCCATCGACTGGGAAGACGACGAAGGCGACAACCTTTACAAGGTCCTCGGCCAATACCTGTATGAATCCACCGAGCGCCTGATGGACGGTACTCAAGCCGTACGTACCGTGACCCGTACGTTCAATCGGTTCCACTTGATGACGGCGCAGGTGTCGACTCAGGGCAATTGCCGAAAATCCCTCGATACCACTTATTACGCCAACGACACCGATACGTTCGAGAACCAGGACCCGCGATGTCAACTGGCCAGGCAGGTCACCGAGATGTGGTACCTGACGGACGACCCGCGCAGCTGGCGCTACGACAAGAAGCTCACCGAGTACGACATCCACGGCAATCTGATCAAAACGGTGCAACCCAATGGCATCACCGAAGAGATCGTGTACTACCCGGCCGAAGAAGTGCCCGGTGAATGTCCGGCAGATCCGTACGGCTTCGTTCGCCATGTGCGAGAAAAAACCGTCACCCCGTCTTCGGACCCTGCCCTGGTGCCAGACTTGCAAAGTGGCGGCGCCACGTTGCGCTCGCGCTACCGTTATGAATCGATGCTGCCCATCAATGGCAGCCAGACGCCTTGGGTCGCATTGATCGAGGAACGCCTGCTGGAGGTCAGACAAACCTCCGAGCAGCTGTTGCAGCGAGTGCTTTACACCTTCATCAACGAGCCTGCCAATCCCGTCACCCATGGCCGCCGGCAAATAAAGGCCGTCACCACGGGCGAGGCGCCAGGCTTTACCACGCTGACGCGATACGCCTACAGCAAAACGAACGCCACCTATGCCACGTTCGCCGGTGAAACGGTGTTGCGCACCGTGGAAACCGTCAGCACCGACTTTGACAGCGCTACAAAAAGTGTCACCCACGAGCGTTCGTTGCTCAATGGCGAGCCGTTGCTGATCAACGACAAGGATGATGAAGTCCGCTACAGCTACGACCAATTGAGCCGGGTCGTCAAGGAAGAGGAATCCCCCAACACGCCGTATCCGGCCAGTCGTACGTTCACCTACAGGCTGATACGTCCGGCAGGCCAGGGCGAATCACCGGTGACGGATCTGGCCGGTCAGGAAATGGAAGACGTCAAGAAGGCCAAGGTCCGTACCTGGCTCGATGGTCTGGGGCGCACGGTCAAAGAGGAGCAGGAGGACCTCGACAACGCGGGGGGCAATCCGCCTTTGTTTCGCCTGACCTACGAAGCCCGCTATGACCCTTTCAATCAGTTGCTCGCCGAAACCGAAATCGATTGGCTGGAAAAAACCGACCTGAAACTGACCAACACCTACACCTATGACCTGTGGGGCCAGCGCGACAGTGTCACCGGGCCTGATGGCGTCACCAGCCACACCCGCGCCAACCCGATTACCTTCACCGTTGAACAGTGGACCGAAGGTGTGGGCAAGTCCGTGACGGTGACCAATCGTTTTGAAAAAACCGCCAGGACCGAGTTGTATGATTTGAGCGGGCGGCGCGTGAGTGTGCACCGCTTCAAGTACAACGGCCTGGGCAACTGCACCGAAGAAGTCGATGCGCTCGGTCGCGTTTCGCGATTTCGCTACGACGCCCACGGACGCCTGGTTGCCAACACCCTTCCCGACCTGACGGTCATCAGCCAGACCTATTCCCCGCACACCGACACACCGTTGGTGACCTCGCTGACCGTGCAGCCGGGTAACATTGTGCTGCCGCCCGTGCCCCTGGGCACCCAGCAATACGATGGCCTGCAGCGGCTGACCCAGATCGATGTCGGGGGGCGTCTGCAGCAGTTGCACTATGAGGACGGGCGCGTGCAACCTTGTCGCCGAATCACCCCGGCCGGCAAACCGATCATGTATGAATACAAGCCCGGCCTGACCACCCAACCCACCGCCATCAAACCGCCGGAGGGTGACATTACGTACGACTATGACCTGCTCAACGGCAATCTTGAAACGTCGAGCAGTGCGCAGGGCACCTATAGGTTCACCTACAGCCACGCCGGGCATCTGAGCACCGAAAGCTGGAAAGAACCGGGCAACCCGGTGCCATGGGTCACGCGCTTCACCACGTCCTTGAAGGGCCGCATGCTCAGTCGCACCGACGTCGGCCAGCAACTCACCGAAGCCGACTACAACCTGACCAATGGGCGCCTGATGGGCTTGCGCCAGTGCCAGTTGCAGGCGGCGTTCGAATACGACCACTGCGGACGCCTGTACCGCACCACCAGCTGCGACCTGGGCAGCGGCAACACGCTGACCACAACCTTGACGTTCAACGACATTGGACAGGAAATCGAGCGGACCCTCGCGTTGCGCGACAGCACGGGTCAGCCGCTGCAACCTGTCCGCTCCATCGAGCTCGGCTACCTGGCCGATGGCAACGTCCAGACCCGCCACCTGCGGGTGGATAACAAGACCGCGTTGCTTGAAACCTTCGAGTACGACCTGCGCGGACGACTGGAACTGTACAAATGCTCGGGCGACGAACTACCCAAGGATCGTTTCGGCAATGCCATCGTCAGGCAGTATTTCGAGTTCGATGCCATCGACAACGTTATCTACAGCAGCACCGATTTCGATGACGGCAGCCAGAACAATACCCAATTCGGCTTCGCCAACGACGACCCTTGCCAACTGATCAAAGCCACCCACAGCCATGCCGACTACCAGGTACTGGTGACAGACTTCAGTTACGACCTGGACGGCAACCTGACGCGCGACGAACTGGGACAACAGTTGAGTTACGACAGTCAGGGGCGCCTGCTGGGGGTCACGACAGCGAGCGGTCAGCCGGTAACGGCCTATGACTACGACGCCCATGACCACCTGGTGGCGGTCAGGCCAGAGGGCGAAGCGCAAAGCCTGCGATTTTATGAAGGCACCCAATTGAGCGATGTGGTGCAAAACGGCCAACACACCCAATTGCTTCGCCACCGGGGCCATCCACTGGGGCAACAGAAACCTGGCGACGACAGCCAGACCTTGCTGTTGCTCGCCGACGCCAAGCACTCGGTGATTGCCGAAAGCCAGGCCGATGAATTGCGCACGGCGGTTTACACCGCCTACGGTGAGCGCAGCAGCGAGGCACAATTGCAAAGCCTGCTGGCCTTCAACGGCGAAGTGCGCGACCCGGCCAGCGGCTGGTATTTGCTTGGCAGCGGCTACCGGGCCTATAACCCCTGCCTGATGCGTTTCCACTCGCCGGACTCGTCGAGCCCGTTTGGTGCAGGCGGGATCAATTGCTACAAATACTGTCTGGGCAACCCCATCGCGTTCAGCGATCCGTCGGGGCATATGGCGACCTCAGTGCTCGACAGGCCCGCGGTGGCGTACGCCGCAGCGGGTGTTGCGCTGTCCGTTGGCATTGCCTTGAGTATATTCACGTTCAACCCGGTACCACTCGCACTCGCTGCTACGGCAATTGCCAGCGCTGCAGGCGTCAGCACCGCCACCGTCGTGACGATTGCCAACGGAGTGCTGGCCGCGACGGCGGCCATCACCACGGCGGCGAATGTCCTGACGTTACCGACTTTTGTTGTGGGGATGGGGGTTGAAGGGGTTGCCATGTTCACAAGAGATGCGACCGCGCGAAACAACCTGCACTGGATCGGGGTGGGGATCGACATGATCAATCTGGTCAAATTCAAAGACGTTGTGACAACGGCTGTTCCGGTCTTTTCGAGTGTAAAAGCCAGAACCCCTTCCATTGTCAGTACCGCCAGTGCTACTCCTCGGGCAAGTATCGCCAGCCATTCTTCTCAGGCAAGCGTTGCCAGTACCACCGCCAGCGCAGTCAGTCCCGTCAGACCCAGACGTGCCAGTACCCCGGATTTCTCCGATTCGGTCCGTGCAGACGGCTTGTCGAGTAGTCGGGAGGTGATTGCCGCAGATGATTTCGAGTCGTCATTTGGAGTCAACATCCAGGAAAGTGCGGGATCGAACTTCACTTTCGGTACCCAGTTCAGTAATGCTTCCGAGGTGACGGAAACCGCCGCGGCCGCTCCGCCCGCCGTGGCTTTCCAAATATCGAACAGCAGGTCAAATACGGGGATTGGCAGCGTCCTGCCGGCGTCCATTCAATCAAGAATCGTAACGACGTTGAAACGATTTGAGCTGCGACCCTCCGGCCTGGATAAACTTATCGGCCAGCCCGCGCCCATATTCTCCTGGCCGCCACCGCCCAAACCTGTACAGCCTAAACCCAGGTGAATAGGGTCACTCCATAGCCAGACAGCCTCAACGGTTGCCTGGCTTTTTGTTTGAAACACACCGTCACAAAACCCCTCACACCCCCGCCTCAATTGAGAGTTCTCTCATATCC
>NZ_LYVP01000093.1 GCF_001984065.1 Pseudomonas sp. KK4
GTGGATCAGCCAATACAGCCTTGACTGATCCACCGCCTTCGCGAGCAAGCCCGCTCCCACAGAGGATTGAGGCATCTGCAAAATTCAGTGTGGCTCAGGCCAGCGCCCACCAGGTGACCCACAAAAACACACCCAGACACAAAAGGTTGAACGCTCGTCGCGACCAATGGTCAAGAGAAACAGGCAGCTCGTTCCAGATTCGAATTCGAGCATCCAGGAACCTGCTGCCTCGCTTCCCCTAGTCATGAGAGGGCATTTTTTGTCTACATCCAACGAGTTCATCAGCGATAAAGCCGCCACCGGGATTGAGGGTCTGGATGACATCCTCGATGGCGGACTGTCCCGTGGTCATGTGTTCCTGCTCGAAGGCGAGCCGGGCACCGGTAAAACCACGGTTGCCCTGCACTTTCTACTGGCCGGCGCCCGTGCCGGCGAACGCTCGTTGTACATCACCCTGTCCGAAACCGAGCGAGAGCTGCGCCAGGGGGCGCGGTCCCACGGCTGGGAACTGGACGATAACGTTCATATCTTCGAACTGACGCCGCCGGAAAGCCTGCTCAACGCCGAGCACCAGCAGACGCTGCTGTACTCTTCGGACCTTGAACTGGGCGAGGCCACCAAACAGATTTTCGAAGTGGTGGAACGGTTCAAACCGACCCGCGTGGTGCTCGACAGCCTGTCCGAGATCAGGCTGCTGGCGCAGAGTTCGCTGCGCTATCGCCGGCAGATCCTGGCGATCAAGCACTACTTCGTGCGCTACGACGCCACCGTCCTGCTGCTGGACGACCTCACTACCGAATCCCTGGACAAGACTGTACACAGCGTCGCCCACGGGGTGATTCGCCTTGAGGAACTGACGCCCAACTACGGCGCCGAACGCCGGCGGATCCGGGTGGTGAAGTACCGCGGCCAGAAATACCGTGGCGGTTTCCACGACTTCACCATCATGAACGATGGCGTGCACGTGTTCCCGCGGCTGGTGGCTGCCGAACACCGCGGCGTTTACCTGCGTCAGCAACTGACCAGCGGAATCAGGGAGATGGACGCCCTGCTCGGCGGCGGCATCGAAACCGGCTCCAGCACACTGATCCTGGGTCCGGCCGGTACCGGCAAATCCCTGATATCGATGCTATTTGCCGCCGCCGCCGTCGGTCGTGGTGAAAAAGCCGCCCTGTTCATTTTCGACGAAGAACTGGGCTTGCTGTTCGAACGTATGAAGCATCTGGGCATTGACCTGCAGGCGCTGCAGGACACCGGCAACCTGATGATCGAACAAGTGGATGCCGCCGAACTGTCCCCCGGCGAGTTTTCCCACCGGGTGCGCCGCTGCGTGGATCAGCGCGGAATCAAGACCGTAGTGATCGACAGCATCAACGGCTACCAGGCGGCGATGCCTGAAGAAAATGCCCTGGTGCTGCACATGCACGAGTTGCTGCTGTATCTCAATCGCAAAGGCGCAGCGACCTTCATGACGGTGGCCCAGCATGGGCTGGTAGGCGACATGCAGGCGCCGGTGGATATTACGTATCTGGCCGACACCGTGATTTTGCTGCGGTACTTCGAAGCCCTGGGCAAGGTGCGCCGGGCCATCTCAATTATCAAGAAACGGACCGGCAATCATGAAGCGACCATCCGCGAATACCGCATCAGTGGCCAGGGCATGACCATCGGCGAACCGTTGGAAGCGTTCCAGGGCGTGCTGCGCGGCGTGCCGACCTATCACGGCGCAAGCATGCCGCTGCTCGGGGAAGAGAGCCCGTGACCTTGCACAAGGCCACGTCCGAGCGCGCGATCATCCTCGCGCCGCTGGGGCGAGACAGCCAGATTGCGCTGATGCTGCTCAACGAAGCGGGTTTCGACGGCATCATCAGCCAGGACCTGCTGGCCCTCTGCGCAGAACTCGAGCAGGGCGCGGGCTTGCTGATCATGTCGTCCGAAGCGTTGCTGGGACGCGACCTCGAGCCACTGCTAAGGCTCATCGAGCAGCAGCCGGCGTGGTCGGACCTGCCCATCGTGCTACTGACTCACCATGGCGGCCCGGAGCAAAACCCGGCATCACGCTTCGGCCCGCAGTTGGGCAATGTCACCTTCCTTGAGCGGCCCTTTCATCCTGTCACCCTGATCAGCCTTGTCACCACCGCCCTGCGCGGACGCCGACGACAGTACGAAGCCAGGGATCGGCTGATCGACCTGAGTCAAAGCGAATTGCGCCTGCAAAACACCTTGGAAACCCTCGAACAGCAAGTCGAAGAGCGCACGGCACAACTTCGTCACAACGAAGAGGTGTTGCGCCAGTCGCAGAAAATGGAAGCGGTCGGCCAGCTCACCGGCGGCATCGCCCACGACTTCAACAACATGTTGACCGGCATCATCGGCAGCCTCGAGTTGCTGCGCCGACGCCTGGCCCGAGGACGCCTGGACGATCTGGACAGCCTGATCGACCTGGGCGTGACCTCAGCCAATCGCGCCGCAGGCCTGACTCACCGCTTGCTGGCGTTCTCTCGCCGCCAGTCGCTGGATTCCAAACCGGTGGAAATGAACAAGCTGGTGGTGTCCATGGGCGAACTGCTGCAACGCAGCATCGACGAAAGGATTCGCCTGGAGATGCAGTTGAGCGAGCCGTTGTGGGTCGCTGAAGCGGACCCCAATCAACTGGAAAGCGCCCTGCTCAACCTGGTGATCAATGCCCGGGATGCCATGCCCGATGGCGGCAAGTTGGTGGTTAAAACCTCGAACCAGTATCTGGATGCTGAATTCACCCATCTGTACAGCAACCTCGAGCCGGGGGATTACGTGGTGCTCAGCGTGACGGACAATGGCTGTGGCATGCCGCAAACCACGATCAATCGCGCGTTCGACCCGTTCTTCACCACCAAGCCGATCGGTCAGGGCACCGGCCTTGGGTTGTCCATGATCTACGGTTTCACCAAGCAATCAGGCGGTCATGTCGTCATTGACAGCGAAGTGGGCGCCGGCACCACGGTGAGCCTGTACCTGCCGCGCTTCGGCGGCGACCTGCCCCAGGCGCAACCGGTGGAAAATGTCCATCCGCTGTTTGCGCAGCATGGCGAAACGGTATTGATCGTCGAGGACGATCCTGCCGTGCGAGTGTTGGTCAGTGCGGTGTTGAGTGAGTTGGGTTATGCCTTCGTCGAGGCTGGCGACGCCGACAGCGCCATGCCGATTCTCGATTCGGAGCAACGGATCGACCTGATGATCAGCGACGTCGGCCTGCCTGGCATGAACGGCCGGCAACTGGCGGAAATCGGCCGCCAGCACCGCCCCGACCTCAAGGTACTGTTCATCACCGGCTACGCTGAACACGCGGCCGTGCGCGGCGGTTTCCTGGATTCTGGCATGCAGATGATCACCAAGCCCTTCACCTTCGACCTGCTGACGGCGAAGGTGCGGGAGATGATCAAAACCTGAAGCCCGATAGGCTTAACGGTGGGAGCGAGCCCGCTCGCGATGGTTGCCAGCGACAACGCTGGCTTGCTGATTGAATGCGGTGAACTTGAGGCCATCGCGCGCAAGCTCGCTCCCACAGGGGCATGCAACCCCCTGCGGGAGCGGTGTACGCCCTAGGACAGCAAATCCTGCATGATGTCCTGCAACACATCCAGGTCGAAGGGCTTTTCCAGGATCGGCGCCTTGAGGGTGATCGGGCTGCCGGTTTCACGGATTTCACGGGCATAACCGCTGATGAAAATCACCTTCAAGTCCGGTCGCAGCTTTACCGCGGGCTCGGCGATCTGCACACCGGAGATGCCGCCAGGCAAGCGATAATCGGTAATCAACATATCCAGATGGGGTTTGGTGGCGAGGATCTCGAAAGCCTGTTCGCCGTTTTCTGCCTGCAGCACACGATACCCCTGCCCCGACAGATAGTCGGTCAGCACCATCAGGATCACCGGCTCGTCCTCGACGACGAGTACTACATCTTGTGCATCTTCACTCATGGGAAGCCTTTGTTCGGTCAATAGCTGCTGATACGACCGTGGGGTCGACCAGAGGTTGCGTTTTTCTGGCTGTTTTCCTACAGCGGCAGACAAACGCGAAACAGGGCGCCTTCGCCAATCCGGCTTTCGACGGTGATGGTGCCGCCATGGGCGGTTACGATCTGTTCGGAAATGAACAACCCCAGGCCCAGCCCCGCGACAGCGTACTTGGCCGTGACCCGCTCGAATTGCTGGAAAATCCGTTGCTGGTTCTCTTCGCTGATGCCGATCCCGAAATCTCGCACTTCAACCCGCGCTTCATTGTTTTCACTGTACACCTTCACCTGGATCGGACTCTTGGCACCGTAGCGCAAGGCGTTGGTCAGCAGGTTGGAAATCACCTGCTCAATGCGGAATTCGTCCCAATTGCCGATCACCGGTTGCTCGGCCTCCAGGGTCACGGACGCTTCGGCGACCTCGATCTGCTGGGCGAAATTCTGCAGGAGCGCACGCACCAGCACCGTCAGGTCAAAGCAGGTTGGCCGGATCGACAGCTTGCCGGTGCGAATGCGCGACACATCGAGCATGTCTTCGATCAAGCGGATCAGGCTTTTGATCTGCCGCTCGTCGCGGTCGACCATGGCCTGCATCTTGTCGAGGGTGAATGCCGCGGCGTTATCCCGGGCCAGGTGCATCTTGCGCAGTTGGGTTTCGAGGATCAGGCCGTTGAGCGGCGTGCGCACCTCATGGGCGACGATGGACATGAAGTCATCGCGCATGCGCACCGCCTGCTCCAGTTCCGACTGGGTGCTTTGCAGTTGTGCCAGCAACGCCTCCTGCTCGCGGCGGGCCTGCTCCAGGGCTTCGACCTGTTGCTTCATGGCCTTGCTCTGGCGGTACAACTCGACGAACACATTGACCTTGCTCTTGACCGCATGGATATCCAGCGGTTTGTACAGAAAGTCCACGGCACCGCTTTCGTAGCCCTTGAACGCATAGTTCAGCTCGCGACCCGCGGCACTGACGAACACGATGGGGATGTTCTTGGTCTTTTCCGTGCCACGCATCAGCTCGGCCAGTTCGAAGCCGTTCATGCCGGGCATCTGCACGTCGAGAATGGCCATGGCAAATTCGTGTTGCAGCAGCAGCGACAAGGCCTCGTCGGCCGATTGCGCCTTGAACACCGCGCGGTCTTCGCGCTTGATCAGCGCTTCGAGTGCCAACAGATTCTCCGGCAGATCGTCGACGATCAGCAGTTTGGCCTGGATATTACTTAACATGCGATTCGTTCCAGCTCGACAAGCAGACGGCCGATGCCGCGGATAGGGAGAATGTGGTCAGGCTGGTGAATGTCCAGCGCGGCCTGGGGCATGGTCGCAACCTGGGCTTCGTCGGGGTCCTGAACAATGGTCAGGCCGCCCTGGCGCTTGACCTCGGCCAGGCCGTGGGCGCCATCACGGTTGGCGCCGGTCAGCAATACGGCGGCCAACCTCGGGCCGTAGGCATCGGCGGCGGACTCGAACAGAAAGTCGATGGCCGGCCGCGAATAATGAACGCGGTCCTCCAGGCTCAGGGAAAAGCTGCGATCGAGTTCCACCGACAGGTGATAGCCCGGTGTGGCGAAGTACAGGGTGCCGGGCTCGATCGCCATCTTGTCAGCGGCCTCCAGCACCGGCAGCGCCACGCGCCGGGCGAACACTTCGGCCAACTGGCTGCGACGCTCGTTCGGCAGGTGCAGGACCACGATGATCGGCAGCGCAAAGCCTTTGCGCAGGGGCCCCAGAATACCCAGCAGCGCCTCTACGCCACCGGCCGAAGCGCCGATCACGACGGCGTCTATAGAAGGCAAACCCGTTGTGTCGCTCATGATTTGCGGTAGATCCGTTCCTGTTTGACCAACGGCTCGAACTGGTTGCCATAGGCCGAAAAATCCGGGGTTTCCTTGCTGCCCAGCACCAGAAAACCGCGGTGGCAGAGGGATTCATGAAACAGACCGAAGGCACGATCCTGAAGATTTTTATTGAAGTAAATCAATACATTACGACATGAAATTAATTGAGTTTCGGAGAATACGCTGTCAGTGGCCAGGCTGTGGTCGGCAAAGGTCACGTTCTCACACAGCGACTTGTCGAAAATCGCATAACCGTAGGCCGCCGTGTAGTAATCGGCGAACGAGCGCTGGCCACCGGCCTGCTGATAGTTAGCCGTGTAGGCGCGTACGTTCTCCATCGAGAAAATGCCCTGCTTGGCCTTTTCCAGCGAACGCGGATTGATGTCGGTGGCGTAGATGATGGTACGGTCGAGCAGCCCTTCTTCGCGCAAGAGAATGGCCATCGAATACACCTCTTCACCGGTGCTGCACCCGGCAATCCAGATCTTGATCGAGGGATAGGTCTTGAGCAGCGGCACCACTTCCTTGCGGATCGCCAGGAAGTGCGACGGGTCGCGGAACATCTCGCTGACCGGAATCGTCAGCAGCTGCAGCAATTGCATGAACGCGGTCGGGTCGTGCAGAACCTTCTCCTGCAGCGCCGAAATGGTGTTGCACTCAAACTGGTTCAGCGCGTGGGCGACCCGGCGCTTGATCGAAGCGCCGGAGTAATCGCGAAAATCGTAGCTGTATTTGAGGTAGATCGCCTCGATCAGCAACCGCAGTTCGATTTCGCTGTTGCGCCCGGCGGGATGATTGCTCTGCACTAGATACGTTCCATTTTCGGTAACCACACACGAATCAGCGAGAACAGGCGATCCAGGTCGATGGGCTTGGCCAGGTAGTCATTGGCGCCGGCCTGCAGGCAGCGCTCCTGATCGTCCTTCATGGCCTTGGCCGTCACCGCAATGATGGGCAGCTTGCGCCAGCGCGGGTCCTTGCGGATCTCGATGGTGGCTTCGAAACCATCCATCTCCGGCATCATCACGTCCATCAACACCAGATCGATGTCCTCGACTTCATTCAATCGATCAATCGCCTCTCGGCCGTTACGGCCGATCACCACGACTGCGCCCTTGTGTTCCAGCGCGCTGGTCAGGGCGAAGATGTTGCGCACATCGTCGTCCACCAGCAGCACCTTGCGCCCCTCGAACACCTTGTCGCGGCTGCGGGCGGTCTTGAGCATCTTCTGTCGTTCATGGGACAGCCGCGATTCGACTTTGTGCAAAAAGAGTGTCACTTCATCGAGCAGACGCTCGGGCGAGCGTGCACCCTTGATGATGATCGAGCGCGAATACTTGCGCAGTTCCGCCTCTTCGTCGCGGGTCAGGTTGCGCCCTGTGTAGACGATGACCGGCGGGAACGAGCAGATTTCCTCCATGGACATGCGCTTGAGCAGGTCATTGCCGAGCATGTCCGGCAGCTTGAGGTCGATGATCATGCAATCGAACACCGTGGTGCGCAGCAGGTCCAGGGCCTCCTGAGCCAGGCCGACAGCGGTGATCTCGATATCGTCGTCGCCGATCAGTCGCGAAATGCTGTCGCGCTGCAAATCATCGTCCTCGACCAGCAGCACGTGTTTGACCTTCTGGGTCAACTTGGCTTCCAGGCGCACGAACACGTCCTTGAGCTCTTCGCGGGTGGTCGGTTTGACTGCGTAACCGATGGCCCCCATGTGCATCGCCGCTTCAACCCGATCCTCGACGGAAATCACATGCACGGGAATGTGCCGGGTTTGCGGGTGTTCCTTCAGGCGCTGCAACACCGTCAACCCGGAATGGTCCGGCAGGCGCATGTCCAGCAGGATCGCATCGGGAATGAACTGCATGGCCAGGTCGTAACCTTCATCGGCGCCGTGGGCCACCAGGCAGTGATAACCCAGTTCATGGGCCAGGTCGTAGAGGATGTGGGCGAAATTCGGTTCGTCCTCCACCACCAGAATGCAGCGGGTAGTGAACGGCGCCTTGGCCCGATCGTCGTTAAAGCGCGGGATGTCGACTTCGGCGATCAATGGCTTGAGCGGCGGCGCGGCCATGGTCGGTGCCGGCACCGGCTCCGGCAATGTCCGCATCGGCTCGACGGCGACGCCATCTTGCTCGACATACTCCTGCGGCATGACCAGGGTGAACACACTGCCCTGCCCCGGTGTGCTGCTGACACTGATGGACCCGCCGAGCAATGCCGCCAGATCACGGGAAATCGACAGGCCAAGACCGGTGCCGCCGTAACGGCGATTGGTGGTGCCATCGGCCTGGCGGAAGGCTTCGAAAATGCTTTGCTGCTGGTCCTGGGCGATGCCGATCCCGGAATCGCGGACGATGAACGCAATGCCCTGGTTCGGCGCGCCGGCCACGCTCAGGCTGACGCTGCCTTGTTCGGTGAATTTCACGGCGTTGGACAGCAGGTTCTTGAGCACCTGCTCCAGGCGCTGGCGATCGGTGAATATCATCGCCGGCGCGCCGTCCTGCAGTTCAACATGGAACTGCAGGCGCTTGTCCGTAGCCAGCGGCAGGAACATGCCGCGCAACCCGTCTACCAGGCGAGCCACAGCGGTCGTCTCCGGACGGATTTCCAGCTTGCCGGCCTCGACCTTGGAAATATCGAGAATGTCGTTGATCAGGTTGAGCAGGTCGTTACCGGCCGAGTAGATCGACTCGGCGAACTTGACCTGTTCGGCGCTGAGGTTGTCCTGGGGGTTTTCAGCCAACAACTTGGCCAGGATCAGCGAACTGTTGAGCGGCGTGCGCAGCTCGTGGGACATGTTGGCCAGGAACTCGGACTTGTACTTGCTCGAGCGCTGCAACTCCTCGGCGCGCTCTTCGAGCTGGGCCTGGGCCTGGTTGAGCTCGGTGTTCTTCAGGTCCATGGCGTCGCGTTGCTCGGCCAGGATCACGGCCTGTTCGGCCAGTTGCTCGTTGGTCTGTTCCAGCTCCACCTGCTGAGTCTCCAGGTGGGCCTGGGACTCCTTGAGAATCCGCGACTGCTCCTCGAGTTCTTCGTTGGCGGTCTTCAGTTCTTCCTGCTGCACCTGCAGCTCTTCATTGAGTTGCTGGGTTTCGGCCAGGACTTCCTGCAGGCGCTGGCGATAGCGCGCGGCTTCGATGGAGGTGCCGATGTTGCCGGCAATCAGTTCCAGCAATTCGATATCGCGCTCTTCCAGTGGGCGCAGGAAGCCCAGTTCGATGACACCGTTGACCCGATCATCGTCGCTGGTCGGCACCACCAGTACGCTGCGCGGCAAGCCTTCGCCAAGACCGGAGCTGACTTTGAAATAGTCGTTGGGCACGTTGTCCAGACGAATCAGCCGGGCCTGGGTCGCGGCCTGACCAACGATGCCTTCGTCGCTGTAGATCTGTTGGTCGATGGCTTCCTGCTCGCGGGATAACCCGTAGGACGCCACGCGGCGCAGGCCACCGTGTTCTTCACGCACATAAATGGCCGCCACGGCGATGCCCAGGTACTGAGCGCAGAACTGCAGGATGTTGCGCCCCAGCAGATTCAGCGACAGTTGCCCCAGAACCTGCTCGGCCAGTTCGGTCTGACCATTGCGCAGCCAGCCCTGGCGCTCCAGGCGCTCGGCGCTGGCCTGTTGCTTGGCCAGATTGGCGCCGTACTGCTCGGAGAGATTGACCAGGTCACGACGGCCGATATAGGCCAGCAAGCCACTGATGACGGCGATGAACAACAGGTAGAGGGCGATGCTCCAGACCGTGGTCCGGCGCACCTCTTCGTTGCGCGTAGTGCGCAACTGCTGCTCCATGGCGATCACTTCATCGAATTGCTTGCGCACTTCATCGGTCAGGCGCTTGCCCTTGCCGTTGCGCACCGCGCCGCGGTAGTCACCGCTGGAGCGCTGCAGATCGATCATGCTCTGCGCATAGTCGGCCCACTCCTGTTGCAGCGACTGCAAGCGGTGCAGCCGATCGGTCTGCGCCGGGTTGTCGGCGGTCAATTCGAGCAGGGTGTTGAGCACCACTTCGACGCGCGGCTTGGCGGTTTCATAGGGTTCGAGAAACTTCTCGTCACCACTGAGCAGAAAACCGCGCATGCCGGTTTCCAGGTCGACGGTCAGCTTGACCGCCTCATTGGCGTTATTGATCACCCGGTCCGTGTGCTCGACCCACTGGATCGTCGACAACAGGTACGTGATCAGTGAGACGAAAAAAACCGCGCTGATGACGCCGACGCCCAGCGGCAGGCTGATATTGCGGCTCAGGAGTTTACGGAATCGTTGCTCATCAACCGAGGACGCGGTGGTCATATTCAAGCCTTGTTGAACAAGTGAAAAATACGGAGTTTGCCCCAAAACAGGCGTATCGATCCAATTTTCTCACGCTTTTTCGCGCAAAGTCCTACATTCAGGCGCGCTCTTGCCTACGTGAGCGGTTATTCTTTCCACTATTCTTTTATAGCGCGTCGGGAACTTGTCGTGATTCGCCACTTACTCATGGAGTAGATCCGGCGAATTCGATCGACCGGCGACTGCCCACCCATTTCCGAGAAAGCCCACTATGTCTGCCAACGCCTCCACCATCCTGGTCGTCGAAGACGATGCCATCGTGCGCATGCTGATTGTCGATGTGCTCGATGAACTGGAGTTCAACGTGCTGGAAGCCGATGGCAGCGAACAGGCCCTGGCCATCCTCAAGGACGTCAACCGGCCCATCGACCTGATGATGACCGACGTCGGCCTGCCGATCATGGACGGCCGGGAACTGGCCAACGAAGCCCGCACCCTGCGCCCGACCCTGCCGATCCTGTTTGCCAGCGGTTATGCCGAGAGCATCGATGTGCCCGAGGGCATGTACCTGATCGGCAAGCCGTTCTCCATTGACCAGTTACGCGACAAGGTTAAAAGCATCATCGGCTGAGCAGCCGTGCCCTGGCGGCAAGGGCTCAATTCTGGTTGCCTTTCAATATTTCCATCAGGTTTGGCACCCCCCGGGTGCCTATCGTTGTGAGCTGATACCTGCCTGAGCGAGACAAGCGTTCAGGCTTTTTTTCAGCCTGCCTTGCGATAAGACTTCAATGCTTCCTGCAGCCAATATCACCGCAACCGCCTCCGCGCCTATACCGACTGCCATCCGTGGCGAACCCTCCACTCCTTTGTCGCGCGAGTTCCGCGTCGGCAATTCCATCAGCGGTACGGCATGGTCCCCGCTTCCCGGCCCACCAAAAAACGCCTCGCCGGACGCGGGACAACCCCTTGCGCCCCCGGTTTACAACGGCCTCCTCTCGCCCCTCGATGTACCGGACAGTTTGAAAGAGGCGACAATCCATGACCAAACGTCTCTGGAACGGCACTGGGAATCTGTGCTGAATCGTCTGCAAACCGGTACCGTCACCGAAGAAGAGGTTCTGCAAATACTCCAAAGCGGTTTTTTGCAGACCGAGACCGGATCGCAGCTGGCGTCGAGACTGCGCGACACGATCCTGCGCTCGGTGAAACCCGTGCAAGGCCTATCACGGACACGCCTGCGCGAGTTCGTCGACATCATCTGTCATCAGCCCCCGGCGCGATGGGCAGACGCATTCGGCGAGAACGTCAACTTCCCTCGAGGCCGCAATGGCGAGGGTGTGCACGGCTTCATCCAGACCCAGCTGACGCTTTCTCGCCTGCATCGCGGGCAGCAAATCGCCGCTGGCGAGTTGCTTGACAATGACACATGGAACCAACTTCGCGACCTCACCCGCTTCGCACTCAAGTTCACCCGTCGCTCATCCGATTCCCCCTTCAACCGACACGTGCGTCAACTTGAAGACCATTTGCATGTCAGGCCATCGCCCAAGCACGCTCAAACCTTGGTGGGCTTGCTGGTCAACGCCATCGATAATCCCGATCTCCATGAACGCAAGCGCTGGACCGAGCGTTTCGCCGACGCCGCCCGGCAGCTGGATGCGCAGCTGAAAAACATCGAGATCGTCGATAACCGACCAGAGCGCAGTTGGCTGGAGGAGATCGTCAACCCCGGAAAACTGCAGGCCAGGCTATCGACGATAGCCACGCCGATGAACGCAGTGCTCGACGGGCTGGGTTCAATCTCTGTGCAAAGCATCAAAGACACCGCCAGCGCAGCGATTGAAAACGCAGCGATGCACTTCATCTTCGGCACCAAACCGGCACCAGCCCCGGAACCGGAACCCGAGCGGCCGGCCGAAAGCCCGGCTACCGAGTCGGCACTGGTACAGACACTGCTGGAAATCGAACGCAAATCCAGTTTTTACCGTGACGTCATCACCACCGGGCCGAGCTTCGAAGGAGGCGTGGCGAATAAAATGGCCTACGTCGCCAATCTGTTGAGCGCAATTGACGTGCCTGGCATCGTCGACCGCTTACGGCAGCGTCCCCCCACTGATCGCCTGGAGTCCGGGGAGACCGAGGCACCGGCTCAGCCTGTCCATGCCAATTCAGGTCCCGTCCCGACGGCAGTGGCGCACCCGAGCTCTCTTGAAGGGCTCTACCAACAGATCAACGACGCATTGATTGCAATCGACCAGGCCTTCAGCTTTCCAGAGGCGTCTGCCATCGAGATCGAGATGAGGGTGTTGGATCTGGCGGGCCATCTGGAAAGCCTGGCTAGCGTGGATGACCACGAAAAGGATGTGCTGCTGTCGCGCGCTGTTTACGGCTCGACCGTTGAGGACGCTCAAACGGTGTCCTGGTGGGAGACGATCGGACCCGCCCTGCACGACCTGCTGGTGCGGCTGTCGGCGGGCCTGACCCTCGCCGGCAGCCGTGTTGCAGGCCTGTCCAGTGCCGGGGTCGAGGTGCTCAAGGATAATCCCGGCAAAACCGTGGGGGCGGCACTGGCAGCCACAACCCTAAGCGCCCTCTGGGCCCTTTACCATCGTTATGCCGAGAAACACCCCGACCTGGCTCCCGATGGCCCCGTCTCAAACCAGTCGATGGCCGTCACAGAACCCGCTGTGCCGCACGACGAACCCGGGGCAGACGCTATCGAGACCCTTCTGCGCGAGCCCGTCGCTGAAGGCGCACCCGCGCTGGAAGACACCATCCTGCAACTGATGTACGAATCCAGTGCCCATGACTTGCTCGATGACGCGCAACTGATCGATGAGGTTGCACTGTTGCTGCAACAACACAGTGCCCATGATCCTGGAAAAACCTTTGCCGAGTTGATCCTTGAGTTAAAACCCCACGCGCCTGCCGCGGCGGGGTCGAATGTCCATCATATTCGCAAGCGCGACATCGCGGCGGTGGATAAAAACTCCCCGTTATCGAGCAACCACGCGCGTGAGATCGAGGGAGAGCCGGACGGAGCAACGGCTGAATCTCACGACGCTGAGCGTCTGGCAGGCTACCTCGAAACCCTGTCAGCGCTTCAGACCCCTGCTGATGCTGCCCATCAGGACATCGACGACGACTCTTCAGAAACATCAGACGATCCCGCCGTACAGGTGATCCGCTTGCTGCGCCACCGACGCTCCGCCACCTGGTCGGATGATTCGCGAGCCGATGGCGATTCCAAGCTGCTCAGCCACTACACACGGGCATTACTGGCGTATGCCGACGCCAGCGAGCCCTACGATTCAAAGGCAATCACCCTGCCGGTGCACTCAAGCTTCGGCCGCTGCTGGCTGAACCTGGTCAATGCGTTCAAAAACCCGTTCTTCAACGACTGGGCCGTACAGGCAAAAATCGATCTATCGACGCTGCACGTGAACACCGCGGACAGCACGCTGACCGGCGTGGCAGGCGGCGTCAAAACCACCTTCACGCTGCGCGACGGCAGCGGTTGGGCCAACGTTGCCGGGCCGATACTGCGGTCGGCAAAAGTCGTCGATCCAACCCACCTGGGTGTGGCTTACCCCAGCGGCTCATCGATTCCGTTGAAGCTGGTCAGCGGATTTTATGGAGAAAGCGCTTCGCCCGACCGCGCCCAGGCCAGGCAACGGGCCCGGGAATTGAGCGCAAGCCAGCGCTTTCCCGAGATTGCCCCTGACGACCCGCTAAGGCCCGCACAACTGCGATCACACGCCCAGGTCGAAAAACAACGGCAACTGCTGGGCGACCTTTACGCCCATCACTTTCTCAAGACCCAGCTTGCCGATCTGGTCAAAGACAAGCCAGACAGTGCGCCTGTCAATCTCATTGCCTGCAAGGTCGCGGCACACCGCGACTCGCTGTTCGCCGCCGCGTATGCGCACGAAGCCAAACGCATGGTCAGTGCACAGCGGTTCATCAACGCCATGGGATGGACGGTTCCGAAAACCGCGGGCCAGGTGCGCAACCTGATCGATGTCTTGACCTTCGCCTTACCCGAAAATACGCCCAGGGGTAACTACCGGGGCGCCTTGGGCTACCCGCGCCCCTTGAGCTCCGCTCAGGTCGCGACCATTGGCAAAACCGTGCAGCAGTTCAAGCATTCGGCTGCCAGCGGACTGCTCGACACCCTGCTGCAACATCAGACGGTAGTCAGCCCGGCGCAAGGACTCAATAGCGCCCTGAACAGTGATAAAGCCAGGCAACTGGGTCAGGCCCTGGAAGCGAATCTGGGCGCCATACCCAGCCAGGACAGCGCGTCCGAGTGGGTCATGGCAGCATTGCTGCTCGACCTTGATGCCACCCCGGGGGTGCCGCGCAACGACGTCGCCGGATACAGCCTCACGCAAATCGCCAACCTGGGCGTGAAACCTGCGACCGTCATCGAACGACTGCAGGCTCACCTCATTGCCGGTGACAAAGTCACTGCCAATACCGCCTCCGTCGCCGCCTATCATCTGCTGTCCGGCAAGGCCCCAGAGTTCCTGGTTCGCGACCTGCCGCCAAACCTGGTGTGCGGCAGCCATACGTGGACAAGCTTGAGGATCGCCGTTGCACGCCTTGAACAGCTGGACCCGGGCATCTCGGCCCGGATGACCTTCGAGCAGGTCATGGCATACGGCAACACCGCACCGGTTTCCGTCGGCCAGGACATCGCTGCGCAATCGGCTTCGGTCAATCCGCTGATCGACTGGGCGCTTGCCAACGGCATCCTGGTGCCCAATGCCAGTGACAGCTACACCCCTGCTCAACTGGACATCGCCCGTGAAAAATTCAACGGCATCCGCGTGGAGATGGCACAGGCGCGGGAGTTTCTGGCGGCGGACGTACCGACAAGGGAGGGGCTGGCACTGGCGGAGCTGGAGCGGGTGTTCGGCAAAGGGCTCCCCTTTGATGACCTGTGCCTTCGGCAAACAAACATTCCTCACAGCGTGCGGGCTACCAGGTACTCGCTGCTGGATCTCTACGTGACCGGGCAGTTGGAACCGGGCAAGTGGAGCTCCTACAACGAACAGCTTGCCATCCAGGCACTGGAAGGCAAGTTCAGCCAGTTGAAGCCGGCTGCGGCACTGTTCAAGGAGACCTTTACGGCGTACTTCGACAACGTGCGCAGTGGCTCGGGTTCTGTATTCAAGTACCTCATTTCGCAGCTGCCGCTGGAAGATCGACAAAGCCTTGAATATGGCCGTCAGACCTTCTATTCCGTGCGCAGCGAGATTGACGAAGACCGACATTTCCAGACCCGTGAACAAATAGAAGCGCACAAGGGGCGACACGGCATCTTGATACGCTCGGAACTGCAAAACAGCCACACGGGTAAACAAGACGTCACTTACTACGAAGTGTTCCCCGGCTCGGTTGAGATTCGAAAAAACAGTGAGCTGCCTGAAACCTTGCACCTGAACGGCAAACTCAAGACTTTCCGCAGCATGAAGGACCCCAGCGGCTATATCGAAAAGCAATGTGCCACACCCCAACCCATCGATTGGGCAGCCTACGAACAAGGTACGGCACCGCGCAGCGGCATGACCTCCAACGTCATCATTGAAGAAATCAAGCCAACTCATCAGGAGGCCGTGTTCTACCCTCCCGATTACGACTTCAGCAAAGTGCCAAACGCCTTTTCAGCCAACGCCCGAATCAACCATTTGGCGGCCGTTGTCGTCGATGAGCATTTCGTGGTGGGGCGCGAACAACTCGAAGCCCATGCCAGGGGCTCTACGAACTCCGAGAATGAAAACGACCTCAAGCGCCGGATAAAAGACTTTTTCGTGAGTCTTGTGCCCTTCAAATCCTGCATCGAAAACCTTATCCAGGGCGACACGCCCGGCGCGGCGCTGGACTGCACGCTGGACGCAGCAGGCTTCGTCATACCCGGCGGCCGTGCCATCGGCGCAGCCACCAAAGTGGCACAAACCGCAGGCGCCTTTGTGCCCAGGGCCCTGAAGATGGGCTGGATCATGGGCAGCACCGTCGTCTCGTCCGCCAACCCGCTGGACGGTGTCGGCGATCTGTTCAGGTTCGGCAAAAACGTGGTGTGCAGCCTGGGCAGTCAAGCCTACCGAGCCGCCGGCATGGGGCTGGAGCAGATCAGGAGTATTTATGTTGGCGGCAAAGGCGTGCCCCCTGCCGAGCTGTTGAAACGGGCCGACATTGCCCAGGGCCTGGCCGGTACGGGTGTGCCGGGCCAGACCGGGCCCGTCACCGCCCTGTTCAAGGAGGGTAAATGGTTCGCCTTCGATGCCGGCACCAACCGGCCGTATGGATCGCCACTGGAACACTTCCTGCCGGACAGCTCGATTGCCCTGGAACGGATCAGCCTTGACGACGGTTCAAGCCCGCTGATCAACACCCGGGTTTTCGAATCGCAACCCCATGTCATCCCGCGCAGCACAGGCACCGACATCGTTGATGGCGATAAGGTGTATCGCTTCGATCCTGAACATCCGGAAGCGCTCAGCGACATCAATTGCGCGGCCCATTTCAAGGGCCTGGACGGATACGAAGCGATCTGCCGCTCCGGGAAGAGCAAGCGCAATCTCAACAACTGCTTCTCAAAAGTGCTGGATAGTTATTTAACGACGGTCGAAGAGAAACGCGTTCAAGCCATTGAACACAAACGTCTCTATCCCACCTCCGGCGAACAAGGCGTTGCTCCCCGGGTTGTTCATGAACGACGCATCTACAAGTGCGGCCATGATTTTCGCGACTGCAAACCCGACGAATTGACCGTCGCCCTGCAATTCAAGACCACGACTCCCGGCAGTGTCATTGCGAACGAGCATTTCGGTTTTGCAGGCAAGATCAAGGACGAAAATCTGAATGACGCCACCTGTGTGGTCAGAATCGGCAGCATTGTCGAAGGAATCGAGGATGCCCGTGAGGTCAGAGCCTTCAAGGTAGACATACCTGGGAAAATCTGGGGTACCCACACTTATCTGGTTGCGGAGGCAGACACCGGGCTTTTCTACTATTGCAAGTACGACGCCACGCAGAGCCGGGTGGACTTCAAACGGCTTGATTATGCCGACGGAGGTCTGGGCGAAAACCTCATCAACCAATATCACAAGGTCAAGGACCCCTATCTCATCGCTGGCGGCGGGTCAGTCAATAACGAGTTTGTACTGCTGCCACCGCTCAATTCCCTCTACAAAAGCCTCGAAGCCAATGGCTGGAAGACTGATGACATAGAACATTTCAAGCAACTGTCGGCACAGATGACCGAATCGCAGAAACGCGATCTCATGGTGATGGCCATGAACAAACATGGCGATCTCGACATCGAAGTCGTCATACCGGCCATCAAGATTGAACCCATCTCAAAACCGCCCCTGTTCAATTCGCGTTCTGCTTCTGAACAGAACCGAATCCTGGCGGAACAATCCTTGATACAGGTACAAGCACAGATAAAAGCGACGGGTCTCGGACCGGCTAACCAGAGAATCGTGAATGATCCTGTTGACCTCCAGCGTCAGGCCATGACCCTGCCGGTCGTTATGTGGCAATACGCAAGAGTCGATGGGAATATTCGGGAAATCTTTGGTTTAGTGCACAAGACCGGTGCTGGAAATTGCGATCTCATGAACGCCGTGGCATTGCAAGTCCTGCATGAAAGCGGCGGAACCGGCTCTCGATGGATGTTTCCTGGCCATACGTTTGTCGTAGCAGGCGTGCCGCAAAAAGGGCCTGTGGCCTCAACCATTGATTTCAGCGAGCCTGCGTTCAAGGACGCCTGGATTCTCGACGCCTGGACCGGTTCCACCTATCCGGCGAAGGACTTCGCCAAAAGGTTCGCAGGCACCATGACGTCCTGGAAAGAACAACACATGCAGATCTTCGCCACCGACTGGAACGCGTCACCGCCCGTGCAGCGCTGGATGGACCCAACCGATTCGGCCTGGCTCGACAAAGCCATCAAAGCACCGAAGACGCCTTCCTATTAACGCAGTGCTGTTCACCTGAACGGGAGCATCCGCATCTGTGGCGAGAAGAATCATCCCCTCGCCACAGACGGATGACTTGCGCTCAGAAACCAGCCGAGCTGTGTTTAAATCGCACCTCGATGCTGACCCCTCCCGCTCCAAGGAACGCCCCTGATGACTCACCCCCGCGCAACCAACGTCCTGGTCATTGGTTACGTCTGGCCCGAGCCCCGCTCTTCGGCGGCTGGCGGGCACATGATGCAAATCCTCGAATCGTTCCTCGCCCGCGGCTGGACCGTCACCTTCAGCAGCCCCGCGCGGTCCGGTGAACACCGCGCCGACCTCGGCGCCCTGGGCATCCGCGAAGTACCGATCGAATTGAACAACAGCAGCTTCGACGCGTTTATCAGCGAACTGGCGCCGGATGTGGTGCTGTTCGATCGCTTCATGATGGAAGAGCAGTTCGGCTGGCGCGTTGAAAAACACTGCCCCAATGCCCTGCGCGTGCTCGAGACATCGGACCTGCAAAGCCTGCGCGATGCCCGGCACCAGCGGCTCAAGCAGCGTTTGAAAGACAGTGACGATGCCAATGACTTCAGCGGCCTGTTCGCCCCGGCCTTGCGCGAGGAGTTCGAGTTCATGGCCGACACCGACCTGGCCCAAAGGGAGATCGCCGCGATGTATCGCTGCGATTTGAACCTGATGATCAGCGAGGTGGAAATCGAGTTGCTGGTCGAGCAGTTCAAGATGCCCCGCGGGCTGCTGCACGGGTGCCCGCTGATGGTCGATCTGCCGACTGCGCCGCCGGTGCCGTTCGAAGATCGCGCGCATTTCCTGCACATCGGCAACTTCCGCCATGCGCCGAACTGGGACGCGGTGCTCTGGCTGAAAACCGCCATCTGGCCGCTGATCCGCGAACGACTGCCCGGCGCGCAATTGCACATCTATGGCGCCTACACGCCGCCCAAGGCCACCGCCCTGCACAACGCCGCCCAGGGTTTTCATGTGATGAACTGGGCCGAAGACGCGCTGCAAGTCATGTCCGCAGCCCGGGTGTGCATGGCGCCGTTGCGGTTTGGCGCCGGGGTCAAGGGCAAGATCGTCGATGCGATGCTCTGTGGCACCCCCAACGTCACCACGCCCATCGGCGCCGAAGCCATGCACGGCGACGAGCCCTGGCCCGGCGCCATCACCCGCACCGCCCGGGAATTCGCCGAACATGCAGTGCTGCTGCATCAGGACAAGCCGCGCTGGCTGCAGGCCCAGGCCGACGGGCTGCAATTGCTGGCCAAGCGTTACCAGCAGGCCATTCATGGCCCGGCGCTGGTCGAACGGATCGAACATTGCCTGGAGCACCTGCCTGCAATCCGCCGCGACAACTTCACCGGCAGCATGCTGCGCCATCACCAGCACAAGAGCACCCAGTACATGGCGCAGTGGATCGAGGCCAAAAACCGCGTTGTTTAACAAAAACCGTGGGAGGGGGCTTGCTCGCGAAAGCGGTGGATCAACCAACAGATTGCTCGGCTGATCCACCGCTTTCGCGAGCAAGCCCGCTCCCACAGGTATCGGGTTGGCCTACTGGCTGGCGTTAGGGGCCCTGAAAGAGGCATGATCACGCGGCGATAACAACAAAAGCACCCAGCCATGAACCGCACCGCCCGCGTCACCGACCCTTCCTATGAGCTGATGGACGACCACAACGGGTTGTCGATCATCTATCGCCAGCACGGCTTCCCCTGCCCGCTGGTGCGCTGGCACTTTCACAAGGAATACGAGCTGCACCTGATCGTCGCCAGTTCCGGCAAGGTGTTCATCGGCGACTACATCGGTAACTTCTACCCCGAAACCCTGTTCCTCACCGGCCCCAACCTGCCTCACAACTGGATCAGCCAGGTGGCCGAGGATGAAGTGGTGGCCAAGCGCGACATGCTGGTCAACTTCACCGATGAGCTGTTCGACAGCGGTTATCAGGTGTTCGCCGAACTCAAGACCCTGGCGCCGCTGCTGGAGCGCGCGCAGTACGGCATCGAATTTCGTTGCAAGCACACTATCCGCAAAGCCATGGATCTGATGCAGCGCATCGCCGACAGCAATGGCGTGACGCGCCTGGGCCACTTTTTCATCCTGCTGGAACTGCTCGCCGCCTGTGACGATTACCAGTTGCTGTCCGGCGCGACCACCTCGCAACTGGCGGACGAGCACAACATCGACCGCACCAACCGCGCGGTGGATTACATTTTCGCCCACTACGCCCGGGACCTGACGCTGGAAGAAGTGGCCGAGCACCTGGGTATGAAGCCGACTTACTTCAGTCGGGTGTTCAAGCAGGCTACGGGGCGCAATTTCATCGAGTTCGTCAATCGCTTGCGCATCAGCAAATCCTGCGAGTTGCTGGCCGATGGCGACAAACCCGTGACCGACGTGTGTTTCGAGTCGGGCTTCAACAACATTTCCAATTTCAACCGCCGCTTCCAGGCGCTCAAAGGCATGACCCCGTCGCATTATCGGCGTTTGGTCGTGCAGCGCTTGACCGAACAAAACCTGGGCTGACCACGAACACCTGTGGGAGCGGGCTTGCTCGCGAAGGCGTTGTGTCAGTTTGCCCATCAGTCG
>NZ_LYVP01000094.1 GCF_001984065.1 Pseudomonas sp. KK4
GGGGCGAATTATAGGCTTCTAAAATTCGCCGTCAACACTTAATTTCAGGTTTATTCGGATTTGAGCGTAATACGTGCAAATGCCTTCTTACCCGCCTGGCATACATGGGTAGCGCCCAGCACATACATAAAGGAGCGATCAACAACCTCCCCATCAACACGTACGCCGCCAGAACCAAGCAGATCCCGCGCAACAGCGGAGTTCTTGACCAGACCTGCCTTATTAAGGACAGCAGCGATCGGCATATCCTCAGCAGCAGACAACTCGATCTCCGGCAGATCATCCGGAAGCTCGCCATCCTTCATGCGATTGCCCGCAGCGCGATGAGCATTGGCCGCAGCCTCTTCACCATGGAAACGCGCGACAATCTCCTCAGCCAGCTTGATCTTGATATCCCGCGGATTCGCACCTGCCTCTACATCAGCACGCAAAGCGTTGATCTCTTCCATGGAGCGGAAGCTGAGCAATTCGAAATAACGCCACATCAGCGCATCAGGAATGGAAACCAGCTTGCTGTACATCACCCCTGGCGCTTCCTGTATGCCCACATAGTTGCCCAGGGACTTGGACATCTTCTTCACGCCATCCAGACCTTCGAGCAATGGCATGGTGAGAATGCACTGAGCCTCCTGACCATAGCCACGCTGCAACTCGCGCCCCATCAGCAGGTTGAACTTCTGATCGGTACCGCCCAACTCGACATCCGCGCGCAGAGCGACCGAGTCATAGCCCTGAACCAGTGGGTAGAGGAACTCGTGAATGGCGATAGGCTGATTGGTCGTGTAACGCTTGTCGAAGTCGTCGCGCTCGAGCATCCGCGCCACGGTGTACTGCGACGTCAGACGAATGAAGTCGGCCGGCCCCATCTGATCCATCCAAGTGGAGTTGAAGGCCACTTCGGTCTTGGCCGGATCAAGAATCTTGAAGACTTGAGTCTTGTAGGTCTCGGCGTTCTCCAGAACCTGCTCACGGGTGAGCGGCGGACGCGTCGCACTCTTGCCGCTGGGATCACCGATCATCCCGGTGAAGTCGCCAATCAGGAAGATCACCTGGTGCCCCAACTCCTGGAACTGGCGCAGCTTATTAATAAGCACGGTATGCCCCAGGTGCAAATCCGGCGCAGTCGGATCGAAGCCCGCCTTAATACGCAGCGGCTGGCCACGCTTGAGCTTTTCAATCAGCTCGGACTCGACCAATAATTCTTCCGCACCACGCTTGATCAGCGCTAGCTGCTCTTCAACCGACTTCATAACAGACCCGCAAGGTTCAGATTCAAAGGGAACCAACCATACAAGAACGTGCGTCAATTACAAGGTTTGCCCGGCGCACGGACACCAATCCACGGGCAAAGTATCCGCGGACTTGCTTCGATGATGATTTGGTTATATTTTATACAGTTATTTCATATTCATCATGTCATTCATCTTTTCCAATTCATCTTTTCAAAGTCAAAATTACCTATGACCCAAGAATCGTCTAAAGCGCCACCGCTTTACCCGAAGACCCATCTGCTCGCTGCGAGCGGCATCGCCGCCCTTTTGAGCCTGGCGCTTCTGGTATTCCCGTCCAGTGATGTCGAAGCCAAAAAGACAACCCTGAGCCTTGAACTGGAAAGCCCTGCTGAACAACTGACACAAGATCAAGACGCTGCCGACACTGTCCAGGCCACAAATGAGCCGACAGAGTCCCCTTTCGCGCAGATCGACAACAGTGCACAAGAGCCTGCGCAAACCGCTGAAGCCGAAGCCCCCGCGCCAGTGGTAGAAGAAAAAAAGGCGCCAAACCACAGGGAAGTGATCGTCTCCAAGGGCGACAACCTCTCCACGCTATTCGAGAAGGTCGGGCTTCCAGCCACCTCCGTGCATGAAGTACTCGCCAGCGACAAGCAGGCCAAGCAATTCAGCCAGCTCAAGCACGGACAGAAACTGGAGTTCGAACTGAGCCCGGAAGGTCAACTGACCAACCTGCACAGCAAAGTCAGCGACCTTGAAACCATTACCCTGACCAGGAACGCCACGGGTTATGCCTTCAACCGCGTCACTGCCAAGCCAACCGTGCGCTCCGCCTATGTTCATGGCGTGATCAACAGCTCGCTGTCACAGTCCGCCGCTCGCGCAGGCCTGTCCCACAGCCTGACCATGGATATGGCCAGCGTGTTTGGCTATGACGTCGACTTCGCCCAGGACATTCGCCAGGGCGATGAATTCGACGTGATCTACGAGCAGAAGGTGGTCAACGGCAAAGCCGTCGGCAACGGCCCGATTCTGTCAGCGCGCTTCACCAACCGCGGCAAGACCTACACCGCCGTGCGCTACACCAACAAACAAGGCAACAGCAGCTACTACACCGCAGACGGCAACAGCATGCGCAAGGCATTCATCCGTACGCCGGTGGACTTTGCCCGCATCAGTTCCAAGTTTTCCATGGGTCGCAAGCACCCTATCCTGAACAAGATCCGCGCCCACAAAGGCGTCGATTATGCAGCGCCACGCGGTACGCCAATCAAGGCTGCCGGCGACGGCAAGGTCCTGCTGGCCGGCCGCCGCGGCGGTTATGGCAACACCGTGATCATCCAGCACGGCAGCACCTACCGTACGCTGTATGGCCACATGCAGGGCTTCGCCAAAGGCGTCCAGACCGGCAGCAACGTCAAACAGGGTCAAGTGATTGGCTACATTGGCACTACCGGTCTGTCCACCGGCCCGCATCTGCACTACGAGTTCCAGGTCAATGGCGTTCACGTCGATCCGCTGGGTCAGAAGGTGGCGATGGCCGATCCGATCTCCAAGGCTGAACGCGCACGCTTCCTCGCGCAGAGTCAGCCACTGATGGCGCGCATGGACCAAGAGAAGTCCACCCAACTGGCTTCGAGCAAACGTTAAGCCATGGCGCTCTATATAGGTGTGATGTCCGGAACCAGCCTAGATGGCCTGGACATTGCGCTGATCGAACAGGCATCGGCGGCCAGGCTGATCGCCACGCATTACATTCCCATGCCCGACTCATTGCGCACAGAGATGCTCGCACTGTGCGCCAGCGGGCCGGACGAAATAGCCCGCTCCGCCATCGCTCAGCAGAATTGGGTGACATTGGCGGCGCAAGGCATTCATACCCTCCTCGCCCAACAACACCTCAAGCCTGAGGACATACGCGCGATCGGCAGCCACGGGCAGACCATTCGCCACGAGCCCGCGCGCGGCTTCACGGTACAGATCGGTAACCCGGCCCTGTTGACCGAATTGACCGGTATCACCGTGGTCAGTGACTTTCGAAGCCGCGATGTCGCCGCCGGCGGCCAAGGCGCACCACTGGTTCCAGCCTTTCACGAAGCCCTGTTCGGAGAACGGGACGGTAGCCGCGCAGTGTTGAATATCGGCGGGTTCAGCAATCTGAGCCTGATCGAGCCCGGAAAAGCTGTTGCCGGTTTCGATTGCGGCCCAGGTAACGTGCTGCTCGACGCCTGGATTCACCACAACCGCGGCGATAACTATGACCGTGATGGTCAGTGGGCTAGCACCGGGCAGATAGTACCGACCCTGTTGAAGGCGCTGCTCAGCGACCCTTTCTTTATCACCAAGGGTCCGAAGAGTACGGGGCGCGAAGTATTCAACCTTCCATGGCTTATGCGGCACCTCTCTCACTTGCCGGTCTTTGCTGCCAATGATGTACAGGCGACGCTGCTCGAACTGACCGCGCTGACCATCATCGAGTCACTGCAAAGCGCCCAGGACAACACTCAAGAAGTTCTGGTCTGCGGCGGCGGCGCCCACAACACCACGCTGATGAATCGCCTGGCCAGCCTGCTGCCGAACGCGAAAGTCAGCAGCACCTCCGTCTATGGCGTAGACCCGGACTGGGTCGAAGCCATGGCGTTCGCCTGGCTCGCCCACTGCTGCCTCGAAGGCATTGCAGCCAATCGCCCGAGCGTCACCGGCGCCCGCGGCCTACGCGTTCTAGGCGCCATCTACCCCGCCTGAATGCCAGACAGCAAAACGCCGCAGGGCCGTGAGGCCATGCGGCGTTTCGTTGATACGGACGCGCTGATCAGATCGAAAACGAAGAACCACAACCACAGGTGGTCGTTGCATTCGGGTTCTTGATGACGAAACGCGAACCTTCCAGACCTTCCTGGTAATCCACCTCGGCACCGGCCAGGTATTGGAAGCTCATCGGATCGACCACCAGACTCACACCTTCGCGCTCGACGATGGTGTCGTCATCGGCCACTTCCTCATCGAAAGTAAAGCCGTACTGAAAACCTGAACAACCGCCGCCCGTAACGAATACGCGCAGCTTCAAGCGATCATTCCCCTCTTCATCGACCAGGCTCTTCACCTTGTGCGCGGCACCGTGGGTGAATTGCAAAGCCGTGGGGGTGAAGGATTCGACGCTCATGCTGACTATCTCCCGGCGCTACGCCGTCATATTGCGTGATGACGCGCATTATCCGCTTGTCCTAGAAAATCGGTCAACTATTGTTACGGTATATCAACCAAGCCAATGGTCTAGTCCAAATGCAAAAAGGCCCGTCAAACGGGCCTTTTACTGTGGCGAATCAAACCTTACGGCAACATGCCAGCGTGGGACAGCCCCAGACGCTCATCCAGCCCGAACAGAATGTTCATGTTCTGCACCGCCTGGCCCGACGCGCCTTTGACCAGGTTGTCGATCACCGACAACACCACCACCAGATCACCCTCCTGCGGACGATGCACCGCGATACGGCAGACGTTTGCGCCCCGCACGCTGCGGGTTTCCGGATGGCTGCCGGCCGGCATCACATCGACGAACGGCTCATTGGCATAACGCTTTTCAAACAGCGCCTGCAGATCCACCGAGCGATCAACGACTGTCGCGTAGAGCGTCGAGTGAATGCCACGGATCATCGGCGTCAGGTGGGGTACGAAGGTCAAGCCAACGTCCTTGCCTGCAGCCCGACGCAGCCCCTGACGGATCTCCGGCAAGTGGCGATGCCCTTTCACGGCATAAGCCTTCATGCTTTCCGACGTCTCGGAGTACAGCGAACCTACCGATGCACCGCGACCGGCACCGCTGACGCCGGACTTGCAGTCAGCAATCAGCACGGAGGTATCAGCCAGACCTGCTTCGAGCAGCGGCAGGAAACCCAGCTGCGTGGCGGTCGGGTAGCAACCCGGCACCGCGATCAGGCGCGCCTGCTTGATCTGTTCGCGATTGACTTCCGGCAGACCGTAGACCGCTTCCTCCAGCAACTGCGGCGCGCCATGGGGCTGGCCATACCATTTGGCCCACTCATCCGCGTCTTGCAGGCGGAAGTCCGCAGACAGGTCGATGACCTTGGTCCCCGCTGCCAGCAACTCGCCTGCCAAGGCGTGAGCGACGCCATGAGGTGTGGCGAAAAACACCACGTCGCAAGCGCCCAGGGTCGCGATATCCGGAACGCTGAACGCCAGGCCGTCGTAGTGGCCTCGCAGGTTCGGGTACATATCGGCCACGGCCAGACCGGCCTCGGATCGGGAAGTGATGACAACCACTTCAGCTTGCGGATGCTGCGCCAACAGACGCAACAGTTCGACACCGGTGTAACCCGTGCCGCCGACGATACCGACCTTGACCATAAACCTGCCCTCTGCGAACCCACTGGAAAGCCGTCGATAATAGGGCCCGCATCGTCCTGCGACAACCGGCAAGGTGACGTGCGGAGCCTCAAGCCACTACTATCCGGGCTACCGTGAACCTGGGAATAATCAAAATGCTCTATCTGTGGCTCAAAGCTTTTCACATCGTCAGCGTCGTCTGCTGGTTTGCCGGCCTGTTTTACCTGCCGCGCCTGTTCGTTTATCACGCGCAAAGTGAGGATGCGATCAGCAAGGAGCGCTTCAGTGTCATGGAGCGCAAGTTGTATCGCGGCATCATGGGACCGGCGATGATTGCGACCCTCATTTTTGGCGGCTGGCTGATCAGCCTCAATCCTGGCGCTTACTTCAGCCAGGGCGGCTGGATGCATGCCAAGCTGACCCTGGTGGTGTTGCTGATTGGCTACCACCATATGTGCGGCGCGCAGGTAAAGCGCTTTGCCCGCGGCGAGAACACCCGCAGCCACGTGTTTTATCGTTGGTTCAATGAAGTGCCGGTTCTGATATTGCTGGCTATCGTCATTCTGGTTGTCGTTCGGCCGTTCTAACTCCAATAGAAAACTCACCGGGGTACTTCCAATGGCACTGCCCGCTCTGCTCGAACAACATCTGCGCCTGCCTGTGGTGGCAGCGCCGATGTTCCTGATTTCCAATCCGCAACTGGTCCTCGCCTGCTGCCGCAACGGGGTGGTGGGGAGCTTTCCGGCGCTGAACCAGCGCGAGAGCAGCGGTTTCAAGGCGTGGCTGGAAGAGATCGAAACCGGGCTGGCCGCCTTGGAAAACCCCGCGCCGTATGCAGTCAATCTGATCGTTCACAGCAGCAACCCGCGTTTGCAGGCAGACCTGGCGATTTGCATTGAGCACAAAGTGCCGATCGTAATCACCAGCCTCGGCGCGGTAAAAGAATTGGTGGATGCCGTACATGGCTATGGCGGCCTGGTGTTCCACGACGTCACCACCCGGCGCCATGCCGAGAAAGCCGCCGAGGCCGGTGTGGATGGCTTGATCGCAGTAGCGGCCGGCGCCGGGGGGCATGCCGGGACCTGGAGTCCGTTTTCCCTCATTGCCGAAATTCGCCAGTTCTTCGACAAGACGCTGCTGCTGGCCGGCTGCCTCAACCACGGCCACGAGATTCTCGCCGCGCAATTGCTCGGCGCGGACCTGGCCTATCTCGGCACGCGATTCATCGGCACCACCGAAAGTCATGCGCCGCACGCCTACAAAGAAATGCTGTTGACTGCCAGAGCCGCCGACATCATCCATACACCCGCGGTATCGGGCGTGCCGGCGAGCTTCATGCGCCAGAGCCTGGAGGCCGCGGGGTTCGACATGGCCGCGCTGCAAAACAAGGGCGAGGTCAACTTCGGCGCCAAGCTCAAGCCGATCAGCGATGAAGCCAAAGCCTGGAAAACCGTGTGGTCCGCCGGCCAGGGTGTCGGTGAAATCGATGATCTGCCAAGCGTCGATCAACTGGTCGCACGCCTCGATGCCGAATACCGCAAAGCATTGGAGCAGGCTGCACAACTTCAACAGCATTGGCCACGGTGAAGAATTCGGGCCAGTGATCCATGGCTGGCCCTACACTCCGTGGAATCCTACCGCGCGACAAGGATGCCTCGGCAATGAGCGAAAACCGTTTCAAAATCGTCTTCGACGGCACGCTGCTCCCGGGCGTTGACATCGATTCCGCCAAGCGCAACCTCGCCGATCTGTATAAAAGCGAAGTCGCTGCGGTCGAGCGCCTGTTCAACGGCCTCCCGGTCACGCTCAAGCGGGAGTTGTCGCAAACGGACGCCCAGACTTACCTTCAAGCCCTGAGAAATACCGGTATCGATGCGCGTATCGAGCCCGAAGCCTCAATTGATCTGAGCCTGGCGGACGTTCACCATCACGCCCCCGTGACCGCTCCTGCAGAACCCGATTCCCCCTACGCCCCACCGCGCGCCAATGTCGGTGAAAGCCTGCCTGAATACGCCACGCTCAAACCATTGGGCTTGGAAGGCCGCATCGGGCGCCTGCGTTTCCTCGCATGGTCGATGGTGTTGAGCCTGGTGACGATTGCCGTAGTGGCCGTCTTTGCCCTGGCGGGCCTGGCGCTGGTCAGCAGCGATTCGACCGCAGGCCTGATCATCGGCGGCATCCTGGCGTTTTTCCTCTGCCTCGCGTTTTTCATCGTCAGCATCATGATCTGCGTTCAGCGCCTGCACGACCTCGGCTGGTCGGGCTGGCTCTGGCTGCTGAATCTCGTACCGTTCATAGGCACCTTCTTTCCCCTGCTGCTGCTCGCGCTGCCCGGCAACACCCTCGCCAACCGCTATGGCGCACCACCACCGCCCAACAGCACCTCGGTCAAGGTACTGTCCTCGCTATGGCTGGTGTTCATCGCGCTGTTCATCGTCGGCGCGCTGGCTGGCGGCATCTCGGCCATTCAGGATGAATACGAAGACACCCTCGAAAGCAGTTATCAGAGCGGCTCGGTGACCACTGACGACGTCGAGGTGGAAACCGAATCGCCGGCAATTTCACCTGATGATGCAGCCGAATCCGCCCAGCCCCCTGTAGACTCTGCGCAGAAATGAACAGCGCTCCCTGCCCGTGACACCTGCGGCGCGGCGCGGAGCTGTTGCGATGGAGAACTGCATGACCCGTTACGCTCTGATCACCGGCGCCTCCAGCGGCATCGGCCTGGCGATGGCCGAAGCGCTGGCCCGACGCGGCCGCAGCCTGCTGCTGGTGGCCCGACAGCGTGATCAGCTGGAAAGCATTGCGATTGAACTGACTCAACGTTTTGGCGTGGAAGTACTGTTTCGCGCCTGCGACCTGGGCGAGCCCCTGCGCCTGTCCGGTTTTCTGCTGGAGCTGGAAGAAGGTGACCGGCAGATCGACCTGCTGGTGAACTGCGCGGGGATCGGCACGTGCGGCCCGTTCCTCGCTCAGGACTGGATGACCGAACAAGACCTGATCGAAGTGAACATCCTGGCACTCACCCGTCTGTGCCACGCCATCGGCAACAGCATGGCCTTGCAGGGCGGCGGGCAGATTTTGAACGTTGCCTCGGTGGCCGCCTTCCATCCTGGCCCGTGGATGAGCACTTACTACGCCAGCAAAGCCTACGTGCTGCATTTTTCCGAGGGCCTGCGGGTCGAGCTGAAAAAATGCGCGGTCAAGGTCTCGGTGCTTTGCCCAGGTCCGACCCGTACGGATTTTTTCCGTACCGCGCAGATGAACACCGACAAACTGGCCGACAGCAAACTATTGATGAGCCCGGAGGAAGTCGCACTCTATACCGTGAGGGCACTGGAAAAAAATCGCGCGATCATCATTCCCGGCCGGCGCAACCGCTGGTTCGCCGCCATGCCCCGCTTCGCCTCGCGCTGGTTGGTACGCACCATCACCGGCATGGTCAACAAGGCCTACTGCCCACGCTGACCGGCTGGCAAAAAGCTGGGCGCGGGCATGCCCGGTGAGTACACTCAGGCCAGCTCACACAACGGAGAGACAGCTGTGGATACTCTGTTCACCAAGATCATCAACCGGGAAATCCCGGCAAAGATCATCTACGAGGACGACCAGGTACTGGCCTTCCACGACATCGCCCCACAGGCGCCGGTGCATTTTCTGGTGATTCCGAAAAAACCGGTGCGCACCCTGAACGACTTGACCGAGGACGACAAGGCTCTGGCCGGACACATTCTGTTCACCGCTCAGCGCCTGGCCCTGGAATTGGGTTGTGAAAAAGGCTTCCGGGTCGTCATGAACTGCAATGAAGAAGGCGGGCAGACCGTCTATCACATTCACATGCACGTACTGGGTCAGCGCCAGATGCACTGGCCGCCGGGCTGATTCCCGCACGCCTGCGCAGGAACAAGGCTTGTCCGCGATACGATCTTGAGGACGCTATCGCGGGCACCGTTGGTCTACAAGGTCCGCGGGGGTCGACAGCGCTGACCCAGCGCAAACCTTCCCCTGCCGATTGAGTTAAACTGGCCGCCGAGATTCCTCCGGAGGTCAGCATGACTACTCAACGTCACTACTCGCCGATTGACCGCCTTCTGCTGCAAGCCGATGCCGCGATGCGTACTTTGCTGCCCTCCAGTGGCCAGCCTTACCGTCCGTCTCCTGCGATCGTGCAGCCGGACGCAACGATGAGCGATGAAGACACCCGGCACGTTGCCGGCCTGATGCGTATTAACCACACCGGTGAGGTCTGCGCCCAGGCGTTGTACCAGGGGCAAGCCCTGACCGCTAAGCTGCCGCAGGTACGTGCCGCCATGGAGCACGCCGCCGAAGAAGAAATCGACCACCTGGTCTGGTGCGAACAGCGCATCAAACAGTTAGGCAGCCACACCAGCATTCTCAACCCGCTGTTCTATGGCATGTCCTTCGGGATTGGCGCAGTTGCGGGGCTGATCAGCGATAAAGTCAGCCTGGGGTTCGTCGCGGCCACGGAAGATCAGGTCTGCAAGCACCTCAATGAACACCTCGAACAGCTGCCGGCGGAGGACGAAAAGTCCCGGGCCATCCTGAAACAAATGCGCATCGATGAAGAACAGCATGCCGAAAGCGCGCTGGATGCGGGCGGTTTCCGGTTTCCGGCGCCGGTGAAGTTCGGGATGAGCCTGATGGCCAAAGTGATGACCAAGAGTACGTACCGGATCTGAAGGCACCAGACATGAAAAAGGCGACTGCCGTGAGGGAGTCGCCTTTTTTTGTGTTCGAAGATCTCAGTTCGGCATGTTGCGCGCGTAGAAGATTTCGAGCATTTCGTGTTTCACGCGATCGGTCACTTGAGCGCGCTGCTCAGGAGACAGGTTGTTGGTCGCGTCGCCGAACAGGTAGTTATCCAGCTCGAAGTTCTTGAGCAGCATTTTGGTGTGGAACAGGTTTTCCTGGTACACGTTCACGTCGGTCATCTGATACGCGTCGCGGGTGTCTTCGGAGAGGTAGTTCTGGATCGAATTGATCTCGTGGTCGATGAAGTGCTTCTTGCCTTCAACGTCACGGGTGAAGCCGCGTACGCGGTAATCCACGGTCACGATGTCCGAATCGAACTGGTGAATCAGGAAATTGAGCGCCTTGAGCGGTGAAATGACCCCGCAGGTCGACACGTCGATATCCACACGGAACGTGGCAATACCGTCGTCCGGATGGATCTCCGGGTAGGTGTGCACCGTGATGTGGCTCTTGTCGAGGTGGGCCAGGATGATTTCGGGCAACGGGCCCGGGGATTCTTCGATCTGGCTGTCGGTCGGGGTCACCGGCTCTTCCGAAATCAGAATCGTGACGCTGGCGCCCTGTGGCTCGTAGTCCTGACTGGCGATGTTCAGGATGTTGGCACCAATGATATCGACAACTTCCGTGAGGATCTGCGTCAGGCGCTTGGCGTTGTACTCTTTATTGATGTACTCGACGTAGGCCTGTTGGTCTTGCGGGGTTTCCGCGTAGCAGATGTCATAGATGTTGAAGCTCAAGGTCTTTGTCAGGTTATTGAACCCGTGGAGCTTGAGTTTGCTTTTCACCGTTAAAAACTCTCTATGTATTGCGGCCCGGCCGCGTGATCAAGCATGCCCGTCAGATGCGAACGACGCACCTGCGTAGGACGGTTAACACCTCTTCGCGATGGCGATTTTGGTTGTCTGTTCGGATGCGCGGCCTGTCGTGTGACGGGCCACTACCCTGAAAAAAGTGGCGCATTATGCAGACGTCAGCGGGGGATCGCCAGAGTCTGCACTGCTTTTATGATAGTTGAATGTCGATTCAACCGAGCTCGATGATTTCGTAGTCGTGGGTCATCTCGCAACCGGCCGCGCCCATCATGATAGACGCCGAGCAATACTTCTCGGCGGACAGCTCGATGGCGCGCTTGACCTGCGCTTCCTTGAGCCCGCGGCCCTTGACCACGAAGTGCATGTGAATCCTGGTGAACACCTTCGGGTCTTCGGTTGCGCGCTCGGCTTCGAGGAAGGCTTCGCAGCTCTCCACCGCCTGGCGGGATTTCTTGAGGATGCTGACCACGTCGAAATTGCTGCAACCGCCAACACCCAGCAGGAGCATTTCCATCGGCCGGACACCCAGGTTACGACCACCGGCATCAGGCGGACCGTCCATGACCACGACGTGACCGCTACCGGATTCGCCGAGGAACATGGCTTCGCCAGCCCATTGGATGCGTGCCTTCATCGCCAAGACTCCACTGTATAAAAAAGGGTCGCCAGCTTAGCACAGGGCCCCTGCTGGACGGCGGCCTCGTCGTAGGACGCAACCTAAGGCCTTGTAGGTAATTTCTCGAATATTGCCAGAAGTGTCTGTTAAGCTGACGCCAATTCGCTGACGCATCACCCACTTGCCGCAGCCTTCGCCGTTCATAAAAAAACCAAACACACCGTGCAGTCTTTTCGGGATACAACCATGGTTGCTATTGCCCCCACACCCAAGATCAAGAACCTCGACAAGCTGTTGATGCATTGCCAGCGCCGCCGCTACCAGGCCAAGAGCAACATCATTTGTGCCGGCGACCGTTCGGAAACGCTGTTCTTCATTATTAAAGGCTCGGTCACCATCCTGATCGAAGATGACGACGGTCGGGAAATGATCATCGCCTACCTCAATGCCGGGGATTTTTTCGGCGAACTGGGGCTGTTCGAGCAAGCCGGCCAGGAGCAGGAACGCAGTGCCTGGGTGCGTGCCAAGGTCGAATGCGAAGTCGCGGAAATCAGTTACGCGAAATTCCGCGAGTTGTCGCTACAAGACCCGGACATTCTTTACGTACTGAGCGGACAAATCGCACAACGTCTGCGCAACACCACCCGCAAGGTCGGTGACCTGGCCTTTTTCGACGTGACTGGCCGTGTCGCCCGTTGCCTGCTGGACCTGTGCAAACAACCCGACGCCATGACCCATCCCGACGGCATGCAGATCAAGGTGACCCGTCAGGAGATCGGGCGGATTGTCGGGTGTTCGCGGGAGATGGTCGGCCGCGTACTCAAGGACCTGGAGGAGCGCAACCTGGTGGACGTCAAAGGCAAGACCATGGTGGTGTTCGGTACGCGATAAGCCAGAGACTCAGCCGCCGAACATCTGCGCCAGCATCAGCCGGTAGAGTTCGTCGAGACGCGCCAGCGCATCTGGCGCCGTGAACTTCTCGTGCAACCCGATATGGCTTTCGGCACGCACCCGCTGCTCCAGGCCGCAAGCCTCATTGAAGCGATTGACCGCCGCGACCATCGATTCGCGCTCGTTATCCAACAGCATCGCCCCGTGTATCAGTCCGACCGGGCGCTGACCGCCCTGGCTCTGGCGCCAGCGCTGGGCGGTGCCGACCATCTTGCGCCCGTCCAGATTGACGTTGAAGCGGCCGTCGCAAAACGCACCGTCGATTTCCCCCAGTGACGAAGTGCCACCCAGTTCATCCAGCAAATCACAGATCGGATCGCATAGGCGCCGATAGCCGGACTCGATGCGATTCAGATCGCCTTCGCTGCGCGGCGGTGCGTAGACCAGTGCGATATTGACCGTCGAGGCCGATTGCGGCACCGGCTCGCCACCGGTTTCCCGTAGCAGCACCGGCCAACCGGCAGCAGCGGACACTTCGCAGGCGTGATCGAAACCGGGCAGGCGATTCAAACGACGGGGCATGACCAATGCGCGATCGCTTGGCTGCCAGAACAGCAGGCCGAATTCCGTGTCGCCAGCGCAGACCGAGGCCAACAGATCCTGCTCGGCTTGCAGGCCGGTTTCGATGGTCAGGGAAAGGGGTGAGGTCATAAGGTGCTCCGTAAGGCTTGATGCCTGTGGTGAATCTTATGCCGCCTTCGCGAGCAAGCCCGCGCCCACATTGGAATGCGATCCACTGTGGGAGCGGGCTTGCTCGCGAAAGGGTCGACTCGATCTATGGGCGATCAGTCGAGCGTCGAACCGCTGACGGGTACGCCACGTTCAGGGAAAAACAAACGCTGCAGTTCAGTACCCGGGCTTTCCGCACGCATGAACGCCTCACCCACCAGGAACGCATAAACGTCGCTGATTTCCATCAACTCGACATCGGCGCGATTGAGAATGCCGCTTTCGGTGATCACCAGGCGATCGCGCGGAATGCGTGGCAGCAGGTCGAGGGTGGTTTCCAGGCTGACGTCGAAGGTGTGCAGGTTACGGTTATTGACGCCGACCAGCGGAGTGTCGAGGGTTTTCAGGGCCCGCTCCAACTCGTCGCCATCGTGGACTTCCACCAGCACATCGAGGCCGACACCCTTTGCCACAGCCGCCAACTCGGCCATTTTCACGTCATCCAGCGCGGAGACGATCAACAGCACGCAATCGGCGCCCAAGGCACGGGCTTCGACGATCTGATACGGATCGATCATGAAATCCTTGCGGATCACCGGCAGTTTGCAAGCCGCACGGGCTTGCTGCAGATACGCATCGGCGCCCTGGAAGTAGTCGATATCGGTCAGCACCGACAGGCAAGTCGCGCCGCCCTTCTCGTAGCTCCTGGCGATATCGGCCGGCACGAAGTTCTCGCGGATCACGCCTTTGCTGGGCGAAGCTTTCTTGATCTCGGCAATGACTGCCGGTTGCTTGAGCTTGGCCTGGGCCATCAATGCCTTGGCAAAACCACGGGGTGCATCGGCCGCCTTGGCCAGACTTTCCAGCTCTGCCAGGCTGACGCGAGCGCTACGCTCGGCGACTTCCTGAACCTTTCGCGCCAGAATGTTTTCCAGAACCGTCGGTACACTCATCCCTCATTCTCCACTTTGAATACCGCGGTAAATGCACCCAGCTCCTCGAGCTTCTCCCGAGCCAGACCTGTGTGCAGCGCATCGTGCGCCAGGGCAACCCCCTCTTTCAGGCTGCTGGCATGATCGGCGGCGTACAACGCGGCACCCGCATTGAGCATGATCATTTCGGCAGCTTTCTGTCCATTTTCTGTCTTGCGCTTGCCCAGGGCATCGCGAATCAGCTCCAGGGAAGCGGCCGGGCTCTCGACGGCCAGGCCATGCAGGCTCTGGCTCTTCATGCCCAGGTCTTCTGGCTCGACCCAATACTCGGTGATCTGGTCGTTTTTCAATTCCGCCACAAAGGTCGGCGCGGCCAGACTGAACTCGTCCAGGCCATCCTTGGAATGCACCACCAGCACATGCTTGCTGCCCAGTCGCTGCAGCACCTCGGCCAGCGGCCGGCACAACGCCTGGGTGAACACGCCCACCACCTGATGTTTCACGCCGGCCGGATTCGTAAGCGGGCCAAGCATGTTGAACAGCGTACGCAGGCCCAATTCCTTGCGCGGACCGGCGGCGTGCTTCATGGCACTGTGGTGAGTCTGGGCAAACATGAAACCGATGCCGACATTGTCGATGCAACGCGCCACCTGCACCGGAGTCAGGTTCAGGTAGATACCGGCCGCCTCCAGCAAGTCGGCACTGCCGCTCTTGCCCGAGACCGCGCGGTTGCCGTGCTTGGCCACGGTGCAGCCGGCCGCCGACACCACGAAAGCGGAAGCGGTCGATACGTTGAAGATATTGGCACCGTCACCGCCGGTGCCCACCACATCGACCACGCCATCGAGGGTCTTGAGTTCGACCTTGTCCGCCAGCTCACGCATGACCGATACCGCGCCGACGATTTCGTCGATGCTTTCGCTCTTCATGCGCATGGCCATCATGAACGCGCCGATCTGCGCGTCGGTGCATTGCCCGGTCATGATTTCGCGCATCACATCGCGCATTTCATCGGTGCTGAGGTCGAGCTGGTCGACGATACGGCTCAGGGCAGTCTTGATATTCATGAAAGATCCTTAGCGCGTGCCGCCGGTTTGTTTGAGGAAGTTGGCGAACAGTTCGTGGCCCTGCTCGGTCAGGATCGACTCGGGGTGAAATTGCACACCCTCGATGTTCAGGGTTTTGTGGCGCAGGCCCATGATTTCGTCGACCGAGCCGTCTTCGAACTGGGTCCAGGCGGTCAGTTCGAGGCAATCGGGCAAAGTTTCGCGTTTGACGATCAATGAATGATAGCGGGTAACCGTCAGCGGATTGTTCAGCCCTTCGAACACACCCTTGTCTTCGTGGAACACCGGGCTGGTCTTGCCGTGCATCACCTGGCGCGCGCGGACCACATCGCCGCCAAAGGCCTGGCCGATGGACTGATGGCCCAGGCATACACCGAGAATCGGCAGTTTGCCGCCAAAGTGCTTGATCACGTCAATCGAGACGCCGGCTTCGGTCGGGGTGCATGGACCTGGGGAAACCACAATACGCTCAGGGTTGAGGGCTTCGATTTCGGCAATGGTCAATTCATCGTTGCGCACAACCTTGACCTCGGCGCCCAGCTCGCCCAGGTATTGCACAACGTTGTAGGTAAAAGAGTCGTAGTTATCGATCATCAGCAACATGGCGTTAAGAACCTCTTGAATTCACTGACTACTAATACGGCTGTCGAATGAAGGGCCCGCCGCGTCCAGCGCTTGATCGCTCAAGGCGGCCGGCAGACGGGCGTTCATCGGTCAGCCTTGCGGAGTTTGTTCAGCCAGGGCGACGGCACGGAACATGGCGCGGCGCTTGTTCAGGGTTTCTTCCCATTCCAGCGCTGGCACCGAGTCGGCGACGATGCCACCGCCGGCCTGCACGTGCAGTTCGCCGTTCTTGATCACCGCCGTACGGATCGCGATGGCGGTGTCCATGTTGCCGTTCCAGGCGAAATAGCCGACGGCGCCGCCGTAGACGCCGCGCTTGACCGGCTCCAGTTCGTCGATGATTTCCATGGCGCGGATCTTCGGCGCGCCGGACAAGGTGCCCGCCGGCAGAATCGCCCGCAGCGCGTCCATCGCGGTCAGGCCGGCCTTCAACTGACCGGTGACGTTGGACACGATGTGCATCACGTTGGAATAACGCTCGATGACCATTTTTTCGGTGAGCTTCACCGAACCCACTTCCGACACCCGGCCGGTGTCGTTGCGCCCCAGGTCGATCAGCATCAGGTGTTCGGCGATTTCCTTGGCGTCCGACAGCAGGTCTTTTTCCAGCGCCAGGTCCGCTTCTTCGTTGGCCCCGCGTGGGCGAGTGCCGGCGATCGGGCGTACGGTGATCAGGTTGTCTTCGACCCGTACCAGCACTTCCGGCGAGCTGCCGACGACATGGAAGTCGCCGAAGTTGAAGAAGTACATATAAGGCGTCGGGTTGAAGCAACGCAGCGCACGGTACAGATCGATGGGCGCCGCCTTGAAGTCGATCGACATGCGCTGGGACGGCACGACCTGCATGCAGTCACCGGCCAGGATGTATTCCTTGATGGTGTCGACGGCTTTTTCGTAATCGTCCTGGGTGAAGCTGGAGCGGAACACAGGATCAGCCGCCTGCTGCTGGCTGAAGTCCAGGCCACGGCGCGGGGTGATCGGCTGGCGGAGTTTTTCCAGCAGCTCTTCCAGGCGTGCGCGACCTTGCTCGAAAGCGTCTTCCTGCGCCGGGTCGGCCAGGACAATGGCGTGCATCTTGCCGGCAAGGTTGTCGAACACCACCACCGCATCGGAGACCATCAGCAGAATGTCCGGCACGCCCAGCGGATCCGGGTTCGGGCACTTGCCCAGACGCTTTTCCACATACCGCACGCAGTCGTAACCGAAGTAACCCACCAGGCCACCGTTGAAGCGCGGCAGGCCGGCGATGGTTGGTACGTTATAGCGGGCCTTGAAGGTTTCGACGAAGGCCAGCGGGTCTTCGACATCGTGGCTTTCGGTCTCGACGCCATCGACGGTCACGCTGACGTGATGGTCGTGAACGCGCAATACGGTGCGGCATGGCAGGCCGATGATCGAGTAACGGCCCCACTTCTCACCGCCCTGCACCGATTCGAGCAGGTAGGAGTTGGGTTGGTCAGCCAGTTTCAGGTAGATCGACAGCGGCGTGTCGAAGTCGGCCAGGGTTTCGCAGGCAAGCGGGATGCGGTTGTAGCCGGCAGCGGCCAAACGCAGGAATTCTTCGCGGATCATGATGTGCCTCGTGGCTTGAGGGTCTGACAGTCAGGTATGCAAACGCGCCGGTTTGACCGGCCAGGTAAAAGTCAGGCGCGCCAACGCCAGCGGGCCAGGGCCTTGATGACTTTCATCCAGAGTTTGCGAGTGACCACCACGATGGCGTTTCCAGAAGGGGGTTGAACAGCGTCGGCCAACGTTATCTCAGCGGCCGGGTCCAGGCAACCGGGAATTAGCTTGCGCAGATCGTCGATGACCAGCGCTGGCGATTCTTCGGCAATCGGTCGACCGTGGTTATAGCCGTAACTCAAGGCCACGCACTTGACCCCCGCCGCTTTGGCCGCCAGCACATCGCTGCGCGAATCGCCGACGAACAACGATTGCGAGGCTGGGATGTTGGTCATTTTCATCACGAAAAACAGCGCGGCCGGGTCCGGTTTTTTCTGCGGCAGGGTATCGCCACCGATGATCAGCCGGAAATAACGACCGATCTTCATCTGATCCAGCAGCGGCGCAACGAAACGCTCCGGCTTGTTGGTGATCAGCGCCATCTCGACACCCTGCTTGTGCAGCCATTTCAGGGTATCGCGCACGCCGGGGTAGACCACCGTCAGTTCATGGTTTTCGCCATAGGCCTGCATGAAAATCTCCAGGGCGCGTTCCGCTTCGGCATCATCGACCGCCGAATGGTCCAGACCACCGGCCAACGCACGGCGAACCAGTACCGGCGCGCCGTTACCGACCCACTCACGCACCGATTCGATACCGGCCGGGGCGCGCCCGAGTTTGAGCAGCATGTTATCCACAGCCACCGCCAGGTCCGGTACCGAATCGACCAACGTGCCATCCAGATCGAACATCACCAGTTTGGGCAGGCTTCCCGGGAACAGCTGCTCGAAACCACTCATGGGCGGGCCAGTGCCAGTTCGGAACGCATCTTGTCGATCACTTCCTGGTAGTTCGGCGCATTGAAGATCGCGGAACCGGCGACAAACGTGTCGGCGCCCGCCGCAGCGATTTCACGGATGTTGTTCACGTTCACGCCGCCGTCGATTTCCAGGCGGATGTCGCGACCGGACGCGTCGATCAATGCCCGCGCTTCGCGCAGCTTATCGAGGGTGCCGGGAATGAACTTCTGCCCGCCGAAGCCCGGGTTGACGCTCATCAGCAGGATCATGTCGACCTTGTCCATCACGTACTTGAGCACGTCCAGCGGGGTCGCCGGGTTGAACACCAGGCCCGACTTGCAGCCGCCTTCGCGGATCAGTTGCAGGGAACGGTCGATGTGCTGGGTGGCTTCCGGGTGGAAGGTGATGTAGGTCGCGCCGGCTTCGATGAAGTCGCCAACGATGCGATCGACCGGGCTGACCATCAGGTGCGCGTCGATCGGCGCGGTCACGCCGTACTTGCGCAGCGCCGCACACACCATCGGACCGATGGTCAGGTTGGGCACGTAGTGGTTGTCCATGACGTCGAAGTGCACGAAGTCGGCGCCGGCGGCCAGGACATTGTCCACTTCTTCACCCAGGCGGGCGAAGTCGGCGGAGAGAATCGACGGAGCAATTACGAAGGGCTGCATGACGCACCTTTTTTGAGCCAAATCACGATGGCGCGCATTGTATACCTCATGCTTTGACGCGCGCACCGTGACCGCGATGATCAGTACGCCGCTCGGTAGATCTTCTCGATGTCCGCGGCACTCAGTTTGCGCGGATTATTGCGCATCAGACGCTCGATGCCTGCAGCTTCCACGGCCATGGCGGGAATGGCCTCCTCGGGGACCCCGAAACTGCGCAAGCCTGAAGGAATTTCCACCGCAGCACACAGTTCAGTCATCGCCTGGACGGCTTTTTCGGCAGCCTCATTGGCGCTCAGATGAGCGGTCTTCACCCCCATGGCCTCGGCAATATCCTGCATGCGCTCGACGCAGGCCATCTTGTTCCAGGTCATGACATAAGGCAGCAACAAGGCATTGCTGACGCCATGGGCGATGTTGAAACGCCCGCCCAGCGGATAGGCCAGCGCATGCACAGCGCCTACCCCGGCGTTACCGAAGGCCATGCCGGCCATCAGGCTGGCGGTGGCCATGTCTTCACGGGCCTGCAGGTTGGACGGGTTGGCGTAGGCCTTGGGCAGCGCCTTGGCGATCAATTTGATCGCACCGATGGCCAGGGCATCGGTAATCGGCGAAGCATTGACCGACAGATAGGATTCGATGGCATGCACCAGCGCATCGACACCGCTGGCGGCGGTGACGCTGCGCGGGCAGGTCAGTGTCATCTGCGGGCTGACCAGCGCCACGTCCGGCAACAGGTAGTCGCTGACGATGCCCTTCTTCAGTTGCGCGACCTTGTCCGAGAGGATCGCGACGTTGGTCACTTCCGAGCCGGTACCGGCGGTGGTCGGGATGGCGATCAGCGGCGGGCCCTTGCGGGGCACCTGGTCGATGCCGAACAGGTCTTCGAGCTCGCCGTGGTAACCGGCATACGCGGCGACACTTTTGGCGATATCGATGGCACTGCCGCCACCCAGGCCGATCAGCCCGTCATGCCCGCCTTCACGGTAAACCCGCATGCAGTCTTCGACGATGGCGATTTCCGGGTCCGGCAGCACTCGGTCGAAAATCTCATAGCTGCGGCCCCCCAACTGCACCAGCGCCAGCTCTACCGTACCGGACTTGACCAGGGCGGCATCGGTGACGATCAGTGGATTGTCGATGTCCAGGCGCGTCAATTCGGCCGCCAGTTGCTCGATGGCCCCTGCGCCGGTGATCAGTTTGTGAGCGATTTTAAAAGAGGAAAGACCCATGTGCGCAGCCTCTTATAGATGTGGGAGCTGGGCACAATAGTAGCTGGGGGTTGGGCTTTGTCTGCCATTCAGGGCATGAATGACCGTGACCAATGAGACACCTGTGGGAGCGGGCTTGCTCGCGAATGCGGTGGGACAGTCGAATACTTTTG
>NZ_LYVP01000095.1 GCF_001984065.1 Pseudomonas sp. KK4
GAGGCCAGGGTTTCGACCAGGTACACCATCAGGTCTTCGGTGGTGGTCGCTGGGTTCACGGTGAATAAAGCGCTGGGGGTGCGCGGTGTGGCTTTGATGTCGGCTGACGATGGGAAGTGGTAGTTGAGGGCACGCTCGGCGGCGTCGTTTAGCTTTTTGGAATCGGGTTCGTAGGGGGATGCCGGATCGGTTTCCGGGGGGTTGGGTGTGACTTTGAACATAGGCTTGCTTCCAGGATTGGGTGCCTACCCCTTGCTGCTAAACGAGAGGGAGGCAACTGTGCGCAGGTTAGCAGACCGGGGAAGCTAGCAAAGCCGGCGCGCCCGAAGGCGCCCTGCGCACAGCTACCATCGAGTGCAGGCATGGAAGGCCTGACTGACAGTGCTAGTGCACCTTACTTATAACCCCGGGCTGCTAAACCCGATCACTGATGAGCAGTGACGCGAATCAAGTTACCGGCGGGGTCCATGGCGCACAAGCCGGCGGATTCTGGCGTAAGCGTAGGGAATGGTGCAAGGTTTTGTGGCTTTCGTCTGGTAACTGTAGGAGGCTTTAAACACGCGCTTCCGGGGTTGTTTAAAGCGTGAGCACCAACCTCTTACACAAGGCAAAACATCGGGAATTCGGAGACCGTTTAGCACGCCAATCAGTCAGCAAACGGCCGATTCTGTTGAAAAAGTCGGTTTGCCAAAACTGCCTGTTCATTGACGAGTGAAAACGCCTTTTTTGCACGCTGCTATGTGAAATCCGAGTCCGGAACCCTCTGTCAAAAGTAAAGATTTCAATCTCAGATGTGTACTTTTCTGCTGAGGAAACCATGACCGACGTTCTCAACACAATCGGCCAGGAGCAGGCACTCCGCTGCCTACGAAGTCAGGGGCGATTCAGGTGCCGCCGAAACATAAAAACGGTATGACCGAAAGTCGCATCCCCCATGGAACTTTCCAAAAAAATGATGTCAATTTGATATCTCGTTACAGCAACAAAATCATCTTGGATCAGTCAGCGTCAGGCTATTTCCTGACACCCCATGGAGAGAGAGATGAGAGCTATCATTGCGATGTTATTGATGTTGAGTACCTACGCCCATGCTGGTTGCGGCAACATCAGTGACAGCGATCAACGCGCTTATTGCGAAGCCAGAACCAATGGCCAAAGCTGCGGCAATATCCGGGACAGCGACCTTCGGGCCAGTTGCTCGGCGCAAATGAACGGTCAAAGCTGCGGCAACATCAGTGACAACGATCAACGTGCTTACTGCAACGCCAAAGTCAATGGCCAAAGCTGTGGCAACATCCGGGACAACGATCTTCGGGCCAGTTGCTCGGCGCAAGTGAACGGTCAAAGTTGCGGCAACATCAGTGACAACGATCAACGTGCTTTCTGCAATGCCAGAGTCAATGGCCAAAGCTGCGGCAACATTCAAGACAGCAACTTGCGTAACAAATGTGATGCCATAAAACGTTGATCTACCAATCACGCGGGACCAGCAGTTCGTCATCGACGCTGGTCCCGCGAACTTGAACTCGTCAGTTGTTCCGATTGAGCGTCCGTCGATTGATCCCGACCTGATGATCCGCATGCTGATCGTAGGCTATCGCTATGGCATTCGCTCTGAGCGGCGGTTGTGCGAAGAGGCCCATTTGAACCTGGCGTATCGCTGGTTCTGCCGATTAAGTCTTGAAGATGAAGTCCCCAATCACTCGACCTTTTCCAAAAATAGACACGGCCGTTTTCGGGACAGCGATCTTTCAATGAAGTGCTGCGTCGCTGCATGGATGCTGCTCTGGTCAAAGGCGAAGGCTTTGCCGTAGACGCCAGTATCATCAAGGCGGATGCCAGCCAGCAGCGCGGTGTACCGGGTGATGAACCGGTCAACTGGAGCGATCCGGCTCTGAGCACCCGTGCCGTGCGCGAATACCTTGAAGCCCTCGATGAAGAGGCTCTGGCCGAAACGCTATCCAAGGCTGTCGCTGACGGACACTCAGGCCCGCTGGACCGCTGCTCCAGGCGGCCCAGCTTTCTACGCTCACTCAAACTAACCCATTAACAGAGCAGCAAAGGTCAAGGAAGGGCCGAGAAACCACTCAATGGGGTGAGTAGGTTCTCCGGTGGTAGTCGTGCCTGAGTTCAGGCGAGCTGAAAATCCGACCTTTTCAACAGAATCGGCCGTTTGCGACCTGTCGGCAGGGGCAGTATTTCGCCAGCAACTCCCAGTGGGTCCGGCACACTCATTCGACACCGGCGCTCAGGGCGCCGGCATCGGTACGCTCAACCACTCGAATGCCTTTTTCCGCGAGCGCTTGCCGCACTGTCACTTGGTAGGCCTCTATCGCACTGCGTAGCCAGGTCTCGAATTTTTGGCTGGCCGATGAGTTCGGTCTTGCCTTGGGTTTGAACAGGCTGTAGTTCTGCGCGCTGACCAGGCCCAGTGGGTAGGGGACGATCAGCTCGCCTGTCTGGATGGCGGGCAGTGCAAGGAAGCTGTCGCCGATGGTCAGACCGCCTCCTGATGCGGCGACCGATAAGCACAGGGTGGTTTCGTTGAACACTGTCTGTTGGCGACGAGGGCCACCAGGCACCAGCCCGGTCAGGGCGCACCACTCGTCCCAGACATCGTAATTGGCATCGATCAGGTACGGCGCTTCGCAAGGCTTGTGGCCTTCACCCAAATAGGTTTCTGCAAAGGCGCGGGTGCAGACCAGCACATCGATCCAGCGGCACAGCTCAGTTTCTTCCAGTCCTGCACCCGCCCTGGCTCCGTGCATGCCATAGAAAATCCGGAAGTCGAAATCTTCATCGAGGCGGAAGCTGAAGTTGTTTTCGGCGGTGATTTCTACGGAGATGCCGGGGTTGGCAACCAGGAATTTCCCCACTTGGCCGGCCAGCCAGCTAGAGGCGAAGTCGCGGCATACCAGCACCCGTAGATGTTCGCCCTGTCGTGCCCGGCGGCTGATGGTATCGGTGGTCAGCTGGATCAACTCGAAGGCTTGTTGCAGGGCCGCGAACAGCTCGCGGCCCGCCGACGTCAGGCGGATCACATTGCCCGTGCGCTGGAGCAGGGCGCAGCCCATGTCGCTCTCCAGCTGCGTAACCTGTTTTGACACAGCTGGACGCGTTACATGCAGCTCTTCGGCGGCGCACGAAATGCTGTTGAGCCGGGCAACGGCCTCGAAGGCGCGAAGCGCGGTCAGCGACTGGTGTTTTCTCAAAAGGGCGCTCCGTAACCTGAGGTGACTCAAGCTGAAATCTTGTCACTTGTCCGTATAGGAGCCTGACTTTAGCTTGGACGTCAATCCCAACACGCTATTGCGAGGTTCCATAATGCTTTTGCCCATCCGTTTTTCTTCCACCGGCCCAACTGACTGGCAGCAATTGCCGAACGAGGCGCTTGAACATGCCGAGCTGATCGAAGGCCGGCCGATGGGCCTGGATCATGCTTATTTCTGCCGTAGCGAACCACCGGTGAAGTCGGGTATCTGGCGCTGCGAACCCTACACCGAGCGTTACGAGAACTATCCGGCTGATGAGTTCATGGTGGTACTGGAGGGCGAGGTCACTCTCGAAGCAGACGGTTTCTGCGAAACCTATACCCAGGGTGATTCCTTTCTGGTGCCCAAGGGGTTTTGTGGCGTCTGGCGTCAACCGGTTCCAATGCTGAAGTTCTATGTGATTGTCGGTTAGCCAGCCGAACAGTTGGGTGCCAATCACAAACATCAATCGCAACGCCCAACCAAGCAATCGCTCCTTTGAACCTGCCCGGACCCTGAACCTGACGCGGCCATTGCCGAGCGGGGCGAATGAGTCTGCCTCCAGCATGACGTCTGCGGGAATCATTACCATGTCGACTCTCAAGCAAACATCGTTATCCAGCCCCCAAGACGAGGGGCACTATGACTACATCATCGTCGGTGCCGGCGCAGCCGGTTGTGTTTTGGCCAATCGTCTGGGTGAAGACCCTGACCTGCGGATATTGGTGATCGAGGCGGGGGGCAGCGATGCCTCGCTCTTCGTGTCGATGCCGGCCGCACTGTCGATCCCGATGAACACCAAACGCTTCAACTGGGGCATGAAGACCGAGCCGGAGCCTGGCCTGGACGGGCGGCAAGTGAACCTGCCCCGTGGCAAAGGGCTGGGCGGCTCATCGTCGATCAACGGCATGTGTTGGGTTCGCGGGAACCCCATGGATTATGAGCTATGGGAGGCGCTGGGTGCCGAAGGCTGGCGCTGGTCCAACGTGCTCCCTTACTTCCAGCGCTTGGAAAACGTCGAGGGCGGAGGCTCTCTGCGCGGGGTCAATGGGCCGATGCGCATCAAGCGGGGGCTGGAAACCAATCCGCTCTATGAGGCCTTCGTCAAAGCCGGGAGCGAAGCCGGCTATGCGTTGAGTGACAACATGAACAGTCGGCAGCACGAAGGCTTCGGGCCGATGGAAATGAACGTTTGCGACGGGCGCCGCATGAGCGCTGCCCGGGCCTATCTGCGGCCTGCCATCGCCCGGGGGAACGTACGTGTAATCAAGGACGGCCTGGTCGACCGGGTGATGTTCGATGGCCGACGAGCAACCGGTGTTCTGTTTTCGGTAGCGGGCAAGCCTGCCCGAGCCATGGCCACGCGGGAGGTCATCCTGTCAGCCGGGGCCATCATGTCTCCGGTGATCCTCAAACGCTCGGGCGTAGGACCGGCGCGGGAGCTCGCACAACAGGGTATTGCCGTGATCCACGACTCACCCGAAGTGGGCGAAAACCTGATGGATCATATGGAACTCTACCTGCAGATGGAGTGCACCCAGCCGGTCAGCCTGTTTCCCACCCAGAGCCTCATGGGCAAGGCCAAAATCGGTATTGAGTGGCTCGCTACCCGGCGCGGGCCAGGTGCGACCAATCACTTCGAGAGCGGCGGTCATATTCGCAGCCGGGCGGGCATCGTTTATCCCGACATCCAGTTTCACTTCCTGCCGCTGGCCATCTCCTATGATGGGCAGACACTCGCCGCCGGGCACGGCTTCCAGGTGCATGTCGGGACAAAGCGTTCAAAGAGCCGCGGCTGGGTCAGACTGCGGGACACCCGCCCGGAAAGCTTGCCGCGAGTACGCTTCAACTACATGACCCATAGCGACGACTGGACGGAGTTCAGGGCCTGCGTGCGCCTGACGCGAGAAATCTTCGCTCAGCCGGCCTTCGCCCCCTATCGTGGCCGTGAGCTGGCCCCGGGCGTGGCAGTGCAGGACGATGCCGCCATAGATGCCTTTCTCAAGCAGAAGTTGGAAAGCGCCTACCACCCCTGCGGCACTTGTCGCATGGGCAGCGACGAAGCTGCGGTGACGTTCCCCGACGGGCGGGTGCGCGGCGTGGAGGCACTGCGGGTAGTAGATGCCTCGCTGATGCCCGCTGCCACAGCTGGCGACCTGCAGGCACCCACACTGATGCTGGCCGAGCGGCTGTCCGATCTGATCCGCGGCCGCCACTTACCGGAAGCGCAGGGCGCCGAATTACTGGCGGATCCGCAATGGGCCACCCGGCAACGCGGCCCCAATATCACCCGAGACTATTCCAGCGAGCGAAATCGGCTGGCGGCTGCGTTATTGGAAAATGCCAAGGGACAAGCGCTGCCAATGGTGGCGGGTTGAGTCACAGGCAATAAAAGTTACTGCGATTGGCCAGCAATTGGAGGGTGCCAGGAAAGTTTGGTGAATGAAGCCTCAGTGATTCAGCCCCGATCAATCTCAATCAGGAAAACAAGAAAATGGGAACGACATCAAACGGGAAAACAGCCAGGGTGACGCCGGTCATTCAGCCGGGCCGACTCGAGGGTGCCGAACGGCGCTCTGTCGATTTCGTACCGGTGGCCGAGCGCCATGGCACGGTGCGCCATCTGGGTGCGGTCTGGTTGGTTGCCAACATCAACCTGACCGCAATGGCTACCGGCGTTACCACACTGGCGCTTGGCGGTTCACTGTTCTGGACGCTGATTGCCACCGTGTTCGGTTCGCTGTTCGGAACCCTTTTCATGGCTCTGCATTCTTCGCAGGGGCCTCACCTGGGCCTGCCCCAGTTAGTACAGTCCAGAGCACAGTTCGGATTTTTAGGGGCCGCGATCACGGTGTGGGTCTTCGCCTTTGTGAACTACTTCAACTACAACGTCGCCGACGCGATCCTTGCAGGATCGAGTCTGCATTTCCTCCTCGGGATTCCAACGTCCTGGGGGTTCCCGATCGCGGTATTGATCGCCGGTACCTTGGCGCTGTATGGCTACCGGTGGATCCATCGGGTCAACCGATTCCTGGTCGCACCGTTGGCCTTGACGGTCGTGATACTCACCTTTGCTGCAGTGGCGCGGGGCGGGATTCCTTCGGGGGCTTTCACTCCGGGGCCCATTCAATGGCATGCGTTCGCGACCACCTTCGTCATCGTCGCAGGTTTCCAGCTGGGTTGGGCGCCCTACGTGTCGGACTACTCCCGCTACCTCCCACCCACCGTTTCCACTCGATCGTCGTTCCTGTGGACCTATCTGCCTTCAGCGATATCAGCGCTGTGGGTGATCGGCCTTGGCTCCTTGCTCGCGGCCGCGACCCCCGGCGTCTCCGTCATCATGGCGATCGCGCAAGGTGGCGACGCCCTGATGGCAGGAGGTGGTCCAATGGCCGTCGCATTGTTGTTCATCGGTCTTCTGGTGGTGATGGCGCTCAACGCTTACGGAGGCAGCTTGACCCTGATCTCGATCGTTGACTGTTTCCGTCGGGTCCGGCCATCGTTGTTTCTGAGGGGGATCACAATCGTCGCGATGACCCTGTCCGTTGGCGTTGTCGCGGCAATGGTCGGGGAGGAACAATTCAATGTTTTCTACGGCAACGTATTGGTATTTCTGGCCTATCTGTTCACACCATGGACTGCAATAAACCTGGTGGACTTTTATATCGTTCGCAAGGGGTGTTATTCGATCCGCGAACTGTTCAATCCGGCCGGTATTTACGGGCGGTGGGGATGGCAAGGAAACGTCGCCTATATCGGAGCACTGGTGACGATGGTTCCGTTTTTCGTCACCGAGCCTTTCACCGGATGGATAGCGCACCGGATGGGCGATATCGACATCTCGATGTTTGTAGGTCTTGTAGCCGCAAGCCTCCTCTATTTGCTCACATCTCGGACTCTTGATTTGAGCTACGAGCGAAGCCTGGTGGAAAAAGAAGGACTCGCTGGCGAGCCATGAAGGCAGCCTGATGTTTCGGGCAAAGAATTTATCCCTATCGACACACAAAAGTAGAGTTGGAACCATGACGACAACCGGCTGGATTTGGGACGAAAGATTCATGACTCATGACACGCGGGCTTGGAGCCTGCCGTGGCAGGAACCCATCGACCATCCTGAGAAGGGCGATACCAAGCGACGCTTTGCAAGCCTCGTCAAGCGCAGCGGCCTCGATCAATACCTCGTTGCGCTACCCTTCAGTCCGGCCTCTGAAGCCGATCTGTTGCGGGTACACACTGCGGAGTATGTCGATCGAATCCTGAACCCGACCGGTCCTGCCTGGAACGACGCAGGTGACGGTGAAACGCCTGTAGGACCAGGATCGGCGGACATTGCCAGACTTGCGGCAGGCGCTGTCATATCGGCGTTCAATGCAGTTGTATCGGGCACTGTGACGAATGCTTACGCGCTCATTCGACCGCCAGGACACCATGCGATTGCCAGTCAGGGGATGGGCTATTGCATCTTCCACAACACCGCGGTCGCAATCCGCCATCTGCAGCAAACAGCAGCCGTGGCACGCGTCGCGGTCATCGACTGGGATGTTCATCATGGCAACGGGACCGAGACCCTTTTTTATGACGATCCGTCGGTGCTGACGATTTCTCTTCACCAGGACGACCTGTACCCCATCGGACGCGGCAAGGTGCAGGACATCGGAACGGGGCCCGGACGGGGTGCCAATCTGAATATCCCACTGCCCGCCGGGTCGGGGCGAGGGGCCTACCTGGGCGCGTTCGAACGTGTCGTAATGCCTGCGGTGCGACGCTTTCAACCGGACCTGATCGTGATCGCGAGCGGATTTGACTCTGCTGCAATGGACCCCTTTGGCCGCCAACTCCTGTATTCCGGGGCCTATCGCGAGCTGACGACTCAGGTGATGAATCTGGCTGAACAAGTGTGCCAATCGCGGGTCGTCGCTGTGCATGAGGGGGGCTACGATCCGCTGATGGGACCCTTTTGCGGTCTCGCCGTGGTTGAAACACTTGCAGGGCGGCGAACTGCAGTCGAGGACCCTTGGATGAACACAGTCGCGAATCTACCGGAACAAGCTTTGTTGCCGCACCATGACGCGGCGATACGCGCATGCGAACACTTACTCACGGGCGTACCTGATGGATCCAGCGGCGCGCGATAACGTGGAATTTCATTAGCCTTCTGCGAAGGGGACGAGCAATGTGGCGATGAGGCGCCAGTGCTGGCAAGCGCTGCGCCTCGACACGCCTCGGCCCGATCGCCTGCAGCCGTGCAAGAGCGCCTACTACCGTTTAAATCGATCAGGCGGGCATGGGGAAAGGGCTGACTGCACCCGTGCTACGACAGAGAAAGTACGATCCCCACACCCACTTCAATTCAATCTGAATAGCTCCTGATCAAAAATGGCGTTAGCATCCAACCACAGGGTTTAAACAGCTCGTATTTTCAGATCAGGGTCGCATTGTGGAAAAGCTAAAACGCCTTCAAAGCGGAGTAGAAGGGCTCGATGCCCTGCTCAAGGGTGGGCTGGTCGAGGGGGCTTCATACATTATCCAGGGACGCCCGGGGTCTGGAAAAACGATCCTCGCGAACCAGCTTGGTTTCCATCATGCGAACAATGGCGGCCGGGTGCTGGTCGCCACACTGTTGGCTGAATCCCACGATCGCCTTTTTCAGTTTCTGTCCACGCTGAGTTTTTTCGATGCCTCCAGGGTCGGTGCCGAAATCCAGTTTGTCAGTGCCTTTGACACCTTGGAAAACGAAGGCCTGGATGAAGTGGTAAAACTGCTCCGGCGCGAGATCAGCCGTCAGAAAGCCACGGTCATGGTGGTCGATGGTTTGCTCAATGCCCGCTCGAAAGCCGATTCGCCCATCGACACCAAAAAATTCATCTCCGAGTTACAAGGCCACGCTGCGTTCGCCGGTTGCACGGTGTTGTTTCTGACCAGTTCCCGTCTGGACGATGGCAGCCCCGAGCACACCATGGTGGATGGCGTGATCGAGATGGGTGAAGAACTCTATGGCACTCGCTCGGTGCGTCGCATTCAACTGCGCAAGACACGCGGCAGCGGCGCCATGACCGGCCTTCATGAGTGCGAGATTACCGAGAAGGGATTGGTGGTTTACCCCCGGCTCGAGAGCCTGTACAGCCATCCATCGTCGCCGGACAGCGCCGATATGACGCGTATCGCCAGTGGCATTGAATCACTGGACCGCATATTGGGCGGCGGCCTGCACAGTTCCAGCGTGTCTCTAGTCATAGGGCCTTCGGGGATCGGAAAGACGACGCTGGGTCTCAAGTTCCTGGCTCAATCGACGGTGGATGCGCCGGGCCTGCACTTTGGCTTTTATGAAAGCCCTCAACGTTTACGCTTGAAAGGCCTGTCACTGGGCATCGATATCAAAGGCATGGAAGAGAGCGGCGCGCTGACCATCGCCTGGCAGCCCACCACCGAGGGGCTGCTCGATGCACTCGGTGCACGACTGCTTGCCATTGTTGAAGAAAAGGGCATCAAGCGTCTGTTCATAGACAGTCTGAGCGGCATGACCCGGGTCACGACCAATCCGGCGCGGATCACTGACTTCTTCAGTGCATTGATGAACGAGCTGCGTTCGAGGGGCGTGACCGTATTTGCTACCTGGGAAATGCGCGATCTGTTTGGCTCCGAGGTCAGCGCACCGAACTCGGACCTGTCCAGTATCGTCGACAACCTGATGCTGATGCGCTTCTGTGAAAATAACTCTGAACTAAGCAGGACGCTTTCCATTCTCAAGGTACGAGACAGCTCTTACGACCCTTCCAGATTTGAAGTCGTCATCCGTGATCAAGATGTTTTTCTGAAAAAGGCTTCAAGGCATGAACCCTCAGTCCCCACTGAGCAAGCACCCGGTTCAATATCCTAAGTCTTTGAGTGGGTTGAAATTAAAATGACCACCATCCTGGTCGTCGACGACGAGTATCTGATAGCTGACATCCTCAGTTTCGCGCTGGAGGATGAGGGGTTCATGGTGGTGACTGCCAGCAATGGTCAAAAGGGCCTCGAAGTGCTCGATAGAGAGCGCCCAGCGTTGATCATTACCGACTTCATGATGCCGGTGATGGACGGCCTGGAGTTCGCTACAGCCGTCCGGTCACTCTCTTCAAGCCATCATTTACCGATCATCCTGATGAGCGGCGCTCAGGCGCACATCGGCATGCAGCGCTCGGATTTGTTTGATGCCGTGTTGCCCAAGCCATTCAATATCGACTTGATCATTGCCGAAGTCAGGAAGCTGCTGTCTTCGAATCGGGGCGCAGCCTGCGATTGATCGTTCCCTGCCGGCATCATTCACTTGGCCGGCGTTATCGTTGACATACATCTTAAACAAGCCCCCACAGTTACCGCGTTTATACGGCGGGCTTGGGGGCTTTTCGTCGTCGCTAATTCGTATGTTTTCGCCGGTCGCAGAGCGTCTTTTTTCATGGGCTCAGTGCATGATGCCAATCTGCCTTCACTGCGTCATATCGCAACTACACTATCCACCTTTGATCGCCCACCCGAACACCCTGATTCAGGAATAGCCGACTATGGAAAGCTGGAAAATCCGAACACATCTGCTGCTGTTGACCAGCACCTTGCTATTGGGATTGTTGTGCGTCGGCAGCCTTGGTCTTCTGGGCATGCAGTCGGCTGTACGCAGCCTGGAAGCGGTGTATCTGGACCGAGTCGTGCCGCTGCGGGACTTGAAGAAGATTGCCGATCTGTATGCGGTCAACATCGTTGATGCAACCCACAAGGCGCGCAATGGCAACTTTACCAACGCCGAATCCGTGAGCCGTATCGAGCAGGCGTTGAAGGAGATCGATCAGACGTGGAAGGGCTATAAGTCGACGCAATTGATCCCGGCGGAGACGCAACTGATCGCGCAGATCGACCCGTTGATGGAGGCCACTCGCGTGCCGTTGCAGAACCTGCAGGGCTTGTTGCGCCAGGGCGACAGCGTGGGGCTTGGGCGCTTCGCGACTGACCAGTTGTATCAGCTGATTGACCCGATATCGGACAAGTTTTCCGAGTTGATCGAAGTGCAGTTGGTGGAATCCAAAAGCCAGTTCGAGCAGAACCAGGTCGCCTATTCCTCCAGCCTGCAACTGAGCCTGTTGATTCTGGCATTGGCGTTGATTGCCGGTACCGGCTATGCGTTGTATTTCTCCAGGCTGTTGAGTCGACAGCTCGGTGCTGAACCTGCGCAATTGGCGGCGATCAGTTCGAACATCGCCGAGGGCAAGCTGGCCCTGACTCAAAAGGATCATCAGGGGGCGTCGACTGGCGTGCTGCATTCCGTACAGGCGATGCGGCAAAGCCTGAGCGACATGATCGGCAAGATCACCCAGGCGTCCGAGCAGATCGAGGGGGCGACGCTGCAATTGTCGGCCTCCAGCGAGCAGGGCATGAGCAGTGCGGCGATGCAGAGTGAGACGGCGTCGTCCATGGCGGCGACGGTGGAAGAGCTGTCGGTGAGCATCAATCACATCGCCGACAATGCACGACAGGCGCACAGCACCGCGCAGGTCGCTGGGGAGATCACCGATAAGGGGTTGTCGGTGATGCAGGCCTCGATCCAGGAGATGCAGCAGATTGCCGACCTGGTTGCCAAAAGCTCATCGGACATCGATCAGCTGGCGATTCAGTCGAACGATATAAGCCTGATCGTGGCGGTGATTCGCGGGATCGCCGAGCAGACCAACCTGCTGGCCCTCAATGCCGCCATCGAAGCGGCGCGTGCGGGTGAACAGGGCCGCGGGTTTGCCGTGGTCGCTGACGAGGTGCGCAGTTTGGCGGCCCGCACGGCTCAGTCCACCACTGAAATCGTTGCGCTGGTGGACGCCATCCAGAACGGCATGGTCAAGGCCAAGGACAGCATGGCGGCGGGCTGTGAGCGGGTCAGTCACGGGCAGAAACTGGTCGAAAGTGCAGGGCAGTCCATGAGCAGCATCAAGGGCGCGCTGGACGAGTCGCTGGCGGCGGTGAGTTTCATTTCGCAGTCGTTGCAGGAGCAGCGCTCGGCCAGTGAACAGGTGGCCAGCAATGTGGAGCGGGTGGCGCAGAGTGTGGAAGAGAATGCTGCGGCCCAGGGTGCAATTGTGCGCACGACCCAGGAGCTCAAGGCGATGAGTGAGGGGTTGGGGGTTATTTTGCAGCGGTTCAGTTTTTAGCGGTGCTTTAGATTCCACATCTTTGGCGACTGACATGGCGCTTTCGCGAGCAAGCCCGCTCCCACCGTTTGATTGGCGACGAACACAAACGCTGTGTTCACCGCAGGCTCTCTGTGGGAGCGGGCTTGCTCGCGAAGGACGACCGGACAACCCGATCATCCAGACAACCCCGTTAGCGTTTGATCAAGGAAATCTTGGTCCCTTCGATGCTGATCCCGGCCATCAGGCCCTGCTGGTCGAAGATAAACGCATAGGCATCATCCTTGAGCGTCGAGCTGGACAGGTTCTTCGCCACCCCTTCATCCACCACGACCACCGTCGGGCCGACGCCGATTTCCCAGCCCTTGGTTTCAGCGACGTATTTCACCGCTTTGTCGGTCATCAAAAACACGACGTAGCCATAGGATTGGGCGCCTGCCTGCAGGCCCCACGACCCGCTGACGGAGTTGTAGTAGTTCTCTACCTGCTTGCCCTTCATCAACACGCCTTCACCATAGCTGCCGCCGAACACCAGGCCGGCCTTGATGATTTTCGGGAAGACCAGGATGGCCTTGGCCTTGTGCGAGATGGTTTCTGAGAAGGGATTGGTCTTGTAGAGCGTTTGCAACGCTTGCCGAGCGTCAGTGTTCAGGTCTTCGGCGGTCGCCGCACCCGCCGTGTTCAGCAGGCTTGCCGAGGCCAGGGTCATGGCCGCCAGGAAGAAAGACAGGAAAAACCGCATTGATTGGGTCATTAGCGTACTCCGACAAGGGAGCATTGGAGGCGAGCAGCGCCGGCACCTGCACCCTGAAGTGTGTGAATCGCAAGCACCGTATTTTCAGGCCCGAGGCCCTTGATCGATTACGGTGCCATCACTGGTTGTGACCACTGTGCGCGGGCAGGGTTCGTCGGCAGTGGGGATTGGACGTCGATGGCCTGGATCTGTGCGGCGTCGTCCAGGCATCACCACCTCAAATTGAACGCTGATTGACACGAGCCATCAGTTGTTCGGCAGTTTCCTTGCGCTGCGAATAGCGATCCACCAGAAATTCCTGGCGGTCGCGCAGCAGCAGGGTGAATTTCACGAGCTCTTCCATCACGTCGACCACGCGGTCATAGAACGGTGACGGTTTCATCCGGCCGGCTTCATCGAATTCCGTAAAGGCCTTGGGCACCGAGGATTGGTTGGGGATGGTGAACATGCGCATCCAGCGTCCCAGCACCCGCAGTTGATTGACCACGTTGAACGACTGGGAGCCGCCGCACACCTGCATCACCGCCAGCGTCTTGCCCTGGGTCGGGCGAACCGCGCCCAGTTCCAGGGGGATCCAGTCGATCTGCGCCTTGAACACGGCCGACATCGCGCCATGGCGTTCCGGCGAGCACCAGACCTGGCCTTCGGACCACAGCACCAGATCACGCAGTTCCTGGACCTTGGGGTGAGTCACCGGTGCGTCGTCGGGCAGTGGCAAGCCCGAAGGATTGAAAATGCGGGTTTCTGCGCCCAGGTGCTCCAGCAGGCGCGCGGCTTCCTCGACCAGCAGACGGCTGAAGGAGCGCTCGCGGGTCGATCCGTAGAGCAGCAGGATGCGCGGCTTGGTTTCGCCCGGACGGGGTGCGATCCCTGCGTTGGCGAACAGGGAGAGGTCAAGGTTGGGCAGTTGTTCAGACATGTTTTTTCCTGCTCAGAGGGCGCCGATTCGGTCCAGTTCGCGTTTGAGTTCATCGCGGTTGAGGGTGTTGAAGGGCAGGGCGAGGAACGCTGTGCAGCGTCGCTCGATGTGCGCCAGCGTGGCGCGGAAGGCGGCGTCTACCGTGGCTTCGTCACCTGCCACGTCGGAAGGATCTTCCAGGCCCCAATGGGCTTTGAGGGCCGGGCCGAAATACACCGGGCAGCTTTCACCGGCGGCCTTGTCGCACACGGTGATGACGATATCCGGCAAGTTGTCCTCGAAGGCGTCATTGCCCTTGCTGCTCAAGCCCTCGGTGCTGATCCCGGCCTGTTGCAGCGTGGTCAGGCTGCGTGGCAGCACTTGGCCCTTGGGAAAGCTGCCGGAGCTCACCGCTTCGAATCCCTGGGGCGCCAGGTGGTTGAACATGGCTTCTGAAAGGATGCTGCGGCAGCTGTTGGCCGTGCACATGAACAGGACTCGCATGGTGTGTTCCTACCGTTTCTAAGGACTTCAAGGGTTTTGGGCTCAGCAGCAGGCCGCTTCGCGCACAGGGCGGCCATCCATGTTCTGCAGACGGGAGGCGTTGTTCTGCAGCCAGTCGGCGTTGGCCTGCACCGTCACCTGCAGGATCTCGTGCACCCAGGCGGGCAGCTGCGGATTCAGGCGGTAGTAGACCCACTGCCCCTGGCGACGATCGAGCAGCAGGCCGCTGCTGCGCAGTTGCGCGAGGTGGCGGCTGATTTTCGGTTGGCTGTCGTCCAGAGCGCACATCAGTTCGCAGACGCACAGCTCACCCTGGCTGGCGATCAGCAGCGTGGCGCGGGCGCGGGTTTCGTCAGCCAGGCTTTTGAATACTTCCGTTGGCGTGAGCATGGTGAAGTGCCGTATACATATGGAAAATCAAATATACGGATATCCATATGTCTGTGGCAAGTTTTCTACGGCTGTGCAGCGTCCCATCAGCCCATTCATGATGGCAACGATGATCGGCCCATGAGCACAGGAGAAACAGGTGAATAGCACAGGTTCAAACACCAAAGCTGAACGTCCTCGCATTCCGCGCACGATTTGGGCTCTTGGCTTTGTCAGCTTGTTCATGGATCTGTCTTCTGAGCTGGTCCACAGTTTACTGCCTGTGTTTTTGGTCACGACATTGGGGGCCAGTCCATTGGCCGTCGGCGTGATCGAGGGGATTGCGGAGTCGACGGCCATGCTCGTCAAGATATTTTCTGGCGCTATCAGCGACTTCATGGGGCGCAGAAAAGGATTGCTGTTGCTCGGATATGGTTTGGCGGCTGTGACCAAACCACTTTTCCCTCTGGCTCAAACCGTTGAAGTGGTCTTTACCGCACGCTTGCTGGATCGAATTGGCAAAGGCATTCGTGGGGCACCCCGGGATGCGCTGATCGCAGATGTGTCGCCACCGCAAATTCGTGGCGCCTGTTTTGGACTGCGGCAGTCGATGGATACCCTGGGGGCCGTGCTTGGCCCTGCTCTGGCCATCGTGCTCATGTTATGGCTCGCAGATATACAGCTTGTCCTGTGGTTTGCAGTTATTCCGGCGGCGGTGGCAGTGGCTCTCATTGTCACAGACGTAAAGGAACCCACACACCGCCCCAGCGCTCACGCCTTCCAATCTCCCATTCATTGGCGAGTCCTGCACGACTTCAGCTCTGGCTATTGGTGGGTTGTCACAGTAGGAGGGGTGTTTACGCTCGCCCGTTTCAGCGAGGCGTTTCTGGTATTGCGGGCGCAACAGACAGGCCTGTCGATCACCTGGACCCCACTGGTGATGGTAGTGATGGCACTTTTCTATACGCTGTCCGCTTATCCGGTCGGCTGGCTATCCGATCGCGTGCGCCGCACCGGATTGCTCTGTGTGGGGATGGGGCTGCTCATCCTGGCGGATCTGGTGCTTGCCCAGTCCAGTTCTATCATCACGATGATGTTGGGCATTGCCTTGTGGGGGCTTCATATGGGATTCAGCCAGGGCATTCTTGCCTCGCTGGTAGCCGATAAAGCGCCCGAGGCGCTCAAGGGGACAGCCTTCGGCATTTTCAATCTTGTCAGTGGTGTGTGCATGCTGGTGGCCAGCATTCTGGCGGGCTGGCTTTGGCAAAGCGTTGGGTCAGGCAGCACTTTCTTCGCGGGTGCGCTGCTTGCCGCCACAGCGCTGTTGTTGCTGTTATACAAGCAGCAATCAGTGCAAACAAAGAGCAAAACTGGTGATTGTGAATGAACAGGTCACGTTAGCGTTCATTCACTGCTCTACGGGACTGAAGGCGTCCGCGTCGAACGGCTTCTGCTGTCCGTCCTCGACTAATCGCTTTCGTCCAGATAACCAGACAGCGCCTCACTCAGGGCTTCAAATGTTCTGGCAATGCGTCCGACTTTGCGCAGGTCATTGTGCATGGCAATCCAGACGTCAACGTCGAATCCGAAGCTGTCAGGCAAAATCCGGATCAGCCCATAGTTCGCCGCAACGGTAGCTGGGCACAAGCCAAAGCCAAGGCCGTTTCTCAGCGCAGCGAGTTGCGCCAGGTGATTATCGGTGGCGATAGAAAATGGCTGGTCCGCCTCACACAGCCCCACCTCGATCAGCCGGCGCATATCGGCGCCGTGCCGGTCGGGGCCAATCAGCGGCAAGCGGCGCAAGGCCTCGAGACTCGCCGGTTCGCCATAGTGTTCAAGGCACTGGGCACTTGCATACAAACCAACGCGCAGAGCACCGGTGCGTCGCCCGACGACGTCAGCTTCTGTTGGCCGCACGAGACGCACAGCGATGTCGGACTCCTGTCGGGCAATGTTCTCCAGGGAATCGTCGATACTGATTTCAAGCCTCAACGCTGAGTGCCTGTAATGAAATTCTCGCAGCAACCCAGGCAGAACCTCAACGCCCAAAAAGGTGCTGCTGGCAAGACGGACGGTCCCGCACGATACATCCGTTTCAGCGCTGGCCATGCGATTGAACGCCTCGGCAGCCATCGCCATGGACTCGACATGGTGAACAAGCCCACGTGCCGATGCGGTCGGCACAAGACCTGCGCTCGTTCGGGTGAACAGCTTCACACCCAAACCACTCTCAAGACTTTCCAGGCGTCGCCGAGCCGTTGCCTGTGCAATGCCCAACAACCTGGCGGCGCCTGACAGGCTGCCACTGCGCAATACTGCCAGGAACACCCGCTGGCTTTCCCATTCAAGGCCGCTCATCTATTTTGTACCAACGGTTGCTCCATTAATTGTCTTCTGCAGGGTTCGACGAACATGGAAGATGCACCTCTCATTCGTAGCGCAGCAGTATAAGGAGCAACACCATGGGTTTCACCGGACAATGCCGATGCGGACAAGTCCAACTTCACCTGCAGGTTCAAACGCTTGCGCCGTTGTACGCATGCCACTGTCTCAATTGCCAACGCTGGAGTGGCAGTGCGTTTGCGTTGCACATGCTCTGTCCGGCTCAGGCGATTGAAGTGTCGGGGAACACGCAGACCTATACCCTTGCCGCAGAAGGGCATACCTCCACGCAGTACGCCTGCGGTACGTGTTTCACCCGGCTGTTCAATGAAACGGATGCTGCTCCCGGCATGCGTGTAGTGCGGGCCGGCATACTCCACGGCGCGGACCGTCTGGCACCTTTGGCACACATCTGGGTCAAGCGAAAGCAGCCCTGGATTTCGCTGCCGGAGGGGGTGGCGCAGTGGCCGCAAAGCCCAACACCCGAAGAGTTTGCAGCTGTCATCAGTGAACAGGCATGAATAGGTGCACGTTAAATCCAGGGTAGGATGACAAAATACTGCGCGATTGTCGGTGAAGGAGGCTTTCCGGCGGGCTATGGGGGAATTGGCAAAGAGTTTCACGTCAACAATGCCGTAGATCGCAACGCAACACCGCTTCCATGACACCTCAATCGCTTTCCCAAGGAGTTACTCATGACATCAGGACACTGTCTTTGCGGCGCCGTGCGCTTTTGCCTGGCGGTTGAACCGCGGTTTTTCTATCGCTGCCATTGCAGCCTGTGCCGCAGGCAGACCGGGGTCGGGTTCAACTTGGCCACGTTGGTGAAGGCCGCTGATTTTTGCTGGGAAGCAGGGCAGGGGGTGATCGGCAGTTGGCAAAAGCCCAGCGGTTACCGTAATGACTTTTGCTCGCAATGCGGCTCGACCGTGCCGAATGTGCTGCGCCAGTCGCCGTACTTCTGGGTTCCGCTCGGGCTGCTCGATGCCCCATTGAACAGCGAGTGCATCGGCGATTTCTGCACCGATGATGCGATGCCATGGGATCAGCTACGCTCGGCCAACAGTTGCCGCACTGCGGTGGATTCGCTGGAGTTTCTTGTGCATCAATTGCAGGTCGACAAATAACCGTCTCTGGAGATCGCATGAAAGTCGGTGTGATTTCCGATACCCATGGCCTGCTTCGCCCTGAAGCGCTCACGGCGCTGGAGGGTTGTGAGCGGATCATTCACGGCGGCGACATCGGCAGCCAGGCAATCCTCGATCAACTGGCAGCCATCGCGCCGCTGCAGGTGGTGCGCGGCAACAATGACCTGGGGTTGCCATGGGCCGACAACATCCCGGATCTGCTGCGTTTTGACCTCGACGGCTGGCAGACACTGTTGGTGCATGACATCGCCGATGTGCCAGCCGAACTCGATGCGGCTGTGAGGTTGATCATCACTGGTCACTCCCACAAGCCGCACATGGAGTGGCGGGGCGAGCGGTTCTATCTCAACCCCGGCAGCGCGGGGCGCAGACGCTTCAAGTTGCCGGTGACGCTGGCGGTACTTGAAGTGACTGCGACCTCCCTTGAGCCTCGGCTGGTCCACCTGGTGAACTGAATCCCCCTACAGAGCTTGCAAGCGCGCCGATGGCGACAACACCTGTGGCGCGCATCGGATCCCGCCCGGAGGGGGTGTCACTCGCCATTGATCCGGTTTTGCGCCAGCGCGCTGGCCCTCGAAGTGGATTTCCACTAAACCCAAATGGATGTGTATTCGGTTCCCGAGTCAGCAAGCCATGGCTGTGGGCTGGTTCCCGTGGCGAACCCAGGATGATTTCGCAGATACCCGCGTCGTTGAACAGCGTCGCAGGGCGCGAGGACAGCGTTGCCGAGCTCGTGCAACTGATCTCGAACCGACGTCTGGTGCAGATGCCTCCCCTTAAAGCCGACCGCTCCTGGAGTCAACAACATGTCCGATAGCCAACGATCCGATCTTTTCACGCCGCTCTCGATCGGCGCCATCGAGGTGGCCAACCGGGTCGCCATGGCACCGCTGACCCGCTCTCGAGCATCCATGGACGGCGTGCATTCGCCGTTGGCGGTCGAGTACTACCGGCAGCGGGCGAGCGCGGGCCTGATCATCTCGGAGGCCACCAACATCTCCCGGCAGGGCCGCGGCTATGCCTTTACGCCGAGCATCTACACGCCGGAACATGTGGCCGCCTGGCGTCCGGTCACCGATGCGGTGCACGAGGCGGGCGGCAAGATTGTCTGCCAGCTGTGGCATGTCGGCCGCATGTCCCATGTGAGCCTGCAGGAGAACGGTGCCGCTCCCGTGGCGCCCTCGGCGATCCAGGCCGGGGAAGTGGTGTTCCTCGAGTCGCAGACCCTGGACACACCGTCGATGCCACGCGCACTGCGCACCGAGGAAATCGGCTTGATCCTGGAGGATTACAAGCGCGCCGCACGTTGCGCCCAGGAGGCGGGGTTTGATGGCGTCGAGGTGCATGCGGCCAACTGTTATCTGCTGGAGCAGTTCATTCGCGACAGCACCAACTTGCGCACTGACCAGTACGGCGGTTCGGTGCAAAACCGCACTCGCTTCCCACTGGAGGTGGTACAGGCCGTCGCGCACATCTGGGGTGCGGACCGTGTCGGCGTGAGGTTGTCGCCCATCACTCGGGCGGTTGGCGATACGCCGCTGGACAGTGATCCCCAGGGCACCTACGGCTATCTGGCCGAACAGCTCGGACGGCTTGGGCTGGCATACCTGCACTGCGTCGAAGGCCAGACCCAGAGCGACAACGAAGCGGACGCCTTTGACTTCAAGGCGCTGCACGCGGCCTATGGCGGCCGTTACATCGCCAACAACAGCTACGATCGCCAGATGGCCCTCGATGCCGTCGCCTCCGGCCACGCCGACATGGTCGCGTTCGGCCGCCCCTTCATCAGCAACCCGGACCTTGTGGAACGCTTGAAACGCAATGAACCGCTGACGGAACCAGACCGGAGCACCTTCTACGGCGGCGGCGCGGCAGGCTACACCGACTACCCGACCCTCGACTGAGCGCCAGGCATGACCCACCGCCTTCGCGAGCAGGCTCGCTCCCACACTGTGATCG
>NZ_LYVP01000096.1 GCF_001984065.1 Pseudomonas sp. KK4
CCACCAACGCCGTGTCGATCCGCCGCTTTTTCGCCCGTACCGCCGGTGTCGCCACCACTGAAAGCACGCCGGATGCGACGGTGATCCAGACCCGCCACCGTATTCCGGAAACGCCGCTGCACGCCGATCAGATCATGGTGTATCAGGTGCCGATTCCCGAGCCGCTGCGCTTTATCGAACCCTCGGAAACCGAGACCCGGACCATGCACGCCCTCAACGATTACGGGGTGATGCACGTCAAGCTGTACGAGGACATCGCCACCTTCGGCCATATCGCCACTGCGTATGCGTACCCGGTGATGGTCGACGAGCGCTACGTGATGGACCCCTCGCCGATCCCCAAATTCGACAACCCCAAGCTCGACATGAGCCCGGCGCTGATGCTGTTCGGCGCCGGTCGCGAGAAGCGTCTGTACGCGGTGCCGCCGTACACCCGGGTGGTCAGCCTCGACTTCGAGGATCACCCCTTCGAAGCCCAGCAATGGGAAGAGAACTGCGCGATCTGCGCCAGCCATGACTCGTTCCTCGACGAGCTGATCATCGACGACGCCGGCAACCAGCGCTTCGTCTGTTCCGACACTTATTACTGCGCCCAGCGCGTCAGCCAGCAGGAGCAGGGCCAATGAACCAGGCGCTGAAGAACGAGTTGTCCGTGTCCACCGAACCGCTGCTGCAAGTGCGTGACCTGTCGCTGCTGTACGGCCCGGAAAAGGGTTGCCAGGACGTCAGCTTCGACCTGTACCCCGGCGAAGTGCTGGGGATTGTCGGCGAGTCCGGCTCGGGCAAATCGACCTTGCTGTCGCTGCTCAGCGGGCGCCTGCCGCCGCAACGCGGGCGCATCGGTTACCGCGACAAGCAGGACCAGTGGCTGGACCTGTACAGCGCCAGCGAAGCCGAGCGCCGCACCTTACTGCGCACCGAATGGGGCTTTGTCGAACAGAACCCCCGGGACGGCTTGCGCATGGGCGTGTCGGCCGGGGCCAACATCGGCGAGCGCCTGATGGCCCAGGGCATACGCAACTATCAGCAACTGCGCGGCGCGGGCCTGGACTGGTTGAGCCAGGTGGAGATCGACCCGCAGCGCATCGACGACTTGCCCCGGACCTTCTCTGGCGGCATGCAGCAACGCCTGCAAATCGCCCGCAACCTGGTGTCGAGCCCGCGCCTGGTGTTCATGGACGAGCCCACCGGTGGCCTCGACGTTTCGGTGCAGGCGCGCTTGCTCGACCTGTTGCGCGGCCTGGTTCGCGAGCTGGACCTGGCGGTGGTGATCGTCACCCACGACCTGGCGGTGGCGCGGCTGCTGGCCGACCGCCTGATGGTGATGCGCCGTTCGCGGGTGGTGGAGACCGGCCTGACCGATCAGATCCTCGACGATCCGCAGCATCCCTACTCTCAACTGTTGGTGTCTTCGGTGTTGCAGCCATGATGAATACCTTGATCGAGGTCCGTGACCTCTCGAAAACCTTCACCCTGCACCAGCAGAACGGCGTGGTCCTCAACGTGCTGCGCGGGGTGGATTTCAGCGTGGCGGGCGGCGAATGCCTGGTGTTGCACGGCCAGTCCGGCGCCGGCAAGAGCACCTTGCTGCGCACCCTGTACGGCAACTATCTGCCGGCGGGCGGCAGCATTCGCGTGCAGCACGACGAGCAATGGCTGGAGCTGGTGGGCGCCGAGCCCCGGGACATTCTGCAGGTGCGCCAGCGCACCCTGGGTTACGTCAGCCAGTTCCTGCGGGTGATCCCACGGGTGGCCTGCCTGGACGTGGTCATGGAGCCGGCGCTGGCCCGCGGCTGGTCCAGGTCCCTGGCGCAATCGCGTGCCGAGCTGTTGCTCAGCCGTCTGAACATTCCGCAACGCCTGTGGCAACTGGCGCCCGGCACCTTCTCCGGGGGTGAGCAGCAGCGCGTCAACATCGCCCGCGGTTTCATGGTGGCGTGGCCGGTGATGTTGCTCGACGAACCCACCGCATCGCTGGACGACAGCAATCGTCAGGTGGTGCTGGACCTGATGAACGAAGCCAAACACGCCGGTGCCGCACTGATCGGCATCTTCCACGACCGCGTCGCCCGCGAAGCGGTTGCCGATCGCCATCTCGACATGACCCCAGTCGCCGTCAGCCAAGAGGAATACGCCGATGCCCGTTGAACAGATCCTCAGCAATGCCCAACTGGTCACCGCTGACCGCGTGTTCTGCGGCACCGTGCTGCTGCGCGACGGACTGATCGCCGAGGTGGCCGAGGGCCCGAGTCGCTTGCCCCAGGCCAAGGACCTCAACGGTGATTACCTGCTGCCGGGCCTGGTGGAGTTGCACACCGACAACCTGGAAAAACACATGACCCCACGTCCCGGCGTGGACTGGCCGTCGCGTTCGGCGGTGCTCAGCCACGATGCCCAGATCATCGCGGCGGGCATCACCACGGTGTTCGACGCAGTGTCCATCGGCGACGTGAACCCCAAGGGCAACCGCATGCAAAAGCTGCCGGCGATGCTCGAGGCCATCTCCAGCGCGTCCGAGGCCGGTCTGACCCGCGCCGAGCATCGCCTGCACCTGCGCTGCGAGCTGTGCCACCCCGATACCCTGAGCGTGTTCCGCGATCTGGTGGAAAACCCGCTGGTGCAACTGGTGTCGGTGATGGACCATTCGCCGGGTCAGCGCCAATTCGTGCTCGAGTCCAAGTACCGTGAGTACTACATGGGCAAATACCACCTGACCACCACGCAGATGGACGAATTCATCACCTTGCAGATGGCCAACTCGCGGACCTACAGCGACCGCTATCGCGCGGCGATCGTCGAGCATTGCCTGGCCCGTGGCCTGTCGGTGGCCAGCCACGACGACGCGACCCTGGCCCATGTCGAGGAATCGGCGCGCTACGGCATGACCATCGCCGAGTTCCCGACCACCGTGGAGGCCGCGCGCGGCTGCCGCGATCACGGCATGAAAGTGTTGATGGGCGCACCGAACATCGTGCGCGGCGGGTCGCACTCGGGTAACGTGGCGGCCGCTGACCTGGCGGCCCAGGGGCTGCTGGATATCCTGTCCAGCGACTACTATCCGGCCAGCCTGCTGCAGGCGGCCTTCGTGCTGTCAGCCCAGAGCGAGCGCATCGGTTTGGCCGAAGCGGTGCGCATGGTCAGTCTGAACCCGGCGCGGGCCGCCGGTCTGATCGATCGCGGCGAGATTGCGCCGGGCCTGCGTGCCGACCTGATCCAGGCGCGCAGTTCGGACGGCCTGCCAGTGATCCAGCAAGTATGGCGACAAGCGAAGAGGGTGTTTTGATGTCAGGCAGGTTGATCTATCTCATCGGGCCGTCAGGTTCGGGCAAGGACAGCCTGCTGGATGCCGCACGAACGCGTTTGGCCGAACGGGGCTGCCGCATCGTGCGGCGGGTCATCACCCGTTCGGCGGAGGCGGTGGGCGAGGCAGCGCTGGGGGTCAGCCTGCAGCAGTTCACCGAGATGCAGGCTCAGGGTGCGTTTGCCCTGAGCTGGCAGGCCAATGGCCTGGCCTACGGCATCCCGCGGGAGATCGACGATTGGCTGGCGGCGGGGGACGACGTGCTGGTCAACGGTTCGCGCGGGCATCTGCCGCAGACCCGCGAACGTTATCCCGATGTGCAGGTGGTGTTGCTGACGGTGGACACCGCGGTGTTGCGTCAACGCTTGCTGGCCCGGGGGCGCGAGTCCATGGCCGAAATCGAACAGCGACTGGCGCGCAATGATCGCTTTGGTGAACGCTTGCTGGCTGAAGACCCGAACGTGCACCTGCTCGACAACTCCGGCGCGCTTGCAAATACGGTCGAAGGCTTGCTGGCCTGCATCGGCGAGCATCCGGCATGCGCCTGACACTGCTGGGCACCGGCGATGCCCGACAGGTGCCGGTCTATGGCTGCGAATGTCAGGCTTGCGTACGGGCGCACATCGACGAACGCTGGCGCCGACGCCCCTGCTGCGCGCTGATCGAATGCGGCGACCAGCGCTGGCTGATCGACAGCGGCCTGCCCGACCTCACCGAGCGCTTCGCCCCGCGCAGCTTCAACGGCATTTTTCAGACCCACTACCATGCTGACCATGCACAGGGGTTGTTGCACCTGCGCTGGGGGCAGGGGCTGGTGATTCCGGTGCACGGGCCGGTCGACCCGGAGGGGTTGGCGGACCTCTACAAACACCCGGGCATTCTGGATTTCAGCCGGCCGTTCGAGGCGTTTGAAACTCGCTTGTTTGGCGAATTGAGCGTGACGGCGTTGCCGTTGCAGCACTCCAGACCCACCCTGGGGTATCTGCTGGAGGGCGAAGGACGGCGCATCGCCTACCTCACTGATACCGTTGGCCTGCCTGACAACACCTTGGCGCATTTGCAACGCGAGCCATTGGATTTGCTGGTGCTCGACTGCTCGATGCCGCCGCAACCGCAGGCACCCAGGAATCACAACGATTTGAACCTGGCGCTTGCGTGCATCGATCAACTGCGCCCGGTGGCGGCAGTGTTGACCCATGTCGGGCATACGCTGGATGCGTGGTTGATGGAGCATCGGGGGACGTTGCCGGGGAATGTGAGTGTGGGGTTTGATGGTTGCGTGCTTTAGAGCATCGCCCGGTAATCGTTCAGAGCCTTGGCGGATCGAACCAGACCTTGACGGGACAAAAGGTCCAGATAGGTACTTACATCCATTGGGGGCGTTTTCAATTGATTGCGTTGTTGGCGCGCGGCTGAAATCACGGCGGCGGAATCGAGATCAATCAGGTTGTCGACGAACTCGTCAGGGTGCTGGGCTTCGATGCCGTAAGGGCCTAAGGCCAAACAGGGGAAATCCTTCTGATTGAAGGTCACGATGACACTGGCGTTGCACCTAATGGCGGCAGCCAACACGTGTCGATCGTTGATGTCGGGCAGTGTCAGTGCCTTGATCAATTCTTCGTAATCGCAGACACAAGCGTCGGGTATGGCGATATCCATCAGCTCTGAGGTGCGATCCAGCTGTTGAACAGTCAGATCCGGACGGTTTTTCAACAGATTGCGTTTCCATTCGTCGTGAATCTCCTGTGTCCATCGCGCCCGAAAAAGACCGGAGAGTGCGAGCCACATCAGTAAGTCTCTCAACAGCGCGGGGTAAAGAACGCAAGCGTCGTAAACAGCGGTAAAAGAAGATTGCCTCACTCGTATCCTGTCCTTAACGCCTGTGCTTGCTCGGCGAGTAGCATCATTGCCTGCTCGCTGGCTGCGTCGCGCTGGTTTTTATAGTCCATCAAATCGGCAAAACGCACACGTCGGTGCTTGCCGGTTTTGTGGTAGGACAAGTCGCCGGACTCGAGCAGTTTGATCAGGTGTGGGCGTGAGACATTCAGCAAGTCGGCAGCTTCCTGGGTGGTTAACTCCGCATGAACCGGGACGACTTTGACGGCATTTCCTGCAGCAAGCTCTGCCAGGATATCAGCCAGTAGTCGCAGTGCCGAGGTAGGCAGTTCGACGGTATGACCTTCATTTTGTTCGTCGAAGATTTGGATGCGTTGGGTTTCGTACTGAGTGGCGAGGTAGGCGGCCAGCACGCGCTGACCCTCGATCGCAGCCCGAACTTCACGCTCTACGGGCAGATTGATTGGCGGGTGAAGGACGGTGGGCATGGCGGTTTCCAATAGTCTGAATTGTCGATTTCCGAAGGCTATTCGAATTAAACGAAAATCGCAATAAACGAAACAGTCGAAAATTCAGGCAGTTTTGGCAATCACACCTTCCACATATTCCACAAACGCCCGCGCCTTCGCGCTGGCCATTCTTCCTGTCGGAAACACCGCCCAGAGATCCTGATTCGGCAACGCCCAATCGCTCATCACCTCCCGGACCACGCCACTGGCCAGCTCCGGCGCGAACATCCACTGCGACGCCATGGTCAGCCCGAGGTGAGCCAGCACCGCTTCACGCAGACCTTCGGCGGCGTTGACGCGGATGCGGCCGCTGATGGTCACCGGCTGTGCTTCACCGTCCCTGTCGAACTGCCAATGGGCGCCTCCGCCCAGGCTGTAGACCACCGCCTGATGACTGCTCAGATCATCCGGGCAGGAAGGTTCGCCGTGTTGTTCAAAATAGGCCGGTGTACCCAGCACCACTCGCCGGCATTCGGCGATTTTGCGGGCGGTGAGCCCGGAGTCGCTCAGCACACCAAGGCGCAGGGCAACATCGACGCCTTCTTCCACCAGATTGACGTTGCGATCGTCGAGCATCAGGTCGATGTTCAGTTCAGGGTTTTGCTCAAGAAACCGGCCCAGGTGCGGAACAACGTGCATGCGCCCGAAGGTCACGGCGGCGCAAATGCGCAGGCTGCCTGTGAGCCCGCTGGCAGCACCGCGAGCGGCATTGTCCGCCTCATCCGCTTCTTCAATCGCACGCTTGGCCCGCTCGAAAAACGCCAGCCCGGCTTCGGTGGGCGTCAGGCCTCGGGTCGAGCGCAACAACAGCCGGACCGCCAGTCGGTTTTCCAACTGGGCGATGGTTTTCGATACGGCAGGCTGGCCGATATTCAGACGCCGTGCGGCTGCGGAAAACGAACCGGTTTCCACCACGTAGACGAAGGTTTCCATTGCGGCGAGGCGATCCATCCTATGTCCTTATGCAATGTTGAAAATTGTGGAGATCCAGTGTGGGAGCGGGCTTGCTCGCGAAGAGGTCGGTGCATTCAACACAGATGCTGACTGACCTGACGCTTTCGCGAGCAAGCCCGCTCCCACAGGATGCATGTGTACCTGGGCTAATCGGCAGGGCCGAGCAGGTCCAGTGCATGCACCGAGGTATCCGCCACGCTCATGATCATGTGATCACACGCTGTAAAACAACCGAACATCGTGATCCGGGTTTTTGTGCTTGAGTAAATATAACTCCAGGGTTACTTTTATTAAGGCCGAAGCAAGGAGGCGGATGGTGCAGAGCAGGCTACTGATCAAGGAGTTGATGGAGGCGGGCTGGATTTTTGGACCGGGTCACAGGCAGTCATCACATCTTCACCCACCGTTACAACCCGTTCACCATTCCCGTACCCCATCCGAAAAAGGATTTACCGGTCGGGACGGTCAAGAGCATCAGGAGGCGAGCCGGGCTTTACTACCCGCCAGGCAGTTACGCAGGAGATCCATAATGCAATATCCAATCTGTATCGAGTGGGGCGATGAGCACACCGCCATCGGTATTCAGATCCCCGATATTCCAGGCGCGGTTACCGCCGGGGATACTTTTGAAGAGGCGTATAACGCGGCGGTCGAGATCGCGCACATCCTGCTGCAGGAGATTGCGGCCAGCGCGCAGACGATTCCGATGCCGACGTCCGCCGCCGAACATCGAGGCAATCCTGAGTTTGCCCATATGGGATGGGGCATGCTGGAGCTGGATATCTCGCCCTATCTGGGCAAGACCGAAAAGGTCAACGTCACGCTTCCCGGTTACGTGATTCAGCGAATCGACCGCTATGTGCGCGAGCACAATGTCAAAAGCCGCTCATCGTTTCTGGCGGATGCGGCGATGGAGAAGTTGGTTCGCTCTTGAGGGTGGCCGTTGAAACGCCATCGCGGGCAAGCCACGCTCCCACGGAAACCTGTAGGAGCGGGCTTGCCCGCGAAGCTTTTGGCGGTTTAAGCGGTCGCCAACGAAGCCTTCTGCGAAACACTCAGGAACCGCACCAGCGCCAGCAATGGAAACGCACTGCCGACCACCACGATCCACAACCAGCCGCCATGCTCATACACCGCACTGGCCACTGACGAGCCGAACGCACCGCCGATGAAAATGCTGGTCATGTACAACGCATTCAGACGGCTGCGGCTTTTGGCGTCGAGGGCGTACACCGCGCGTTGGCCGAGCACCATGTTCATCTGCACGCAGAAATCCAGCACCACGCCGGTCACCGCCAGGCCGATGACGCTGTAGGCCGGGTGGATGAACGCCGGCAGGAAACTCAAGCTGGCGAACACCAGCGCCAGCAGCGACGCCATGCGGGTATGGCCGGCATCGGCCAGGCGACCGGCGATGGGCGCGGCGATGGCGCCAATGGCACCGACCAGGGCGAAGAGGGCGATCTGCGATTGCGACAGGCCATGGTTGCGCGCCAGTTCCAGCGGCACAGCGGTCCAGAACATGCTGAAGGTGGCGAACATGCAGCCCTGGTAAAACGCACGCTGACGCAGCACCGGTTGCCGACGCAACAGGGTCCACAACGAGCCGAGCAACTGCCCGTAGGAGGCGCTGTGGTCCGGTTGGCGCTTGGGAATGGTCACCGCCAGCACGATGCTGATCGCCGCCATCAACAGTGCCGCGATAACGAACATCGCACGCCAGCCGAAGTGATCGGCCACCACGCTGGACACCGGCCGCGCCAACAGTATCCCCAACAGCAACCCGCCCATGATCCCGCCCACCACACGGCCACGGGACTCTTCCGGCGCCAGGTGCGCGGCCAATGGAATGAGGATCTGCACCGACACCGAACTGAAGCCCACCAGCAGCGAGATCAGCAAGAACACATTGGGCTGATCGGTAAACGCCGCGCCCAGCAGACTGGCAATCGCCACCAGGGTGGTGATGATCATCAGGCGGCGGTTTTCCAGCAGATCACCCAGCGGCACCAGGAAGAACAGGCCCAGTGCATAGCCAATCTGGGTCAGTGAAACGATGAAGCTGGCCAGGGTGTTGCTCAGGCCGACGTCCGGCGCGATCAGGCCGATGATCGGCTGCGCGTAGTAAATGTTGGCCACGATCGCGCCGCAGCAGAAGGCGAACAGCAGCACCATGCCTCGGGTCATTGTTGCGGTGCCGTGGGGCACTTGAGTTGTTCGATTCATAACCTGTCTCGCTGAACTGGAGGGAATGCGCGCAGGCTAAAGGCCCGGTCATTGCGGCGGAAGTGGGACTGGGGTGATAGCAGTCATTCCGTTGCGGAATGAGTGGCGAACGTGCGTTGGGCAAGCGCTGCGTGAAATTTCATGACTCGATGATACATTCACTTACATCTTGTTCGATAGCGTGCTTATGTTCCCTTTCCACGCTGGGCTCAGGAGGGCACTTCCATGAATTCGATGTTCCGCCAGTTTGTTCGCATTGTTTCGGTGGTCAGTTTGATGGGCTTGTTTTCCGTTGGCATGGCCCTGGCGCAAGACGCACCGGGCTTGCGCATTGGTGTACGCGGCGAGATCACCGGCGTCAGCCCCGACGCCCTGAAAGTCCACGCCAACAGCGGCGAGAACGTGGTCATCCACTTGGTACCCGACACCAAGGTCCGCGCCGTCACCCTGGCCAATATCGAAGACATCAAGCCCGGCAGCTACATAGGCTCGGCCGCCGTTCCACAAGAGGATGGCACCCTCAAGGCGCTGGAAGTTCATGTGTTCCCGCCCGAACTGGCGGGCAGCGGCGACGGTCATCGGCCCTTTGATTTGGTCAAGGGCAGCAGCATGACCAACGGCAGCGTCGGCGACCTGGTGGTGAGCAATGGCCGGGTGCTGACCGTCAACTACAAGGGGGGCCAACAGAAGATCCTGGTGCCGGAGGATGTGCCGATCGTCAACCTGATGCCAGGGGATCGCAGCTTGTTGAAAGTGGGGGTGAAGATCGTCACCTTTGTCACCCAAAGTGCTGATGGCACGCTGACGGCGCAGTCGATTTCGGCGGGCAAAGATGGCGTGACACCACCGATGTAACGCCGTGCGCAACCCCCAGAGTGGGAGCGGGCTTGCTCGCGAAGGGGGCATGTCAGGCGCTATGGTTTTGACTGATACACCCCCTTCGCGAGCAAGCCCGCTCCCACAAAGGTTTTTCATCGGCCACAGAAAAGGCGACCTATCGAGGTCGCCTTTTTCATGAAGCGCTCAGGGATTACTGGGCGTAGATCTGATCAAAAATCCCGCCATCATTGAAGTGGGTTTTCTGCACGGTGCGCCAGTCGCCGAAGGTTTTCTCCACCGACAGGAAGTCGACTTTCGGGAAGCGGTCGGTGTACTTGGCCAGGACCGCCGGGTCACGCGGACGCAGGTAGTTGGCCGCAACGATTTCCTGACCTTCCGGCGACCACAGGTACTTCAAGTATTCCTCGGCGGCGGCGCGGGTGCCTTTCTTGTCGACGGTTTTGTCGACCACCGATACCGGTGGCTCGGCTTCGGCGGAGACGCTTGGGTAGATCACTTCGAACTGGTCGCGGCCAAACTCGCGGGCAATCATTTCCGCTTCGTTTTCGAAGGTCACCAGCACGTCGCCGATCTGGTTGGTCATGAAGGTGGTAGTCGCCGCACGGCCACCGGTATCGAGCACCGGCGCCTGCTTGAACAGCTTGCCGACGAAGGCCTTGGCCTTGTTTTCGTCGCCGCCGTTCTTCAGCACGTAGCCCCAGGCCGACAGGTAGGTGTAACGACCGTTACCCGAGGTTTTCGGGTTTGGCACGATGACTTGCACGCCATCCTTGAGCAGGTCCGGCCAGTCTTTCAGGGCTTTCGGATTGCCCTTGCGCACGATGAACACCGTGGCCGAGGTGAACGGCGCGCTGTTGTTCGGCAGGCGGGTAACCCAGTTGTCCGGGACCAGTTTGCCGTTGTCGGCCAGGGCGTTGATGTCGGTGGCCATGTTCATGGTGATCACGTCGGCCGGCAGGCCATCGATGACCGAGCGCGCCTGTTTGCTCGAGCCGCCGAAGGACATCTGCAGGGTGATGTTTTCGTTGTGCTCGGCTTGCCAGTGCTTCTGGAACGCAGTGTTGTAGTCCTTGTAGAAATCGCGCATCACGTCGTAGGAAACGTTGAGCAGGGTCGGGGCGGCCTGGGCCACGCTGGTCAGGGCCAGGCCTGCGGCCAGTAGTGAAGCGCCAAAGAGTTTTTTCACTGCGAATTCCTTGTTCTATTCAAATATTGAGGCAATTTGCCAGCGACTATAGCCGGGCTTGCATAGGCCTTTAAAGATTAAAAAGCACTTTGCTTATTCCAGTTTCCGGAACAGCGCATTGCCGCAGCGCGAGCAGAACGCGGCACCGTGTTCATGGCTGTTTTTCTTGCACACCGGGCAATCATGTTGCAGCTGTTCGCCGCGCATGGCATTGGCCAGTTCGGCGGTGAAAATCCCGGTGGGTACCGCGATGATCGAATAACCGGTGATCATTACCAGCGACGAAATCACCTGGCCCAGTGGGGTCTTGGGCACGATGTCGCCAAAGCCCACCGTGGTCAGGGTCACGATCGCCCAGTAGATGCCTTTGGGAATGCTGGTAAAGCCATGTTCGGGGCCTTCGATCACGTACATCAGCGTGCCGAACACCGTCACCAGGGTGCAGACGCTGACCAGGAACACCACGATCTTCTGTTTGCTGCCGCGCAGCGCCGACATCAGGTAGTTGGCCTGCTTGAGGTACGGGCTGAGCTTGAGCACGCGGAAAATCCGCAACATCCGGATGACCCGGATGATCAGCAGGTACTGCGCGTCGGAGTAATAGAGGGCGAGGATGCCGGGCACGATGGCCAGCAAATCCACCAGCCCGTAAAAACTGAAGGCGTAGCGCAGGGGCTTGGGCGAGCAGTACAGCCGCAGGATGTACTCGCCGAGGAAAATGATCGTAAAACCCCACTCGATATAGGCCAGCACATCGGCGTAGTTCTTGTGGATGGTGTCGATGCTGTCGAGCATCACGATCACCAGGCTGGCGAGGATGATCAACAGCAAAATGCCGTCGAAGCGCCTGCCGGCCTTGGTGTCGCTCTGGAAAATCATGACGTAGAGCTGTTCACGCCAGTTTTTGCTGCTGTCCATGGATAACGCCTGACTCGAAGATCAGCGCAGCCTAGGTTGATTCTCCTCAGGAGTGCAAGGCGCAGTGGCGATCGTGGCTTTGCCGAGCACTTGGATCAGTGTGCGCAGCAGCCAACAGGCGAGGATGAACGGCGCGGTCAGGGTAGGCATGCCGGCCGCGGCAAACATCGGCGTCAGCAGCAGTGCCAATGCGATGCCGAGCAATGGCAGCCATGGCTGCTGGCGCCGGGCGCTGAAAGCCAGGGCGGCGAGTACGGCGTTATAGCTACCGAGGCCGAGCAATGCGGTGTAGAAATCCTGGTGCAGCAGGCTCCAGCCCATGCCTGCGACCGATGCCAGCAATGCCCAGCAGAATGCGCGGCGATCGGCGATCCACAACCCGGCGGCAATCATCGCACCGGCCAGCGGATGACCGAGGAACATCACCTGGCCCAGGCCTTTGAGCGGGGCGGCGAGCATGTTCAGTACGCTGACCTCAATCAGATGCGCCTGGGTCGAGGGGGTGGCAAAGCACAGCAGTACCCAGCTCAGGAGTACAAAGGGTGCGGTGCAGGCGGGCAGGAATTGGCTGAGCCGTACGCGCTTGACCCACTGTTGAGTGATCATCGCACTCAGGCCACCGGCGGCCAGGATCAGCAGCGGCATCATCGCCGACCAGGGGAAATACAGGCTCAGCAGCAGGCCTAGCAGCACGCCGTTGTAACTGAACAGCCCGGCCTGGCGATCGGCCTTGGCATAGCCGCGACGTTGCGCGGTGAGCAACCCGGCGACACCGCCGAGCAAGGCACCGCCGAGCAGGGCGGGGGCGGTGAACAAAATGGCCAGCAGGCACAGCAGGCCGCACAGCGGATGGCGCTGGAGGAAGATTTGGCTGAAGCCGTTGAGCAAAGCTTCGGCCCAGTCGGGGCAGTGGGTGTTGAAGTGGTTGGCAGGCATGGCAGTTCTGAAAAGTCAGTGAAACCGTGTCACCTCCTTCGCGAGCAAGCCCGCTCCCACAGTTGATTTGTGTACACCACAAATTCAATGAATGAACAAAGATTCATTGTGGGAGCGGGCTTGCTCGCGAAGAGGCCGGTGAAGGCGCTCTAGATCAACGTCTCGATACGCAACGAGTTAGTCGACCCCGGCTGCCCAAACGGCACACCTGCGGTAATCAATAAGGTATCGCCGCGCTGCGCCATGCCCTGGGCCTGGGCGATTTCCAGGGCCGTGGAGCACACTTCATCCACCTGACGCAGCCGATCATTGACCACCGAATGCACGCCCCAGGCCACGGTCAGGCGGCGAGCGGTCGACAGGTTCGGCGTCAGGTTGAGGATCGGCACCGTCGGCCGTTCCCGCGCCGCGCGCAAGCTGGAAGTGCCCGATTCGCTGTAGTTCACCAGCACCGCCACCGGCAGCACGTTGCTGATGCGGCGGATCGCGCAACTGATCGCGTCGGACACCGTGGCTTCGGCCTTCGGTCGGCTGACGTCGAGCTGGGCCTGATAGTCCGGACCGTTCTCCACCTGGCGGATGATCTTGCTCATCATCTGCACGGCTTCCAGCGGGTACTCGCCGGACGCGGTTTCCGCAGACAGCATCACCGCGTCGGCGCCTTCGGCCACGGCGTTGGCCACGTCGGTGACTTCGGCGCGGGTGGGCGCCGGGGAGAAGCGCATCGATTCGAGCATCTGCGTGGCCACCACCACCGGTTTGCCGAGCTGGCGGCAGGTGCTGATGATGTTCTTCTGGATCTGCGGCACGCTTTCGGCCGGCACTTCCACACCCAGATCGCCACGGGCGACCATGATCGCGTCACTCAATTCGGCGATTTCCCGCAGTTGCTCGACCGCCGATGGTTTTTCGATCTTGGCCATCAGGAACGCCTTGTCGCCGATCAGCGCACGGGCCTCGCGGATGTCTTCGGGACGTTGCACGAAGGACAAGGCCACCCAGTCCACACCCAGTTCCAGGCCGAAACTCAGATCGCGGCGGTCCTTGGCGGTCAGTGGGCTGAGGTCGAGCACCGCTTGCGGCACGTTCACGCCTTTGCGGTCCGACAGTTCGCCGCCGTTGAGCACGGTGGTGTCTATCGCGTCGCTGTATTTGGTGACCACCCTCAGGCGCAGCTTGCCGTCGTCCAGCAGCAGGTCCATGCCTGGCTCCAGCGCGGCGATGATTTCCGGATGTGGCAGGTTGACCCGGCGTTCATCCCCCGGCGTGGCGTCCAGATCCAGGCGCAGGGCCTGACCGCGATGCAGTTGCACCTTGCCGGCGGCGAACTTGCCGACCCGCAGTTTTGGGCCTTGCAGATCCATCAGGATGCCCAGCGGATAATTCAGCTGGCGCTCGACTTCACGAATCCACTGATAGCGCTGGGCGTGGTCGGCGTGATCGCCGTGGCTGAAGTTCAGGCGAAAGATGTTGACCCCGGCCTGCACCAGTTCACGGATGTCGTCGATCCCGTCGATGGCGGGGCCCAGGGTGGCGAGGATTTTGACCTTTTTGTCAGGCGTCATGTTTAGGGCTCTCGAGAATCAGGATGGCGCGGAAATCGTTGACGTTGGTGCGGGTCGGCTCGGTGACGATCAGTGCATCCAGCGCCTGGAAGTAGCCGTAGCCATTGTTGTTGTCCAACTCGTCGCTGGCGCTCAGGCCCAGGTCGGCGGCGCGGGCGTAGCTGTCCGGGGTCATGATCGCGCCGGCGTTGTCTTCGGAGCCGTCGATGCCATCGGTGTCGCCGGCCAGGGCGTAGACGCCGGGCAGGCCCTTGAGGCTGTCGGTCAGGCTCAGCAGGAATTCGGCGTTGCGCCCGCCACGGCCATTGCCGCGCACCGTCACGGTGGTTTCGCCGCCGGACAGGATCACGCAGGGCGCCGCCAGCGGCTGGCCATGCTGGACGACCTGGCGAGCGATGCCGGCGTGCACTTTGGCCACTTCTCGGGATTCGCCCTCCAGGTCGCCGAGGATCAGCGGGCTGAACCCGGCCTGGCGGCATTTCACCGCTGCCGCTTCAAGGGATTGTTGCGGACGGGCGATCAACTGGAAGTGACTGCGGGCCAGGCTCGGGTCGCCGGGTTTGACGGTTTCCGATTCCGGGCTTTGCAGCCAGGTGCGCACCGACGCCGGGACTTCAATGTGGTAGCGCTTGAGGATCGCCAGGGCTTCGGCCGAGGTGCTTGGGTCGGCCACGGTGGGGCCCGACGCGATGACCGTGGCGAGGTCGCCCGGTACATCGGAAATCGCGTAGGTGTAGACAGTGGCCGGCCAGCAGGCCTTGCCCAGACGTCCACCCTTGATCGCCGAGAGGTGCTTGCGCACGCAGTTCATCTCGCCGATGGTGGCGCCGGATTTGAGCAGCGCTTTGTTGATCGACTGCTTGTCGGCCAGGGTGATGCCGGCTGCGGGCAGGGCCAGCAACGCCGAGCCGCCACCGGAGAGCAGGAAGATCACGCGGTCGGATTCGCTCAGGTTGCTGACCAGTTCGAATACGCGCTTGGCGACGGCCTGGCCGGCGGCGTCCGGCACGGGGTGCGCGGCTTCGACCACTTCGATTTTTTCGCAGGGTGCGCCGTGGCCGTAGCGCGTCACCACCAGGCCGGACACTTCACCCTGCCAGCAGCGCTCGACCACCTGGGCCATGGCCGCCGCGGCCTTGCCGGCACCGATGACGATCACTCGGCCGCTGCGGTCGGCGGGCAGATGGGCTTCGAGGACTTGCTGAGGATGGGCCGCGTCGATGGCTGTGGCGAACAGCTCGCGCAGGAATTGTTGCGGATCGACCGACATGGCGGGCTCCCGGAATTCTTGTTATTGGAAGGGGCAACTCAGGTCCAATGTGGGAGCGGGCTTGCTCGCGAAGGCGGACATGCATTCAACGCAGAGGTTGCCTGATCCACCGCTTTCGCGAGCAAGCCCGCTCCCACATGGGTTTTGTGCAGGGCTTACTTCTTGTCGCGAATCGAGAAGTTGGCCATGTGTTCCAGACCCTTGATCAGTGCCGAGTGGTCCCAGTTGCTGCCACCGATGGCCGCGCAGGTGCTGAACACTTGCTGGGCGTTGGCGGTGTTGGGCAGGTTGATGTTCAGTTCCTTGGCGCCCTGCAGGGCCAGGTTCAGGTCCTTCTGGTGCAGGCTGATGCGGAAGCCCGGGTCGAAGGTGCCCTTGATCATGCGTTCGCCGTGCACTTCGAGGATCTTCGACGAAGCGAAACCGCCCATCAGCGCTTCACGCACCTTGGCAGGGTCGGCACCGTTCTTCGAGGCAAACAGCAGCGCTTCGGCCACGGCCTGGATGTTCAGCGCGACGATGATCTGGTTGGCCACTTTCGCGGTCTGGCCGTCGCCGTTGCCACCGACCAGGGTGATGTTCTTGCCCATGGCCTGGAACAGCGGCAGGGCGCGTTCGAAGGCGTCGGCGTCGCCACCGACCATGATGCTCAGGGTCGCCGCCTTGGCGCCGACTTCACCGCCGGATACCGGCGCGTCGAGGTACTGCGCGCCTTTTTCGTTGACCTTGGCCGCGAAAGCCTTGGTGGCGGTCGGCGAGATCGAGCTCATGTCGATCACGACTTTGCCTCTGCCGACACCGGCAGCAATGCCGTCGGCACGGAACAGCACGTCTTCGACCTGTGGGGTATCCGGGACCATGACGATGATGAATTCGGCTTCTTGTGCCACTTCTTTCGGGTTGGCCAGGGCGATGGCGCCGGCAGCGACCAGATCGGCAGGCGCGGCGTCGTGGTGTGCCGACAGGAACAGGCTGTGACCGGCTTTCTGCAGGTTTGCCGCCATTGGGTGGCCCATGATGCCGGTGCCGATGAATCCGATTTTAGCCATGAGAAATTCCTCTTGTTTTTCTGGTTATCTGTAGGAGCGAGCTTGCTCGCGATGGGCGTTAACGATAATGAGGGCTGTATGATGCCCCGCGTTGTCTGGGCCTACATCGCGAGCAAGCTCGCTCCTACAGGGGAAACAGTTCAGATCGCGTTATGGGTTTTGAGCCAGCCCAGGCCTGCTTCGGTGGTGGTCAGCGGCTTGTACTCGCAGCCCACCCAGCCCTGATAGCCGATGCGGTCCAGGTGTTCGAACAGGAAGCGGTAGTTGATTTCACCGGTGCCCGGTTCGTTGCGCCCCGGGTTGTCGGCCAACTGGATGTGGTTGATCTCGCCCAGGTGCGATTGCAGGGTGCGGGCCAGGTCGCCCTCCATGATTTGCATGTGATAGATGTCGTATTGCAGGAACAGGTTGGCACTGCCGACCTGCTCGCGAATCGACAGGGCTTGCGCCGTGTTGTTCAGGTAGAAGCCGGGGATGTCGCGGGTGTTGATCGCTTCCATCACCAGTTTGATGCCCGCCGCCTGCAGCTTGTCGGCCGCGTACTTGAGGTTGGCGACGAAGGTTTTTTCCACGGTGGCATCATCGATGCCCTGCGGACGAATACCGGCCAGGCAGTTGACCTGGGTGTTGCCCAGCACTTGCGCGTAAGCGATCGCCAGGTCGACCCCGGCGCGGAATTCTTCAACGCGGTCCGGCAGGCAGGCAATACCGCGCTCGCCCTTGGCCCAGTCACCGGCCGGCAGGTTGAACAGCACTTGGGTCAGACCGTTGGCGTCGAGCTTGGCCTTGATTTCGGCGGAGCTGAAGTCGTAGGGGAACAGGTACTCGACACCACTGAAGCCGGCCTTGGCGGCCGCTTCGAAACGGGCGAGGAAGTCCTGTTCGGTGAACAGCATGGACAGGTTGGCTGCGAAACGCGGCATGGTGGTCTCCCGTAAATCTTGTGAGGTTCCCCTTGTAGGAGCGAGCCTGTGTGGCGAGGGAGCTTGCTCCCGCTGGGGCGCGGAGCGGCCCCAAAAGCTTTACGACTGCTTCGCAGCCGAGCGGGAGCAAGCTCCCTCGCCACATGGCTAGCTCCCACATCGGGAGCGGTCAGCTGTTAATCGAGCAACGAAATCGCCGTCGGTGCGTCGTTGCCGACCAGCGCCAGGTCTTCGAATTCGTTGACGGCGTTGATCTCGGTACCCATGGAAATGTTGGTCACACGCTCCAGGATAATCTCGACGATCACCGGCACCTTGAACTCTTCGATCATTTCTTCGGCCTTGCGCAGGGCAGGGGCGATGTCGGACGGTTCGAACACGCGCAATGCCTTGCAGCCCAGGCCTTCGGCGACCGCGACGTGATCGACGCCATAACCGTTGAGTTCCGGCGCGTTCAGGTTATCGAAGGACAGCTGCACGCAGTAGTCCATTTCGAACCCGCGCTGCGCCTGACGGATCAGACCCAGGTACGAGTTGTTCACCACGACGTGGATGTACGGCAGCTTGAACTGCGCACCCACCGCCAATTCTTCGATCATGAACTGGAAGTCATAGTCGCCCGACAGTGCAACGACCTTGCGGGTCGGGTCGGCCTTGACCACGCCCAGCGCCGCCGGAATGGTCCAGCCCAACGGGCCGGCCTGGCCGCAGTTGATCCAGTGACGCGGCTTGTAGACGTGCAGGAACTGCGCGCCGGCAATCTGCGACAGACCGATGGTGCTGACGTAGCAAGTGTCCTTGCCGAACACCTGGTTCATCTCTTCGTAAACGCGCTGTGGCTTGACCGGCACGTTGTCGAAGTGAGTCTTGCGCTGCAGGCTGGATTTGCGCTGCTGGCAGTCTTGCAGCCATGCACTGCGGTTTTTCAGTTTGCCGGCGGCTTGCCATTCACGAGCGACTTCGATGAACACGGTCAGCGCGGCGGCAGCGTCGGAAACGATGCCCAGGTCCGGTGTAAACACGCGGCCGATCTGGGTGCCTTCGATGTCGACGTGAATGAACTTGCGACCTTCGGTGTACACGTCGACCGAACCGGTGTGACGGTTGGCCCAGCGGTTACCGATGCCCAGCACCACGTCGGATTTCAGCATCGTGGCGTTGCCGTAGCGGTGCGACGTCTGCAGACCGACCATGCCGACCATCAGCGGGTGATCGTCGGGGATGGTGCCCCAGCCCATCAGGGTCGGGATGACCGGGATGCCGGTCAGTTCGGCGAACTCCACCAACAGGTCGCTGGCGTCGGCATTGATGATGCCACCGCCGGCAACCAGCAATGGGCGCTCGGCTTGATCGAGCAAGGCCAGGGCCTTTTCCACCTGAACGCGGGTCGCGCTTGGCTTGGCCAATGGCAGCGGCTGGTAGGCATCGATATCGAATTCGATTTCTGCCATTTGTACGTCGAACGGCAGGTCGATCAGCACCGGGCCTGGACGGCCGGAGCGCATTTCATAGAAGGCTTTCTGGAACGCGTAAGGCACCTGGCCTGGCTCCAGAACAGTGGTCGCCCACTTGGTCACTGGCTTGACGATGCTGGTGATGTCGACTGCCTGGAAGTCTTCCTTGTGCATACGGGCGCGGGGTGCCTGGCCGGTGATGCAGAGGATCGGGATCGAGTCGGCCGAGGCGCTGTAGAGCCCGGTGACCATGTCGGTGCCGGCAGGGCCGGAGGTGCCGATGCACACGCCGATGTTGCCGGCCTTGGTGCGGGTGTAGCCCTCGGCCATGTGCGAGGCGCCTTCAACGTGGCGAGCGAGGACGTGATCGATGCCGCCGACCTTTTGCAGGGCGGAGTACAGCGGGTTGATGGCGGCACCCGGGATGCCAAAAGCGGTATCAACCCCTTCACGGCGCATCACCAGAACGGCGGCTTCGATTGCTCTCATTTTGCTCATGGTTTTGTGCCTCTTTACGTTTTGTAATTGTATACAAGTGGCTTTGCGCAGAGTGTATTCACGGCGGACGGCGCAGGTCAATCCATTTTCTCAAGCAACCGTTTCATTCGTCGGAAGCCCAATCTACTGTGGCTTTTCGTCGCATGTGGCGCTTTTCGAGAATTATTGTATACAAAAATATAATTCATTGTGTTCTATTTGTTGCATCGAGCTGCGTCACAAAAGCGCAGCCCAACGGCTTTCCGAACAACAAAATGAGGACGGCACCATGAGCGCTTTAACCTTGAAAGTCGCAGTCAACCTGGTCAACGAGGCCATCAACGCAGGGCGGGCCATCTCCGCGGCGCCCCTGACCATCGCGGTACTGGACGCCGGCGGGCACCTGATCACCCTGCAACGCGAAGACGGCGCCAGCCTGCTGCGCCCCCAGGTCGCCATCGGCAAAGCCTGGGGCGCCATCGCCCTGGGCAAAGGCTCCCGCCTGCTGGCCCTGGACGCCCAACAACGCCCAGCCTTCATCGCCGCGCTCAACAGCCTGGGGCAGGGCAGCGTCGTGCCGGCACCGGGAGGTGTGTTGATCCGCGATCAGGCAGGGAATGTGCTGGGGGCGGTGGGGATCAGCGGGGATTTGTCGGATGTGGATGAGCAGTGTGCGAT
>NZ_LYVP01000097.1 GCF_001984065.1 Pseudomonas sp. KK4
GTCCTGGTCGAAAGCGGGTGGCCTGGCCGGCCACCCTTGCCGTGGGGGTTTACTTGGCCATCTCGGCGCGCGCCGCGGCGATCTTTGCCTTGACCGAATCGAGGTTGAAGCTCGCGCCTTTTTGCATCGGCGGGAACTCGACCGCGGTTTCAGCCAGTTTGGTCACCTGTTGCTGGACGAACACGAAGCGCCAGAACTGGAACTTGAACCAGTCAAAATACTGTTGCGAACCCTGGGCCGCCTGGTTTTCCGGCCAACCGGTGCGCTCGAACGGATCGAGCCTGAGGTTGGTCAGGATCGGCACGTCGACCGCCAGTTTGGCGCCCATCCAGCCGCCGGGCTGGTCGATGAAGCGATATTTGTAATCGTCGATCCGTACCGCGCCCAGGCTGCTTTCACCGAAGTAGAAGATTTCATGGCGATTGGACGGCCCCTTGCCGGTGATCATGGGTGTCTGGTCATAGCCATCGAGGTGGACCTTGTAGGTCCGGTCGCCCAGTTGTTTGCCCTTGAGCAGTTCCTGGGTGATGTTCGGGTTGCCGGCCGCGGCGACCAGCGTCGGAAACCAGTCCATGCCCGACATGATGCCGTTGGCAATCTGGTTGGCCGGTACCTTGCCTGGCCAGCGAATGATCGCCGGGACCCGGAAGCCCCCCTCCATGACCGTGCCTTTGCCCATGGCGAAGGGGGTCTGTCCGCCATCGGGCCAGGTGAAGTTTTCCGCGCCGTTGTCGGTGGTGAAAATCACGATGGTGTTGCCGTCCATGCCATCTTTTTTCAGCTTGGCCATCACATCGCCGACGATGTCATCGAGCTGGGCCATGCCGGCTTCCTGCTCCGACCAGCCGTTTTGTGCATTGCGCATCGCCTCGTACTTGTCCGACAGGTGGGTGACGATATGCATGCGGGTCGGGTTGAGCCACAGGAAGAACGGCTTGTTGTCCTGTTTGGCCTTGTCGACGAAGGCAAAGGCCTTGTCGCGAATCTCTTCGTCGACGGTTTTCATCCGCTCGGGGTAGAGCGTGCCGGCGTCTTCGATTTTCTGTTTGCCCACCTTGCCCCAGCGCGGCATGACGGTGGCATCGTCGGTAGTGGTAGCCCAGCTGTGGACCATGTTGCGCGGCCCGACACTGTCCAATAGCTCTTTCGGATAGTTGGGGTGCGCCGGGTCTTCCATGGCGTCCAGGTGATAGAGGTAGCCGAAGAACTCGTCGAAACCGTGAACGGTGGGCAGGAATTCGTTGAGGTCACCCAGGTGGTTCTTGCCGAACTGCCCGGTGGCATAGCCCATGGACTTGAGTGTGGTGGCAATGGTGACCGCTTCGGCGGGAATGCCGATGGGGGAGCCGGCCTGACCGACGGTGGTCATGCCGGTACGGATCGGCAGTTCGCCGGTAATGAAATTGGCGCGCCCGGCGGTGCAGCTGGCTTCGGCGTAATAGTCGGTGAAGCGCATGCCCTCGTTGGCGAGCTGGTCCAGGTTGGGGGTGCGGCCGGCCATCATGCCCTGGTTGTAGACGCCGATATTGGACCAGCCAACGTCGTCACCCATGATCACTACGATGTTTGGGGGGGCATCGGCACCGTGTGCGGTGGCGGGAAGAAGCATTGCAGACAGCAATAGGGGTATTGCGAATAGGGAGGCCAAGTGTGTCCGGTACATGTCGAACTCCTCGTACTAGCGCTAGTACTGTGAAATGAGCCCCCCATCACCGCTTAAAGTTGGATCCCCCGCGGATAGCGTAGGTTTGAATTGAGAAATAGCCAGTAATCATCAGGCATCGCGCAACAGGTCGTTGGCGTTGAGCAGGTCGTAGGCGATTTCCGGGTTTTTTTCCATGGCGCGACGGATCGCGGCAGGGATCGAGGCGCGGGTCTTGCGGCACAGCCCCGGTTGTTCGCCGACGTGTATGCCGATACCGCGCATGGTGCGCACTTCGTTCAGGCCTGGAGCGATGTCAACGCGAATGCCCAATTGCTCGTACATCCGTCGTTGCAGGTGCTCCAGGTCCTTGAGGCTTTGCAGGTTTTCCAAGCGCTCGATCAGGCGTTTTTCTTCGTTACGGGTCAGAAACAGGATGCGTACGTCCGCCCCCGGTGTTTCCAGCAGCGGATCACGCCCGCAATCGCAGGCGCCGGGCGGGCAGGGTTGGCGGATCGGAGCAGAAGGGGTCATGGGGATCAATCATAGAGCGCGGTGATCGAGTTTGCCCATAGGGGGTTCGGGCTGATTGCGGACGCCATTGTGGGAGCGGGCTTGCTCGCGAATGCGCTGTGTCAATCGACATGAACGTGTCTGACACACCGCATTCGCGAGCAAGCCCGCTCCCACAAGGTTTTTATGGCCTTGCCTGCCTCATTTCAGCACCAGCATCCGGTAAACCCCATCCTCGACCTCGATCCCGTGGGTGTCATGGGTGAACCCGGGGAAAGAGCGGTCGAAGGCTTCCAGGGCCTTGAGGTAGGCCAGCACCGGGCCGTCGGCGGGGCCGGCGTTTTCCCCCGGCATCAGCAGCGGGATGCCCGGTGGATAGGGCACGATGCCGGTGGCGGCCAGGCGCCCGGCGGCTTCTTCCAGGGTCACCCGTTCGATGTCGTTGCGCACCAGTTTCTCGTAAGCCTCCACCGGGCTGAATTCGGCCTTGGGCAGTGTGCCGAACGCTTGGGCCATGTTGGCGGTGGTCTTGTGTTGTTTCATGGCGGCGAAGATTTCGTCGGCCAGGTCCTTCAAGCCCATGCCGCCATAACGCTGCTGGTTGGCGCTGAGCAGGTCGGGCAGGCACAGCTCCAGGTCGGCGTTTTCGTCATAGTCGCGCTTGAAGTCGAGCAGGGCGTTGAGCAGCGTGCCCCACTTGCCCTTGGTGATGCCGATGGAGAACAGGAACAGGATGGTGAAGTCGGTGGTCTTCTCCACCACGATGCCCTGGCGCCCCAGATACGCGGTGAGCACGCAGGCCGGGATGCCGTTGGCGAGCAGGTTGCCGTCGTCGCCCATGCCGGGGCTGAGCACCGACACCTTGATCGGGTCGAGCATGCAGTAGCCGTCTTCGATGTCGCCGAACCCGTGCCACACCGCATTGGGGTGCAGGACCCAGCAGTTCGGATCGGTTTTCAGGGTGGCCGGGTCGACCTCGTGGAACGGCACCGTCGCCGCGCCCACCTGAACGGTCGGCGGCTGCCAGCAGTTGAAGAACCAGTCGTCCTTGCTCAGCATCTCGGTGTTCATGCGCGACAGCACCTGGCGGAAACTGATCGCTTCTTCGATCGACTCGGTGGTGAGGATCTGCCCGCTAGGCGCTTCCATCATCGCCGAGCTGACGTCGCAGGAGGCCATGATCGCGTAATTGGGCGACGTCGAGGCGTGCATCATGTACGACTCGTTGAACCGCGCATGTTCGATCGGGTTACGGCCGTCACGCACGTGGATCATCGAGGCCTGGGACAGCGCGGCCAGCAGCTTGTGGGTCGACTGCGTGGCGAACACTGTCGGCCCGGACTTGTCGTGATCGTCCGGGTTGCCATGCATGGCATGGCGCCCAGCGTACAGCGGGTTGAAACGCGCATAGCCGTACCAGGCTTCGTCGAAATGCAAACGGTCGACGCTGGCGCCCAGCAGCTCCTCGACGCGGGTGACGTTGTAAGTCAGGCCGTCGTAGGTGGAGTTGGTGATGATCGCGTGCACGGGCGTCGGGTCGATGCCTTTTTTCACCAGCGGGTTGCTGGCGATGGCGGCCTTGACGCCTTCGGCGCTCAGGGTCTGCGGCAGGATCGGACCGATGATGCCGTAGCGGTTGCGGGTGGGCACCAGGTAGGTCGGAATCGCCCCGGACAGAGTCATCGCATGTTCAGCGGACTTGTGGCAATTGCGGTCGCACAGGGCGATCTGATTGCGCGTGACGCTGGCCATGAGGATGACGCGGTTGGACATCGACGAGCCGTTGGTCACGTAGTAGGTGCGGTGGGCGCCGAAGACCTTGGCGGCATAGCGCTCGCCCTGGCCGATGGGGCCGCTGTGATCGAGCAGCGAACCCAGTTCGCCGACGGAAATCGACAGGTCGGAGCGCAGCAGGTTTTCGCCGAAGAATTCGTAGAACGCGCGGCCGGCAGTGCTCTTGAGGAACGCGGTGCCGCCTGCGTGGCCAGGTGTGTGCCAGGAGTATTCGTAGGTGCGGGCAAATTTCACCAGGGCGCCGAACATCGGCGGCAGTGCCGCCTGGCGATAGCGCTCGATGGCCGCCAGGATTCGCCCGCTGAGGAAGCGGCTGGTGTCTTCGGGCAGCCAGATGAAGTCATCGGCATGTTGCATGACCAGCAATGGAATGCTCGAGGCCGTGGTGCGGTCGCTGATCAGGAACACCGGTACCCGGGTGTTGCGCTCGCGCAGTTTGACCAACAGCTTGATGCAGTCGGCGTGGCCTTCGCTGGTGTCCATCTCCCAACTGATGAGCACGCATTGCACCGCCGGATCGGAACGCAGGATCGACCCGGCATCACTGAGGCTTTCCGAGGCCAGGATGCTGACACCACGGCCCTCGACGTCGTGGATCAACTGATCCAGTGCGCGGCCGAACACCGTGCGCTTGTCCGCCGGGCTGCTGACCAGCAGCGCCAGCATCCCCAGCGAGTGTCTATATTCCGTCATGATTGAAACTCCACAGTGGCTTTATTCAGGTTGTTCACCGGTACCGGCTCGGCAGTGAGGTGCTGCGCGCTGACGGTCTGCGTCGGTACGCTGTTGTTGAGCGCTTCGAGACGGATCAGGCGGTTGTTGACGAAGCCGAACAGGGTGTAGCCGAAGATGGTCGCCACACCGCCGAGCATCAGCGCCTGCTCGCCGGAGCTGTACAGCGCCAGGTAGCTGTAGGCCGCGGCAATCCAGGCAATGATGTTGGTGGCCAGTGCCTTGCCCGGCGCTACGTTGGAAACTTTCTGCATGGTCATCAGCGATGCCATGGACAGGATGTACGGCACCAGGTTGGTGACCACGGCCAGGTTGACCAGGGTGTCGAACTGCTTGCTCAGGTTCGGGCTGATGGTGAGGAACCCCAGGGCCGTCTGTGCCGCCAGCAGCACCAGCATGCCGACGATGGGCGTGCCGGCCTTGTTGGCCTTGGCGAAGATCGACAGGAAGTACCCGGTGTCCGCCGAGCTCTTGTAGACCTGGGCGATGGTGAACTGCCAGCCCAGCAACGAGCCGACACAGGCCAGCACCATCAGGCCCATTACGATGTCGCCCACCAGGGGGGTGAACATCTTGGCGAATACCAGGCCGAAGGGCGCGGTGGAGGCGGCCAGTTCAGGGTTGTCGACGATGCCGGCGATGACGTTGGTGGAGACGATGTAGATCACCGCCGCGCCCAAAGTGCCGCCGAGCACCGCGATCGGTACGTTCTTCTCGGGGTTTTCCACGGCGTCGGTGTTGGCACACGCCGATTCCAGGCCGAGGAACGCCCACAGGGTAATGGCCACCGAAGCCCCTGCGGCTTCGAACCAGCTCTTGTCGTGGGGGTTCCAGCCAGCGGCGTAAACGCTGCTGTCGAACCAGAACCAGCCGATGGTCGACACCAGCACCACTGGCGCAATCACGCCCCACACAGTGATGGCGCCGATCCGGCCAGTGATCCGCGCACCGCCGAAGTTGGCGAAGGTGGTGATCCACAACAGCGCGATGGTCGCCAGGCCCACCTGCAGTGAGTCGAGCTTGAGGTGGAACAATTCCTGGATATAGCCGACCGCCGTGATGCTGATCGCCACGTTGGCGATCAGCAATGACAGGCCATAGGTGTAGTTGGTGATGTAGTTTCCGGCCTTGCCGAAGGTGTACTCGGCGTAGCCGCCCATGCCGCCGGTCTTTCGACTGAGCATCCCGCACCGGGCAAAGGCGTAGGCCAGTGCCAGTGAGCCCGTGGCTGTGACCAGCCAGGAAAGAATCGAAATCGCCCCGACTTCCGCCAGTTTCGAAGGAAGTAGCACGATGCCTGAGCCCAACATGTTGACTGCAGTCAACATTGTCAGTTGCCCCACCGTCATTTTCTTTGCGACTGACATTCCGTTGCCTCAATTAGTTGGCAGAAGAGACTGATAGCTATAGCAAAGGAATGAAATGTCGCAAGAAAATGACTCTCGTTTACTGATCTGAATCAGAGTAATGCGAATAAGGCATTTTGCTGGCCCCCGAGGTGTTCGTATGCCGCCAGAATTGCCGCATTTTCAGGCGGTTAGGGGGCAAAGCTAATGCGCAAAATAGGGATGGCGCTGGTCTCGATGGGTATTGCCGGGCTTGCCCTGACGGCCCAGGCCAGGGAATTGATGCCCAATGATCGTTATATGTGCAGTTGGGGCGCGGGAACGGCGGCAAGAGCACAGGAGTTGAAATTATCCGGGGTGTCGTTATATGCGGCGCGGCAGAAAATTCATTCTTATAAGTTCGATAAGTCGTGGATGCGCATGATGGCCATGGGCATTACCGAACAAACTTATGACAGCCCGACCCGGATCAAGCCGGCGGCGGTTCGGGAGAGTTTTTACAGTGATTGTGTGAGGTACAAGTTGGCTCGCAAATGAACGCATTCCCCCTGTCGGATCGAACGTCGGTGTCGCCTGCGCCGTCTATATTGAGTGACCGGGCCGCGGCAACAGATCGCCTCACGGCCCGGTGCATGAATTCGGCAGGCCGTTTTTCTGATTCACCTGACATTGCATGAACCTCATATCAATCAGGAGATCATCATGACCCAACTCGACAAAGTACTGTACACCGCCAAGACCCACACCACGGGCGGGCGGGACGGCGCGTCCAAAAGCTCGGACGGCGTCCTCGATGTCAAACTGTCGTCCCCTGGCGCGGGCGGTGGTGGCACCAACCCGGAGCAATTGTTCGCCGCGGGCTGGTCAGCCTGCTTTATCGGCGCGATGGGTGTTGCCGCCAAAGAATTGAAAGTCGCCCTGCCCAAGGACGTGGCCGTCGACACCGAAGTCGACCTGGGCACCAACGAAGGCGGCTACCTGCTGCAGGCGCGTCTCAATGTCAGCCTGCCGGGGCTGGACCGCGAAACCGCACAGAAACTGGTCGATACCGGGCACAAGTACTGCCCGTACTCCAAAGCCACGCGCAACAACATCAATGTCGAGGTCAAGCTTGTTTGAGTTGAACTGAAAAGAGCCTTGGCGACTTGAATAACCCCAGTCGCCAGGGCTTGGCTTTTTCCGATTTCAACTATCCTTCTCATTTCCTGATCACGAAGTTTGAATCTTTGTTATGGCAGGTTATGCATTTGCCTTGAAATGATCCCCTGTTAGGGTTTCTATTTTCCTCAAAAATAGTCTGACTGTTTCAGTAGCGTTTGCGCAAATGAAAGTTACTCTCTATTGCGCGAGGGGTTAGCTCGGCTCACAACTAGTGGATCCAATAGGCAATGTCGATTGTCATGTAACTTAAACCAGCCCGGTTGTAATGGGCATCGACGAGAAAGTCGACAGGAAAATCCTGTTGCCATTGGCTCCATGCTCATCTACCGCTGGTCGGTGGCATGCTCGGAAACTGAACATTTCGCGGCTGGGGCCCTCAGATCCTGCAGCATGTCCTCTCATGGCCTGCTGCTGGAATCGCAAAAAGAAGTGGAATAAGAACCTCATGTGCAGTTGATGCAAATGGGGATTTTTTTTACTGAAAAACAAGAGGTGCGAACTAAGCCGATATCGGTAACCGGTCTGTTGTCTGGTTTTCTTTTATGAGCAAGGTCATTCAGGGTATATAAATAAAAACTCTGGTGGTTGGCCTGTCTGTACTATCGAATAAGGTGGAGATAATAACCGTGGCGATAAATACAATTATGAGCCTGATCGAACATAAGGACTTCATGGAGTTTTTGCGGCTGGGCGTTGTTTATGTTCATTTGCTCGCCTGCTGCGTGGCCATTGGTCTGGTGCTGACCAGTGATATTGCAATGGTCAGGGACATGTTGAAACGCAAGACACTGAGTGGACATGACCATGCGCACATGGAGAGCCTTCAGCGTTCTGTCGTCTGGGCATTGATCGGTCTGTGGGTGACCGGCACCGCCATCATCGGAATCGATTATCTGGACAAAGGCATGGAGTACTTCTTGAATCCCAAACTCCAGGCCAAGGTGATCATTGTGCTGCTGCTGACGTACAACGGCATTGTGCTGCATCGCCTGGTATTGCCCGCCCTGCAAAAAGCAGGCTCGCTGCTGAACCTTGGGTTCAGTGCGAGGATGCTGGCGCTGTTTTGTGGCGCGTTGTCGGCAGTGTCCTGGATGTACGCTGCCTTGCTTGGAGTCGGGCGTCCACTGGCCTGGAAATACTCCCTGAGCGAACTGTTGATGGCATATCCCGTGCTGATCGTGCTGGGCTGGCTGACGATGCTGGCGCTGACTCAACGCGCCAAGCGGCAGAGCACCTTCATCGCGCCGCAGTGGGTTCATGCACTCGCCAGGACCTGAAAACGGCACAGCGTAAATGGCTGGCGGGTGCCATTTGCACCCACCGCCCCCCGGTAGGAGCGGGCATGCTCGCTTCTACCGGGGATCACTTATTTCGAACAACTCACTCAACCAATTGACGAAGGACAATCTGACATTGCAGTATTTCGATGCCGAGATGCGCTATCTGCGTGAGGCCGGCAAGGCGTTTGCCGAAGAATTTCCCAAGATTGCGGCACAACTGAACCTGGATAAGCCCGGCGCGCTGGATCCCAGTGTGGAACAGCTGTTCCCAATGCCTTGCACCTTGCGCTGACACTCAAACAACTGGCGATGCGGATGTGCAGGCCGAGAATCCGTGCCTGTCACTGCGCATGACCGCCACCAATGGTCAGCTCCCGCGCAAGACCCTGCAAGACACATTGCTCGACACCCTGGCGCAGCCGTCCAAGACCGGTTTGCGCGTGCGCAATCTGTGTGCCCCCACCTTGCCCTGCTACCCGCCCGACCGGGACCGCTTCCACTGGCGTGTGCTCAGCCACCTGGGCTCCAACTTCCTGCCCATGCTCGACAACGCCGAGGTCCTGCGCGGTACCCTGGCGCTTTACGACTGGACCGGCAGTGAAGAGAACCAACGCCGGCTCGCCGCGATTGTCGAGGTCAACCACCACCTGCTTCAGCGCTTCGAAAAAGGCTTTTTGCTGCGCGGTGTGGACATCGAGGTCACCCTGGACACCAACGGCTTTTGCGGCGAAGGCGATATCGGCCTGTTCGGCGAGATGCTTAACCGATTCTTCGAACGTTACGCCGATATTCATCTGTTCAATCAGCTCACGCTGGTTCTGCAACCTTCAGGAAAGTGCCTGCGCTGGAAGGAGAACCATAGTCAGCGCATTCCCGGTTGAAGCTTCGTTTCTAGCCGTTGGTACGATTTATCGGCGAACCACGTACCTGTCGGCGCTGCCTCGTTTCACGTCGCAGCGCCGACAAAGGGCGCGTGTATCCACCTCCAACGCCAAGGGCTAAACTCGCGCGATAAAACCAAAATAACGACGTGACCCTGCCTGATGAAAATCCACCCTCTACCGCCGCTCAACAGTCTGGTCGCGTTCGAAGCGGCCGCACGTCATTTGAGTTTTACCCTCGCCGCGCAGGAGTTGAACGTCACCCAGGGCGCCATCAGTCGACAAGTGCGCCTGCTTGAGGACTACCTGGGCAAGGTGCTGTTCGAACGCACCACCCGCACCATTCAGTTGAGTCCCGCCGCCAACCAGTATTACGAAACGGTTCGCACCGCTCTGTTGCAGGTGGCCCAAGCCACCGGTGAAATCCGCCATTGGCGAGGCGCCGAGCAAGTGACGGTAGCCACCAGCACTGCCATGGCATCGCTGTGGTTGTTGCCCAAGGTCTCCGAATTCCAGCGTGAAAACGAAGAGATCGACCTGCGGATCATCGCCCATGATCAGGTCAAGGATTTCTCGCGGCTGGACTGCGACCTGGCGTTGTACTACTGCAGCACACCGCCCCGGGACATGCAGGTCACGCCGCTGTTTTCCGAGGAGGTCTACCCGGTGTGCAGCCCGGCGTACCTGGCCAAATACCCGGCCTTGACCGAGCCCAAAGACCTTGCAGCCTGCACCTGGCTGGTGCTCGACGACTCGCAACGCGACTGGATCGGCTGGTCCGACTGGTTCCACAGCCAGGGGCTGAAAAACGTCGAGCCCAAGCGCCGGATCAACATCAATAGCTACTCGATGGTGATCCAGTCGGCGATCAACGGCCAGGGCGTGGCGCTGGCCTGGTCCAACCTGGTCGATGACTACCTCAAAAGCGGTGCGCTGGTGCGGCCACTGGACGCCGTGTTGCGCACCGATGCGCAGTTTTGCCTGCTCGAACCCCTGGCCCGTGGCGGCATGCGGCAAAGCGTGAAGCGCTTTCGCAGTTGGCTGATGAATCAGCTTCCGACCACGCCGCAAGACCTGTAGGAGCGAGCTCGCTCGCGATGGTGGTCAACGATGACGCGGGAAATTTGGACGTACGTGGCGCTCTGGAGACCATCGCGAGCAAGCTCGCTCCTACAAGGTCAGACGCAGGATGCGCCAGCCGCCGCAGGTGCGCATGCCGCACCTTTAGATTCATGATCAAAAGTCATTAATCCCTGCCGAAATATCGTTTGTCGAGACACCCCCCGTTTTCCCAAACTTGCCGCCAGCGGACCTGGCCAAGTAAGCCCGGCCGGCCCTTCCACACCGTGCCCAGCAGGGGAAAACAATAATGACCACCCTTCAACAAATTCCAGTGCATCACCTCGAAACCGTCCTCAATCCGATCCATGAAGCCACCGGCCTGAGCAACGAGTTCTACACCGAACAACGCTATTTCGAACTCGAGCGCGATCAGGTCATGGGCAAGACCTGGGCCTGCGTCGGTTTTGCCAGCGACCTGGGCAAGGCCGGCTCGGTCAAACCGATCGACTTCATGGGCCTGCCGCTGCTGCTGATGCGCAACCGCGAAGGCCTGGTGCAAGTGTTCCATAACGTGTGCAGCCACCGCGGCATGAAACTGGTAGAGCAGGCCGGCGAAGTGCAGGGCGTGATTCGCTGCCCGTACCACTCCTGGACCTACGATCTCAATGGCAGCCTGCGCGGCACCCCGCATGTCGGCGGCATCGATCAGCACAAGGACGAGCGCTTCGCCTGTGAAAAGCACGGCTTGAAAGCGATCCGCAGCGCGATCTGGATGGACATGGTGTTCATCAACCTGTCCGGCGACGCCCAGCCCCTCGAAGAGATGCTCGCGCCCTTGACCGCACGCTGGAGCCAGTTCCTCGGCGACGACGGCATGAGCCTGATGAGCCGCCGCCCGGGCCACGACGCCACCACCCTGGACATCAATTGCAACTGGAAACTGGCGGTGGAGAACTACTGCGAGGCCTATCACCTGCCGTGGGTGCACCCGAGCCTGAACTCCTACTCGCGCCTGGAAGACCACTACAACATCATTTTCGACGAGCACTTCGCCGGCCAAGGCAGCTACGCCTACAACCTGTCGGACGTGGCCGGCACGCACTTGCCGAAATTCCCGGCCTGGCCGCTGGACCGTCTGCGCAACGCCGAATACGTGGCGTTCTTCCCCAACGTTCTGCTCGGCATCCAGGCCGACCACGCGTTCGCCATGCAACTGGAGCCGGTATCCCCGGGCCGCACCATCGAGCACCTGCGCCTGTTCTACGTCGGTGACGAAGCCGCCAGCAGCGAAGAGTTCGCCGCGTGCCGCGATGCGATCCTGGAGTCCTGGAAAGTGGTGTTCGCCGAAGACATCAGCTCGGTCGAAGGCATGCAGAAAGGTCGGCATTCCCCAGGTTACAAGGGCGGCGCGTTCTCGCCGGAAATGGACATCCCGACGCACTTCTTCCACCAGTGGGCCGCGCGTCAGCTGCTCGCCACCACGCCGTCCGCCTGAGGAGAGGTCCCATGTATCCGATCGCCTCTCACTGGCTCAACTACATCGATGGCCAATGGGTCGACAACGTCCAGAGCCTGACGGTCAACAACCCCGGCACCGCCGAGCCGCTGGCGACCATCGCCCAGGCCACGGTGGCCGACGCCGAACGTGCATTGCAGGCGGCCCGTCGCTGCGCCGACAGTGGCGAACTGACCCGCGTGCGCCCGGCGCAACGTGTCACCTGGCTGCTGCGCATTGCCGAAGAAATTCGTGCGGTGGCGGACGAGGGCGCCTGGGTGCTGTGCCAGGAAAACGGCAAGCGCCTGGTCGATGCCAGGGACGAGTTCATCGAGGCGGCGCGCTACTTCGAGTACTACGCCGGCATGGCGGACAAGATCGAGGGCACCTCGATCCCGCTGGGCAACGGCTACATGGACTTCACCCTGTACGACCCGATGGGCGTCTCGGCGCAGATCGTGCCGTGGAACTTCCCGGTGTCCATCTGTGCCCGCTCCCTGGCGCCGGCCCTGGCGGCCGGTAACGCGGTGGTGATCAAGTCCCCGGAACTGTCACCGCTGGGCATGTGCGTGCTGATTCGCGCCATTGCCAAGGCGGGGTTGCCCGACGGCGCAGTCAACCTGATTTGCGGCCGTGGGCGGGAAGTCGGTTCGTACCTGGTCGGTCACAAAAGCGTCGATCAGATCGTGTTCACCGGTTCGGTGCCGACCGGGCAGACGATCTTGCGTGACGCGGCCCAGCATGCGATTCCGAGCGTGATGGAGTTGGGCGGCAAGTCGGCGGCGATCGCGTTTGCCGATGCCAACCTCGAGCAACTGCTGGCCAGCGTGCAGTCGGGCATCTTTTTCAATGCCGGCCAGGTCTGTTCGGCGATGTCGCGGTTGCTGGTGCAGCGCGAGATTTATGAGCAAGTGGTCGAGGCCGTGGTCAGCATGGCCGAAGGGCTCAGTGTCGGCATCGGCCAGGAAAACGCTGACCTGACGCCGGTGGTCAGCGCCGGGCAACTGGCGGGCATCGAAGCCTTGTGCCGCCGCGCCATCGAAGAGGGCGCCGTGGCCGTCACCGGGGGCGAAGCCTTCTCCGATCGCGTCGGGCATTTCATGCGCCCGACGGTGTTCCGCGATGTCACGCCACAGATGTGCATCGCCCAGGAAGAAGTGTTCGGGCCGGTGCTGGCGATCATGCCGTTCGACAGCGAAGAAGAAGCCATCGCCATCGCCAACGGCACCGAATTCGGCTTGGTGGCGGGCGTATTCACCCAGGACATCAGCCGTGCCATGCGCTGCACCCGTCGCCTCAGATCCGGCCAGGTGTTCGTCAACGAATGGTACGCCGGCGGCATCGAGACGCCGTTCGGCGGGGTCGGGTTGTCGGGCTTCGGTCGTGAAAAGGGCCAGGAAGCCTTGTACAGCTACGTGCGCACCAAAAACGTGGCGATCCGGATCGCTGGGGAGTGAACAGCATGTTCAAGACTTGGCTTTGCATCGTCTGCGGCCTGATTTACGACGAAGCGCTGGGCTGGCCCGAGGATGGCATTCTCGCCGGCACGCGCTGGGAAGATGTGCCCGAGGATTGGGTGTGCCCGGAATGTCACGTGGGCAAGGCGGATTTCGAGATGCTCGACATCAGTGCCTACACCGAAGCGGTGACGGCGGTCAGCACGCCGCCTCTTTCCGTGGCGGCGCCAGTTGCCCCCGTGGCGCCGCGCCAGCCGATCGTCATCATCGGCAGTGGTTATGCCGGTTATGGCCTGGCCCAGGCGTTGCGCAAAGCGGACCCAAAGGTCGAGATCCGGGTGCTGACTCAAGAGTCGGGGCACCTGTATTCCAAGCCCGCGCTGTCGATCGGGTTGTCCCAGGGCAAAAGCGCCGAGGCGTTGTCCGGTGAAGCGCCGCTGGCGATCGAGAAGCGCCTGAACATCCGCGTTTATCCGCACTGCAAGGTGCTGGGCATCGACCCTGCGGCGCGACGGCTGACCACCAGTTTCGGTGAAATGGAATACGGCCAACTGGTACTCGCCAGCGGCGCGCAACCGATTCGTTTGCCGATTCGGGGTGAGACCAGCGCTTTGATCAGCGTCAACAACCTGCAGGATTACCACGGCTTCCGCGAACGCCTGAGCGGTGTGCAGCGGGTAGCGATCTTCGGTGATGGCCTGATTGGTTGCGAGTTCGCCAATGACCTGGCCCACAACGGTTTCAGCGTGGACGTCATCGGCCTCGGCCGCTGGCCGATGGAACGCCTGTTGCCGGTTGAAGCGGGGCAGGTGCTGCAAGACGCGCTGAGTGATCTGGGGGTCAAGTGGCATCTGCAGAACACGGTCGAGGCCATAGAGCCGAGCGGGCAGGGCTATGCGCTGACACTCGCCGATGGCCAGACCCTCGTGGCGGACCTGGTGTTGTCGGCGGTCGGGCTGCGGCCTGATCTGAGTCTGGCCCAGAGTGCGGGGCTGGCCGTGGGGCGTGGCATCCAAGTGAATGCCCAGTTGCAAACTTCAGTGCCGGGCATCTATGCGTTGGGCGATTGCATCGAGATCGACGGCCAGTTGCTGCCGTATCTGGCGCCGATCAACCAGGGCATCCAGGCGCTGAGCAAGACCTTGCTGGGTCAGCCCACTGCGGTCGACTACCCGCTGATGCCGGTGACGGTGAAAACGCCAGCGGCGCCGCTGTGCCTGCTGGTGCCGGCGGGTGAGGGCCAATGGCGCTGCACGCCGACGCAAGACGGTATGAGCGCCGGGTTTTATGACGCCGACGGCAAGCTCAACGGCTTTGTGCTGTTGGGGCGCCAGGCGCAAACGCAACGCAGCGCATTGCTGCAGTCCTGTCAGAACACTCAGCAGGCAGTTGCCTGAGGCCGTCATCATGAAAAACTCGATCAATTTGCCTTACGACGATGCCAGTTGCGGCTGGTACGCGGCCTTGCCGGAGCAACCGGCGTGCACGCGCCTGTCCGGCGAACAGCGTGCCGATTTTGCGGTAGTGGGCGCGGGCTTTGCCGGCCTGGCCGCTGCCCGGCGTCTGGCCCAGCATCACCCCGAAGCGCGCATCCTGTTGGTGGATGCGCAACGGGTCGCCCATGGCGCTTCGGGGCGTAACTCGGGGTTCGTCATCGATTTGCCGCACAAGTTTGCGCTTGAGCATCCGGACCCGGCGCACAAGCAACGCCTGCTGTCGCTCAACCGCTCGGCGATTTCGCAATTGCAGGGCCTGGTTCAAACCCACGGCATCGATTGCCAGTGGTCCCATGCCGGCAAATACCAGGGCGCCGTCGGCCCACGGGGCATGGCCTATCTGGATCATTTCGAAAAGCTGATGACCGACCTGGGCGAACCCTTCCGTCGGGTTGGCACCACCGAGTTGGCCGGGGTACTGGGCACCCGGCATTACAGCGGCGCGATCTTCACCCCGGGCTGCTACCTGATGCAGCCTGCGGCCCTGGTCACGGGCCTTGCCCGGAGCCTGCCGGGCAACGTCGAACTGCTGGAGGAATCGCCGATCCAGCGCCTGGAGCGTGACGGTCGCGGCGGCTGGATCCTGCATGGCACCAACGGTGTGATCCGCACCCCGCAACTGTTGTTGGGCACCAGCATCTTCACCCAGGAGTTCGGCTACCTGCGCAATCGCTTGCTGCCGGTGATGACCTTCGCCAGTTGGACCCGTCCGCTGACTGATGCGGAACTGGCCACCTACGGCGGTCAACTGGACTGGGGCCTGACCCCGGCGGACCACGCCGGCACCACGGTGCGCATGACCCAGGACCGTCGGTTGATCATCCGCAACACCTACAAGCACGTGCCCAAGTACGGGCGCAGCACTAGCGACGGCATGCGCGCCAAGGTTCAGGCGTCCCATCGCAAGGCGTTCAAGGCGCGCTTCCCGCAGTTGGCCGACGTGCCGTTCAGCCACACCTGGGGCGGGGTCTACGCGATCTCGCGCAACTTCACCAACTTCTTCGGCGAGCTGGAGCCGGGGGTGCATGCATCCGCCTGTGACAACGGTGTCGGCGCGGCCTGGGGCACCATCTCCGGGACCTTGCTGGCGGACCTGGCGGTGGGCGCCGAGTCGGCGCAGTTGAACGACATTCGCGCGGTGACCGGCATGCCGTCGCTGAACCCGCCAGAACCGTTCCTGGGCATGGGGGTGCGCTCGCGCATTCACCTGGCGGCGTGGAACAGCCGGAGCGAGTTATGAGTTCGCCCCGCAACAGCGTGCTGCTTATCGACCATCAGGACCTGGATTTCACCTTCCGCGGCGGCCCACCCGGCGCCGCCTACGTGGCCCGGGCCCTGAGCAATGAGATCTCGCCGAACATCGGCGTGGGTTTTGCGCGCTGGGAGGGCGCGCAGGTGGCCTGGACGGTGCTGTATGACGAGGTGATTTTCGTCATCGAAGGCTGCTTCGAGTTGCGGGTCGGCGATGAGTTGTTCGAGGTCCGGCCCGGTCAGTTGCTGTGGATTCCTGAAGGGACGGCACTGGTGTACGGCGGGCATGCCTTGTTCGGTTACGTCGTGCATCCGGGCAACTGGAAAGCGCTTCACGGGTTGGCTTGAGCCTACGGGTTTCGCATCCTCATTTTTCGGGAATCGCATCGTGTTTGGACTGACGAAGACGTTCGGCGCGCTCTACCTGGCCAGCCTGTTGATGCAATTGGGGTCAACCTTGCTGATGACCTATCTGGCGCTGCGCCTCAATGCCTTGGGCGCAACGGAAACCGCAGGCGGCGCGCTGATGGCCGCCAATGCCCTGGGCATGGTGCTGGGCGGTTGGGTCGGGCGCAGTTTGATCGCGCAGGTTGGGCATATCCGTACCTACGCGGCCTGCGCCGGCACCATTGCGGCGGCGGTGCTGGCCCATGAGTTCAGCACGGCGCTGCCGTTCTGGCTGGTGCTGCGGGCATTGGTGGGGCTGGCGATGATGTGTCAGTTGATGGTGCTGGAAAGCTGGCTCAATGATCAGGCCCGGACCGAACAACGTGGTCGGGTGTTGGCGCTGTACATGGTGGCCAGCTACGTGGGCATGATGCTTGGTCAACTGGCCCTGAGCCTTGATGAGGGGCTGGGCATTCGTGCGTTGCTCGGTGTGGCCATGGTGTTCGCCCTGTGTTCGGTGCCCGTGGCGCTGACCCGCAGTGCGCACCCGACGGCGGTGCCGGTGGCGTCCATCGATCTGCGCCTGTTCCTGCGGCGGATTCCGCAGTCGCTGGTGACCATTCTGGTGTCGGGGATGATCAACGGAAGCTTCTACGGCCTGGCGGCGATCTATGCCAGCAAGCAGGGGCTGGCCACGGCGCAGGTCGGGCTGTTCATGGCCCTGACCATCGGCGCCGGGCTGCTGGCTCAGTTGCCCCTGGGTTGGCTCTCGGATCGCTTGCCCCGTGCCAGTCTGATTCGTGCGGTGGCGGTGTTGTTGATCGTCGTCAGCCTGCCGCTGGCGTTCAACCAGACCCCGTCGTTTGCGGTTTTGCTGTGGTTTGGCGCAGGCATCGGCTTCCTGCAGTTCTGCCTGTATCCGCTGGGCGTCGCGCTGGCCAACGACAACATGGAGCCGGCGCAGCGCGTATCGCTCTCGGGCATGCTGCTGATCACCTTCGGGGTCGGCGCCTGTGTCGGGCCGCTGATCGCCGGGTCGCTGATGGAATACCTGGGGGCGTCGAGTTTTTACTTCTTCTATGCCGGCAGTGCGCTGTTGCTCGCGCTGAGCGTGGGCCAGGCGAAAGTCACCGGCAAGCACCTGCAAAAGGATGCGCCGCTGCACCATCCGGTGACGCCGAACGGGATTGCCAGTTCCAATCTGGTGTCGGTGGAGGCGCCGCGAGATCAGACGTTTTGACCGGCCTTTATTAATGCGTTTTTCTCATGAGTCGGTGACTAAAAATGGTTTGAACGGTGGTCAGGTTTCAATCATCTTGGCGATGCTGCCAAAACCGAGATAGACCGAAATTAATCTGCGGGTGAGCCCTGTCCTGACGTCATTCGATATCAGGCGAGCGGTCAGCTGCGGAACAATTATCTAAACCCTTAAACAAAAACAAAAGGGGACAACAACAATGCGTGCGCAATCCGGCATGTTGAAAGGCTTGAATCCGAATGTGACAGTCGCTTCGATATTAGCGGTGATCTCTTTCGTTCTATTTTGTGCATTTAAAGACGAGCAGGCAGCCAAAGCCTTTGAAATGGCGTCGGCGTTTATTCTGCATAACTTCAAATGGTATTACCTGGCCCTGATCAGTGGCGTACTGGGCCTGCTGCTGTATATCTCCATCAGCCGCTTCGGCAATCTCAAGTTGGGTGCCGAACATGATCGCCCCGAGTTCAGTTTCGCCTCCTGGATCGCCATGCTGTTCAGCGCCGGCATGGGCATCGGCCTGATTTTCTGGTCGGTGGCCGAACCCATGCTGCACTACGCCGACAACCCGTTTTCCAAGGGTTTGACGGATGAATCCGCCACCCTCGCCATGCGCATCACCCTGTTCCACTGGGGCCTGCACCCTTGGGCGATTTTCTCCATGATCGGCCTGAGCCTCGCGTACTTCGCTTATCGCAAGGGTTTGCCGCTGGCGCTGCGTTCGTTGCTGTACCCGTTGATTGGCGACCGCATCTACGGATGGATCGGGCATGTGGTCGACATCATGGGCGTGGTCATTACGGCGTTCGGCGTTTCCCAGTCCTTGGGATTGGGCGTGGTGCAAATCAATACCGGGTTGCATAACGTATTTGGCGTGCCGGTGAGTGTCGGTTTGCAGTTGTCGATCATTCTGTTTGTGAGTGTGGTTGCCTGTATTTCGCTGTTGGCCGGTTTGTCCAAAGGCATGAAGCGTATATCCACGCTTAATATGTATTTATCGTTTGCCTTGATGTTGGCGGTACTTGCGATTGGGCCGACCCGTTACATTCTTAATCTGATGTTTGAATCCACCGGCGACTATGTGCAAAACATCGTTGGCCTGAATTTCTGGATGGACACTCAGAAAGATACCGAATGGCAAAACTGGTGGACGGCGTTCTACTGGCCGTGGTGGATGACCTGGGGGCCGTTCGTGGGGCTGTTCATTGCGCGCATCTCCAAGGGCCGGACCATCCGTGAACTGGTGATCGGTGCGCTGGTGGTGCCGACCCTGGTCACCATTTTGTGGATGTCGGTGTTTGGGGGGGCGGCGCTCAAGCATGAGCAGCAGGATCGCCAGGCGTATCAGGCGTCGGTGGCGGGGCAAGTGGTGACCGCAGATCAGCCGAAGTTCGAGGGCGGCAGCGTATTGCTGGCAACCAAGAAAGAAACCACGGCGGCGATGTTCACCCTGTTGCAGACCCTCGACGGGCCAGGCGTTGGTGCAGCGCTGTCGATCCTGGTGTGTGTTCTGCTCGGGGTGCATTTCGTGACCACGGCGGATGCCGGGACCCAGGTGTTGTGCACCTTGTGCGCGGTGGGCAGCACCAACCCGCCGAACTGGATCAGGTTGCTGTGGTGTGTACTTGAAGGCGCCATCGCGGCCGGGCTTTTGCTGGCTGGAGGGCTCAAGGCGATCCAGATGGCGAGTATCGCGGCGGGGTTGCCGATTGCGATGTTGCTGATGGTCATGTCGTACACGTTGATCCACAGCTTGCGCAGGGAGATGCCTGGTGTTCCGGCCTGGACGCCGGTGGCGGATGTCCTGCCACGGGTGGAGCGTCGGGAAGTGCCCATGGCGTTGGCTGCGGCGGGGGCTTGATGTTTTTTGCAAGCGAGGCGGCCTGATCTGGGGGATGCGTGCTTTTCTGCAGGAGCGAGCTCGCTCGCGATGGACGTTAACGGTGACGATGGCTATCTGACTTCCCGCGTTGCCTGGACGACCATCGCGAGCAAGCTCGCTCCTACAGGGGTTGGGGTTGTCCGTTGGATTTGCGTACGCCGCAAAACCTGTGGGAGCTTGCCTGCAAGCGATGGCTTTGTGTCGGGTGTACATATCCATTGCTGCGGTAACGGCCACTTAGGGTTCCGCCCTGACGGCGGGTCACTTTGGTGCCCAAAGTAACCAAAGGCTTTATCCCCTGACGTCCGGTGGCTCGCCTAGGCTCGCCATTCCCTCGCTCCGGTCCTGCCGACGGGGCACCTCAAGATCAAAAGCGAAGCGAGGCGGCCTTCGAGCCGACCTGATCTGGGGGAT
>NZ_LYVP01000098.1 GCF_001984065.1 Pseudomonas sp. KK4
ATTCATGGCCAACCTGAAACATTGTGGGAGCTGGCCTGCCAGCGAAGAGGCCGGTACAGCCGCCGCATCATCGCCTGCCGCACCACCGTGGAAAATGGCGGAAGGTAGCCGGAGTCGAACCTGCCCGGGAACGGATGCCGTCCCCAACCGGGTTTGAAGCCCGGCCGCGCCACCGGGCGCGATTACCTTCCTCAATCATTGCTCGGTTCGCCGGGCCAGCACGTTGTCCGGACGAATCTGACGTCGGTCGCCCATGCGCCGCGTCAGGCCCAGGCGATCGAAATATTCAAGGATCTGGATGCTGCGCTTGCGCCCCACCCCCAGTGCATCGCGAAACGCCGCCACCTGGATCACCGGGTTGTCCTCGGCCAGTTGCAACAGCATAGACGCCAGACGACGAATCATCGCGTCGGTGTAAAACAGGTCGCGCACCACCTGATGCAACAGCCCCAGCCGCGCCATCTTGCGCAGCAACAGGCGCACTTGGGCCTCGTCATGCCCCAGCGCCCGCACCCACGGCGGATCGAAACCCGCCGCGTCGAACTGCGGCTGCAACAGTTGCCACAGCGCCTCGTCCTCTTCACTCAAGCGAACCTGATGCGCCGGCAAATGCAACCACGGACCGCTGGCACTCAGGGCACCACTGGCCAGCAATTCGTCGAGCAGGCTGATAAAGGTCCCACGCCCCAGGGCAGAGGCGGTAAAACGGCGCAATCGATCACGATCCGGGCCCATCTGGTCCGGCTCCAGTTCATGAAAGCGCGCCAGATGCGCCAGCACACCCGATTTCAACGCCTGCCAACGGGCCGTATCGAACAACACCGGCCCCTGCCGCGTCTCGATCAGACGCACGTCATCGGGCAACAACCAAGTGGCACGCGGACGGTTGAACTGACGCTCCAGTTGCCGCGGGTCTACACCTGTATCGCTGTTGGCCAGCAATGCCGGCAGAATGTCCTCCAGCCGCACGGCAGTGGCCAACGCCTGCAACTGCGCGATGCGCTCGGGACTGCGCCGCTGCCGGGTCGGTGCAAACGGATCGAGCACCCGCCCGCCGCCCAGCGTGCGTTGCGCGCTCTGGTCGCGCACGATCAGCGGATCGCCCTGCACCACCTGCACCGGCCCATTGAGCAACAGCTGAGCGAACATGCGCTCGCCCGGCGCCAGGCTGGCACCCTCCAGCAACGCCACCCGCCCCGTCAGGTCCTGCGTACCCAGGTGCACGTGCACCGGTTGAAAGTGCTCGAAATCCCGAGTCTCGCTCGCCAGCAATTGCAGATCGACGTCCAGCCGCTGGGTCGGCGCGTACAGCCACTCGGCCGACAACCACTGACCCCGATGAATCTGCTCCAGTGCCAGCCGCTCACCGCTGATGTTCAACGCCACACGCTGCCCGGCCATGGCGCTTTCAGCCGCTTGATTCTGCGCATGCAGGCCCCGCACCCGAACGGCCTTGCCCAATGGCCCGAGCATCAAGGTATCGCCCACCGCCACCTGCCCCGACAGCGCCGTGCCAGTGACCACGATCCCGGCGCCCGCCACACTGAACGCGCGGTCGATCCACAGCCGAAAACCGCCGTCGAGCCCACGTTGCAACACTTCACGCTGCGCCGCCAGCAGCGCCTGGCGCAGGGTCTCGACGCCCTCCCCGGTCACGCTCGACAAAGCAATCAACGGCGCCTCGGCATAAGGCCCGGGCGCCAATAACGCGCTGACTTGCTCGCGCACTGCTTGCACCCGGGCCCCGTCGACCCGGTCGATTTTACTGATGGCGACCAAGGCGCGAGGAATGCCCAGCAGCTCGACAATCGCTAGATGCTCACGGGTCTGCGGCATGACCCCGTCATCGGCCGCCACCACCAACAGCACCAGATCGATACCCTGAGCGCCGGCGAGCATGTTGTGGGTGAAGCGCTCATGACCGGGCACGTCGATGAACCCGGTGAGGGCCGCGCCCGGTTCCAGCGCGGCGTACAGATAGCCCAGGTCGATGGTCATGCCCCGTTCGCGCTCTTCCCGGCGTCGATCCCCGGCCTGCCCGGTCAAGGCCTGGAGCAACGCGGTCTTGCCGTGGTCGATGTGCCCTGCGGTGCCGACGATCACCCTGCCTGGCCCTCGACTTCCAACAGGGCGTGCAATTGATCGAGCTGCGCCAGCCACGCCGGCTCATCGTCCAGTTGCCGCAAGTCAAGCCACAGGGCGTCGTCATCGATGCGCCCCAGCACCGGAATCGGCAGGCCGCGCAACGCGCCCTCCAACTGGTGCAAGCTGCGCCCGCGCAAACGTTTCGAACTGTGCGGCCGCAAACACAGTGCGGCGCTGGGCAAACGCGCCACCGGTTGGCTGCCGCTGCCGATCATGCCCAGCGCCGGCTCTGTGCTGACGCTCCATGCCGCGCCCAACACCTTGGCCAACACCGGTTGCAGGCATTGCGCCTGAGCGAGGATGTCCGCCTGGGACCGCGTCAACAGGCGCAAACTCGGCAGCCGTTCGGCCAGTCGATCGGGATTGCGGTACAACCCCAGCACCGCCTCGAGCGCGGCCAGGGTCAGTTTGTCGACCCGCAGCGCCCGTTTGAGCGGGTTTTTCTTGATCCGCGAGATCAGCTCCTTGCGCCCGACAATCAACCCGGCCTGCGGCCCGCCCAGCAGTTTGTCGCCGCTGAAGGTGACGATATCGGCGCCATCGAGCAGGGCCTGGCGCACCGTGGGTTCAGCGGGCAAGCCCCAGCGCGTCAGGTCCAACAGGCTGCCGCTGCCCAGGTCTTCGAGCAACGGCAAGCCGTGCCGATGGGCCAGTTGCGCCAGTTCTGCGGTGGGCACGCGGGTGGTGAAGCCCTGAATGTTGTAGTTGCTGGCATGCACGCGCATCACCAGACCGCTGCGGGGACCGATGGCGGCTTCGTAATCCTTGGCGTGGGTGCGATTGGTGGTACCGACTTCATGCAGCTTGACCCCGGCCCGGGCCATGATGTCGGGGATGCGAAACGCCCCGCCGATCTCGATCAACTCGCCCCGGGAAATGATGCCTTCCTTGCGCGCCCCCAGGCTGTTGAGGGTCAGCAGCACCGCGGCGGCATTGTTGTTGACCACGGTCACCGCTTCGGCGCCGGTCAGCTCGCGAATCAGCCCTTCGATCAGATCATCGCGATCGCCGCGCTTGCCGCTGCGCAGGTCGAATTCCAGATTCAGCGGATACCGCGCGGCCATTTGTACCGCCTCGATGGCTTCCTCCGGCAGCAAGGCGCGGCCCAGATTGGTGTGCAGCACGGTGCCGGTGAGGTTGAACACCCGCCGCACCTGACTGCGGTGTTGCGCGGCCAGGCGCTCCGCCACCCGCCCTGCCAGCACTTCGGGCGCGACTTCGACCGCCTGCAGTTGCCCCGTCAGCAGTGCTTCGCGCGAGTCATCGAGCAACTGCCGCAGACCGGCGAGCAAGGCGTCGCGGCCATATCGCTCGGACAGCGGCCGGCAGGCGTCATGGCGCAACAGGCTGTCGATGGAAGGAAGCCGCACAGTCGCAAGGTTGGAACGGGAGGACATCAGGCGCTCCTGCAATGGGGTCGTCGCGCCTGAGTGTAGACGCTGTGCTCAATCGCCTCCCGGTGCCAGCAACAGATTGGGCGCCGGGCGCTGGAAGCCTTCCTGCTCCAGGCGCATGTCCAGCATCAGGCTGCCCAAGTCAGCGGACAAGGCTTCGCCCTCGGCGTCGCATTCGAGGTAAATCTGCTTCAGATAGCTGTGGCAATTGGGACAGGTCTCTGCGCGCAACGGCGCCTTGTCGGCGGCGTGCCGGTCACTGTCGAAGCTCACGTATTGCAGGCCCTTGCTCTGCTCGCAGTACACGCACTTGACCCGCACCACGTGCCATTCGCAGGCGCACAGCGAACAGACCAGATAGCGCAGACCGTTGTATTTGCCACGGTGGCGAATGACCCCGGCCATGGCCGGCGAACCGCAGGCCGGGCACTGGTTGAGGCTGTTGCCGGGCTTGAGGTTGAGATCGGGTGTAGTCAGCAGCCAATGGCTCCAGGCCGCCTGCAAGGCCGCGCCGAGAAACGGCACCAGCGCCGCCGGCAGCAAACTGAACTGACCACTGACCAGGGCAAGCGCCCAGGCCTTGAGCTGGCCGACACTGGCAGTGCCCAAGGTCGCCACCGCCTGTTCCACCGCCGATTGCGCCGGTGGCTGATAGTCGCGCAGCAAACCCTGCAGATACACCAGCCAGCCATCCTCGCGTACCAGGCTGTCGGCGGCGAACGGCGGCAAGCCATGTTCCAGGCACTGCGCCACTCGCTGCGGGTCCGGCAGCGCCGCCTCGGGAGGGTCGTCCATCAACCGCTGTTGCCCATGGCACAACCCGGCGACCAGGTGCAGGTAATCGGCCAGCGGATGACCCTGCGCCAGACGTTCCAGGCGCAAGGCTCGCAAGGTGAAGAGGTTGTGCGGCGGCAGGTGCAGAAACGGCGGCGCAGTGGCCGCCGCTTCGATTTCTCCAGGTTCGAGGATGGTCGCCAAATCGTTATCCTTTTTTGCTCAAGGGCGGGTCGGGACGCTCGTCCCGGGTGATCTCCCGATACCACAGTTCATGGTGCTTGCGCGCCCACGGCCGGCTGACCCAACCGTGCATCATTGCGCCGACCGAGCCCTTGATCCAGATGCCGGCGTAGATGTGCACGATGATGCTCAGGATCAGCACGAAACCGGCCAGCGCGTGCAGCAGCATCGCCCAGCGAATCGTCGTGATGCCAAAGTACTCGCTGAACCAGGCGCGCCAGATCACCAGCCCGGTGAACAGCAAGCCCAGCATGCACAGCAGTAAAGTCCAGAACAGCAGTTTCTGCCCGGCATTGTATTTCCCCACCGGCGGCACGCTTTCTTCATCGTTGACCATCACCCGGTCGATGCGCCGCAGCCAGGTGCGGTCATTGGCGATGAAGTAGTTGGCGCGCCAGAAGCGCAACACCAGGCCGAGAAACAACAGGAACATCAACACCCCCATGTAGGGGTGCAGGATGCGCGTCCAGGGCCCGCCGCCGAACAGGTGGCTGAGCCAGAACAGCGCCGGGTGAAACAGCGCCAGCCCGGACAGCCCGGCCATGAAGAACAGAATCGCCACCAGCCAGTGATTGGTGCGCTGGTTGGCCGTGTAACGCAGGATATGTTTGCGGATCATGGCCGGCCCTCCCGCTTCGGATCATAGGTATGTACCGACGGATCGACTTCATGCACCGCCGGGTCCGGGCCATGGGGCAACTCGTCCTCCTCGACCCGGTTCGGCCCGATTCGCACATAGTGGAAGAACCCGGCCAGCACCGCCGCGCCCATGGCCAGCAGCGCCAGGGGTTTGCTCACGCCTTTCCACAGGCTCACCAACGGGCTGATCACCGGATCGGCCGGCAACCCGGCGTACAGCTTCGGCGTGTCGGCATGGTGCAGCACGTACATCACATGGGTGCCGCCGACCCCGGCCGGGTCATACAGCCCGGCGTTGTCGAAGCCGCGGCTCTTGAGGTCGACGATGCGCTCGGCGGCGTGCTCCTTCATGTCCTCCTTGGTACCAAAGACGATGGCGCCGGTCGGGCAGGTTTTCACACAGGCCGGCTCCAGCCCCACCGCCACCCGATCCGAACACAGCGTGCATTTGTAGGCCTTGTGATCCTTTTGCGAAATGCGCGGAATGTTGAACGGGCAACCGGTGATGCAGTAACCGCAGCCGATGCAGTGGTCCTGATTGAAATCGACGATGCCGTTGGCGTGCTTGATGATCGCCCCGGGGCTGGGACAGGCCGCCAGGCAACCGGGCTCGGCGCAGTGCATGCAGCCGTCCTTGCGGATCAGCCACTCCAGGTTGCCGGCGTCGGTTTCGTGCTCGGTGAAGCGCATCAGGGTCCAGGTCTCGGCCGTGAGGTCCTGGGGGTTGTCGTAGGTGCCGTGGTTATGGCCCACCTCGTCGCGCAACTCGTTCCATTCCGAGCAGGCGACCTGGCAGGCTTTGCAGCCGATGCACTTGGTGGTGTCGATCAGCTTCGCCACTTCCTCCAGATTGCGCACCGAGGACGGCACGGTGGTGGTGGCCGAGCGGGCAACGATGTCTTGGCTGGCCATCAGATTTTCTCCACGTTGACCAGGAATGACTTGGATTCCGGGGTCTGGGTGTTGCCATCGCCGAGGAACGGCACCAGGGTGTTGGTCAGGTAGCCGTGACGTGTCAGGCCGGTGAAGCCCCAGTGCAGCGGAATGCCGATCTGGTGCACCACCTGATTGTTGACCTGCAACGGCCGGATGCGCTTGGTCACCACCGCCACCGCTTCGATGTGCCCGCGCTTGCAACTGACGCGCACGCGGTCACCGGCGACGATGCCTTTCTCCTTGGCCAGCACCTCGCCGATCTCGACGAATTGCTCGGGCTGGGCAATCGCGTTGAGCTTGCAGTGCTTGCTCCAGAAGTGGAAATGCTCGGTCAGCCGGTAGCTGGTACCGGCGTAAGGGAAGTCCTTGGCCACGCCGAGGGAATCCCACACCGAATCGAAGATCCGCGCCGCCGGGTTGCTGGTGGCCTGTTTGTTCTGCGGGTGCAGCGGATTGATGCCGATCGGCGTTTCGAACGGTTCGTAATGCTCGGGGAATGGCCCTTCGGTCATCTTGTCCACGGCAAAGAACCGTGCCACGCCTTCGGGGTTCATGATGAACGGACTCATCCCCGCCTCCGGCGCCACGTCGGCCTTGTAGTCCGGCACATCGGTGCCGCCCCAGGCCTTGCCGTTCCACCACACCAGACGCTTTTTCTCGTCCCACGGTTTGCCCTGCAGGTCGGCCGAAGCGCGGTTGTAGAGAATCCGTCGGTTGGCCGGCCACGCCCAGGCCCAGCCCTGGTTCTGGTGCATGCCGTAAGGGTCGCTGTTGTCGCGTCGGGCCATCTGGTTACCGGCCTCGGTCCAGCTGCCACAGAAAATCCAGCAACCGGACGCCGTGCTGCCGTCGTCCTTCAACTGACCGAAGCCGGCCAGTTGCGAGTTGGCCTTGACCGCCGCGCCGGTGATGTCGGTGAAATCCGTGGTGGCCGTGCCGTTGATTTCCTTGGCCAGCTCCTCCGGCGAAGGTTCGTCGGGGATCTTGTACGGCCACGACAGTTTGAGCAGCGGGTCAGGGAATTTGCCGCCGTTGGCCTGATAACGCTGGCGCAGACGCAGGAACAATTCGGCCATGATCCGCACGTCGGTGCGTGCTTCACCGGGGCCGTCGGCGCCTTTCCAGTGCCATTGCAGCCAGCGGCTGCTGTTGACCAGCGAACCGTCCTCTTCGGCAAAACAGGTGGTGGGCAGGCGAATGACTTCGGTCTGGATATCGGCGCTGTTGACGTCGTTATACGGCCCGACTTTGTGCCAGAACTCCGACGTCTCGGTGGCCAGCGGGTCCATCACCACCAGCCACTTGAGCTTGGCCAGTGCCGCCATCACCCGGTTTTTATCCGGCAAGGCGGCGATGGGGTTGAAACCCTGGCACATGTAGCCGTTGACCTTGCCCTGGCCCATCAGGTCGAACACCTTGAGGATGTCGTACTGAGCGATGTCCAGCTTCGGTAAGTAGTCGTAGGCCCAGTTATTTTCCGCCGTGGCGTTGGCGCCGTACCAGGATTTCATCAGGCTGACGTGGAACTTGCTGTAGTTCTGCCAATAGGACAATTGCCCAGGACGCAGCGGTTTTTGCGTGCGTTTGGTAATGAACGCGGTGAAGTCCTGCTCAGCATCGCCGGGCAGTGTCAGGTAACCGGGCAAGGCGTTGGACAGCAGCCCAAGGTCAGTCAGCCCCTGGATGTTGGAGTGCCCGCGCAGGGCGTTCACGCCACCGCCGGGCATGCCGACGTTGCCCAGCAACAGCTGCACCATCGCCGCGCTGCGGATGATCTGCGCGCCGATCGAGTGCTGGGTCCAGCCCAGGGCATAGAGAATCGTCATGGTCTTGCCCGGTGCCGAGCAGGTGGCGATTTCTTCCCAGATCTTTTTCATCGCATCGACCGGCATGCCGCAGATCTGGCTCGCCAGGTCGATGTTGTAGCGGCTGTAGTGCTGCTTCATCAATTGATAGACGCAGCGTGGGTCTTGCAGGGTCGGGTCGACCTTGACGAAACCGTCCTCACCCAGCTCGTAGCCCCAACCGGACTTGTCGGTATAGGCACGTTTGGCGGCGTCGTAACCACTGAAAATGCCATCCTCGAAGCCATACCCGGCTTTGACCAGGAACGACACGTCGGTGTAGTTGCGCACGTACTCGTGCTGGATCTTGTCCTCGGTCAGCAGGTAATTGATCAGCCCGCCCATGAAGGCAATGTCGGTGCCGGTGCGGATCGGCGCGTAATAGTCGGCCACCGAGGCGGTCCGGGTAAAACGCGGATCGACCACGATCAGCCGCGCCTTATTGTGCGCCTTGGCTTCGGTCACCCATTTGAAACCGCAGGGGTGCGCTTCTGCTGCGTTGCCGCCCATCACCAGGACCAGGTTCGCGTTGGCGATATCGGTCCAGGTATTGGTCATGGCACCACGGCCGTACGTCGGGGCAAGACTTGCCACCGTCGGGCCGTGTCAGACACGCGCCTGGTTGTCGAACCCCAGCATGCCGAGACTGCGAATGACCTTGTGGGTGATGTAGCCCGCTTCGTTGGACGCTGCCGACGCCGCGAGGAACCCCGTGGTCAGCCAGCGGTTCACCGTCTGGCCCTGCTCGTTCTTCTCGATGAAGTTGGCGTCGCGGTCGGCCTTCATCAGGTCGGCGATGCGATCGAGCGCTTCATCCCAGCCGATGCGCGTCCACTCGCTGCTGCCAGGCTTGCGCACCTGCGGGTATTGCAGACGGCCGGGGCTGTGAATGAAGTCCAGCAGGCCCGCGCCTTTGGGGCAGAGGGTGCCGCGGTTGACCGGGTGGTCGGCGTCCCCTTCGATGTGGATGATGCTTTGTGCGACATTCTTGGCCGTATCGCCCTGGCTGTACATGATCAACCCGCAACCGACCGAGCAATACGGGCAGGTGTTGCGGGTTTCATGGGTGTGGGCGAGCTTGAAATGACGCACCTGCTCGGCGAAGGCAGGCGTCGGGGCCATGCCCAACGCGCCCAGGCTAGAGCCTGCAAGGCCGATACCGGCGACCTTGAAGAACTGACGACGGCTGAGGTCCATCGTGCACTCCTGATCAGGTGGAGATCCGGTGCTTTGCCGGATTTTTCGGACAATCACGGTGGCGGCAGACGGGCTGCCGACATCTGAACTCTAGCCAAGGCTGTCGAAATCGCCATGACAGCCGACCGTCGGGCAACGCCCCTCTGTAGGAGCGAGCTTGCTCGCGATGAACGTCGGGACAACGCGGGCATTCAGACAGCCAGCGTTATCGTTGACCACCATCGCGAGCAAGCTCGCTCCTACAGGGGGTTGGCGATTATCATGGCGGCATTCCCTACCCCGTTTTCACGAGACCCCGCATGACTTTCGATTTCGATCAGGTGTTCGACCGCCACAACACCGGCAGCACCAAGTGGAGCCGCTACCCGGCCGATGTGTTGCCGATGTGGGTCGCCGACATGGACTTCGCTGCGCCGCCGATGATCATCCAGGCCCTGCAAAAACGCCTGGAACATCCGATGGTGGGCTACAGCGTGGCACCGGACAGCCTGCGCGAGGCCATCGTCGCCGACCTGTGGAACAAATACGCCTGGCGCGTCGAGCCCCAGGAGCTGATCTTCCTGCCGGGTGTGGAGTCGGGCTTCAACATGGCGCTCAAGGCGCTGGTACAGCCATCACAGAACGTCGTGGTCCAGGTCCCCAACTACCCGCCGCTGCGCCACGCGCCGGGCCACTGGGGCTTGAACAAGGTCGAGCTGAATTTCGATTCGCAACCTGACGGCACCTACGTCACGCCCCTCGACACCCTGAGCCAGTCCCTGCAAGGGGGCGGCGCCCTGCTGCTGAGCAACCCGCACAATCCGCTGGGCAAGGCTTTCCCTCGGGCGGAGCTGCAAGCCATCGCCGATATCTGCATCGAGCACAATGCCTGGATCATCTCCGACGAGATCCACGCCGAGCTGTGCTTCGACGGTCGCCAGCACATTCCGATGGCCACCCTGAGCCCGCACGTTGCGGCACGCACCATCACCCTGATGTCGGCCAGCAAGGCCTACAACATCGCCGGGCTGAAAACCTCGTTCATGATCATTCAGGACCGCCACCTGCGCGAGCGGGTCAACTATGCTCGTTGCGGCATGGTCGACAGCGTCAACCCGCTGGGCCTGGAGGCCACCCGCATCGCCTACAGCGAAGCCGGGCAATGGCTGGCCGAACTGAAGATCTATCTGCAAGCCAACCGCGATTACCTGGTCGAGGCCGTGCGCACCCGTCTGCCGGGCATTACCATGAAGGTGCCGCAAAGCACCTACCTGGCCTGGCTCGACTGCAGCGCCCTGGGGCTGGACAACCCGCATCAGTTCTTCCTGCAAGAGGCCAGGGTTGGCCTGAGCCCCGGCTTCGATTTCGGCGACGACTGCAAACAGTTCGTGCGCCTGAACTTCGGCTGCCCGCGCTCGCTGCTCGAAGAAGGCATCGCCCGGATGGAACGCAGCCTCAAGCCCTGATATCTCTTCACCGACTCCATAAATCCCCAGGTGACGAACACCCTGCCTGTGGCGAGGGAGCTTGCTCCCGTTGGACTGCGCAGCAGTCCCTTTCTTTTTAAATATCGAAAGGGGCCGCTACGCTGGTGCGCCGACCTGGCCCAGCGGGACCAAGCTCCCTCGCCCCAGGGCAGCTATGTGACGCTGAAATCCAACCGAACTCAAGCCAAAACCCCAAGGTCCACCCTTTGACTCCCACCCTCAAGCCCGGAGATTGAAGATGACCGACTATCCCAAACCCCCCTTCCCCAAACAGCAGCAGCCGGTCCCCGGCTCGCAGCGCAAAATGGACCCCTATCCTGATTGTGGCGAGCAAAGCTACAAGGGTTCGGGGCGCCTTGAGGGCAAGATCGCGCTGATCACCGGCGGCGACAGCGGCATCGGGCGTGCGGTCGCCATTGCCTTCGCCCGCGAAGGCGCCGATGTCGCAGTGGCTTACCTCGATGAACAGGAAGATGCCGAAGAAACCGCACGCTGGGTCGAGCAGGCCGGCCGCCAATGCCTGCTGCTGCCCGGTGACCTGGCGCACAAGGTGCACTGCCAGGCTCTGGTGGAAAAAACCGTCGAACGCTTCGGTCGCATTGACGTGCTGGTCAACAACGCTGCGTTCCAGATGACCCACGAAACCCTGGAAGACATTCCCGATGAGGAGTGGGTGATGACTTTCGACGTCAACATCACCGCGATCTTCCGGATCTGCCAGGCCGCGCTGAAACACATGCAGCCCGGCAGCTCGATCATCAACACCAGTTCGGTCAATTCCGACATGCCCAACCCCACCCTGCTCGCCTACGCCACCACCAAAGGGGCGATTGCCAACTTCACCGCGGGGCTGGCGCAAATGCTCGGGCCGAAGAATATCCGGGTGAACAGCGTGGCGCCGGGGCCGATCTGGACGCCCTTGATCGTCTCGACCATGCCCGAGGACACCGTAAGAAACTTCGGCGGTAACACCCCCCTGGGTCGCCCGGGGCAGCCGGTGGAAGTGGCGCCGATCTACGTGCTCCTGGCCTCGGATGAAGCGAGCTATATCACCGGCCAGCGCTTTGGCGTGACCGGGGGCAAGCCGATTCTCTGAAATATTGAACCCCGGGACCTTTGCGCCGCTCCACAGGGTATAGGCCTTGCCAAAGGGTGCAGTAAGACCAGCCCCCTGCAGGCGCGAGCATGCTCGCTCCCGCAGGGGAAGAAAGCCCGCCCGTTTCAAGAGGTCGCCATGTCCGCAACGGTCGCTCAGCTGCTCATCCCCCTCCAGATCGCCCGATTCGATGACTCCAGGCCATGAGCTTCGTTGCCTGGACGGCGGTGCTGGGCGCCGTGTTGCTGACATTGGCACTCACTTCGTCGTATCTGCGCTGGATGCCGGTCACCACTTCGGCGGTGTGCCTGGTGCTGGGCGTGGCGATCGGGCCCTCGGGTCTTGGCTGGCTGAAGCTGGACATCAAGGACGCGTCGTTCTGGATGGAGCACCTGACGGAAGTCGCGGTGCTGTTCTCGCTGTTTGTCTGCGGGTTGAAACTGCGCCTGCCGCTAAGAGACAGAAAGTGGTGGGTGGCGTACGGTCTGGCCGGGCCGGTGATGCTGCTGTCGATCAGCGGCGTGTGCCTGCTGCTGCATTTCGCCTTCGCCTTGCCCTGGGGGCCGTCGTTGCTGATCGGCGCGATTCTGGCACCTACCGACCCGGTGCTCGCCTCCCTGGTACAGGTCAACGATTCCCAGGACTTTGATCCGGTGCGCTTCGGTCTCTCAGGTGAAGCCGGGCTCAATGACGGCGTGGCCTTCCCTTTCGTGATTCTCGGCCTGCTGTTGCTGCAGCAGGGCGAAAGCGGTTCCAGCGCCTGGCTGGATGAATGGGCGCTAAAACGCCTGTTATGGGCCGTCCCGGCCGGTTTGCTGATCGGCTATTGCATGGGCCGTGGCATCGGCCGGGTCACCCTGTCGATGCGCATCCGTAACGCTGACAGCACCCTGTCCCCCAACGATTACCTGACCTTTGCCCTGATTGCCCTGGCCTATGTCGCAGCCGAAGCGGTGCACGGGTATGGCTTCCTTTCCGTGTTCGCCGCGGGGTTGGGCTTGCGCGGGGCGGAAGTGAGATCCACCGGCGACTCGCAGCCCCCGGCCGAACACCTGGTTCAGGCAGTGGTCGGCCACCAGAACGTCGAACCTGACGCGGCGATCCACGGCGACGTGGAGCACCTGGACGATACCCAGGTGGCCGCTGGCATCATGATCGGCGACATGCTGTCGTTCGGCAGCCTGGTGGAACGGGCCATGGAAGTGTTTCTGGTGACCTTGCTCGGCGTGGTGCTGATCACACACTGGGACTGGCGCGCGCTGACGATTGCCCTGGTGCTGTTCTGCGTGATTCGCCCCTTGAGCGTCGCGGTGGTGCCTTGGGGCCGTTTGCTCAATGGCCGGCAACGGCTGTTGATCGGCTGGTTCGGCATTCGCGGTATCGGGAGTTTTTACTACCTGTTCTACGCCTTGAACCACGACTTGCCGTCCTCGGTAGCCAGTCTGTGCACGGACCTGACGTTGTCGGTGGTGGCGCTGAGCATCCTGCTGCACGGCATCAGCACCCAGCCGATGCTGGCACGGTATGAACAGCGCAACCGTCAGCTCACTTGAGTGCCGCGGCTATGACTTCAATCAGGTTCATCTGAGTAAAGGGCTTGGAAAGACGCGGCAGTCCGGCGGCAAAACCTTCCAGTCTTTCGGCAAAACCGGTGGCCAGAATGATCGGCAACGTGGGCTTGAGGATACGGATTGCCTGAGCCAACTGCGCCCCGTTCATTTGTGGCATGGCCATGTCGGTGATCACCAGGTCGAACAGTTGCTCACCTTCAAGAATCTGCAAGGCCCGCGCGCCGGACTCGGCGAAGCTGACCCGATGCCCAAGATCCTCCAGTAACAGGCAGGTGCTGGTCATCACCAGGCTATCGTCATCGACCACCAGCACGTTCAGGCGCGGAACCTGCGGCGCGGCGAGCTTCGGTCCCAGTGCGCCGGCGACCGGACCTGCGTGAGCCACCGGCAGCCAGAGTTCGGCGGTCGTGCCCAGGCCTTTCTCGCTCTTGAGCAAAAAGCGCCCACCCATCTGTTCGATAAACCCATGCACCATCGACAGTCCCAGCCCCGTGCCTTTACCGACGCCCTTGGTGGTGAAAAACGGGTCCATCGCCGAGGCGAGCGTGGTGTCATCCATGCCCTCCCCGGTGTCCGTGATGGACAGGCAAACGTAGCGCCCTGGCGCCATCGTCGAGTGCGGCTGATCCAGAACGACTTCGGTGCGGGTGGCCATCACGAGCTTGCCGCCATTGGGCATGGCATCGCGGGCATTGGTCGCAAGGTTGAGCACGGCCAGCTCAAGTTGATTGAGGTCAGCCATGACCGCTTCCGGCTCAGGCACAAACTGCGTTTCGATCCGCACCGAAGGCCCCAGCGAACTGCGCAACAGACCGGTAATACCTTGCACCAGCGCGGGTATTTCGACCGGCTCGGCCTTGAGCTCCTGGCGCCGGGCGAAGGCCAGCATGCGCTGGGTCAGGGACACGCCGCGCAAGGCACCCTGGGTGGCGTTATCCAGCAGACGAACCAGCCGTGGGTCGTCCGGTATGCGTTTGCGCACGATTTCCAGGTTACCCAGAATCACCGTCAGCAGGTTGTTGAAGTCATGGGCGATGCCGCCGCTGAGTTGGCCGATGGCCTGCATTTTCTGTGCTTGAAACAGCGCTTCGCGGGTTTTCTCCAGGGTTTGCTGGGCTCGCGCGACCTCGGTGATATCACGGGTGATCTTGGCAAACCCGAGCAGCGTGCCGGTATCGCCCCAGATCGGGTCCACCACCACGTGGGCGAGGAACCGCGTACCGTCCTTGCGCAGGCGCCAGCCCTTGTTTTCGAAGCGGCCTTCGCGCACGGCGATATCCAGGGTCCGCTGCGGTTCGTTGGCTTGACGGTCTTCGGGGGTATAGAACAGGGAGAAGTGCTGGCCGATGATTTCTTCGGGCAGGTAGCCCTTGATACGCTGGGCGCCTGGGTTCCAGTTGGACACCTGTCCGCCGGGTGTGAGCATATAGATGGCGTAATCGGTAACGCTTTGCACCAGCAGGCGGAATTGCTGTTCGCTTTGCTTGAGGGTTTCCTCGGCCATCTTGCGGTCGGTCAGGTCGCGAGTGATCTTGGCGTACCCCAGCAACTTGCCCGAAGGGTCGCGAATCGGATCGATCACCACGCTGGACCAGAAATGCGTGCCGTCCTTTCGCACACGCCAGCCCTCGCCTTCGAAACGCCCCTCATTGAGCGCCGTGTCCAGCGCCCGTTGCGGCAAACCGGCCTGGCGGTCCGTGTCGGTATAGAAACGCGAGAAATGCTGACCGATGATCTCGGCCTCTTCGTAGCCCTTGAAGCGCTTGGCGCCGGCATTCCAGCTGGTAATGATGCCATCGGGATCAATCATGTAGATCGCGTAGTCGACCACTGCATCGATCAGCAGGCGAAAACGCACTTCCTCGCTCGCGTTCACCTTTGTTCGATCGTCACTCATTGAATTCTCACGTCATGATTCGTTTTTCTGAAGTATGCGACAAACCGTCGATTTGGTAAGCCTAAACTTCGGCACTCGGCAGCGGTGCATGGCCCACCGACCACCAGCGTGGCAGCAGTTGCCGAACCCTGGACTCGCCGAAGCGATCATCGATGAGCATCACCACGCCTCGATCCTGCTGGGTGCGGATCACCCGCCCGGCGGCCTGCACCACCTTCTGCACGCCGGGGTACAGGTAGGTGTAGTCGTAACCTGCGCCGAAAATCGCCGCCATGCGCTGTTTCATCTGTTCGTTGACCGGGTTCAACTGCGCCAACCCCAGGGTCGCAATGAATGCGCCGATCAGCCGCGTGCCGGGTAGATCGATGCCTTCGCCGAAGGCGCCGCCCAACACCGCAAAGCCGATGCCTTCGCCGCTTTCGATGAACTGATCGAGAAACTGCTGGCGCTGCGCTTCACCCATGCCACGGGACTGTGACCACAGTTTGATCCTGGGGTGCCGTTCGGTGAGCAACTGCAAAACCTGCTGCAGATAATCAAAGCTGCTGAAAAACGCCAGGTAGTTGCCCGGACGCTGGCTGTACTGCCTGGCCATCAGTTCGACGATGGGCGCCAGCGAGGCCTGGCGATGATTGAAGCGGGTGGAGATCTGATTGACGATCTGCACCTGGAGCTGGTCGGCGTGGAACGGCGACTCGACGTCGATGCACACCGTATTGGCCGGGGTCCCCAGCAGATCGGCGTAATAGTGCCGCGGGCTGAGCGTCGCCGAGAACAGCACGGTGCTGCGTGCCGCGGTCAGGCGCGGGCCGATGAAAGCGGCAGGCACCACGTTGCGCAGGCACAGTTGCGACAGCGGCCGCTTGCGGTCGAGGTCACGCTTGCTGATGTCGAACAGGAAGTGCTCGTCAAACAACTCGGCCACCCGACAGAATTGCAAAATGTCGAAGTAGAAGCTTTGCAGTGCGCTGTCCAGGCCCTGGGGGTGGTCATTGAGGTAATCGCCAATGCTGGCGCTGCAGGATGACAACGCCTGGAGCAGTTTTTCCGGCGACTTGTCGTAAGCCAGATAGGCCCCCTGTTGCTGGTTGTGCAGGGCGTTCCATTCGCGATTGATCCGCTGCAAGGGCTTTTTCAAGGCTTCGGGTGCGGTTTTGCGCACGGCATTGAGGCTCGCCTGATCCAGGCTGGCGCTGTACATCTGCCGGCCCCGCTCCACCAGGTTGTGGGCCTCGTCCACCAGCACCGCGACCTTCCATTGGTTGGCCTGGGCCAAGCCGAACAACAGGGCGCTGAAGTCGAAGTAATAGTTGTAGTCGGCAACCACCACATCGGCCCAACGGGCCATTTCCTGGCTCAGGTAGTACGGGCACACCTCATGTTCGAGGGCAATCTGGCGCAAGGCATTCTGGTTCAACAGATTGACGTGGCTGGCGGCCTGACGCGCTGCCGGCAAGCGGTCGTAGAAGCCCTTGGCCAGCGGGCAGGAGTCGCCATGGCAGGCCTTGTCCGGGTGCTCGCAGGCCTTGTCCCGGGCGATCATCTCCAGGACCCGTAGCGGCGGTGCATCGACGCGACCGAGGATGACGTCCGCCGCGTCCAGGGCCAGTTTGCGACCCGGAGTCTTGGCCGTGAGAAAAAACACCTTGTCCAGTTGCTGTGGTGCCAGGGCCTTGAGTATAGGGAACAGGGTGCCGAGGGTCTTGCCGATCCCGGTCGGCGCCTGCGCCATCAGGCAACGCCCGGTACTGACGGCCTTGAACACTGATTCGGCCAGGTGACGCTGGCCCGGTCGAAAACCGCTGTGGGGAAAGGCCAGTTGCTGCGCCGCTTGGTTGCGTGCCTGGCGATGGCTCATTTCCCACTCTGCCCAATGCAGGAAACGCGCGCACTGCGCTTCGAAGAACTGCTGCAATTGCGCGGCGCTGAAGCGTTCGAGCAGGCAGGTTTCCTTTTCGCTGACGATGTCGAAATACACCAGCGCCAGGTTGATTTGCTCCAGCTGGAGTTTGTGGCACATCAACCAGCCGTAGATTTTGGCCTGGGCCCAGTGCAACTGACGGTGATTGGCCGGTTGCTTGCTCAGGTCGCCGCGGTAGGTTTTCACTTCTTCCAGGCAGTTTTGCGCCGGATCGTAGCCGTCGGCGCGGCCTTTGACTTTCAGGCTCTGGTACAGACCTTCGAGCGCGACTTCGCTCTGGTAGCCCTCGCTGCGCCGGGAGGCCACGGTGCGATGGCCGACGATGCCTTCCAGCGCGGTCGGCGACGGGGTGAAGCGCAGGTCGAGGTCGCCGACCTTGGCGGTGAACTCACACAGCGCCCGCACCGCGATGTTGTAGCTCAAGCGCCCTGCTCCGCCCATTGCACATAACACACGGCAATCGGCATGCCGTGCTCATGGCAGAACTCCAGCCAGCGCAACTGGTTGTCCTGCAGGCGATCGCCCGGGCCTTTGACTTCGATCATGCGGTAGGTTTTCTGCTGCGGCCAGAACTGGATCAGGTCGGGCATGCCGGCGCGGTTGGCCTTGATGTCCAGCAGCAGGCGATTGAACCAATGCCTGAGGTGCTCGGCCGGCAGGCAGTCCAGGGCCTGTTCCAGCAACGCCTCATCCAGTGCGCCCCAGAATACGAAGGGCGACTGCACGCCCCATTTTTCGACGTAGCGCTCGCGGATCGTCTGCCGATAACGCCCGTCGTCGAGTTGCGCCAGGCAGGCCTGGAACAGCGCCAGCCGGCGCTCGTGGAAGTCTTCGTTGAGCAGGTCCACCGGGCCGCGCTGGAACGGATGAAAGAACGCCCCCGGCAGCGGCGCGAAAATCGCCGGCCAGCACAACAAGCCGAACAGTGAATTGATCAGGCTGTTTTCGACGTAGTGAACCGGTGCCGACGCTTCAGCGAGGTGTGCCTGAACGTGGAACTCAACGGACATGGCCGGATCGGTCCTGGGCAATTGCAGATCCAGGCGCTGCATCTCCCGTGGCGGCAGGCGTTTCACTGCGGGGCCACCCAGTTTGCGGCGCAGCCTGGGCAAGATGCGCAGCAGTTGTTGCTGCTCGGCGGCGCTTTGTGGCGACTGTTGGGCCTCGGTAGCCAGTTCCAAAGCGAGCGCATATTCCCCGCAACGCTCCAGCACACGGATCAAGCGCCCGCGCGCACCGGGGTAGGCACATTGGCGAAACAGCGTCAGCGCCGTAGCGAAATCGGCGATCCGCTCGCAGTGCTGGGCGATGTGGAACAGTAGTTTGTCGCGACGGCGTTGCAGCCAGGGATTATTCAGTGACAGGGCCGTGATGCGTTCGACGATATCCGGGATCGCCTCGCCGTCGACGAATTGCTGGTGGTATAGATGAAGGAGCATGCCGGCATCCACGTCTTCACGGCTGCGAAAACCGCGGGAATCGGCGCAGAACTGGACTTTTTCGTAGGTGAAGATGCCAAGGTCGGCCAGCACGAATTCGGACCAATCCTGATAAAGGTTGCCGAAAAACATAAAGCGCAGGCGATCGCACAGGCCCCTGATGGTCAGGCTGAACAGGCGCTCGTTCAGATTCGGGCACCATTGGCCGAAGCTGCGCGCCTCGGAAAACTGCTCGCTCAGGGTCGGCAGCCAGTCGGCCTTCTTGCCCTTGGGTTGCTCGATGGCGCTGCCAAGGCATTGCACCACTTCAGCCTTGAGCAGCACGCCGAACAGCTCGTCGACCGGCAATGGCAGCTGATCATCGATCCACCCCAACCTTACCAGGGGCTCGACCGCGTCATGGATGTTGCCGATTTCGGCGTAGCGCAATTTGCTCGCCCTGAAATGAATCCCCTTGCGCATCACCATTCTGACCAGCAAGGCCCGGGATTCACGGGAAAGGCCCTTGAAGTCGGATATGAACCGCTGCTCGTCGGTGTCCAACACATCGCCATAGCGTTGCTCAAGCCAATCAATGACTTGCATGAAGTTGTTAAGGTAATAGAACGGATCGTCGAGGGGATTTGCGGTCACGGGAAATTGGGCCATGGCGAGCGAATACTGGTTATGCGTACAGATACCAGCAACACCCTGCCCCGTGCAATCGGAAAAGGATGGGTGGAAGGCCGTCATCTAATTTTACCGGCGTGCCGAACTTTCCGCCGATCCACGGCACAAACGGCGATACAGGTGCTGCCGCGCGGGCGGCTGCAACGTCTTTCAAGTGTAAGAGGTGGTTATGAACATCAGGACTTTCGGTTTGCCAATGGCCATGGCAGCGTTTCTGGCCCTCTCGGGCTGCTCGACCCCAACCGTGGTGACCCTGCAGAACGGCACCCAATACCTGACCGAGGACATGCCGAAAACCAAAACCAAGGACGGATTCTTCGAGTTCGAAGACATCTCCGGCGCCAAAGTGAAAGTGCGGGCGGATGAAGTGAGCACCATTCGCAAAGAAGACTGAATGATCGCGAAAGCGGTGGGTCAGCCAACAATAATGCTGACCCTGCCGACACCTTCGCGGGCAAGCCCGCTCCTACAGTTTTCAGTGGCGCCAACATGACCTGGGAACGACACTGCCCTCCTTGTGGGAGCGGGCTTGCTCGCGAAAGCGGTGGCTCAGCCAACAATAATGCTGACCCTGCCGACGCCTTC
>NZ_LYVP01000099.1 GCF_001984065.1 Pseudomonas sp. KK4
GGTTTTGGGGCCGCTTCGCAGCCCGGCGGGAGCAAGCTCCCTCGCCACAAAAGCGTCCCTGCCACAGTTGATTGCCGCCTCTCAGCGCATGAACAGGCCACCATTGATGTCCCAGCACGCACCGGTCACGGACGTTGCGTTGTCGGCGATCAGCAGCAGTACGCTGTCGGCGATGAACGTCGGGTCGCCGAGGGTGCCGGCGGGGATCATTTTCAGGATCTGTTCCAGACGCTCCGGGGCCACGGTTTCGCGCACCACGGGCAAGTCCAGCGGGCCCGGTGAAATGCTGTTGACCGTCACGCCACGGGGCGCCAGTTCCCGGGCGAAGACCTTGGTCAACGTCGCCACCCCACCCTTGGCCGCCGCGTAATGGGCGCCGGTGGCCGTGCCGCCGTTCTGCCCGGCCAGGGAGGCGATGTTGACGATGCGCCCGAAGCCGCGCTCGGCGAAATGCGCGCCGAACACCTGGCAGGCCACGAAAGTGCCGCGCAGGTTGATCGCCATCGACTCATCGAACTCTTCAGGCGTGATGTCCATCAGCGCCGCGACTTTCGACACCCCGGCGTTGTTCACCAGAATGTCGCAACCGCCCCACCGCTCCACCAACGCATCGCGGGCCCGCTGGAAATCCGCCTTGCTGCGCACATCCAGTTCGATGGCCATGGCGCTGGCGCCGCTGCTGTCGAGCTCCAGCGCCAGGCGTTGCACGCCGTCGACATGCAGATCCGCCAGACCCACGCGATAACCGGCCGCGTGCAGACGTCGGGCGATGCACTCGCCCAATCCGCGCGAGGCACCGGTGACAAGGGCTACTCGACTCATGATGATGCCCTCACAACAGGAAGCCGAGCGCGCTCAGGCTGTCGGTGGAATTGATCAGACGCACCACTTTGCGCTCCAGGGTCGGCACGCCGTCGGTGAAGCGAATGCGGTGGTTGAGGTCGGCCACGAACGGCGTGTGCACCCCGCGTTTGTACGCATAGAGCAACTGCGCCGAGTTGACTTCGACGATGTCTCCCGCCGCTTCCACCAGGCGAAAACGTGAGACGGTGCGGATGGTTTTCGCCGCGTCCACCGCCGACGGCGAGTAGCCGGCGGTCAGGCGTTCGATGCGCAGGTCACGCATGCGCGCATCGTCGTAGGCGTAGTTGAGGGTGGCCTCGAAGTCTTCGGTGTCCGGGTCGATCGGCACGATGTATTTGCCGCTCTCGCTCCACAGGGTCGCCCACTCGGCGTAGTTCTTGTGGTCCAGCAGCTCGGCTTCGCGCCAGATGAACTCGATGGCCTGGGCCAGGGGGCCGGAAAAGCCGTTCAGGGTGTCGTGATTGCTCATTGGCTCATCATCCTTTTCCACATGTCGTAGGCACCGCGCATGCCGCCTTCGTCGGTGGCGTGGCTGACCTTGTCGCCGTTTTGGGCGGTGATTTCGCGGTTCAGGCCGCGGTTGACCAGGATCGGCGCGTCGACCCCGGCGTAGGACCCACGCTGCACGCGATCCCAGGCTTCGGCGTCGTCGGGGCTGCCGAAACCGAACGGGCCCTGGAAGTGTTCGTGAATGCGCATGCGCTCGCGGTTGGCGATTTCCGGGCCGCCGTCCATGCCCAGGGCCACGTGGCGGATCTCGGTTTCGGTGACCGACACCGGGCGCAGCACGCGGAAGAACGACATCGACATGGCCACGTTGGGGAACAGGTTCAGGTTGAACCCGGCGCCGTGCAGCGAACGCACGATGCGTCGCACCTGATCGGCCGGCAGGGTTTTCGACAGTTCTTCGGTGACGTGGGCGAAGCGCTCCTGCAACTGCTCGGTGCCGTCGTCGTGATCCAGGTCGACGTGCTCCGGCACCATCACCATCACGCTGTGGCCGTTGCCCAGCGAGTGAGTGACGGCTTGCTCGTCGGTCATGAACGAGAGCATTTCCGAGGTTTCTTCATCCACCGACGACATGAACGACTTGTGCACGATCGGGAAGTGATAACCGTCGGTGGTGTTTTCCAGCTGGATCTTCCAGTTGCCCTTGAAGCTGAACTTGTGTTCGCCCTGGGTCTTGATCGGGTAGCCGGCGCCCTGCTTCATGAACAGGTCCATCCAGTGTTTGGCGCCGCCGAGGAAGTCTTCCAGCGGTTCGATGTCGTCGTTGTAACTGGCGAAGACCATGCCGGCGTAGCTTTCGACCCGCAGGCTGGTCAGCGGCAGCTCGGACTTTTCCAGGATGCCTTCGTAGCCGTCCGGGTACGGCAGCGCACGGAGTTTGCCGTCCAGGCCATAGGACCAACTGTGGTACGGGCAGGTGAAACCGGTGGCGTTGCCCTTGTGCTTCTCGCACACGGTGGCGCCGCGATGCCGGCAACGGTTTTCCAGGACGTTGATGGTGTTCTTCTTGTCGCGCACCACGATCACCGGGCGACGGCCGATGGTGGCGGTCTTGAAGTCGCCGCTGTTGCGCACTTCGCTTTCGTGGGCGACCCACACCCAGGTGCGGTAGAAAATCTTTTCCAGCTCGGCTTCGAACAGCGCCGGGTCGTTGTACAGCGAGACGTCGACGCGGTCATGCTGGACCAGGTCTTCGGGGCTTTTCGACGATGCGATCAGCCGATATTCATGAGTGCTCATGCGGTTCTCCTCATGGCTTCTTTTTATGATTGGGTTATTGAGGCTTGCAGCTGCGCACCAAAGGCGCAGACCTGTTCGTCCTGACCTTTGCGGCCGACAATCTGCAGGCCGACTTTGAGCCCGCCGCAATCGAGTTCCACCGGTACCGTCAGCGCCGGATGGCCGCTGAGGTTGAACGGGCGCACCAGCGGCGTCATGCCGGCCACCGCCTTGCTGCCGGCGCGGGCTTCGCTGAGGGTCGGCGGCAGGCTCGGCAGTGTCGGCAACAGCAGCACGGCGAAATCCTCCAGCGCCGCGTCCACCTGCCGGGTGAATCGGCTGCGCACCGCTTCGGCCTGCGCGAGTTCTTCACGGGTCGTACGGCTGGCGGCCAGCAGGCGGGTTTCCACGTCGGCGCCGATCAGGCCCTTGCCGGTCAGGTGACCGAACGCGGCCCAGTTTTCGAAATTGATCACGGTCAGGCCCGCGGCGAAGGCGGCTTCGAATTCGCTCAATTGCAAGTGGCTGCGACGCCAGCCGGCACGGTCCGCTGCGGCGCCGAGGCTGGCTCGCAGGTGCGCGTCACAGGCCACGTCGAGGAAGCCGACTTTCGCGCCGTCGACGGACAGTCCGTGCACGGCAAAGCCTGGGCAGATCACCTGCATGGCGGCGATCAAATCATCCATGTTTCTTGCGAACGGCCCGACGCAATCGAGGCTCGATTCCAGCGGGTGCGCACCGACGCGGCTGACCCGGCCATAGGTCGGCTTGAGCCCGGCGATACCGCAGCACGCCGCCGGCACCCTGACCGAACCACCGGTGTCGGTGCCGATGGCGATGTCCGCCAGGCCGGCGGCGACGGCCGAGGCCGAACCGCTGGAGGAACCGCCCGGCACCCGGTCCGGCGCCTGCGGGTTGATCGGCGTACCGGTCCAGTCGTTGATCCCAGTGACGCCGAAGGCCAGTTCATGCAGGTTGGTCTTGCCGACGATCTGCCAGCCAGCGTCGAGAATTGCGTCGACCACTTCGGCGTTTTGCGTGGCCGGTGGCGCGTCGTCAAACGCGCGGCTGCCGGAGCGGGTCGGGTAACCGGCGATGTCGATGGAATCCTTGATGGCGACGCGTTTGCCGTTGCCACCGAGGAGAAATTCGCTGATGAAAGTACTCATGCTTTCAACTCCGTATTGAACAGGCGCTGCGTACGGAAATGCGCGATCAGCCAGGTGCCGTCGACACAGCGAAAATCGATGTTCAGGCGGGTGCCGAACAACTCGCTGCGGCCATCGGCATAGGTGGAAATCTGCTGCATGATCCACTGCCCTTGCGCCCCGCTGCCGTCGACCACGATCGACTCGCTGGTGAGGTAATGCAGGTTCAGCTTGAAGTGGTCGGACGGCGGCAGGTAACCGCCGACGAATGCGGCCACGGCCTCGCGCCCCCGGTGTTGGCCGAAGGTCTGCGCGGTCTGGGTGCCGATGCCCTCCCAGATCGCATCGATGCAGAACAGCTCAGCCAATTCGCTGATGTGGGTGAGCGCCCGCGGCACATCGCACAGGTCCATGTAGCGCGCCATCAAGCGCCGCACCGCGCTTTCCCCTTCGAGCGTCGCCAGACGCTGCAGCAAGGCCTGGTCCATGGCTTACACCTTGGCCGCGTCAGGGATGGTCAGCGGGCGACCGATGCGCGCTTCGACCTTGGCGTAGCGCCACAGGCTGTACTCGTTCACCGGGGTGGTGCGGAACAGGTTGCAGGCGTCGATCACCGATTGGTGGCAGTCGACGTCGGCCATGATGTACACGGTCCAGGGCGAGGTGGTGGACGGGCCGACCATCAGCCGATCGTCGTCCATGGCGCCGAGTACGGTGATCCCGGGCATGGCGCCCAGCGAGCCCATCATCTGGCTGAAGCCCTTCCACACGCTCAGGCCTTCGCCGGTGGGCAGGTCGAAAAAGTTCTGGGTGATGCCGATGCAGAAGACGACGCGCAACGGTTCCTGGGTAGCTTGAGTCATGGGGTTGATCCTTTAGTCAATGATGAAATTCAGATGTAGCCAGGGAACGGCGGTACGCCGAGGAACACCGAGCCCGCGCCGTCGTACAGGCCTTCGCTGAGGAAGGCGTGCTGGGTCACCACCATCGAATCGCGCAGGTAGCGCTGCAGCGGATGGCGCAGGTAAATGGCGGTGGTGCCGGCCAGGCTGTAGGCGCTCTGCACCACGGCGGCGCCGGCCTGGGACACGTGGATCGCCGACAGGCGCAGCAGGCTGGTCTGCTCCGGGGTGACCGGGTTGCCTTTGAGGATCGAGTCCCACACTTGCTCGGTGGCGTTGTAGAAAAAGCCCCGGGCGGCCGCGAGCCTGGCTTCGGCCTTGGCGATCTCGATGCGCACGTAGGCGCGGTCGGCCATTTTCGGTGCACCGGTGATGCCACCGCCGCCGGCCATGCGGCTGACTTCGTCCAACGCGGCACGGGCCAGGCCGAGGTTGACCACCGCCAGCACTTGCGCGGCGTAGGCGATGGAGGGGTAGCGGAACAACGGCTCGTCGATGGTGGCGGCACCGCCACGGATGAAGGTCCAGCGCTCGTCGATGCGTTTGTCGGTCACGCGCAGGTCGTGGCTGCCGGTGCCCTTGAGGCCGACCACGTCCCAGTTTTCGACGATCTCGACCTGGTCCGGGCGGAACACCGCGGTGCGAGGCTTGCCGCCAGCGGCACCGATGCCGACACCGAGCAAGTCGGCGCCCTTGCAGCCGCTGGCGAATTTCCAGGTGCCGTTGACTTGCCAGCCACCTTCGACCGCCTCGGCCGGTTGCAGCGGGAACAGACCGCCGGCGAACACCAGGTCGGGGCTGTCGGCGTAGATTTCAGCCAGGGTTTCGGGCGGCAAGGCGGCCAGATAAACCCCGGCGCTGCCGAAACTGGCGACCCAGCCGGCGGAACCGTCGGCTTCGGAGATGCGTTCGATCATCTGCAGGAATTTGGCCGGCGCCAATGCGTCGCCGCCGAAGCATTTGGGCGTGGCGGCGCGGTAGATGCCCACCTGCTTGAAGCGCTCGATCATGTCCCGTGGCACATGGGACACGCTGTCGAATTCGTTGCGGCGCTGGCGCACTTCGTCCAGTACCTGGGCAAAGGCCTGGCTGTCGACGACCTGCTCGTCGACGCCGATCGATGCTTGTTGCGCAACCGCTGAACGCAGCATGGGCTTTCTCCGTTTTGCTTATTGTTAGAGGGCTGCACCATGACCTGTAGGAGCGAGCATGCTCGCGATGGTCGTCAACGATGACGCGGGAAACCTGGCACCCCGTGGTGCTCTCGGGTTCATCGCGAGCATGCTCGCTCCTACAGGGGAGATGCGTGACCCTTGCATTGGGGTCCAGTGTAAAAACCGCATCCGGGCGCCACTATTGGTGCGTGTAGCCACTTGGCTAAAGAAAACCCCTAGTACCCCACCGGTTACCTCTGAGCGCATCCACCTGTGCGAGCAGGTATAAAGCGCCATACTGCAACCCTCTGCCGCCAAGGGCCGTGCGATGTACTTGCCAAAACCGAACGATTTTTTTGCACTGATCGAAGCCATGCCGCTGTGCATCATTCTTCACGATGCCCACAGCAAGGAGATCCTCTGGGCCAATGCCGCGGCCCTGTCAGCCCTGGGTTTTACCCTGGAGGAGCTGACCCCGCTCAAGGCCCCGGACATGACCCGCGATGCGCCCAAATACCGGCGCTCGGTGGGGTTGCGCTGGCTGGAAGGCGCCGCGCGCACGGGCCAGCGCGCCATCGAGTGGTGCTATCGCTCCAAGCAGGGGGTGGAGATTCTGTCCGAGGCGGTGGCGACCCTGGTGCACCTGGAAGGTCGCGATGTGTTGATGGTGCAGTTCCGCGACATTTCCAGGGAGGACAAAGTCAAGCGTGACCTCAAGCGTTTCGAGAGCCGGCTCAAGGCGTTCATGCAGGACCTGGCCGAAGGCGTCGCGGTGCTGGGGCCACAGGGGGATATCCGTTTTATCAGCGACTCCGGTGCGCACTTGCTCAGCAATGAAGTGCACACGCTGATGGGCCAGAATTTTCTCGACGGGTGCGACGACGCTTCGCGCCAGCGCCTGTTGCAGCAACTGTCCAACGAAACCCCCGAGCATTTGCCGTTCAGCGTGCATTACAAGGTGCAGCGCCGCGATGGCGAGTGGCGCTGGCACGATGCGACCTGCCGCTTTATCGATATCGAAGACGATCTGGCGGGGCATTTGCTGCTGTTTCGCGACGTCACCGAACAGGTACAGGCCGAAGAGGCGCGGCGGGTCAGCGAGCAGAAACTCGAGTACCTGGCGCGCTACAACGCCATGGGCGAGATGGCCGTGGCGATTGCCCATGAACTGAGCCAACCGCTGGCGGCGACCCGTAACTTCATCGAAGGCGCGGTGATTCGCCTGGGGAACGCGGCCGGTGCCGATCAAGGGGTTGCCTGGGGCTTGCAAAACGCCGTGCGGCAGATCGAACACGCCTCGGTGATCATCAAGAGCGTGCGCGATTACGTGGTCAAGCTGGAGCAGAGCGAAGAACAGGTGGACCTCAACGAACTGCTGGCCGAGACCCGTTACTTCATCAGCCTGCGCGCCGATCCCAGCCTGGTGAAGGTGGAGGTGATCCCTGCCCCCGCGCCGTTGCGGGTGAGCTGCGAGAAGGTGTTGATCGGCCAGGTGATCCTCAACCTGGCGTTCAACGCCATCGAAGAAATGGCCGACCTGCCCCTCGAACGCCGCCTGCTGCGCATCCATGCCAGCGCCGACGACGGTGTGGCGCGGGTGCGCATCGAAGACAGGGGCCGCGGCATTCAGGCCCAGGCCCAGGAAAAACTGTTCGACGGCTTCTTCTCATCCAAGGTCAGCGGCAACGGCATCGGCCTGGCGCTGTGCAAGAACATCATCGGCCGGCATCGGGGGGACATCTGGGCGCAGAATCTTGAGCCGTGTGGTGCCGTTTTCACCTTCTCCCTTCCCCTCGCCTGACGCACAAACCCTGTGGCGAGGGAGCTTGCTCCCGCTGGGTCGCGAAGCGGCCCCGGACTTTCTCCTTGCAGACCGAGTCGCCGGACTTTACGACTGCTGCGCAGCCGAGCGGGAGCAAGCTCCCTCGCCACAGGTGCGTCACTTCGCCGCTCCATCTGACGCCAGCCAAATCACGCCTTATCAGCTTGTTCAGCCAATCTCATGACACTGGCACAGATACACAAACACTTGGCAGGCAGGGCAATTCCTGAAAACGCCGGGCGGGGCACTATTCACTGGTCAGAATCTGCCCACTCACCCGCGATCCGCGTTACCAACAATTCAGGAAGTTCCCCTTATGCGAACAAACAGGATCTCCGTACAGACAGCGCTAGGCCTGAGCCTGCTTGTACTCGGTTTGAACAGTGCCCGTGCGGATCTGCCCGCCGACACCATCGGCCAGACCACCCTGGCTTTCCCCGCCGAACCGCATCGTGCGTTCGTCGTCGATGTCGAGTTCGAAAGCTTCGTCGCCGGCCGTGTCACCGTGGTCGACCCGGATCAGAAACGCGTGCTGGGCATGGTCCCGACCGGGTTTGCCGCGCCTTCGGCCCTGAGCCATGACGGCAAGCTGATCTACGCCGCCGACATCTGGTACTCCCGTGGCACCCGCGGCACCCGTACCGACGTGCTGACTGCCTGGGACACCTCGACCCTGTCCCCGGCCTGGGAAGTGCTGATCCCGAACAAGCGCGCCGAGTCGCTGACCCAGCGCTACGGCCTCAAGACCAGCGGCGACGACCGCTTCGTCTACGTCTACAACTTCACCCCGTCGACCTCGGTGACCGTGGTCGATACCCAGAGCAAAGCCGTCAGTTCGGAAATCGCCATTCCCGGTTGCGTGCTCAACTACCCGATCGGCAAACGCCGCTTCGCCTCGCTGTGCGGCGACGGCAGCCTGCAGGTGGTGACCCTCAACGACGAGGGCAAGGAAACCGCGCGCAGCCGCACGCCGTTCTTTGACCCGAATGCGGAAAAACTGGTGGAGCGCGCGGTCAACGTCGGCGACACCTACTACTTCACCACGACCACCGGCACCGTGCGCGCCGTGGATTTCAGTGGCGATGCGCCGAGGATCCTGCCGAGCTGGTCGCTGACCACCGACGAGGAAAAGAAGGCCGGCTGGGCGCCGGGCGGCTGGCAGCTGATGGCGGTCGCGCCGAAGTTCAATCGCCTGTACGTGCTGATGCATGACGCCCACGAACCGATGAAGTGGGAAGACCCGAGCACCCTGATCTGGGCTTTCGACCTGAAAACCGGGAAGAAAATCGCAACCCTCGAAGCGCCGGCCCCGATCTGGAGCATGCAGGCCACCGGCGACGACAAGCCCGTGCTGCTGGGCGCCGACGTCGAGGGCGGTTTGCAGATCTTCGACCTCAAGACCAACCAGCACACCGGCAGCATGCCCAAGGTCGCGAAAACCGCGACTCAGGTCATGAGCTACTGAACGAGGTTCGGCCCATGCATTCAGATCCGATCTTCATCATTGCCAGCGCCATCGCCATTGCGGTGCTGCTGGCCAGTGCCGCGACCCACAAGGTCCGCGCGCCTGGTCGCTTCGCCAAACAACTGGCCGACTATCAACTGCTGCCCGGTGCGCTGGTGCGCCCCGCCGCACGGCTGATTCCGCTGCTGGAACTGGCTATCGCCTTCGCCTTGCTGGTGCCGGTCAGCCGGCCCTGGGCCGCGTTGAGCGCTGCCGGCCTGTTGGCGCTGTACGCCGCCGCCATCGGCATCAACCTGTGGCGCGGTCGTGCGGACATCGACTGCGGCTGCGCCGGCCCCGACCAGGCGCAACCGCTGCGCCCGGTCCTGCTGTTGCGCAACAGCGTGCTGGTGGCGCTGGCGCTGGTGGCCAGCCTGGCCCCGGTGGTGCGTGACATGACTGTGTTCGATGGCTTCGTGACGCTGGCGGCCGCCGCCGTTGCGCTGCTCATCTACGCCGCGGCCGATGGCCTGCTGGCGAACTCCCCTCTTCTGCTCAAATTGATTGGTAGGTAATCAAAATGGAAGGCTTGATCGTTTCCAACGTATTGCTCTGGGTATTGCTGGTGGCCGTGGCGTTCGTCGTCATGGGCCTGGTCCGTCAGATCGGTGTGCTGCATGGCCGGCTGGCCCCGGCCGGCGCGCTGATGGTCGACAAAGGCGTGGCCGTCAACGAAGCCGCACCGCAAATCACCGCCGCCGACCGCAAGGGCCGCCCGGTGAACTTCGGCTATGCCGGCGAGAAATCGCAACTGTTGTTCTTCCTCTCGCCGACCTGCCCGATCTGCAAGTCCTTGCTGCCGGCGATCAAATCCATCGCCAAGGAACAGGCCAGCACCCTGGACGTGGTGTTCGTCAGCGATGGCGACATGGACGCCCAGCAAGCGCTGATCCGCGAACACAAACTCGAAGACGCCACCTACGTGGTCGGGCCGGAAGTGGGCATGACCTACCAGATCGGCAAGCTGCCGTACGCCGCGCTGATCGACAAGTCCGGCACCCTGCGCGCCAAGGGCCTGGTGAACTCCCGCGAGCACCTGGACAGCCTGTTCGAAGTGGAACACCTCAAACACGCCACGCTGCAGCAGTACCTCAATGCTCAGCCCCACGACCATGATCATAGCCACGGCCATAGCCACTGATAAGGCAGGGAGACCTACATGAAACTGCTGGATCTGTTGTTCGAGCGCTCCACGCGCCGTGTCGCCGACACCACCTCGCGCCGCAAACTGTTGTCGCGCATGGGTTCGCTGATGGTGGCCGGTGCCGCCCTTCCCCTGCTGCTGCCGCTGGACCGTACCAGCAAGGCGCTGGCCGCCACCGACCCGAAAGCCGGCGACCCCGGTGATCCGAACAGCTGCGACTACTGGCGCTACTGTTCCATCGACGGCTTTCTGTGCAGCTGCTGCGGCGGCTCGGTGACCTCCTGCCCACCGGGCACCGAGGCCTCACAAGTGACCTGGATCGGCACCTGCCGCAACCCGGCCGATGGCAAGGACTACATCATTTCGTACAACGACTGCTGCGGTAAGCAAAGCTGCGCCCAGTGCGCCTGCACCCGCAACGACAGTGAAGAACCAGCCTACCGCCCGTTCAACAACAACGATGTGAACTGGTGCCTGGCCGCCAAATCGCACATCTATCACTGCACCGTTTCGATCATTCGGGGTGTGGCGGTTTAATCCGTTACCTGTGGCGAGGGAGTTTGTGGAATCGACAAGCTCCCTCGTCACAAATGCGTAGAGGTGTTTTTTCATGCGTAGGTTGCTCGTCCTCGGTCTTGTCTGCCTCATGACCACCCCGCTCGTCCACGCCCGTGCCATCCCCAACCCGAACCAGCGCCACGCACCGGGCAACGAATCCCCGCAAACCCCCATCAGCGATGCCGGCTACGGCGTCGGCGTGAACTACCAGTTGCAATGCGCCGGTTGCCATCTGGGCGACGGTACCGGTTCGGCCGCCAATGACGTACCGCGGATGAAAGGCTTTGTCGGCAATTTCCTGAAGGTGCCCGGTGGCCGAGAATTCCTGGTGCGTGTGCCAGGCATGTCGCAGTCGGCGCTGAACAATGCGCAACTGGCGGACCTGCTCAACTGGTTGATGCGCGAGGACGGTATGGCGGGCGCAAGCATGCCGGCGCACTACCAGCCCTATACCGCCGAAGAGGTCACCACACTGCGCGCCCAAACCATGCTCAACCTGCCCGGCACCCGGAGCGAGTTGATCAAGGCCATGCGTGCCCAAGGCATCGCCATCGATGACGGGATGAACTACTGATCGTTGTCCAGCACGGCCATCCGCAACAGGCGGTAGGCCTCCACCAACTGGTCCTGACTGAAGGCCAGGTTTCGCCCGCTCGGGTTGGGCAATACCCACACCACGGCATTGCCGAAGGTGCTCGCCTGCAGCCCCCACGTCACCTCCCGCCGCCCCGATAACCCCGCATACGCCGCCTTGCCGAGAAACGCCACACAACGTGGCGCATAGCGGCCAATCTTCTGTTCGAAACTCGCCGCCGCCTCGACGAATTCCCGGGGCGACAGTTGATCGGCCCGGGCCGTCGCTCGCTCGACCACGGCGGTCAGGCCGCACTGATACTGCAAAAGGGTGCGGTCATCTTCCGGGCGCATTTGCTGCGGGGTGAACCCGGCCAGGTGCAAGGTGCGCCAGAAGCGATTGCCGCGCCCGGCGAAGTGATGGCCCTGGGCGGCGGCCATCACGCCGGGGTTGATGCCGCAAAAAACCACCGCCAGGCGTTCGGCCAGAATGTCTTCGAGCCCGTCACTCACGCGCTGGGCCGCCGCAGATCAGGTTGACCGCGTTGTGCGCCAGCCGGGTCAGCTCCTCCCGGGGTTTGCCGGCACGGGCGCGGATCGAGATGCTGTGCAGCAACGACGAAACCAGAACCGCCACCGCGCCAACATCGACATCGCTGGCCAGTTCGCCGGATTCCACAGCCTTGCGCACACGCGCTTCCAGTTGCTCATCGAGGCGACTGAGCCGATCTGACAACACCTCACGAATGCCTTGGTCTTCAACGGCCTCGGTCGCCGCCGTTCCGATGACAAAGCAGCCGCGAGTCTGGCCTTCGCCGGAGTAATAGATCGACAACTGCCCCTCATAAAAGCGGATCAGCGCCTCGCGCAACGGCAGATCGTCGTCTGCCAGCGCCGCTTCCATATTGGCGGCGGCAAATTCCCAGTACTGCTCCAGCGCCTTGATGTACAGCGAATGCTTATCGCCGAACGCGGCATAGAGGCTGGGCCGGTTCATGCCGGCGGCGTGGGCGATGCTGTCCAGGGAAGCGCCGGAATAGCCGGTGCTCCAGAACACACCAAGGGCCTGCTGCAACGCCGTTTGCGGGTCGTAGGCGCGGGGTCGGCCGCGGCTTTTTCCTTCGGTAACTTTATTTTGTGCCATATCGTACAAAATCCTTGTGGAAGGGGGAAGTCAGGGATATTCTTACACCATCGCACAAAAATAAGGAACCAGAAGTTCCTGAATTTGACGTTTGTTGAAGCGAGGCTCGAACCGGGTATTGCAGAGACGAAACGAGTGCGGCGGAGCAACCCTCCCCACCGCGCACGGGTTTGCTTACTAACAGCAATTATTCGTTTTGAGGTGTATTCGATCATGACCAAACAGTTCGACATCCCCGCTTCGCAGAACTTCGAGCACCCGGAGCGGATCAACAAGCCGCTCAAGGAAAAACTGCGCCCCTGGCTGATGTTCGGCGTGCCCGCCCTCTTCGCCATCGTCGGCTACACCAAATACGTGGCCGGCGAACCCTTCGTCACCACCGATAACGCCTACGCCCGGGTGGCCAAGGCGTCGATCAATACGCGGATTTCCGGGCAGGTTGTGGAAATCGCCGTCCAGGACAATCAACAGGTGCACAAGGGTCAGGTGCTGTTTCGCATCGACCCCAAGCCGCTGCAGATCGCCATTGACCGCGCCCAGGCCCAACTCAGCGTGGCCCGTTTGCGCATCGACGGCCTCAAGGCCAGCTACCGCCAGCAGCAGGCGGAATTGCAGTCGGCCAAAGAGTCCGCCGACTTCGATCAGAAGGAATTCGCCCGCAAGAAAGCCCTGGTCGCCACCGAGTTCGTGTCCCGTGCCATCTACGATCGCGCCGACACTGACCTGAAGATTTCCCGTCAGCGCATTGCCTCGATCGAACAACAGATCGCCAGCACCGTGGTGGCCCTGAACGGCAACCCGAACATCGAAGCCGACAGCCACCCGACAGTGCGCGAAGCCAAGGCGCAGCTGGACGAGGCGCAGTTGTATCTCTCCTACGCCACGGTGTACGCGCCGGCGGACGGCATCGTCGCCAAGGTCGATGACCTGCAGGTGGGCAACTACCTCAATAACGGCGCCGCTGCCTTTGCGTTGATTTCCGATCACGAGATCTGGGTCGAGGCCAACTTCCGTGAAACCCAGGTCACCCACATGCGCCCGGGCCAGGAAGCAACCATCAGCATCGACACCTATCCTGATCGCGTGTTCAAGGCCCACGTCACCAGCATGAGCCCAGGCGCCGGTTCCGATTTCTCCCTGCTGCCGCCGGAAAACGCCACTGGCAACTGGGTGAAAGTCGTCCAGCGGGTACCGGTTCGTCTGGAACTTGACGACATCGACCCGGCCCTGCCGCTGTTCTCGGGCACCAGCGCCACCGTGAAAGTCGACACCGGCCACCACACCCCTTGGTGGAGCCCGCTCAAGTCGCTGTTGACCGCAGGTAACTTCTGATGAACGCCAACGCCAGTGCAAGCCCCGGGGCAAGCGCTGCGGGTTCGCTCAGGTTCGCTGTGCTGCTGACCACTTACATGCAGTCGGCGAACCTGCCGTTACCCAACGCGGTGCTCCGGTTGATTCAAGGCAGCCTGTCGATGACCGACGACCAGGCCGGCTGGATTTTCACCGCTTACCTTGCGGGCAGCGCTATCACCCTGCCGATTGCCCAATGGTTGGCTGCACGTTTTGGTTTGAAGCGGGTGTACCTGGCCGCACTGGCCGTCTTCATGCTGGGCCTGCTGCTGGGCACGGCTTCGAGCACGCCGCTGGAATTCATCGGCGCCCGTATTGTCCAGGGCCTGGCTGCCGGTGTGCTGGGGCCGTTGTCCATGGGGATTGCCCTGGAGACGCTGGCGCCGGAAAAACGCATGAAATTCGGCGCCACCCTGACGGCCGTCGTGCTGCTGGGCATTGCCACGGGGCCTGCCATCGGCGGCTGGATCGCCGAGCATTTCGACTGGCGGCCGGTGTTCTACATCAGCCTGCCGTTGTCGGCCTACATCTTCATGGTGATCGGGCTGTTGCTGGCCGAGAAGAAAGCCGAGCAGGCACCGCCCTACGATTTTTTCGGCTTCGGCAGTTTCACCGTGGCGATGATCAGCCTGCAAATGCTGCTCGACCGTGGCGAACGCATGGACTGGTTCGACTCACCAGAGATCTGGATCGAGGCCATCGCCTGCGCCTTGGGATCGTATGGGTTCCTGGTGCATGTCCTGACCAAAAAAGTGCATTTCTTCAACAAGAGCCTGCTGCGCGATCGCAACTACGTGCTGTCGACGCTGATCTTTTTCGCTATCGGCTTCGTGCTGCTGTCGACCATGGCCCTGACCTCGCCGATGCTCGATGAGATCCTCGGCTACCCGCCTGACACCACCGGTGCCCTGACCCTGCCGCGCGGTGCGGGCATGGTGGGTGCGTTCTTGCTGACGGTGCGGCTGCCGGAGCGTTTCGACCGCCGGTTGTTCGTGGGTATCGGTGTAGCGCTGGTGACATATGCCAACTGGCTGATGCTCAGCTACTCGCCGCTGATGGACTGGTCGCCGGTGGCGGTCGCCGGCGCTCTCCAGGGTTTCGGCATCGGCATGTCGATGGCGGCGCTGGCCAAGGTCGCCTTCAGCACTCTGCCGCCGCCGCTGCGCCCGGAAGCCACCGGTCTCTACAACCTGCTGCGTGCGTACGCCAGCACCTTCGGCGTGGCCATCGTGCAGCTGTACTTTTTCAACAACACCCAGGCCCTGCACCAGGCATTGGGCGCCCACATCACGCCCTATCACGGCGTGGGCCATGGCGCGTCGCTGCCCTTGCAGTCGCTGGAGGGGCTCAACCACCTGATCACCCACCAGGCGGCGTTCATCGCCGTGATCGACCAGTTCAAGATTTTGATGGTGGCGATGCTCGTGGTGAGCCCGCTGGTTCTGTTTCTTCGCAAACCCGCTGCGACCAACTAGTTATTGTGGAGTGTGCCCAATGAAACACAGTCATTCGTTCCAAACGCGCTTCCCGACGACACTCAGCGCGCTGGCGGCCTTCGTTTTTCTCAGCGCCTGCACCGTCGGCCCTGACTTCAAGGCCCCGGCCGACAGTGCCACGCAGCACTATGATCAACAGGCCGAGCAGCAACTGGGCGGCGAGCAGCGCATCCAATGGGGCAAAAAAGTCACCGGGCAATGGTGGTCGGCGTTTCGTTCGCCCAAGCTCGACCAAGTGATCCGTCGGGCCATCGACGGCAACCTTGAGCTGGTGGCGGCCGATGCGACCATTCGCCAGGCGGCCTCTTCGGTGGCGGCGGCACAAGGCGCGCTGTATCCGCAGGTGGACTTCGGTGCCACCGCCGGTCGCCAGCGCACGCACAACGCCAAGGAACCTTCGGTCGACAACTTCTATGCGATCGGGCCACGGGTCGGTTTCGACCTGGATGTGTTCGGCGGCAACAAGCGCCAGATCGAAGAGCAGCAAGCGTTCAGCGACTTGCAAAAACGTCGTTACGACGCGGCGTACCTGACCATGACCGGCAATGTGGCCAGCCAGGCGTTGCTGGTGGCATCCGCCAACGCGCAGATCGAGGCGGTGGAGAAACTGCTGGCCAACGATGCGAAAAACCTCGAACTGGTGCGCGCGGCCCATATCAATGGCGCCACCACCCAAATCGATGTGTCGCTGGCCGAGACGCGCCTGGCCCAGGACCGCACGCTGCTGCCACCGTTGGCCCAGCAGCGGGATGCGGCGACCCATGCGCTGTCGATCCTGACCGGCAAAGGCCCGGCCGACTGGATCGCACCGCGGTTCGACCTGGCCGACTTCAACCTGCCGAACAACGTGCCGGTCGCCTTGCCGTCGGAGATGGCCCACTCGCGGCCGGACGTACAGCAAGCCGAGGCTCAATTGCACATTGCCAGCGCCGCGGTGGGCGTGGCGACCGCCAATCTCTATCCCAAGGTGACGCTGTCGGCGTCGCTGGCCGAGGCGGCTTCCGGCAACGGTGGCGCGGCGCTGTGGGGCTTCGCCGCCGGCATTGCCGGACCGATCTTCAATGGCGGCACGCTCAAGGCTGAGCGCCAGGCCGCCATCGAGGGTTACAACGCGACCCTTGCCGGTTACCAGCAGACGGTCATCAGCTCGTTCGGCCAGGTCGCCGACACCCTGCAGGCCATCAACCATGACGCCGAACAGTTCCGCGCCCAGGGCGATGCGCTGCGCGCGGCACAAAACAGCTTCCAGCTCAACCAGCAAGCCTACGCCCAGGGCGAGAACAGCATTCTTCAGGTGCTGGAGGCCGAACGTGCGTACGAGCAGGCGTTGCTGGGGCACATTCGCGCGAAGACGGCGCAGTACCTGGATACGGTGCAGTTGTTTGTGGCGCTGGGTGGGAATTCTGTCGGGGTGTTTGAGCAAAACGTTGCCAGTCGTGGCGCGAGTGACCTGGCGTACCCATGAGTATTTTTCAACGCGAGTGAAGAACCCGTGGTGAGGGGATTCAGCGAAACGTCGCACCACAAAGGCTCAGCACCACCGATTTTTCAAATCTTTATTCAGGAATTCAGACATGTCCTACGAACCGATTTTCGATGAACTGCCCGACACCCGATTCGCCCTGAACACCGGCTCGGGCAAACTGCCTGCCGTTGGCTTCGGCACGTTCTTCGATGACCCCGCGGCGACCATCGATGCCGTCACCCAGGCGCTGCAAAGCGGTTTTCGCGCGATCGACTGTGCCGAGCGTTTTGGCAATGAAGCGTCCGTGGGGGCGGCGGTGCACGCCTTCCTGGAAACCGGCAAGGCCCGGCGTGAAGACCTGTTCATCACCAGCAAACTGTGGAACAACAACCATCATCCACAACGGGTGTTGCCGGCGTTCGAGGCCAGTCGTCAGCGGCTCGGGCTGGACTACCTCGATTGCTACCTGATCCACACGCCCTTCGCCTTCCAGGCCGGCGACGAACTGCACCCACGGGATGCCTTTGCCCATATCCTCTACGATTCGGGCGTGACCCTGATCGACACCTGGCGCGCCATGGAACGCCTGGTGGACAAAGGCCTGTGCAAGTCCATCGGCTTGTCCAATGTCAGTCTGCAGGCGTTGCAGGACGTGGTCGCCGTGGCGCGGATCAAGCCGGCCCTGGTGCAAGTCGAGGCCCACCCTTACCTGCCGGAATGGGAACTGCTGCAATTTTGCCAACAGCACGGCATCGTCTTTCAGGCTTATGCGCCATTGGGCCACGGCCTGGAGCCGAGCGTGCTCAACGAACCCGTGCTGAACCAGATGGCCCGGCGCCTGCAGAAAACCCCGGCGCAAATTGCCCTGGCCTGGGCGGTACAACGGGGCACGGCGTTCGTGACCCAGTCCACGACACTGAGCCATATCCAGCAGAACATCGATATTTCCACCCTGCCCCACCGCGCGATGCATGAAATCCGACAAGACATTACCCACCGGGTACGCTTCAATTCGGTCAATGAAACGGGCGTGCATCTGTTTTCGTCAGCGCCCCGGTGATATTCAGACTCTATAATTTTCGGCATCCCCTCTCGAGGTATGAACGATGGATGTGTTCCAGACCATGCGGTTTTTCATGACGGTTGCCCAGAGCGGCAGCTTCACGGCGGCCGCCGAGTTGCTGGACACCACCACGACCAACGTCTCCAAAGCGGTGTCGAGCCTGGAGACCCGCTTGCAGACGCGCCTGATCAACCGCACCACCAGGCGCCTGGCCCTGACCGAAGCCGGCACGCGTTATTTGCAGCGCTGCGAGAGAATCCTCGATGAGTTGCGCGATGCCGAGGAGGAAGCGGGAACGGCGCAGATCAACCCGGCGGGTCGCCTGAAGATTCATGCGATGTCGGCCATCGGTAATCACTATGTGATCGACGCCATCGCCCAATACCGCGAGACCCACCCCTCGGTACAGTTTGACCTGACCCTGACCAATCGCCTGCCTGACTTGCTGGAAGAAGGCTTCGACATGTCGATCGTGCTGGCCAGGGACCTGCCCGACTCCGGGTTTGTCGCCCAGCGCCTGGGCATCACCTACAGCATTCTCTGCGCGTCGCCGACCTACCTGAAAAAACGCGGAATGCCCGACACACCGGGCGCACTCAGCGAGCATGACTGCCTGAGGATCGTCAACACGGTGATGCCGGGTGAACATTGGGTGTTCGAAGGGCCAGAAGGTGTGGAAACCGTCAGCACCCCGGCATCGCCGTTTCACGTCAACACCGCCGACGCCATGACCGTCGCCCTCAGTCATGGCATGGGGATCGGCATCCAGCCGCTGGCCTCGGCCGTTGCCGGCCTCAAGGCGGGTTCGCTGGTACGGGTACTGCCGGACTACCATTTCGAAGAACTGAATCTGTTCGCGATTTACCCGTCGCGAAAATTCGTCGATGCAAAAATAAAAACCTGGGTGGAGTTCTTGAAAGACTACATTCCCGGGTTGCTGGCCGCGGACGAAAAAGTGGCCCGCTCCTCAAAAAAAATGCCGATCACTTCTGATTGAAACCGCCCTGCCCGGATGGAGTGTCGACCCTCCATCGTGCGCACCGCACTCAACCGTTCGAACAGCCGTTGCCCATGACCTGATACTGCAGGACGTGGCGCTGGCCCTGGGAATCTTCATACGTCATCTGCGCCGACACCGGGCCACATTCGTTTGGCACGTCGCTGATGGTGATGACTTTGTTGATGTCCAGTTTCGAGCCGTAGGTGTAAGCCTCGACGGGGGTTTTGGTGGTTTGGGTCTTGGCCTGGCTTTCTTCGGCGAAGGCGTGGGTGCCGAGCAAACTGAGGGCCAGGAGTAATGCGATTCTTGAGCCTTTCATGGTGTTCACCGTCTCGTGTGGGTGGGTTGGTTTTTGGCCGTTTGAACCGGGGTTTCTGGTTCATTCGGTAGAGACGATGTTAGGTATTTGGGGTCGAGGCAAACAGTCTGATTCGGGATAAACACTGTGAACGGAATGAGGGGGAATGAGGTTGGGGTTGGGTGAATATCCGTTGCTGCGGTCACGGCGGCTTATGGTTCCGATTCTACAGCGGGTCACTTGGAAAAGTGCCAAGTAACCAAACGCTTTTGCCCCTTTCGTTCGGTGCCCACTGCGCAGAACCGGAACGACGAACACCGCCACGGCAACCGAGGCGGCCTTCGAGCCGACCTGGTTACGGCTGCACGCATTCCCTGTAGGAGCATGGCTTGCCAGCGATGACGGCCTGCCAGCCACCCTGAATCTTGCAGATTTCCCCAATTCCCTGTAGGAGCGAGCTTGCTCGCGATGGTCGTCAACGATGACGCGGGGAGTCAGACAGCCATCGTCATCGTTAACGTCCATCGCGAGCA
>NZ_LYVP01000100.1 GCF_001984065.1 Pseudomonas sp. KK4
GTGTGTCAGTCACCCCCTGTATGACTGACACACCGCTTTCGCGAGCAAGCCCGCTCCCACATTTGGATCTAGGGTGGACTTGGCATTTGTGTGTCCACCGCTGTTCCCGTGACGCGACGATGCAGGCAAGATGAAGCTCTGCAAGTCAGAACACAGGATGCTGATCGTGACCGAAGCTTTTATTGTCGTGCAAACCGCCGAGCAAGCCGTGGACCGGCTTGCGCTCCTCCACAATCGTGCAACCAGCGCGCTGAACCAGGCGCTCATGCGTTACCTCAAGGATCGTGTTGAGCCGGACGCCGAACAACGGGCGATGTTTCGTTATCCCGAACTGCGCCTGACCTACCACTGCCAGGGCGAAGTCCCGCAGACCACCCGCGCCTACGCCAAGGTCCAGTTGCCCGGCACCTACAGCGTCACCGTCACCCATCCAGCGGCTTTCCGTAAGTACCTGCTGGAACAGCTGGTGCCCTTGATGCACGACTTCACCGTGACCGTCGAAGTCGGTGTCAGCCAGCAGAACATTCCTTATCCGTACGTGGTCGAGCAGGGCGATGAACTGGCCGGTTCGGGCGTGACTGCCGCTGTGTTGGCGCGGGTGTTCCCGAGCACCGATCTGTCGGCGGCGACCGACGGTATTGCCGACGGCCTGTACGATTGGGAAAACACTGATCCGCTGCCCCTGGCGTTGTTCGATGCGGCGCGGGTGGACTTCTCCCTGCGCCGACTGGTGCATTACACCGGCAGCGACTGGCGCCATGTGCAGCCCTGGATTCTGCTGACCAACTACCACCGCTACGTCGACCAGTTCATCGTCCATGGCCTGGAGCAGTTGCGCAGCGACCCGCGTTTCGTGCGCATGGTGTTGCCGGGCAACGTGATCATCGAAAAGAGCATGGATCACGGCGAAGCCTCGGCAATTGCCGCCGGCGTGGTCTGGCACCGTTACCAGATGCCGGCCTATCACCTGATCGCCAGCGACGGTCATGGAGTGACTCTGGTAAACATCGGCGTCGGCCCGTCCAACGCCAAGAACATTACCGATCACCTGGCGGTGCTGCGTCCGCATTGCTGGCTGATGATCGGTCACTGCGGCGGTTTGCGTCAGTCGCAGACCATCGGTGACTACGTGCTGGCCCACGCCTACATGCGCCGCGACGGGATTCTCGACCGTGTGGTGCCGCCCAATATTCCGATCCCGGCCCTGGCCGAGGTGCAGATGGCCTTGCAGCAGGCGGCGGCGAACATTACCGGCGAGAAGGGTGACGAGCTGAAAAAACGCCTGCGCACCGGCACCGTGCTGACTTACGACGACCGCAACTGGGAGCTGCGTTGGGCCCAGGAACGGCCGTTGATCAACCTGTCCCGCGCCGTGGCGGTGGACATGGAAAGCGGCACCATCGCCGCCCAGGGTTATCGCTTGCGGGTGCCCTATGGCACGTTGCTCTGCGTTTCCGACAAGCCGCTGCACAGTGAAATCAAGCTGCCGGGTTCGGCCAACGCCTTCTATGAGCGTGCGGTCAGCCAGCACTTGAAGATTGGCATCGAGGCGGTGGACCTGTTGCGCACCGAACTCAACTCGCTGCACTCGCGCAAATTGCGCAGCTTCGACGAACCGCCGTTTCGCTGACGGTTGTCGTGGTCATTTGGCGGTCGGGGCACTAGCATTGTCAGCCCTGACCGTTAGATGTCCTTTTTGCCATGTCCCGTCCTCAACGCCCTGTTTCCCGCCGTCCTGGCGTGAAGCCTTCCCCAGCAGCACCACGCCGCGTCGCCAAGGCGCCTCCGGCCGAGCCAAAGCTGATCCTGTTCAACAAACCGTTCGATGTGCTGACGCAATTCAGCGACGGTGAAGGGCGGGCGACGCTCAAGGACTATATCGATGTGCCGGGAATCTACCCGGCGGGGCGTCTGGATCGCGATAGCGAAGGGTTGCTGCTGTTGACCAATGACGGCCAGCTTCAGGCGCGCATTGCCGACCCCAAGCACAAACTGGCCAAGACGTACTGGGTGCAGGTCGAAGGTGAGCCGAGCGCCGAGCAGTTGCAGCGCTTGCGGGACGGCGTGGAGTTGAATGACGGCATGACCTTGCCCGCCGAGGCGCGGCCATTGGATGAGCCGCAACTGTGGCCGCGCAATCCGCCGGTACGTTTTCGCAAGAGCGTGCCGACACATTGGCTGGAGTTGGTGATCCGTGAAGGCCGCAACCGGCAGGTGCGACGAATGACAGCGGCGGTGGGCTTGCCGACGTTGCGCCTGGTGCGGGTCAGAATCGGTGACTGGACGATCGAAGGGCTCGATCAAGGCCAGTGGAAGGAAATACCGGCGCGTTTATAGTGTGCCGGTTTCGATCAGGCCGATGACCACGCTCTTGATCACGAATGCAGCAACACCCAGGCCCAGTACGAAGAACAGAATGAACGAGCCAAAACGCCCGGCCTTGGACTTCTTCGCCAGATCCCAGACGATGAAACCCATGAAAATGATCAGGATGCTGACCAGTCCGGTCATCATCCACTCTTCGAATACTGCAGGATCCATCGGACATCTCCAGCGCGGGCAAGGGTAAAAGGGCGCGGGGAGTATACGCCAATGGTTATTGGCGATGGGTTGACCTGCGGCAGTGTGCCGCAGCTATTCGTCGCCTGTGCCGGCCCTATCGCGGGCAAGCCTCGCTCCTACAGGTTTGCCTTGGTCCGAACCCTTGTTGTAGGCGCGAGGCTTGCCCGCGAAGGCGTCATCAGCTGCGCAGATGAGTCAGCGGCAGTTCAGTGCTGTTGAGCACCTGGTTCAAGACGAAGCTGGAACGCACACTGGTCACCCCTTCGATCCGCGTCAAATGCCCCAGCAGCAGCTTCTGATAATGGTCCATGTCCGGCACCACGACCTTGAGCTGATAGTCAGCATCCATCCCGGTGACCAGGCTGCACTCGAGCACCTGGGGCAAGGTGCGAATGGCCGTCTCGAAGTTCTCGAAGCGCTCTGGGGTATGGCGGTCCATGCCGATCAGCACATAAGCAGTCAGGCTCAAGCCGAGCATCTTGCGGTCGAGCAGGGCGACCTGGCGGGAAATGTAGCCGTCATCTTCCAGTTGCTTGACCCGGCGCGAGCAGGGGGAAGGGGACAGACCGATGCGTTCGGCCAGCTCCTGATTGGAAATGCGCGCGTCGCGCTGCAATTCAGCCAAAATGCTCAGGTCGTATCGGTCGAGTTTGCTCATCAAACGGTTCCTTGTTGTAACTATTGCGGCAGATTATCTATCCAGGGTTAAAAATTGCGCAAGTAATGTTTATTTGAGCAATCTTCGCAATCCTCTGCCGTCCCTCCGAGCCTATTCTTATCACCAGAATCACTGCTCGGACAAACAGTCCAGTGCGGCTCGCCCAAACAGGCCAGCTGCGGTCGCCACCCCCACAGGGGCTGAGCCGGCCCCCGAGCTACACACTGTCCAGAAGACGGCGTGAGGTGAGCCGACGTCAAAAGCGTCGAGCACGGACGAAGTTCTCAAGGGGAGGCCGACGGGTCTCCCCTTTTTCTTGCGCGCAATTTGAGCGGCGGCCTCAATAAATAAGTTGCGCGACTGATAACCTGTAGCAGAACCGGCCCGAGCTTTCCCAGTCTTACGTACAAAGGCCGTTCGCTTCATTTTTATTGCAGGGGCGGGCTTGGTCGTGATGGTTGTCAACGATGACGCGGGGAGCCTGGTACCCCGCGGCGCTTGGTGGACCATCGCGAGCTCGCTCCTACAGGATCCATAACCCACCCGCAGTGAGGAAAAGCATGAAGTCGCGCATCTGGCGTTTAGCCGGTGTTGGTTTGCTGTGTGTCAGTGTCACTGCGCAATCGCTGGCCGATGAGCCGCAGAACCGTGGGCCCGATGGCGGTCAGCAGGGCAATGGTGGTCATCAGGGCAATAATCAGGGCCACGGTGGCAACAACCAGCCGCGACCTCAGAGGGGCGAGCAGCAGAATCAGCCGCGCCCGCAGAACAACGGTCTGCCGCAGAACAGCGGTCTACCGCATAACATTGGTTTACCGCAGAACAATGGTCTACCGCAGAACAACGGTCTGCCACAAAACGGCGGCCAGTGGCAGAACCGCCAGCAGCCGGATTTCAACAACCCTGTTCGCTCCCCGCCACCTCCTCCGCAATTACCGGCCAATGACCTGCCGATCCAGCCGCGCCCCGACGCCGTGCAACAGACTCAACAGCCGCGACGGGGTTACTACCAGGACCAGCCTCGGCACAACGAACCCAACCAGCACTGGAATGGCTACATCGGCGCGCCGTCCAATCCTCCTCGCGGGCCGGGGCGTGGCAATGGCTGGGGCCCGGGGCCGCAATATCGACCGGGTCATGTGATCGACCGTTTCCCGGGCCGTGACTATCGCGTGCCTTACCGTGGGATGGATTACTACTATTCCGGTGGCTACTGGTATCGCCCGTTGGGTCCGCGTTATGTGGTGGTCGAACCACCGCGCGGGATTCGGGTGCGTTACCTGCCGGACTATGCCGAGCAGGTCTTGATCGGTGGTTCGGTGCTGTTCCTTGCGGCCGGCGCCTACTACGCCTATCAGGAGAGCACCCAGGATTACGAAGTGGTCGAGCCGCCGCTGGGCGCCGTGCAACCGCAACAGCAGCCGCAAGCGGGCAGCAACGGTTATGACGTGGAGGCCTATCCGGCCAATGGGCAGTCTCAGGAACAGGTCAATCAGGACGGATATGAGTGCTACCAGTACGCGGTACAGCAAAGTGGCTTCGATCCGCGCACTGCGACTTATCAGCCAGACCCATCCGTGGTCCAGGCCTACCGCCAGGCTCAGGGCAATTGCCTGAGCAGTCGCGGCTATCAGGTCAGCTTCTGAGCCCTGGCCGCTTTCACCACTTCCTGCGGGTCGGCGTGCACCAGCACTTCGGCCCGCGGGTAGGCCGCGTGGATCGCATCGGCAGCCTGATCGCTGATGCCGTGAGCCACCGACAGCGTCAGGTCCCCAGGCAACTCCAGATGCAATTGCACGAACCACTGATTGCCGGAAATCCGCGTACGCAAGTCATGGGCGCCTAAAACCCCCGGCACGCTGCACGCCAGCTCCAACATGCGCTGGCTGACATCCGGCGGCAGTTCTTCATCCATCAACACGGCAAAGCTCTCGCGAGCGATGGTGATGGCGCTCCAGAGGATGTACGCGGCGATCCCCAGGCCGAACCAGGCATCGACCTGATGCCAGCCAAACCCCGCCAGTATCAGCGCCAGCAGAATGCTGCCGTTGAGCAGCATGTCCGAGCGATAGTGCAGCGAATCGGCGCGCACCGCGTTGGAACCGGTGGCCTTGACCACCCGATACTGCAACGTCAACAGTGCCAGGGTCAGCGCCAGCGAGAACACGATCACCCCGATGCTGATCCAGGGCGCGCCCACCGGTTCCGGATGCTTGAGCCGGTCAACGGCCTGCAACGCAATCAACACCGCACTGCCGCCAATGAACAGCGCCTGGGCCATGCCCGCCAGCGATTCGGCCTTGCCATGCCCGTAACGATGATCATCATCGGCCGGGCGCAAGGCGTAGTGCACCGCCAGCAGGTTGAGCAGCGACGTCACACCGTCGAGTGCCGAGTCGGTGAGCCCGGCGAGCATGCTCACCGACCCGCTCAGCCACCAGGCGATGGCCTTGGCGACGATGAGCGTGCAAGCCACCGCCACCGAGGCACGGGTCGCCAGCCGCAGGAGGCGGGCGTGTTCGGAGCTGGAGATCATGAGTGCGGCTATTCCTTTAAGAGCATCGGTTACGCGGCGGGTTGCAGGCCGAACATGGCCAGTTGCTGAGGGCTGCCCTTGTGCTGGATCAGGCGTGGATCATCCAGCGGCAGGCTGCGACCCAGTTCACGCTCCAGAATAGACTGCAACTTGAGGTTATCGACCTTGCCGTCGGCGCCGATGGCGTCCTTAAGCTTTTGCGGATCGACTTGAGCCGTCTTGCCCGGCTCGAAATAAATCGCCCCGGTGGCGAAGTCCACGGCAAATGCGATGAGCCCTGGAATGATATAGAACAGCAACCCCACGGCATCGAGCACGGCGATGGCCGGGTCAATCTTGCCGTCGATCTGCCCCCGCCGATCGGGATAGAAAATCGAACCGCACGCCGTAACCTGCGTCAGCAACGTCGCGACCAGCACACCGCCAATCAGGCGAAAGGGAACACGCATATGAAATCTCCTGAGTTATCTCAAAACGAAACGTCGTCGGTATGAATTAAGACCCTGACGAACGCCTGGCAGTTCGCCGTTATACTCGCGCCTCTGTTTGGGAGCCAGCATGATTTCTTTGCCGATCGATGAAGTTTTACCCGCCCTGCGTGAAGCCCTCGCGACACGCCACGAAGCCGTGCTCGAAGCGCCGCCCGGTGCCGGTAAGACCACCCGCGTGCCGCTGGCCTTGCTCGATGAGCCGTGGCTGGCCGGGCAGACCATTCTGATGCTCGAGCCGCGACGGCTGGCGGCGCGGGCGGCGGCGGAGCGGTTGGCCAGTGAGCTGGGGCAGAAGGTCGGCGAGACGGTGGGTTATCGCATTCGGCTCGACAGCAAGGTGGGGCCCAACACCCGTATCGAAGTGGTCACCGAGGGGATTCTCACCCGACGGTTGCAGGATGATCCGGCGTTGGAAGGCGTTGGCCTGCTGATCTTCGACGAATTCCACGAGCGCAGCCTCGACGCCGATCTGGCCCTGGCCCTGAGCCTCAATGGCCGGGAGCTGTTCCGTGACGATCAACCGCTGAAGATCCTGTTGATGTCGGCCACCCTGGAAGGCGAGCGCCTGGCCGGGTTGCTGGACGATGCGCCGATCCTGCGCAGTGAAGGCCGCATGTACCCGGTGACGACGCGCTGGGGGCGGCCGTTTCAGGCCGGTGAATTCATCGAGCCCCGTGTTGTACAGACCATCCTCGAAGCCTTGAACGACGAGACCGGCAGCGTGCTGGTGTTCCTGCCGGGGCAGGCGGAAATCCGTCGTGTGCATCAGCAACTGGCCGATGCGCTAGGCAATAACCCGCAGGTGTTGCTGTGCCCGTTGCACGGTGAACTGGACCTGGCGGCGCAACGGGCGGCGATCGATCCGGCACCGGCCGGCCAGCGCAAAGTGGTGCTGGCCACCAACATCGCCGAGACCAGCCTGACCATCGACGGCGTGCGCGTGGTGATCGATGCCGGGCTGGCGCGGGTACCGCGATTCGATCCGGGTAGCGGCATGACGCGCCTGGACACACAGCGGATTTCCAAAGCCAGCGCCACCCAGCGCGCGGGCCGGGCGGGGCGTCTGGAACCGGGTGTGTGTTATCGCCTGTGGTCCCAGGATCAGCACGAACAACTTGCCGCTTATGGCAGCGCGGAAATTCTATCGGCCGATCTCGCCGGGCTGGCCCTGCAGCTCGGCCGCTGGGGCGTGACGCCTGGGCAACTGGTCTGGCTCGATGTCCCGCCCGCCGCGGCCTATGCCCAGGCGCAAGATCTGCTCGAACGTCTGGGGGCGTTGGAAGGCGAGGCCTTGACCCGCCACGGCCAGGCCATGGCCGAACTGCCGGCCCATCCGCGCATCGCCCATCTACTGTTGCGTGGGCAGGCCTTGGGGTTGGCGGACATGGCCTGCGACGTCGCGGCGCTGCTGGGTGAGCGCGATATCCTGCGCGGCGGGGGCGCGGATCTGCACAGTCGACTGGTGCTGTTGTCCGGCGAAGAACGGGCCGCACGCGGTGCCCAGGGTGGGGTGCAGCGAGCACGGCAACTGGCGCGGCAGTATCGCGGTTATCTGCGTGGCAAGCCGTCGGAGCCCGTCAGCGATCCGGATCATTCACGCTGGCTGGGTGCCTTGCTGGCGCTGGCCTATCCCGATCGCGTTGCTCAGCAGCGGCGTGCCGGGGGCGCCGAATATCGCCTGGCCAACGGCCGCGCCGCGCTGTTCGCCGAAGCCGACAGCCTGATGAAGCAACCGTGGTTGGTCATCGCCGACCTTGGCAGCCGCCAGGGCCAGCGCGAAGAGCGAATTTACCTCGCAGCGGATTTCGATCCGTCCCTGTTCGACTCGGTGCTGGCCGAACAGGTGCGCAGCGTCGATCAACTGGATTGGGATGAGCGCGAAGGCGTGCTGCGTGCCGAACGCCAGCGCAAGGTCGGTGAACTGATCCTCAGCCGCGAACCGCTGACCGGCCTCGACGAAACCGCCCGCAGCCAGGCGCTGGTGAATCTGGTGCGGCGCAAGGGCCTGGAGTTGCTGCCATGGACGCCGGAGCTGCGCCAGTGGCAGGCGCGCGTCGCGTTACTGCGCCAGTTGGACCTGAGCAGCAAAGGCGAAAGTGAATGGCCGGATGTCAGCGACGCCGCGCTGCTGAAAACCCTCGAACACTGGCTGATGCCGTACCTGGGAAAAGTCTCGAGACTCAGCCACTTCGCCAATCTTGACCTGTCGAGCATCGTCCACAACCTGCTGCCCTGGCCGCTGCCGCAACGGCTCGACGAGCAGGCGCCCCACCATTTGAGCGTGCCTTCGGGTTCATCGATTCGCCTGGATTACAGCGAGCAGCCGCCGATTCTGGCGGTGCGCCTGCAGGAACTGTTCGGCCTGGCCGAGACCCCGCGTATCGCCGGTGGCCGGCAAGTGGTCAAGCTCCACCTGCTGTCCCCGGCCCGACGCCCGGTCCAGGTGACCCAGGACCTGGCCAACTTCTGGCGCAGCACCTACGCCGAAGTGAAGAAGGACCTGAAAGGGCGGTATCCAAAACACTATTGGCCGGATGACCCCCTGGTGGCAGAAGCCACTGCACGGATCAAACCCCGCAAATAACCCAAGCTGCGCGCAACAGCATCCCCTGTAGGAGCGAGCTCGCTCGCGATGGTCGTCAACGATAGCGCTGGAAACCTGACACCCCCACCGCGTTCTCAGGCCCATCGCACGAGAACGAGGCCCTACAGAGGTTTTTCCTACCCCAAAGCCACAAAAAACCTGCTTTCTCCCGCCCCTGCGCATGAACAGAATGCACTCACGCATGCACAGCCAACCTAAGGAGTGAGCCATGACGTTCTCAATCATCGGGCGTTGTCCTGAAACCGGGCAGCTGGGTATTGCCATCAGCTCTTCGAGCATTGCGGTGGGCGCGCGTTGCCCCTGGGCGCGGGCGGGCGTGGGGGCGGTGTCTACGCAGAACATCACGCTGCCGGCGTTGGGCTCGCAGATTCTGGACTTGCTGGAACATCAGCACCTGGACCCGGACGCAGCGCTGGACAGGGCGCTCAGTTCCAATGGCTGGAGTCAGTACCGGCAGGTGACGGTGATCGATGCGTCAGGGCGGATTGCCTTTTTCAGCGGCAAGGAGTCGCTGGGCGTGCACAACGCAGTCAAGGGCGAGCAATGCGTCGCGGCGGGTAATTTGCTCAGCGATGGGCGGGTGATCGAAGCCATGGTCGAGGCGTTCGAGGCCGAGCCGGGGCAGTTGGCTGACCGCCTGCTGGCCGCCATGCAGGCGGCGATGGCCGCCGGTGGTGAAGCGGGACCGGTGCATTCGGCGGCATTGAAAGTGGTGGGCGACTACACCTGGCCGATCATCGACCTGCGGGTTGATTGGGCCGAGGAAGATCCCATTGGTCAGCTGAATGGACTGTGGCAGGCCTATCGACCGCAGATGCAGGACTACCTGACCCGCGCACTCGACCCGACGGCCGCCCCGAGCTACGGAGTGCCGGGGGATGAGTGACATGTCCAGCCGTGACCTTCTGGAGCGCCTGATCGGCTTCGCCACCGTCAGCCGCGATTCCAATCTGGAGCTTATCCATTTCATCGAGGCGTACCTGGCCGGGCATGGCGTGCAGAGCGAGCTGTTCTTCAACGAGGACGGCACCAAGGCCAATCTGTTCGCCACCATCGGCCCGCCTGTCTCCGGTGGTGTGGTGCTGTCGGGGCACACTGACGTGGTGCCAGTCGAGGGGCAGGCCTGGACCGTGGAGCCGTTCAGGCTCACGGAAAAGAACGGACGCCTCTACGGCCGCGGCACTGCCGACATGAAAGGCTTCATCGCCTCGGTGCTCGCCGCAGTACCGACTTTTGTAAAACGGCCACTGCGGGTGCCGGTGCACCTGGCGTTTTCCTACGATGAGGAAGTGGGCTGCCTGGGCGTGCGGTCGATGCTCGCCCAATTGCAGCAGCGACCATACAAGCCCAGCCTCTGCCTGATCGGCGAACCCACGCAGCTCAAACCCGTGCTGGGCCACAAAGGCAAATTGGCGATGCGCTGCGAAGTCCGCGGTGCGGCGTGCCATTCGGCGTATGCGCCTTATGGGGTCAACGCGATCGAATACGCCGCGCAACTGATTGGTCGTCTGGGCGCAATCGGCGCCGAACTCGCCCACCCTGATCACCACGACCCGCGTTTCGATCCGCCGTTTTCCACCGTGCAAACCGGTGTGATCAAAGGCGGCAGGGCGCTGAACATCGTGCCCGCTGAATGCGAGTTCGATTTTGAAGTCAGGGCGTTGCCGGACTTCGATGCTCAGCAGGTGGCCAGCCAGCTGCAAAGCTACGCCGAGGAACAACTGTTGCCGAAGATGCGGGCGGTGCAGGCAGACACGGACATCCGGTTCAAACCGCTGAGTGCCTATCCCGGACTGGCGACTGATCCTGGCAGCGAGGCGGCGCGGCTACTGGCGATCCTCAGCCGATCCTCGGCGTTTGGGACGGTGGCTTTTGGCACAGAGGGCGGGCTGTTCGATCAGGCCGGCATCCCCACGGTGGTGTGCGGACCGGGCAGCATGGACCAAGGGCACAAGCCTGATGAGTTCATCTCGGTGGAGCAGTTGAAGGGCTGTGATGCGATGCTGGTTCGGTTGGCGGACTATCTGTGTACGGGCACGACACTGTAGGAGCGAGCTTGCTCGCGATGGACTCAAGGGCACCGCGTTTTGCCAGGTTTCCAGCGTTATCGTTGACGACCATCGCGAGCGAGCTCGCTCCTACAAGGGGCTCTGGCTCAGCTGTTCGCGGCAGAAGTCCACGAACAACTGCGCAGGCTTGGTCAACTGGCTGCGCTTGAGGTGGGCGGACGCCAGGCCCGAAGTCGATACCGTTTCCGTGATGTCCACCGACACCACTTTCTTCCCATCGTAAGTACATTCCGAATGCGGCCGGGTCACCAGGATCGAGAACCCGAACCCCTGGCCGACCATGCCGCGCACCATCTCGATCGACGGCGAGCTGAACACGATGTTCGGCGTCAGTTCCAGCTCGTGGAACAGGCTGACGAAGTAGGTCCGGCTCGGCTGCACATCCAGCAGGATCATTGGCTCATTGCACAGATCTCGCAGTGATATCGACGGCTGCTCGGCAAAGCGATGGCCTTCAGGCAGCAGGATGTAGGGCTTCTGCGGTGGCATCAGCGGCGTGGTTTGTATGGTGCTGTCGAGCCCGTGGTCGTAGAGGATGGCAACGTCGAAGGTGCCGGCGGTCAAGCCTTGCACCAACTCCTGCTGCTCGCCGTCGCGAATACGGATATCAACCCCGGGGTAGAGCTTGCGAAAACCTGCGATCAGCCGGGGCAAATACAGCGGCGCGACCGTCTCGAAGCAACCGATGTCGATCTGCCCGGACACCGTGTCGTTGTCCGCCAGGGCATTCTGTTCGAACTCCCGGGCCATGCGCAGCAGTTCCTGCGCCTTGTGGTAGAAGCGCGTGCCGGTGGGCGTCAGGGACACGCCCTGGGCATGGTGACGGATGAACAGCTGAACGTTGAACGACTCCTCCAGGCTCTTGATCGCCGTGGACACCGACGGCTGCGCAATGTAGAGCTGCCTCGATGCCTCGGCCACGCTGCCGGCTTCCACCGTGGTCACGAAGTACTTGAGTTGCCGCAAGGTATAGGACGCCACACGCACCTCTTTTTCTCGGGTTTACGCTAACGGGTCTGGATGGCCCATGCCGCACGAATGCCTGCCTGAACCTTACCTCATGACCGATCCGGACTGGGCAGACCGGAGCCAAGTTTTTTCTTATACCCGAAGCATATTTTTAATAATTTTCCTATCCGCACGCTTGACGCACTATCGCTACAACCTCGGATCACCACCTGGCCACCAGGCGGACGCAAAGGGATTGAAGAATAAAAAAGATGTTTTCGCGCCGCTGCAGTGCGCGTATTAACGGCCGCCTGGTCGTGACTGCCTCCGTAACTAATCACAATTAAAAAGTGAGGGAGCTTCCATGTTCAAGTATTCGTCTTCGAGCGTTAAAGCGGTTGCTGGTGTTACAGCGTTACTTGCATTGAGTTTGCCGGTTGTCGGGCACTGCGAAAGTTTGACGGTGATTTCTTTTGGCGGTGCCACCAAGGCTGCGCAGGAAGGCGCTTACTTCAAACCTTTTGAACAAAGTGGTGCGGGCAAAGTGGTGGTGGGCGAGTACAGCGGCGAACTGTCCAAGGTCAAAGCGATGGTGGATGTCGGCCAGGTGTCCTGGGACGTGGTCGAAGTGGAAAGCCCCGAACTGTTGCGTGGCTGTGAAGAGGGTTTGTTCGAAAAGATCGACCCGGCCCTGATCGGTGACGCCGGCAATTACGTGCCCGGTGCGGTCAGTGAGTGCGGGGTGGCCAGTTATGTGTGGTCGATGGTGCTGGCTTACAACTCGGGCAAGGTGAGCGCCGCGCCGACGTCCTGGGCGGACATGTGGAACCTGCAGCAGTTTCCCGGCAAGCGCGGCCTGCGCAAGGGCGCCAAATACACCCTGGAAGTGGCGCTGCTGGCCGACGGCGTAAAACAGCAAGACCTCTATAAGGTCCTGAACACCAAGGAAGGCGTGGACCGGGCGTTCCGCAAGCTCGACCAGATCAAACCCTCGATCCAGTGGTGGGAAGCCGGTGCGCAGCCGCCGCAATGGCTGACGGCCGGTGACGTGGTGATGTCCGCCGCCTATAACGGGCGCATTGCCGTGGCGCAAAAGGAAGGCTCGAAACTGGCGATCTCCTGGAACGGCCACCTCTACGATCCGGATCACTGGGCCATCGTGCGCGGCAGCCCGAACAAGGCGCTGGCGCAGAAATTCATCGTGTTCGCCAGCCAGGCGAGCGGGCAGAAATCCTTCTCCACCCAGATGTCCTACGGCCCGATCCGCAAGGATGTGCTGGCGCAATTGCCCGCCGACACCCTCGCTCAGTTGCCCACCGCACAGGCCAACCTGGCCGAGGGCCAATTGGTGGATGCCACGTTCTGGGTCGATCACGGCGAGGAGCTGGAGGAGCGCTTCAACGCCTGGGCGGCCCGCTGAGGCCGCCGCTTTCATGCCATTCAGGAGAATAGAAAAATGACCACCGACAACAAACCCCAGCGCGAGACCAGGGACTATCAGGCCGGGGACGCCGCCCACCACATTCACGCCTTCCTCGATCAGAAGGCGCTGAACGCCGAAGGCCCGCGGGTCATCGTCGGTGGCGAGCGCCTGCACCTGTGGGACAACGACGGCCATCGCTACCTCGACGGCATGTCGGGCCTGTGGTGCACCAACCTCGGTTACGGGCGCAAGGACCTGGCGGCGGCGGCCACCCGTCAACTGGAACAATTGCCGTACTACAACATGTTCTTTCACACCACCCACCCGGCGGTGGTCGAGTTGTCCGAGCTGTTGTTCAGCCTGTTGCCCAGGCACTACAGCCACGCGATCTACACCAACTCCGGCTCCGAAGCCAACGAGGTGTTGATCCGCACCGTGCGCCGTTACTGGCAGATTCTCGGCAAGCCGCAGAAGAAGATCATGATCGGTCGCTGGAACGGTTATCACGGCTCCACACTGGGCGCGACGGCGCTGGGCGGCATGAAATTCATGCACGACATGGGCGGGGTGATTCCCGATGTCGAGCACATCGACGAGCCTTACTGGTTTGCCCATGAAGGAGATCTGACCCCGCAGGAGTTCGGTCTGCGCGCGGCCCGGCAACTGGAAACGAAGATTCTGGAACTGGGCGCCGAAAACGTCGCGGCGTTCGTCGCCGAACCGTTCCAGGGCGCCGGCGGCATGATCTTTCCGCCGGAAAGCTACTGGCCGGAAATCCAGCGCATCTGCCGCCAGTACGATGTGCTGCTGTGTGCGGACGAGGTGATCGGTGGCTTCGGCCGCACTGGCGAATGGTTCGCCCACCAGCACTTCGATTTCCAGCCGGACACCCTGTCCATCGCCAAGGGCCTGACCTCGGGCTACATCCCCATGGGCGGCCTGATTCTGAGCCGGCGCATGGCTGAAGTGCTGGTGGAGCAGGGCGGCGTGTTCGCCCACGGCCTGACCTATTCCGGGCACCCGGTGGCCGCCGCCGTGGCCATTGCCAACCTCACGGCGTTACGCGATGAGGGCGTGGTGACGCAGGTGAAAACCGACACCGGGCCGTACCTGCAACAGTGCCTGCGCGAGGTGTTCGGCGACCACCCGCTGGTGGGTGAGATCCAGGGTGTCGGGCTGGTGGCGGCGTTGCAGTTTGCACAGGACAAAGCGACCCGCAAACGCTTCGCCAACGAAGCTGACATCACCTGGCGCTGCCGCACCATCGGCTTCGAGGAAGGCCTGATCATCCGCTCCACGTTGGGCCGCATGATCATGGCGCCAGCGCTGATTGCCACGCGCGGTGAGATCGATGAACTGGTGGCCAAAACCAAGATCGCCGTCGATAGAACCGCCAAAGAAATCGGCCTGTTGTAAACAACAACTGTAGGAGCGAGTTCACTCGCGATGGACGTTAACGATAACGCTGGCTGTCTGAATAAACGCGGCGCGTTCAAGTTCATCGCGAGCATGCTCGCTCCTACAGTTAAGTTATCTGTTAGTTAGTTTTTTCATCGGCAATCACTACAAAAAACATAATTTCGCTATTGGCATTCACTCAGCACAATAAAACGGCCCGCCAGCAAACTTATAGGCGCGGAACTTGGTTTTGAAGGACACAAGCATGACAATTAATAAAATAGAAATAGATACGCTTGTTGTCGGAGCCGGCCAGGCTGGCGTCGCCATGAGCGAACATTTGAGCAAACTCGGCGTGCCGCACCTGGTGCTGGAGCGTAACCGTATCGCCGAGGCCTGGCGCACCGGGCGTTGGGATTCGCTGGTGGCCAACGGCCCGGTCTGGCACGACCGCTTTCCCGGCCTGGCCTTCGAGGACCTGGAGCCCGATGCCTTCGCTTCCAAGGATCAGGTCGCGGCGTACTTCGAGGCCTATGCCGAAAAATTCGAGGCGCCGATCCGCACCGGTGTCGAGGTGAAAAAGGTCGTGCGCAATGCCGATCGCCCGGGTTTCACCATCGAAACCTCCGAGGGCGTGATCGAGGCCCAGCGGGTGGTGGCGGCGACCGGCCCGTTCCAACGGCCGGTGATTCCGCCGATCGCGCCGAAAGACGATCGGCTCACGCAAATTCATTCGGCCCAGTATTTCAACCCGCAGCAACTGCCCGAGGGCGGTGTGCTGGTGGTGGGCGCCGGTTCTTCCGGGGTGCAGATTGCCGATGAGTTGCAGCGCGCCGGCAAGCAGGTCTACCTGTCCGTCGGCCAGCATGATCGCCCGCCTCGCGCCTATCGCAACCGCGATTTCTGCTGGTGGCTGGGGGTGTTGGGGCTTTGGGATATGGAAGTCATGCAGCCCGGCCGCGAACACGTGACCATCGCCGTCAGCGGTGCGCGGGGCGGGCAGACTGTCGACTTCCGTGCGCTCGCCCAGCAGGGTGTGACGCTGGTGGGGCTGACCCAAGCCTTCAACGATGGCGTGGTGACGTTCCAGCAGGATCTGGTGCGCAACGTCGCCGCCGGGGACCAGAACTACCTGTCGTTGCTGGATGCGGCGGATGCCTACGTTGCGCGCAACGGGCTGGATCTGCCAGAGGAACCCGAAGCCCGGGTCATGTTGGCCGATCCTGAATGCATGACGAACCCGATTCTCGAACTGAACCTGGCCGAAGCGGGCATCACCTCGATCATCTGGGCCACCGGTTACGCCGTCGATTACAACTGGTTGCAGGTCGACGCGTTCGACGACAAGGGCAAGCCTCGTCATCAGCGCGGCGTGTCCAGTGAACCGGGCGTTTATTTCGTGGGGCTGCCGTGGTTGTCGCGGCGCGGGTCGAGCTTCATCTGGGGCGTGTGGCACGACGCCAAGCACGTCGCCGGTCACATCGCCACCCAGCGCCAGTACCTGCAGTACCGCGACCCGAGCCAGCGCTGAGCCGCGATCCTCATCCATCGAATTTCAGGGAACCAGTTGATGCCTACTCACACTCGCATTCGCATGTTCAACACCAAGGACACCTACCCCAACCAGTCCCTGGACAATGACCTGTGCCAGGCCGTACGGGCCGGCAACACGGTATATGTCCGCGGCCAGATCGGCACCGATTTCGAGGGCAACCTGGTGGGGCTGGGCGATCCGGCGGCACAGGCCGAACAGGCGATGAAGAACGTCAAGCAGTTGCTTGAAGAGGCGGGCAGCGACCTGTCGCACATCGTCAAGACCACCACCTACATCATCGACCCGCGCTACCGCGAGCCGGTGTATCAGGTGGTGGGCAAGTGGCTCAAAGGCGTGTTCCCGATCTCCACCGGGTTGGTGATTTCCGGGCTGGGCCAGCCGCAATGGCTGATGGAGATCGACGTGATCGCCGTCATTCCGGACGATTGGCAACCCGCGCAACCCTGATCACTGTAGGAGCGAGCTTGCTCGCGAAAAACCGGCGGGCGCTACGGGGCATCTGGTTTCCCGCGTTATCGTTCGCGTCCATCGCGAGCTCGCTCCTACAAGTCAGGTCAAGGTGAAGCCGGCAACAGAAACCGCGCAATCACCGGCAAATGATCGGAAATGCGCAACGTATCGTCCTGCCTCACCCGCGCCTCGACCCGTTTTATCTTCGGACTGTAGAACAGGTAATCGACGGTGCGATCCGGCCCATTCAAACCGGTGTCGTTCGGGTAATGGGTCAGCCAGTGGGCGCGGTCGATGCCGCTGGCTTCGTCGTTGGTGGGGATCATCGGGTACTTGTCCCACAGCACATGCAGCGCGCTGTCGGGGGAGTAGGGCGTGCGCTGTTCAGTGGGCAGGCGCTGGTATTGGCCCAGCGGCAGCAGATTGAAATCGCCGCCGATCAGCCACGGCGTACCGTGGCTTTCAAACTTGTCGAGGACCTTGGCCACGGCGCCGATCTGCGCCTGCAGCGACGGGTCGGCTTGCGTCACGCGATCCAGATGAGTGTTGAGCACGGCCATCTGGCCGCCGTCGTTCACCGGCAAATAGGCCACCAGCAAGGCATTTTTCGGCTGGAACTGACGGCTGATCAGATTGCCCGACGTGACCGGCAATTGCAGGCGCTGGGCGTGTTCGATCTGCACCCGGCTCAGGGTCGCCAGTTGCCGGCCGACGCTGCCGAAGATATGCGGGTCAGGGACGAAATCGGCCTTCCAGTCGTAGGCGCTGACACTGCACGGATAGAGGTCGGCAACCCGTTCTTGCAGCAGCTTGAGCTGGTCCTGATAGTCGCTGGCCTTGGCGCCGTCGTCGAGCTCCTGCAGCAGCACCACATCGGGTTGCTCGTCGCGAATCACCCGCGCCACTTCATCGAGGCTGAAGGCCATGTCGTCGGGGGTGGGGGATTCATCGGTGCCGGCGGGCAGGTCATTCCAGAACACATAGCGCTTGCCCGCCAGGTACTGGACGTTCCAGGTCATGACTTTCAAGGCCTGGCCCGGCGCCAGAGTGGGGGCCTGGGGGCTGCAGCTGACCGGCAGTACTTCCCGGGCCTCGGGGCGCCAGGTCAGGCTGTGGATCACCAGGGTGCACAGGGCAATCAAGGCCAGCAATCCGAGGGTGTAGCGCAGCAGTCGGGTCATGGGCTCGGCTTATCGCGTTACGAAAGTTGTCGCCGAGCATACCCGAGCCAGGCGCGAACCTGTAGCCGCTGGCAAAGCCTGCGTTCGGCTGCCGTAGGAGCGAGCTTGCTCGCGAGGGTGGTCAACGATGACGTGGGAATTGTGGATGCACGCGGCGCTCTGGAGGCCATCGCGAGCAAGCTCGCGCCCACAGAAGGGCGTGGCGTCAGCCTGCTTTTTGCGGCGCATCGCCGATCAGCATGAACAGGCGGAACAGCACCACGCTGGTGAACAGTTGCAGGAAGCTGTGGGCGCTGTCGATCAGCAGCGAAATCACCGGGTTCTGCGGCTCCGGATACGCCGCCAGCGTCGCGCCCTTGAGCAGCCACAACGGCCCCATCACGCACAAAATACACACCAGGATGCGGATGAAATGGCCGCGGGTCAGGCGCAGGCTTTCCTTCATGGCGGCCAGCGGCGCCAGGCCACGCAGCACCAGCAGGTATTCGCCGAAGGCCAGGGTCACCATCAGGTAGATGCCCGGCAGGAAGTACAGCGACAGGCCCAGCAGGATCAGCAAGGTGTTGAGGGCGGTCAGCAGGGCGAAGCGTGGCCACAGGTAGGCGGCGCGAGACAGCAGCTCGCGGTTGCCGGGGGATTCGCCACGGCTGCGGGCATCGAGAAACAGAATCAGCGCCGCGGTGTACAGCGGGTACACCAGCAGGCCGACGATCACACTGATGCCGGGGAAGCTGTCCGGCTCGGTGGAGTGGTCGACCACTTGTTGCAGCAGCGCCTCGATGATCACCAGCGGCAGGCACAGTTGCACGATCTGGCCCAGATTGCGCTTGAAGAAATACAGGGAGTCACGCAGTACATCTAACGGATTCATCAGTCGGTATCGCAGTTCATGAACAGTCACTCACTGTAACCGATGATGTACCGGCTGAAGCAAACGTAAACGTTCGGTAAAGGTCATTGAAACAACTTGTTTCAGCCTCCATTAAGGTCGGGCACCTTATCCTTCTTTGGATAAAGGCAACGATTTTCCCGGCAATCTACGAGGTCGCCATGAACAGCGAAGAACAAACCCTGATCGATGGACTGTTTTCCCGGCTGCAACAGGCCGAAACGAACTCAGCCCCGCGCGATGCCCAGGCCGAGGCGCGGATCAAGGAACACCTGACCCGCCAACCGGCAGCGGGCTATTTCATGACCCAGGCCATTCTGGTGCAAGAGGCGGCAATCAAGAGCCTCGATGAGCAGAACAAGCAACTGACGGCGCAGGTGCAGCAATTGCAGGCGGAACTGCAACAGGCCAAGGCGCAGTCGGCGCCGGCGCCGAGCGGCGGTGGTTTTCTGTCGAGCATTTTCGGTGGCAGTTCCCGTGATCCGCAGCCCGCACCCAGTGCGCCGCCGTCGAGCGGTGGCTGGCGTGAGCCGGGGCGGCCTTCGTTCAATGCACAGCCGCCGCAGCAGAATTTCGGTGCGCCGCAGCAGAATTTCCCCCAGCAGGGTTATGCACCGCAGCAGGCACCGGCCGCAGCGGGCAGTGGCTTCCTCGGCGGCGCACTGAAGACAGCGGCGGGGGTAGCTGGTGGCGTAATGCTGGCTCAGGGCATCAGCAGCCTGTTCCATCACAACCAGCAACCGCAGGAAATCGTCGAAGTCATCAAGGAAGAGCCGGCTCAGGTCAACGATCAGGGGCACGATGGCTGGGGCGATGACCAGCGCATGGCCGGCAATGATTCCGGCAATGACCAGGGTGGCTTCAGCGACGCTGACTACAGCGATGACAGCTCATCGTTCTTTGGCGGGGATG
>NZ_LYVP01000101.1 GCF_001984065.1 Pseudomonas sp. KK4
GAGGGAGTTTACTCCCGCTCGGCTGCGCAGCAGTCGTAAAGCCTGTGCATGCGGTGTGCCTGAAAAAATGGAATGCCAGGGTTTGGGGCCGCTTCGCAGCCCAGCGGGAGCAAGCTCCCTCGCCACGGGGGTTGGATCAAACATCGAGTTCATGCAGCAATTGCTTTTGTGGCGAGGGAGTTTACTCCCGCTCGGCTGCGCAGCAGTCGTGAAGCCTGTGCATGCGATGTGCCTGAAGAAATGGGGTGTCAGGCGTCAGCCCGCAAACGCCCGGCGACCCGCGTTCATCTCGGTGCGCAATTCCCCCACCAGCTCGGATATGGCGCGCACGCTGGTCAACTGTTCGGTGGAGACACCGCTGATCAGCAGTTCGACCCGCCCGCTGACAGGCTCATAGACCTCGATTCGCAGCAGGCCGCCGCTCTCGGTGCATTCGCAGGACAACGGTGTGAATCCGGACTCCACAATGTTGCAAAGCACTGAAATGGGAAGCATGGCAGGTGCCTCGGGTGACGGTTGATCAGATCCAATGAGAATAGATGCGTTTTGCTCTCTCTGCGCCAGAAAAAAATGCTACCCACTTCTCACTTTTCAAGGGTTTTCTCAATCGGCGTTGCGGTTCCAGATCCAGTTCCAGAAACCCGGCAGTTTCACCGGCTCAGAACTGTCCCGCACGGTGCGCGCCATCGCTGCCCGTTGCAGCGCGGCGGTGTCGTCGTAAAACGGCTGCTGCGCCACCTTGACCCCTGTGGCCTGGGCGCTGTCGAGCAGGATTTGCAGGTACTCGCGGGTATGCCGGGCGGTGTAGCGATTGAGGTCGTGGAAGGTCACCACCACCGGAATCACCCCATCAACCACCGGCAACTCACCCAGGGCGATGCGCTCACGCACTTCGGACATTGAACGCAGGAAGTGCGCCCGGCGCCGCGGGCTGGCGTTGAAGCCCCAGATCTTGCCGTCATTGGCGCTCAGATCGGTCAACAGCACGTGCAGGCCATGCTGCTGATAGGCCGCGAACGTGCGTTTGTCATAGTTCCAGAATGGCGGTCGCAACAGCGTCGGCGGCGCGCCGGTGATAGCGGCGATGTCGGCGCTGCCGTTGGTCAGCGCTTCTTCCAGTTCCTGGGGATCGAGGGAGCGGTGATTGGTGTGCGAAGGCGTTGCCGTGTGGAAGGCCAGGATGTGCCCGGCGTCACGTTCGTGGTGCATCACCGCACGACCGATATCACTGTTGCCGGCCCGCGTGGCGCGGGTCTGCACGAAAAACACGGCTTTGATGTCCGGCTGCAGCGGATTGCGCGCCAGGCTGTCGAGCACGGTGTCGGTGGGGTTCCAGAAACTCGAGGCGCTGGGGCCGTCGTCGAAGGTCAGCAGGAAGCGCACCGGTGGTTGAGCTCGCAAACGATGTTCGGTCTGCGGCGTCATTTCGATGGGAGCGGCGATACAGCCCAGCAGACTGACCGCCATGGCGCACGCCGTTAGAACCTTGACCCACTGTTTCATGTTTTGCCTTAAGCCAGACCGTCGCGGTCAACCCTTCAAATGGCAAAAATCCTTCGCCCGTTCATCCTGCCAAGGCCCGCAGGCAGCTGCGGGCCGAGGTTGGATAAGGGTACACAGTGTTTGGTTCCTGCGCTCGAACCTACTGGGCCAGGGCCTGCTGGAAAGAGCCGTCGATGATCGGCGCCGTGGCCAGTTCGCTCGGCAGCGCCTTGACCTTGAACAGGAAGTCGGCGGTGCTTTGCAGGTCCTTGGCCGCCTGCGCATCCACCGGGCCGACGGTCATGTGCGCCTGGCGCAACCAGTGGCGCGAGACGTTCTGATCGAGATTGGCCTTCTTCGCCCACAGATCGGCGTATTCGTCGGTGTTGGCATCCACCCAGGCCCGAGCCTTTTTCAGACGCCCGAGGAAGTCGGCAATGGCTTCACGCTTGCTGTCGATCGACGGCGTCGAGGCGGCGATGGCGCTCAAACCGGGCATCAGGTTCTTGGCGGTGAGGATCGGCCGCGCGCCGGAGAACAGGATCTGCTGGGAAATGTAGGGTTCCCAGACCGGGAAGGCGTCGATGCTGCCCTGGGGCAACGCGGCGGCAGCATCGATCGGCATCAGCTTGACGAAGTCGACGTAGTTTTCCGGCAGGTCGGCTTTTTCCAGGGCACGCAGGGTCAGTTGCTGGCTCCAGGCGCCGGGCCAATAGGCGACTTTCTTGCCTTTAAGATCTGCGATGGTTTTCACCGGCGAGTCCTTGGGCACCAGCAAGGCGATGGTGTCCGGGTTCTGCCGCGACACGCCAATCAGCTTGACCGGCGCCTGTTTGGCGGCGAGGAACAGAAAGCCCGAATCGCCGAGAAAGCCCAGGTCCAGCGCCCCGGTGTTCAGCGCTTCGGCCAGCGGCGCGGCGGCCTGGAAGTGCTTCCAGTCGACGGTGTAGGGCGCATCCTTGAGCACACCCGAGGCTTCCACCGAAGCGCGGATGTTGTAGTAATTCTGGTCGCCGATGTGCAGGACGACAGGTTCGGCGGCGTGCGCCAGGGGCGCGGCAAACAGGGCGCTGGTCAACAGACCGCGCACGAATCGGGACAGGTTCACTGGAGGCTCCTCAAGGGTGGATGACATAGACCATAACGCTCTTATAAATCGATTTTTAAATTCGATTTTTGCATAAGCTAATCCCCCCTACCGTCCAGTGTTCACCCAGCAACAGTGGATGGACACACTGTTGCCCACCCAACATCTCTCCCGCGCCATAACCGTGGCAAAGCCCCGGAATCTGGTGATTCCAGGCACATGGCACAGAGCCTGCAATATTCCCGATATGCAGGAAGAATTCGCTGAAAATAATTTTCTGGATATAAGAAACCCGCCGCCTTGCCCGGAGCCGTCCCATGAAACCCACCTCGCATTTTCCTTTCATCAGGTCTGTGCTGAGCGCCTGCGCCCTGGCGCTGAGCCTGCAACCCGTGGCCCAGGCCGCTGAAGCGCCGCCAGCCGAAGTGCATCTGGATTACGCCTACTACTCCCCGGTGAGCCTGGTGCTCAAGCATTTCGGTTTTCTGGAAAAGGCCCTGCCCCAGACCAAGGTCGGCTGGGTGTTGAGCCAAGGCAGCAACCGCTCGCTGGAGTACCTCAACAGCGGCGGCGTCGACTTCGCCTCCTCTGCCAGCCTCGCCGCCGTGCTCAGCCGCGCCAACGGCAGTCCGATCAAATCGGTGTACGTCTACAGCCGCGCCGAATGGACCGCGCTGGTGGTGCGCAAGGATTCACCGCTCAAAACCGTGGCCGACCTCAAGGGCAAGAAAATCGCCGCGACCAAGGGCACCGACCCGTACCTGTTCACCCTGCGCACCCTGCAGCAGGCCGGCCTGAGCAAGGACGATGTGGAACTGGTGCACCTGCAGCACCCGGACGGTCGCACCGCCCTGGAAAAAGGTGATGTCGACGCCTGGGCCGGACTTGATCCGCACATGGCCGCCAGCCAGGTCCAGGCCGGCTCGCGCCTGCTGTACCGCAACACCGACTTCAACAGTTACGGCGTGGTCAGCGTCACCGACACCTTCGCCAAGGAGCATCCGCAGACCATCGACACCGTGCTCAAGGCCTACGAGCAGGCCCGGGAATGGGCGGTAAAAAATCCGCAAGAGCTGGCGCAACTGCTCGCGACCGAATCCGGCCTGCCGCTGGAAGTGGCCAAGCTGCAACTGTCGCGCACCGACCTGAGCAATCCGCAGTTGAGCACCCGGGACGTCATTGCCTCCAAGGCTGCCGCGCCGATTCTGGTGTCCGAAGAATTGGTCAAGCGGGGTGTGAATGTCGATCAGGTGATCGATCAGTTGATTGACACCGGTTTCAAAGAAACCGTAGCCCGTCAATAAAAGCGAAGGATCGCCGCCTGCTGCCGCGGGCTGCGATTTTTTGCGCGTGTCTGGAGCCTCTGATGACCAGCAAAACCAAATCGCTGCCCCTGGCACTGCCGGCACCGCATCGACTCAGCCAACACTGGCATCTGCGCCTCAAAGGCCTGGCGCTACCGGCGCTGATCCTGCTGGTCCTGGAACTGGTGGTGCGCATCGGCTGGTTGCCGTCCTACCAGATGCCCGCCCCCAGCGAAATCGCCCTGACCTTGCGCGACCTCGCTGAAGGTGCGCTGTGGAAACACATCAGCGCCAGTCTGTTGCGGGTGCTGCTGGGTTTCGCCATCGGTGCCGGCCTGGCTCTGGTGTTCGCCGCCTGGGTCGGTTTGAGCCGTGAAGCCGAAGCCTGGCTGGAGCCAACCTTCGCCGGCCTGCGCTCGATTCCGAGCCTGGCGTGGGTGCCGTTGCTCCTGCTGTGGCTGGGCATCGACGAAACCTCGAAAATCGTCCTGATCGCCATCGGCGCGTTCTTCCCGGTGTACCTCAACGGCGTCGCGGCGATCCGCAACATCGACCGCAAACTGGTGGAAGTCGGCCAGATGTACGGTTTCGGCCGCGCGCGGCTGGTGCGACGGATCCTGTTGCCCGCCGCCCTGCCCGGCCTGTTCACCGGGTTGCGCAGTGGCATGAGCCTGGCCTGGATGTTCCTGGTGGCCGCCGAACTGATCGCGGCGACCAAGGGCCTGGGCTATCTGCTCAGCGACGGTCGCGAAACCTCGCGCCCGGACATCGTGCTGGCGGCGATCATCGTACTGGCGCTGCTGGGCAAACTCAGTGACGGCCTGCTCGCCAGCCTGGAAAAACGCTGCCTGGCCTGGCGCGACACCTTCAACGGCCAGGGGACCGAGCCATGACCGAGCACTTGCTGGACATCCACGTCGAACGCAAAACCTTCGCCAGCACCACCGTGCTCAAGAACATCCACTTGCAGTTGCAACCCCGGGAAACCGTCAGCCTGCTGGGCCCCAGCGGCTGTGGCAAAAGCACCCTGTTGCGCATCGTCGCCGGGCTGGAAAAGGATTTCCAGGGCACCCTGCGCCGCGGCGCTGGCGAAGTCGCGTTCGTGTTCCAGGAACCGCGGCTGATGCCCTGGCTGACGGTGGAACAGAACATCGGTTTGAGCGCCGACGACCGCTACGACAAGGCCTGGGTCGCACAGTTGATCGAGGAAGTCGGCCTCGGCGGTTTTGCCCAGGCCCTGCCCAAGCAATTGTCCGGCGGCATGGCCCAGCGCGTGGCCATCGCCCGTGGTCTGTATTCGCGACCGCAAGTGTTGCTGCTCGACGAACCCTTCAGCGCGGTGGACGCCTTCACTCGCATGAAACTGCAGGACTTGCTGCTGCAATTGGCCAAGCGGCATGCCATCGCCCTGCTGCTGGTGACCCACGATGTCGATGAGGCGCTGTACCTCAGTGACCGGGTGCTGGTCATGGACAATCGGCCCAGCAGCATTCGCCAGGAAGTGGCAGTACCGCTGGCTCACCCCAGGGATCGTCGGGACCCGCTGCTGGCGCAGCTCAAGGCGCTGTCGTTGACCGAGTTGCAGCGGGCGCATGTGATCTGAAAGGCGTCACATAGCCTGGCTGGCGATAATGATCTGGCCAACGTCTTCGCGAGCAAGCCCGCTCCCACATTTGAAACGCGTTCCCCCGGTGGGAGCGGGCTTGCTCGCGAAGGCGCCCTCCGGATCACCGCCCACCCAAAGCCAGACACTCGCATCCAGCATCTATGCTGAACACTCCAACCGGAGGATTCGCTCGATGTGCGGTCGCTTGTCGCAATACCGGGGCATTCACGATTTCGTCGCGGTGCTGAGCATCCCCGACGCGTTGATCAATCACGTCGGCGACCAGCCATTGGCCCGCTACAACGCGGCGCCCACCACGCAGCTGGCGCTGTTGCATCTGGAACAAGACGGCCTGCACGCCGATTCCCAGCGCTGGGGCTGGCGGCCGCATTGGGCGAAGGACCGGGCGGCGCCGATCAATGCCCGGGTCGAGAAAGTGGCCCACGGTCCATTCTTCCGCTCGATCTGGCCGCACCGCGCGATCTGCCCGGTGGACAATTGGTTCGAATGGGTCGACGCCGGGGATGGCACGCGCCAGCCGTGGCTGATTCGACGGCGCGACCGCCAGCCGATTTTCTGTGCGGCGATCGGGCAATACCCCGAGCGCGGCGCGGCCCCCCGTGACGACGATGGCTTCGTCATCATCACCGCCAACAGCGCCGGTGGCATGCTGGACGTTCATGACCGGCGCCCCGTGGTGCTGTCGGCGGAACTGGCTCGGGAATGGCTGGACCCGGCCACGCCTAAAGAGCGCGCCGAGCAAATGGTTCTTTTGCAGGGGGAAGACAGCGATGTCTTCGAGTGGTACCGGGTCGACAAAGCGGTTGGCAATACCAGGAATCAGGGTGCGCAATTAATTGAAGAGCTCGTTTGAGCTGGCAATAACGACAGCCATGGAGCAATAACTGATCTGCCAGTAATGGGAAACGTTACAACTACTGTTTCAACTCATTAACAGTTATTAAAACGCACACGTTTCGTGCATTACCGCTTGTCCGACAATCTTTGGCTCGTAGTTACATTTGCAAAGACTACCGCTAGCATTCGGGCCGCATTTCTATTGGCGTCATGAATTGACCGAAGAGTCAGCCTCCATTGAAATCCCGTAAACAATGAGCCTTGCAGAGAACCAAATTGCGCGACGATTTTGTAATGAATCCAGTCGTGAGTCTGTCGCGCGTATATCTTTCGCCGACAGAACACTACCAACTCGACTCTTATATCGGCCAATACATCAGAACCCGAAACCTGCAGTCACTCCCTGACATCGACAATGTCCTGAGTTCGACACTCAAAGACTATCCAGGCAGGCCGCCAGTGATGGTCAATGAATTGAATGCCTGGATCGACAAGACCCTGGGCTACCGGGCCTCACACCCCGAAGTGTTGTCGCTGGACGACTTTTGATTGCAATGCGTCCCCAGAGGCATGATGTAGGAGCGAGCATGCTCGCGATGGTCGTCAACGATGACGCTGGGAGCCTGAATGCCCGCAGTGTCCTGACATTCTTCGCGAGCTTGCTCGCTCCTACAGGGATATGCGTTCACCTTGGTCGAAAACCAAAGGATATGTCCACAACCCCCCAATCAAGGCTTCAGCGGCCTCTCGACATCGCGGTCCGACAACTCCCGACTGTCATCATGTTTCCACGTCTTCTCCGCCCGTTTCTGTCGCTCGATCTCCTCTTGCGTAGGCTCATCCACATCTTCATCCAGATCAGGACGCTTGGGTTCGTTGGCCATGTTCACCTCTCTTCCTGAAGGGACTGTTGATCAACTTAAAGCGTAGAACACTTTGCAAAACTCAATTACGACCACCACCGCAGCAAAAAGAAAAACCCCATGCTCAACAGCATGCTGAGCAAGGTGTTACGGGTGTACAACACCAGCCCCACCGCCACCAGCGAGCTGATCAGATAAGGATTGTCCCACTGCAGATTCAGCTGCTTTTCGGGCATGAACACGATCGGCCCGCAGATCGCCGTCAACATGCCCGGCACGGCAAAACCGAGAAACTGCCGGGCATTGCTGCTCAGGCGCACCGGCAGGCGCGGCTCCAGAAACACATAGCGGTTGAGAAAGACCAACACACCCATGCCGAAAATCACTGCCCAGACCATCATGTGCGTCCACCGTAGAATTTGTTGCAGACAAACCCGGCGGTCATCCCCGCCAACCCCGACAGCACCAGCGCCGAGCCCCATTGCCAATAGCTGAACAGCACCGAGCAGAACAACGACACCGCGACACAGACCACTGTCGGCACATTGCGCACCACCGGGGTGATCAGCGCGATGAAGGTGGCGGCGATGGAGAAATCCAGGCCCAGGTGTTCAAGCCCGGGAATGCTGCTGCCGAGCACGATCCCGGCCAGGGTGAAGAGGTTCCAGGCCACGTAGAAGGTCAGGCCCACCCCCAGGGCATACCAGCGGTCAAACTGTTGTTTGTCGTGCTGGCTGGTCAGTGCGAACAGCTCGTCGGTGAGCAGGAAGCCCAGCCCGATGCGCCAGCGCCCCGGCAACGGCGAGATCACCGAACGCAGGCTCATCCCGTACAGCAAATGCTGTGACGTCAGCAGCAAGGTCGTCAGCAGGATCGAAAAAATCCCCGCCCCACCCTTGAGCATGCCGATGGCCACCAGTTGCGCGGCGCCGGCGAACACGATGCTCGACAGGCCCTGGCCTTGCAGGGGGGTGAGGTTGGCTTCGATGGCCATGGAGCCGGCCAGCAGCCCCCAGGGCGCGGTCGCCAGAGACAGCGGCATGATCGCCGCGGCGCCGCGCAGAAATGCCGTGCGCGGCAGATGTAAATTGGACATAACGCTCTACAACCGGGAGAAAGACCTGAGACTGTGCCAGCAGTCGCAGGCCGTGGCTTGAACAATCTTGCGCATTGCCATGAAACTGTCGATTCGCGCGCTACCGCCCACGATCTCCCGAGAACCCAAACATGCTGTCGATCGAAGACCTCACCCTGCTCGAAGCCATCCGCGAAACCGGCAGTCTGTCCCGGGCCGCCGTCCGGCTGGGCAAGGCACCGTCGACCGTGTCCTACGCCGCGCGGCAACTGGAGGAGCGCTTCGACGCCCTGCTCTTCGACCGCCGCCGCTATCGCCTGCAACTCACGCCCGCCGGTGAGTTGCTGGTCAACGAAGCCTCAAGGCTGATCGAAGACGTCTCGCGCCTGACCCAGCGGGTGCAGCAAGTGGCCAATGGCTGGGAGAGCCGGCTATGGATCGTCACCGACGAATTGCTGGAGTTCGAAAGCCTTATCCCGTTGATCCAGGCGTTCGATGACCTGGGTTCCGGCGTGCCGCTGCGGGTCACCCAGGAGGTACTCAAGGGCGTCTGGGAAGCGTTGCGCGAGGGCCGTGCGGACCTGGTGATCGGCGCCACCAACGAACCGCCGGCGATTGCGTCCTTGCGGTGGATGGAACTGGGGGTCATGGAGTGGGTGTTCGCCGTCTCGCCCAAGCATCCACTGGCCAAGGCCAAGGAACCGATTTCCCGGGCCACGGTGTCACAGCACCGGGCGATTGTGGTGGCAGATTCATCCCGAACCACCGAAGGTCGAACCTATGGTGTCTCGGGTGGGCAACCGGTGCTGGCGGTGGCGACCATGCGCGCGAAAATCCTCGCCCAATGCGCGGGGTTGGGCGTGGGCTGGCTGCCCAGGCACCGCATCGGTTCGTTGTTGAGCAACGGTACCCTGATCGAAAAGCAGATGGCCGACCCACGGGAGCCGAACATTTTGTATGCCGGCTGGCGCGGCGATCATGACGGGCGGGCCCTGAACTGGTGGCTGGAAAAACTCAAGCAGCCCCACCTGGCCAATCGATTGGTGCAGGGCATAGACGCGTTCACCTGAAGCTCAGTTGGCAATCACGCTCATGTTCCGCCCACTGGCCTTGGCCACGTACAGCGCCTTGTCGGCGGCGCCGATCAACGCCTCGGTGCTGGTCTGCGCCACAGGATCGTAACCGCACACGCCGACGCTGACCGTGATCACCCCTTCCGGACTGTCGACATGCTGCAGGCTGGCCGCCATCACCGCGCGACGAATTTTCTCCGCTACCAGAAATGCCCCCACGTAGTCGGTGCCGGGCAGCACCACGGCAAACTCTTCACCGCCAAAGCGCGCGGCCAGGTCGCCCGGGCGCTTGATGTGTTCGGTGATGATGTCCGCGATCTTGCGCAAGCAGGCATCACCGGCCAAATGACCGTAGTGGTCGTTGAACGCCTTGAAGTGATCGACATCGACCATCAACAGCGCAAGCCCGGTGAGATTACGCAGGGCTCGGCCGGTTTCCGACTGGATGAACAGATCGAACTGGCGACGATTGGCCAGCCCGGTGAGCGCATCCTCCAGCGCCAGCAACTCCAGGTTGCGGTTGAGCTCGAGGAGTTTTTCCTGGGAGCCGAGCAGCTCGACCTGAATGCGGTTCTGCTGCCTCATCAGCTTGATCAGGCGATAGCCGAGCACCCCCAGAAAGGCCAGCAGAACCGACACGATCAGCGCGCTGAGGATCGACTCGTTACGCCAACTGGCCAGGACCTCGTCCTTGTTCAGCGCGGCGAACACAATCAGCGGATAGCCCTCGACCCGACGATAGCCCACGACTCGCTCGACGCCATCGATGATCGATTTGATGGTCGCGGTGCCGGCGCTGGCGCGGGGCAGCAGTTGGGTGAACAGTTGGCTTTTGGCCAGGCTGCTGCCGATGTCGGCTTCATTGAAGGGACGACGGACGATAATGCTGGCATCGTCAGCGATCAGGTTGATGACGCCGTTGTTGCCCATGTCGATGCTGTCGTAGAGCTCAAGGAAATGGCTGAGGTAGATCGTCGCCAAGGCCACGCCGGCGAAACTGCCGTCGGGATGGTTGACCCGTCGCGACACGGTCATGATCCACTCGCCACTGGAGCGGCTCTTGATCGCCGGGCCGATGTGCGGCCCACGGTCCGGGTGGTCACGGTGATAGATGAAATATTCGCGGTCCGAATTGTTGGCGACGCTGACCTCGGCGCCATTGGAATTGGCCACCCACTGCCCGGTTTCGTCATACACGAACAGGCCATGGAGCTGGCTCAACTCACTGCGCTCGGCACGTAGCAGGCGCTGCAGGCGACTGATCTGGTCGGGGCCACTCCCTTCGTTTTCCAGGCGATCGACCAGGGCAAACAGCAAGGTATCGGCCTGCTTGATCGACGCCTGCGCCTGGGAGGCCAGGGTCTGCGCCAGGTTGGACATCGCCACCTGCTTGTCCTGCAGGTGGTACTGCCGCGAGTTCCAGGCCTGCCAGATCACGATCAGTGCCATCGACAGGCACACGGCAACCAGCAACGTCACGGCCGAGCGCACCTTGAGCCGGGCGATACCGGGTCGGTTTTTTTCGATACGCTGGTAAATGGCCGGTTGCCCCATGACGCTTCTCCGTGATTGTTATGAAAAGTCAGGCTTCCCGCCTGATTCTCCTATCTGTAAGAGCGAGCTTGCTCGCGATGGTCGGCAACGATAACGCTGGCAGCCTGATACCCCACGGTGCTCTCAGGTTTTTCGCGAGCATGCTCGCTCCTGCAGTTGAAGCGTTGAAGGGTAACGGCGAACAAGACTAGACCGATGTCCGCTTGACTGCCTCCAGCCACGCCGGGTCCAGTCGTGTCTGGTCAGTGTCCATGCCCAACGCCTGCATACGCGCCTCGTGTTGCTCCATTTCCCGGCGCAATTGCCCATGATCGCTGGAGTTGCCGTCCAACTGGTGCATCTGGTCCAACCCCAGGTGGTAGAAACGCAGCAGCTTCATCGCGCTTGGATCACCCGCCTCCACGGCTGCCGTCACGTGGTGCATGACATTGGTGACACTCATCAGACTGCGCTTGAGCTGCCAGCCGTACACCGCCGGTGCCATCCACGGCTGAGTCCAGAACACCTTGCGCATCAGTGCGGCCATCACCAGTACCGCGGCAAACACGCCGCCGATATTGAACCGCAGGTTGTCGCCGCCGGGTTCGCCGAACACCGTGACCGCCGAGGTCGAGAGCACCATGGCCAGCGCCAGGAAAATCACGGCGATGATCAGCGTGCTGCGCCGGGTCTGTTGCCGATAGGTCTGGGCGTTCATCGGCTGGATGTCGAACATTACGTCGGGTTTCCTTCAATGGCAGGCAAAAAGACTGCGCGCATTATCGCCTCATCGAGGGATTTAGCTATGCTGGGGCTCCTTTTCATCTTTTCATCGTCAATCGGGGACATGGCGAGACCGCGCAGTTCGTGCCATCTTCTTTCATGGATACACACTATTCGGATGCCATTGGTTGTTTGTTCAGCAATGGCATCGTTTTAAGGATCACTGAATGACCCAACGACAAGTAATCAACGCTTCGGTCAGCCCCAAAGGCAGTCTGGAAACACTCTCGCAACGGGAAGTGCAGCAACTGAGCGAAGCCGGATCCGGCAGCACCTACGACATCTTTCGCCAATGCGCCCTGGCCATCCTCAACACCGGCGCCCACGTCGACAACGCCAAGACCATCCTCGAAGCCTACAAGGACTTCGAAATCCGCATTCACCAGCAAGACCGCGGCGTACGCCTGGAGCTGCTCAACGCCCCGGCCGACGCCTTCGTCGATGGCGAAATGATCGCCAGTACCCGCGAAATGCTGTTCAGCGCCCTGCGCGACATCGTCTACACCGAGAACGAACTCGACAGCCAACGTATCGACCTGAGCACCTCCCAGGGCATCAGCGACTACGTCTTCCACCTGCTGCGCAACGCCCGCACCCTGCGCCCGGGCGTCGAGCCCAAGATCGTGGTGTGCTGGGGCGGGCACTCGATCAACACCGAGGAATACAAGTACACCAAGAAAGTCGGCCACGAACTGGGCCTGCGCAGCCTGGACGTGTGCACCGGTTGCGGCCCCGGCGTGATGAAAGGCCCGATGAAAGGCGCCACCATCGCCCACGCCAAACAACGCATCCACGGCGGCCGCTACCTGGGCCTGACGGAACCGGGGATCATCGCCGCCGAGGCGCCGAACCCGATCGTCAACGAACTGGTGATCCTGCCGGACATCGAAAAACGCCTGGAAGCCTTCGTGCGCGTCGGCCACGGCATCATCATCTTCCCGGGCGGCGCCGGGACGGCCGAAGAGTTCCTGTACCTGCTGGGCATCCTGATGCACCCGGAAAATGCGGGGCTGCCCTTCCCGGTCATCCTCACCGGGCCCAAACACGCCGCGCCGTACCTTGAGCAACTCGATGCGTTCGTCGGCGCCACCCTGGGTGACGCGGCCAAGCAGCATTACCAGATCATCATCGACGACCCCGCAGAGGTTGCGCGGCAGATGACCGCCGGGCTCAAGGCGGTGAAGCAATTCCGTCGCGAGCGCAACGACGCGTTCCACTTCAACTGGCTGCTGAAAATCGACGAAGGCTTCCAGCGCCCGTTCGACCCGACCCACGAAAACATGGCCAACCTGAAACTGAGCCGCGACCTGCCGCCCCACGAACTGGCCGCCAACCTGCGCCGCGCGTTCTCCGGCATCGTCGCCGGCAACGTCAAGGACAAGGGCATCCGCCTGATCGAACAGCACGGGCCGTACCAGATCCGTGGCGACGCAGCGATCATGCAGCCGCTGGACCTGCTGCTCAAAGCCTTCGTCGCCCAGCACCGCATGAAACTGCCCGGCGGCGCGGCGTATGTGCCGTGTTATCGAGTGGTTGCCTGACTGTGAAGGGATAGAACACGAGCCGAAGCCTTTGCTTCGGCTTGTTGTTTCTACGCAGATTTCAGCTTCAACGAATATCTATTGTGGGAGCGGGCTTGCTCGCGAAAGCGTCGGGTCAGTCAATACCCATGTTAAATGTGCAGCCGCCTTCGCGAGCAAGCCCGCTCCCACAATGGATGGGTGACATGCGGGAGGCAGCGCGATAAACAAAACCCCAGCGTTCCCTTAAAATGCAACCAACGAAGAACAAGAGAATCGTCCCATGGACCACGTCAACCACATCCTGATCGTCGACGATGACCGCGAGATTCGCGAACTGGTCGGTAATTACCTGAAAAAGAACGGCCTGCGTACGACAGTGGTTGCCGACGGCCGGCAGATGCGCAGTTTTCTGGAAACCAACCAGGTCGATCTGATCGTGCTCGACATCATGCTGCCCGGCGACGACGGCCTGGTGCTGTGCCGCGAATTGCGCTCGGGCAAGCACAAGGCCACGCCGATCCTGATGCTCACTGCGCGCAACGACGAAACCGACCGCATCCTCGGCCTGGAAATGGGCGCCGATGACTACCTGACCAAACCCTTCGCCGCCCGCGAACTGCTGGCGCGGATCAACGCCGTGTTGCGTCGCACGCGCATGCTGCCACCCAACCTGCTGGTCACCGAAAGTGGCCGCATGCTGGCTTTCGGCCGCTGGCGCCTGGACACCACCGCCCGTCACCTGCTGGACAAGGACGACACCCTGGTGGCCCTCAGCGGCGCCGAATACCGCCTGCTGCGGGTGTTCCTCGATCATCCGCAGCGGGTGTTGAGCCGCGACCAGTTGCTCAACCTGACCCAGGGCCGCGACGCCGATCTGTTCGACCGCTCCATCGACCTGCTGGTCAGCCGCCTGCGCCAACGACTGAAGGATGACTCCCGCGAAGCGGCCTACATCAAGACCGTGCGCAGTGAGGGCTACGTTTTCTCCTTTCCGGTGGAAATGCTTGAGGCTTGACGTGCGGCGGCTCTGCACCGGCCTGCTGCTGGGCGCGGTGCTGTGCGTCGGCCCGGTAAAAGCAGCAGAGCCTCTGGAATTGCTGGTCCTGGGTTCAGGCGGCCCCGGCGCCGGTGGTCGTGCCGGCGCTGGCTATGTGCTGCTGCTCGACGGCACGCCGCGGATTCTGCTGGATGCCGGACCGGGCACCTTCGTCCGCCTGGGCGAGGCGCACCTGGACCTGGGTCAACTGGATATCGTGCTGCTGACCCATCTGCACGTGGATCATGTGGCGGAGCTGCCGGGCATCGTCAAGGCGCGGGCCGTCGCGTCGCGAGCGGACATCCGCTTCAAGGTGTTCGGCCCCAGCGGCGATGCGCCCTTCCCATCGACTCGGCGCTACATCGACCTGATGTTCGGCAGGGATGGCGCGTTCGCGTATCTGCAGGACTTCGCCGGCAGCGTCGGCTTCGACACCACCGACCTGCAAGGTCTCACCGAGATGACAACCCTGCTCAGCCAGGACGGCCTGGTGATCCGCGCCATCGCCGGCCACCATCGGGATGCGCCGGCAGTGATCTACCGCGTCGACTACAAAGGCCACAGCATCACCTTCAGCGGCGACATCGACGCCAATGGCCACGAAGCGCTGACGAAGATTGCCGAGGGTTCCAGCCTGTTGGTGTTCAACGATCCCGTGCTCGATCCACCGGATTCGCCAGCGGCGCTTTTCTTGCTGCATACCGCGCCCGCTGACATCGGCCGCATCGCCGCGGCCGCCCGGGTATCCGGGCTGTTGCTCAGCCACCTGTCCCGGGATGTCGATGAAGCCCACGATGCCGTGAGCCGATCCATTGGCCGCAGCTTTGCCGGGCCGGTGGTGTTTGCCGCGGATGGTTTGCGCGTCAGGCCTTGAAGCGTCTGAACGATCGCTGCCCCGTTGCACCCGACAACGCCTGCACAGGCCTACAGACCCAGTGATGGATCAAGATCACTGTCTTCGATAACAACTATTCCCAAGGGTGTTTTCTCATCTCGGCGCTCCAGCCCTACAGTAGACCCATCTTCTCACCACACTCTGGAGCACATCATGAAAAGCATCATCGGTATCGGTTTCGCCCTCTCGGTCCTTGGCGCCACCTCGGCCATCGCTGCCCCCCACGCCACCCAGGCAGTCGTTGCAGCAAACACCGTCAGCCAACCGGCCACCCTGAACGTCAACACCGTCAGCACTGACCGTCAGGATGTCCAGAAAGCAAAACTCTACGTCGCGGAAAACCGTCCTGAGTTCGGTTCCAAGTACCAGCGTTATTGATCAATAGCCGTGGGCTGTTTGAAACAGCAAACCCCGGGGGATCACGTCCTGCCGGGGTTTGTTTTTTGTACGGTTTCGTGAACACCCCCTGTAGGAGCGAGCTTGCTCGCGATGGAGGCCAACGATGACGCGGGGGACCTGATGCCCCGCGGTGACCCTGCGTGCATCGCGAGCGAGCTCGCTCCTACAGTTGACCGCGTTTCCCTGTGGGAGCGGGCTTGCTCGCGATGGAGGCCAATGATGACGCGGGGGACCTGATGCCCTGCGTTGCCCTGGCGTTTTTCGCGAGCGAGCTCGCTCCTACAGTTGAGCGCGTTTCTCTGTGGGAGCGAGCTTGCTCGCGATGGAGGCCAATGATGACGCGGGGAACCTGATGCCCCGCGGTGACCCGGCGTTTTTCGCGAGCGAGCTCGCTCCTTCAGTTGACCGCGTTCCCCTGTAGGAGCGAGCTTGCTCGCGATGGTCGTTAAAGATGACGCGGGGGACCTGATGCCCCGCGGTGACCCTGCGTGCATCGCGAGCGAGCTCGCTCCTACAGTTGACCGCGTTTCCCTGTGGGAGCGGGCTTGCTCGCGATGGTCGTCAACGATGACGCGGGGGGCCTGATGCTCCGTGGTGTCCCGACGTGCATCGCGAGCGAGCTCGCTCCTACAGGGGGCAGTGTTCAGCTTGAAACAGGTGCCGCCTCGCTTGGTTAAGCCAGACGGGCAGCCAGCGCCTTGGCCTGGCTCGCCACATCGGTCACCGCCGTGCTCTCCCACCACATCCCACGCAACGGCGGGCCCATGGCGAACAGGCGGCTGGCGGGTTGGCCGTCGGCAGCGAGCACCGCTCCATCTGCCTGCGCGGCAATCCCCAACGCCAACGGCCCCGGTTTTATCAAGCCGCGCGCCAGCAATCGCTGGGGCAACGGCCGCGCCACTCGGCGCCAGTCATATTCGATGCCGCTGGAATTGATCAACGCCGCGCCACTGACAACCTCCGTTTGAGCCACGCCGCGACGACGAATGCGGATACTCACCTCACCGTTCCTCGAAGGCTCAAGCCCCTTGAACGAGGCCGCCTGAATACGCAATCGTCCTTGCGCGTGCAGGCGCGCCACCAGTTCAGCGCTCAAGGGCGGCGAGCGGTGGTGATGGCTCTCCCACCATGGCCGCACATGCCGCACGAATTGTCGGCGTTGCACGTCACTGGCCTGGTTCCACAGGCGGCCGACGTGTGCCCGCACCGTGTCCAGCGGGGCCTGCCAGTCAATGCCCTGTTCAATGGCCTGCCGACACTGTCGGCGCAGTTCCCGAACCAGCTGCCGCGGCGTGCGGATGCCGTGATCCTCGGCAAGAAAGTCCGGCCAGGCCGGTGGCTGCCGGCGGACATGGGGCAGCAGGCCATGGCGGGAAAACACGTCGATCGGCCCGCGATGACCGGCCTGTTCCAGGGACACCACGGCATCGACCATGGTCAGGCCCGAACCGATGATCAGCACCGTCGACTGCGGATCGAGCTGACGCATCGCCGTCACATCCCACGGGTCGAGCGCCGCCGCGTTCAGGCCGCTGGATTCGGTCTGCGGCGTGCGCGCAGCGGCAAACATGCCGGTCGCCAGCACCGCAAAAGCCCCGTGCAAGCGCTGACCGTCGCTCAAGGTCAGGCGCACCGCGTCGGCATCGCTCTGCAGGTCCACCACCTCGGCCCGCACATGCTCGACCGTCGAGCCGTTCAGCGCGCCCACCGCCTGCGCTTCAGCCAACCGCTGCTGCACGTACAGCCCGAAAATGCCCCGGGGCGGGAACAGTTCGCTGATCGGCACAGGCTGCTCATCGGACTCCGGCCAGCCACCGCCGGCGATGTATTCGGTCAGCCATTGGGTCAGGTCGTCAGCGTTGTCCGGGTCGACGCTCATGCGCGCCGCATTGCCGTTGAGGGTATGGCCCAACTCCACGGCGCTGTAAGCCTCGCCACGACCGAGTTCGGCCCGGGGTTCGACCACCAGCACCTGGCGACGTCCCGGCAGGCGCATCAGTTGCGCCGCCAGCATCGTGCCGCTAAGGCCGCCGCCGATGATCAGGATGTCCGCGTGACGGATGGCGTCGGTCGCCTGTCCGTTTTGAATGTCAGTCATGCCGTTCTCATTATCAGTGTTTGTCTGGTCAGCCATCGTGCTGATCGCTCCTGACGCCTGGCGAATCGCACCGGTAGAAACCGCAGACATCCTTTACGTTTTACACCGCAGACATCGTTTACAGGTATGAAGCACTAAAGAAGTGAAAGCAGCTTCATAACGACAAACTGTCGATCCGCTGTTTGGCAGGCAACCGTTCAGATCACCACGTTGCGCACGAAGCGCACCGCTACCGTCCCCTCGTTGCGATAGGAGTGCGGCTGGTTGCTGGCGAACATGTAGAACTCGCCGGCGCTGATGCGGTGCGGGACATCGCCGATCATCAGCGTCAGGCAACCTTCGAACACATAGAACTGCTCGCTCCAACCGTCGGCATCCGGCTCGGACGGGTAGTGCTCACCCGGTTCCAGGCGCCATTCCCAGAGTTCGACTTCACGGCTGGCGTTGGCCTTGGCCAGCAGCACGGCCTTGCTGCCGGGGATGGTGCCGGCCCAGGCCAGTTCGTTGATGCGGCTGTGGTCACGCACGTCGGGGGCCTGGATCAGGTCGCTGAACGCCACGTCCAGCGCCTCGGCCACGCGATCGAGGGTGGTCAGGCTGACGTTCTTTTCACCCGCCTCGATGGCCACCAGCATACGCCGGCTGACACCAGACTTTTCCGCCAGGGCGGTCTGGCTCATGTCCGCCGCATGGCGCAAGCGGCGAACGTTCTGACTGACGTGCTGCAGGACCGAAGCCCGTTGCGTGGAATCTTTGTGCACTATATTGCTCACTTGAGGGTGTTGCGCAGTATACTGCCCAACTTTCGGGCGCATTGTGCGTCCCCCCCACACAGTGTGCAAGATCATGACGTCGGCGAACTCCCCCCAGGCTTCCTCCCGTTTCCTGCGGCTCAGCAAGGCTGAGTGCGTGCTGGTGCTGATCACCATGGTCTGGGGCGGGACCTTTTTGTTGGTCCAGCATGCCATGACCGTCAGCGGGCCGATGTTCTTCGTCGGCCTGCGCTTTGCCGCCGCCGCCAGCATCGTGGCCGTGTTTTCGTGGCGCACCCTGCGCGAACTGACCCTGTTCGAATTCAAGGCCGGTGCCTTCATCGGCGTGGCGATCATGCTCGGCTACGGCCTGCAGACCGTGGGCCTGCAGAGTATCCCCAGCAGCCAGTCGGCGTTCATCACCGCGTTGTACGTACCCTTTGTGCCGTTGCTGCAATGGCTGGTGCTGGGACGTCGCCCGAGATTGATGCCGAGCATCGGCATCATGCTGGCGTTCACCGGTTTGATGCTGCTGTCGGGACCCTCCGGCGCGTCGCTGAATTTCAGCCCCGGTGAAATCGCCACACTGATCAGCGCCATCGCCATCGCCGCAGAGATCATCCTGATCAGCAACTTCGCCGGCCAGGTCGATGTGAAGCGCGTGACCGTGGTGCAACTGGGCGTGACGGCCATGCTGTCGTTCCTGATGGTGGTGCCGACCCAGGAGCGCATTCCGGACTTTTCCTGGCTGCTGCTGTGCAGCGCCCTGGGGCTGGGCGCAGCGAGTGCGGCCATTCAAGTAGCGATGAACTGGGCGCAGAAAAGCGTCTCGCCGACCCGCGCCACCCTGATTTACGCCGTCGAACCGGTGTGGGCCGGAATTGTCGGACGAATGGCCGGGGAACGGTTACCGGCGATTGCCCTGGTGGGTGCGGGAATGATCGTCGCGGCGGTGATTGTCAGCGAGTTGAAGACCAAGGGTAAGAGCGCGGTGGCCGAGGTCGAAGAAACGATGGAAAGTGATAGCGGCAGTTGAAAAACAGGATCAAAAGATCGCAGCCTTCGGCAGCTCCTTGGGAGAAAAAGGTCGAGCGTTAGCTCGCCTGCAGCTCTTGATCTTGATCCACCCGCCTATATCGGAAGGCTGAGCGGAGGCGTTCATCCGGGGATTGGCGCGCAGCGCCGTGGGGCGAAGCCGCACACATTGCATGT
>NZ_LYVP01000102.1 GCF_001984065.1 Pseudomonas sp. KK4
ATTGCGGGGGGCCTGAACCGCCGTTGGCGTTTGTTACGAGGCTGTTTTAATGCCGTTGTCCAACGTCCACATCATCCATCAGGACGCCGCCGTACTGGTGGTGAACAAACCGACCCTGTTGCTCTCCGTGCCCGGCCGGGCCGATGACAACAAGGACTGCCTGATTACCCGCCTGCAGGAAAACGGCTACCCGGAAGCGCGCATCGTCCACCGGCTGGACTGGGAAACTTCCGGCATCATTCTGTTGGCTCGCGATCCCGATACCCACCGTGAACTGTCCCGGCAGTTTCACGACCGTGAAACCGAAAAAGCCTACACCGCCCTGTGCTGGGGCCAGCCGGAGCTGGACAGCGGCAGCATCGATTTGCCGCTGCGCTACGACCCTCCGACCAAGCCACGGCATGTGGTCGACCACGAGTTCGGCAAGAACGCCCTGACCTTCTGGCGGGTGCTGGAGCGCTGCGGCGAGTGGTGCCGGGTGGAACTCACGCCGATCACCGGCCGTTCGCATCAATTGCGCGTGCACATGCTGTCCATCGGCCACCCGCTGCTGGGGGACGGGCTCTACGCCCACGAACAGGCCCTGGCCGCCTGGCCTAGGTTGTGCCTGCACGCCAGCATGCTCAGCTTCACCCACCCGCAAACCGGCGAACGCCTGCGCTTCGAGTGCCCGGCCCCTTTCTAAGCACACGTCACCCATCCCTTGTGGGAGCGGGCTTGCTCGCGAAAGCGGTGTTTCAGTCAATACATGAGTCGACTGACACACCGCTTTCGCGAGCAAGCCCGCTCCCACAGGAGATCTTCTGTGGCTTCAATCTCGCGCCCAGCACTCCCTGCGCCAATTCTCTGACCAATACGTTAAACTGGCCCCACTGCTGTCTGGAGCTACTTATGCGCGAAGAGTTGAACCAAGGCCTGATCGACTTCCTCAAGGCCTCCCCTACCCCGTTCCATGCCACCGCCAGCCTTGTTCAGCGTCTGGAAGCGGCGGGTTATCAGCGCCTCGATGAGCGCGAGACCTGGCACACCGAAGCCAACGGCCGTTACTACGTGACCCGTAACGATTCCTCGATCGTCGCGATCAAAATGGGCCGTCACTCGCCGCTGCATGGCGGGATTCGTCTGGTCGGCGCCCACACCGACAGTCCGTGCCTGCGGGTCAAGCCGCAGCCGGAACTGCAACGCCAGGGCTTCTGGCAACTGGGCGTCGAAGTCTATGGCGGCGCGTTGCTAGCCCCTTGGTTCGACCGTGACCTGTCCCTGGCCGGCCGCGTGACCTTCCGTCGTGACGGCAAGGTCGAGAGCCAGTTGATCGACTTCAAGGCACCGATCGCGATCATTCCCAACCTGGCCATCCACCTCAACCGTGAAGCCAACATGGGCTGGGCGATCAACGCCCAGACCGAACTGCCGCCGGTGCTGGCGCAGTTCGCCGGCGACGAGCGTGTGGATTTCCGCGCCGTGATCACCGACCAACTGGCCCGCGAACACGGCCTGAACGCCGACGTGGTGCTGGATTACGAACTGAGCTTCTACGACACCCAGAGCGCCGCCGTCATCGGCCTGCACGGTGATTTCATCGCCGGTGCGCGCCTGGACAACCTGCTGTCGTGCTACGCCGGCCTGCAAGCATTGCTCACCGCCGACACCGACGAAACCTGCGTGCTGGTGTGCAACGATCACGAAGAAGTCGGCTCCTCCTCGGCCTGCGGCGCCGATGGCCCGATGCTGGAGCAGACCCTGCGTCGCCTGCTGCCCGAAGGTGATGAGTTCGTGCGCACCATTCAGAAATCCCTGCTGGTCTCGGCCGACAACGCCCACGGCGTTCACCCCAACTACGCGGAAAAGCACGACGCCAACCACGGCCCGAAACTCAACGCCGGCCCGGTGATCAAGGTCAACAGCAACCAGCGCTACGCCACCAACAGCGAAACCGCCGGGTTCTTCCGTCACCTGTGCATGGCCGAAGAAGTACCTGTCCAGAGCTTCGTGGTGCGCAGCGACATGGGCTGCGGCTCGACCATCGGCCCGATCACCGCCAGCCACCTGGGCGTGCGCACCGTGGACATCGGCCTGCCGACCTTCGCCATGCACTCGATCCGCGAACTGTGCGGCAGCCACGACCTGGCGCACCTGGTCAAAGTCCTGAGCGCGTTCTACGCCTGCCGCGAATTGCCGTAACCCCTGAAAAGCCTCGCGAGCAAGCCTTCTCCCACCTTTGAAAAGCATTCCAAGTGTGGGAGCGGGCTTGCTCGCGAAAGCGGCAGCACCAGCGCCACAGCGTCAGGATCAACACAGATCGCCACCGGTCACCCCAAATCCCGCCTAAACTTCAATCACCCCCACGACAAGGCAGTCGCCATGATTTCGATGTCCTCCTTCCACGCCATGCTGGTCCCGATCCTGACCGGGATGATCCTGCTGGCGATCGGTTTCAACTTCCGTGACAAGAACGCCGGCGTATTTGCCATGTGGATCGGCATGCTGCTGATTCTCGCCACGGTGGTGTTCAAGATCCTCGCCAAGCTCAACGAATAAACGCCCCCTCACTCGCATTGATTTTGACGGGCTCGTACACTCGGTCGACCCGCTCACTCCGAGGTTGATCGCCCAGTGCTCGCTCGTCTCTTTGCCCTACCGTATCTTTTTCTCATCGGCCTGATGCTGCTGCTGCCGATGGCGCCCGCCCAGGCCGTCGGCCTGCCGAGCCTGCTCAACAGTTCGGCGAACACCCAGCCACAAGCCCAGGAACCCCTCGGGCAATCTCTCGATGAAGTGATCAAGTCGCTGGAAAACGACCAGCAGCGTGCCAAGCTGCTGGCGGATCTGAAGAAACTGCGCGACGCCACGAAAAAAGCCCAGCCGACCGCCGAAGAAGGCGTGCTGGGCCTGATCGGCGGCACACTGGCCAGCTTCGAAAAACAGTTCACCGGGGCCGACAGCCCGCTCACCCGCTGGTCCAACGAATTCGACCTGGCCCAGGATGAGCTGTCCGCACTGATACTGCCGGCCAATGAATGGCTGCCGATCATCTTCGCCTTCGCCATGATTCTGCTGATCTGGAGCCTGCTGGCGGCGGCGCTCATCTGGATCAGCCACCGGGTGCGCATGCGCTTCGGCCTGACCGAAGAACTGCCGCAACACCCCCGGGCGCTGGACATGCTGCGCTTCGCCCTGCGCAAGCTCGGGCCGTGGCTGATCGCACTGGTGATCACCGTGTACATGAGTTACGCCCTGCCCTCGTCACTGGGCAAGAGCCTGGCCATGGTCCTGGCCTATGCGCTGGTGGTGGGCACCTGTTTTTCGGCGATCTGCGTGATCGCCTTCTCCCTGCTCGATGGCCCGCACCGTCACCGCGCCCTGTACATCCTGCGGCATCAGGCCTTTCGCCCGTTGTGGCTGATCGGCAGTTTCGCCGCGTTTGGCGAAGCCTTGAACGATCCGCGCCTGGTGGACAGCCTGGGTGTGCACCTGGCGCATACCGCCGCAACGGTGGCCAACGTGCTCGCCGCCCTGTCAACGGGGTTGTTCATCCTGCGCTTTCGCCGGCCGATCGCGCATCTGATCCGCAACCAGCCCTTGTCGCGACGCCTGACCCGCCGCGCCCTGAGCGACAGCATCGAGATTCTCGGCAGCTTCTGGTACGTACCGGCGCTGGTGCTGGTGGCGATCTCGCTATTCGCCACTTTCGTTTCCGCAGGCGACACCAGCACCGCCCTGCGTCAGTCGCTGATCTGCACCGTGCTGCTGGTGTTGTGCATGGTGATCAACGGTCTGGTACGCCGCCACGCGCTCAAGCCCCATCGCGGGGTCAAGCGCCACGCGTTGTATTCCGAGCGCCTGAAAAGCTTCTTCTACACCCTCGCCCATCTATTGGTCTGGCTGGCCTTCATCGAACTGGGCCTGCGGGTGTGGGGCATGTCGCTGATTGCCTTCACTGAAGGCGAAGGCCATGAAATCAGCGTCAAACTGTTCAGCCTCGGCGGCACGCTGATTTTTGCCTGGCTGGTGTGGATCCTCAGCGACACCGCCGTGCACCACGCCCTGACCCGCTCACGCAAAGGCCTGGCCAACGCCCGGGCGCAGACGATGATGCCGCTGATCCGCAACGTGCTGTTCGTGGCCATTTTCATCATCGCGCTGATCGTCGCCCTGGCGAACATGGGCATGAACGTCACGCCACTGCTGGCCGGTGCCGGCGTGATCGGCCTGGCCATCGGTTTCGGTGCGCAATCGCTGGTGGCCGACCTGATCACCGGGCTGTTCATCATCATCGAAGACTCCCTGGCCATCGACGACTACGTGGACGTCGGCGGCCACCTGGGCACGGTCGAAGGCCTGACCATCCGTACCGTACGCCTGCGGGACATCGATGGCATCGTCCACACCATCCCGTTCAGCGAAATCAAAAGCATCAAGAACTACTCCCGAGAGTTCGGCTACGCGATCTTCCGGGTGGCGGTGCCGGCCAGCATGGACATCGACAACGCGATCAAACTGATGCGCGATGTCGGCCAGAAAATGCGCACCGACCCGCTGCAACGGCGCAATATCTGGTCGCCGCTGGAGATCCAGGGGGTGGAGAGTTTCGAGTCCGGCAACGCGATTTTGCGCGCCCGCTTCAAGACCGCGCCGATCAAGCAATGGGAGGTCTCGCGAGCGTTCAACCTGTCGCTCAAGCGACATCTGGATGAAGCGGGGCTGGATCTGGCGACGCCGCGCATGAGCGTGCAGGTCATCACCGCCGGCGGCGGGCAGGAAACGCAGGAGTGACTGTCGCCCCCCTTCGCGAGCAAGCCCACTCCCACCTTTGAAATGCATTCCAAGTGTGGGAGCGGGCTTGCTCGCGAAGGGGTCGACACGGATACACAGGCAGACCAAAACACTCAGACCACATCCACCCCGACATGAATCGCATCATGGCGCCAGAACTCCAGGTCGCAGTCGATCAACCGCTCATGCTGATCATAATTGACCCGCGCAATCTGCAGCCCCGGGCTGCCCACCGACACCCTTAACGCCGCTGCCGCATCCACCGACAACGCCGTCGGCACGATCTCGAACCGCACTCGCCCGTAATGCAGGTCGTAATGCCGGGCATACAACTCAGTGATCGACTGATTCAAATCGAAGTCCAGAATCCCAGGAAAATACTGCGGGTTCAGGTAGTGCTCGACGTACAGCACCAACCGCCCATCGATGCGCCGCGAACGGCAGATCTGGATCACGCTGGACAACGCCGGCAACTGCAACCAGGCACACACTGCCGCCGATGCCGGTTGCAACCGCGCCGAAATCACCTCGGTGGATGGCACCCGCCCCTGGGCGCTGACCATCGCGTGAAAGTGGCTGCGCTGCATCAGGTTGTAGGCCAGGCGCGGTGGCGAGACGAACCAGCCGCGGCGCTCCTCACGATAAATCTGCCCTTGGGCCTCCAACTGCAACAACGCCTCGCGCACAGTGATCCGCGTCGTGCCGAACAACTCGCTGAGCTTGCGCTCGGCCGGCAGTTTGCTGCCCGCTGCCAGCAAGCCGTGGTCGAGCTGCTCCTGGAGCACCAGGCCGATGGCGGTCACCGCCTTTGTTGCCTCATCACGCATCAACGTTACCTTTCTGGACTAGACCAGCACTGTTTCGGGGCAGAACCACAGGCAAAACCGGCTCTTTGAACATCCTGCAAGCGTAGGCAGTGCAGATGACTGTGCGATGACAAGCGACCGAACGGTCATCCGCGCCGAAGGTTTGCAGACCTGCAATAGATCGGCCAAGTCCCTTGTATAGCGGGCCTTTGCCGATGGTCTACGCTTAGCGGACACCCGCCAGTGGCGGGCAAATAAAAGCCCGGTCGGCCGACGAACGACATCAAAGTGTCATCGAGGCCCCTTAAATTGGCTCAGGTATTGCTGACCTAGACCAACTCAAACCGCAATCGCAGCGTTGAACACGACCCAAGGAGCTTTGGAATGAAAAAGTTTTTCCTGGCATCACTGTTAGGCTCGACCATTGCCATGTGCACCGCCGCCATGGCGGCCGATGATTTGAAAACCCTCGAAGCCGCTGCGAAAGCGGAAGGCGCCGTCAACAGCGTCGGCATGCCCGATGACTGGGCCAACTGGAAAGGCACCTGGGAAGACCTGGCCAAGAAATACGGCCTCAAGCACATCGACACCGACATGAGCTCGGCCCAGGAAATCGCCAAGTTCGCCGCGGAAAAAGACAATGCCAGCGCCGACATCGGCGACGTCGGTGCCGCCTTCGGCCCGATCGCGGTCAAGCAGGGTGTGACGCAACCTTACAAACCGACCACGTGGGATCAGGTACCAGACTGGGCCAAGGACAAGGACGGCAACTGGGCCCTGGCCTACACCGGGACCATCGCGTTCATCGTCAACAAAAAGCTGCTGCACGGCTCCGAAGTGCCGACCAAGTGGGCTGACCTGAAAACCGGTAAATACAAAGTGTCCATCGGTGACGTGAGCACCGCGGCCCAGGCGGCCAACGGCGTTCTGGCTGCGGCACTGGCCAACGGTGGCGACGAGAAAAACCTTGAGCCTGCACTGCTGCTGTTCGCCGACATCGCCAAGCAGGGTCGCCTCTCGATGTCCAACCCGGTCATCGGCGCCATGGAAAAAGGCGAGATCGAAGTCGGTGTGGTCTGGGACTTCAACGGCCTGAGCTACAAGGCCAAGATGGCCAACCCGGATGACTACGTGGTGCTGATCCCGTCCGACGGTTCGGTGATTTCCGGCTACACCACCATCATCAACAAATACGCCAAGAACCCGAACGCCGCCAAGCTGACCCGCGAGTACATCTTCAGCGACGCCGGCCAGATCAACCTGGCCCGCGGCAACGCCCGTCCGATCCGCGCCGAACACATCACCCTGCCGGATGAAGTGAAATCCAAGCTGCTGCCGAACGAGCAGTACAAAAAGGTCACGCCGATCAAGGACGCCGATGCCTGGGAAAAAACCTCCAAGGCCCTGCCGCAGAAGTGGAACGAGCAAGTCATCGTAGAAATGAAATAAGGCTGTAGATCCCCACTTCGGGATCTGATGGAGATCCAAAGGTGGGAGCGGGCTTGCTCGCGAAGGCGGTGTGGCAGTCGACATCAATGTCGAATCCTCGACCGCTTTCGCGAGCAGGCCCGCTCCCACAGTGGACCGAGTGAATTCCGAATTCCTGTTTCGCGGAGTGTTTGCCCCTATGAAGCACAACGTCATCCTTGTCGTGCTCGACGGCCTCAATTACGAAGTCGCGCGCCACGCCATGGGGCACTTGCAGGCTTACGTCGGCGCAGGACGCGCAGCGCTCTACAAACTGGAGTGCGAGTTGCCGGCCCTGTCCCGACCGCTGTACGAATGCATCCTGACCGGCGTCACGCCGATCGACAGCGGCATCGTCCACAACAACGTCTCGCGCCTGTCCAACCAGCGCAGCATCTATCACTACGCCACCGACGCCGGGCTGAAAACCGCTGCCGCGGCTTATCACTGGGTCAGTGAGCTGTACAACCGCTCGCCCTTCCTGGCGTCCCGGGATCGTCACACCGACAACCCTGAATTGCCGATCCAGTACGGCCATTTCTACTGGAACGATCACTACCCCGATTCGCACCTGTTCGCCGACGCCGAAAACCTGCGCCTGCGCCATGCACCGAATTTTCTGCTGATCCACCCGATGAACATCGACGACGCCGGTCACAAGCACGGTCTCGACACCCCGCAATACCGCAACAGCGCGCGCTATGCCGACATTTACCTGGCCGACTACCTGCAAGGCTGGCTCGACGCCGGTTATCAGGTGCTGGTGACCGCCGACCACGGCATGAACAACGACCGCTCCCACAACGGCTTGCTGGCCGAAGAGCGCGAAGTGCCGCTGTTCGTGCTCGGTGATGCCTTCAGCCTTGATACAGGCGCCGCACCAAAACAGATCGAAATATGCGGCACCGTCTGCGAACTGCTGGGCGTACCCCACGACAAACCCGTGTGCCGGGAGCTGCTCAAGTGAACTCAATGACCCGCGGCAAATGGTTGGCGGCCTTGTGCCTGGTGCCTTTCACCCTGTTCTTCATCGTGTTCGAAATCGCCCCACTGGTGTGGGTGATGATCAACAGCCTGCAATCGGAAGAGTTCGGTTGGGGCATTGCCAACTTCACCAAAATCTTCAGCTCGAAGTTCTATCTGCAGGCGATCCAGTACAGCCTCGAGATCAGTTTCTGGTCCAGCGTGTTCGGCATCATCATCGCGGTGCTCGGTGCCTATTCCCTGCGCCGGGTCGATTCGAAGCTGCGCAACTTCGTCAACGCCTTCGCCAACATGACCAGCAACTTCGCCGGCGTGCCGTTGGCGTTCGCCTTCATCATCCTGCTGGGCTTCAACGGCAGCTTTACCATCATGCTCAAGCAGGCCGGGCTGATTCAGGACTTCAACCTGTATTCGAAAACCGGGCTGATCATGCTCTACACCTACTTCCAGATTCCACTGGGCGTGCTGCTGCTGTACCCGGCCTTCGATGCCCTGCGCGAAGACTGGCGCGAATCCGCCGCGCTGCTGGGCGCCAACGGCTGGCAGTTCTGGCGTCACATCGGCCTGCCGGTGCTGACCCCCGCCCTGCTCGGCACCTTCGTGATCCTGCTGGCCAACGCCCTGGGTGCCTACGCCACGGTGTACGCCCTGACCACCGGCAACTTCAACGTGCTGCCGATCCGTATCGCGGCGATGGTCTCCGGCGATATATCCCTGGACCCGAACCTGGCCAGTGCCCTGGCCGTGGTGCTGGTGGCATTGATGACCCTGGTGACCGTCGTGCATCAGCTGCTGCTGAAGAGGAGCTACCATGTCTCGCGCTGAATTGGGTCCGGTGGGCATTTACCATCGGGTCGTGGTCTATCTGCTGTTTGCGATTCTTTTGTTGCCGCTGCTCGGCACCTTCATCTATTCGATTTCCAGCAGTTGGTCGGCGACCATCCTGCCCAGCGGTTTCAGCATCAAATGGTATGCGCAGCTGTGGAGCGATCCGCGCTTTCTCGGTGCCTTCGGCCAGTCGTTGCTGGTGTGCGTCGGTGCGCTGGTGCTGTCGGTGGTGTTGATTTTGCCGCTGCTGTTTGTGGTGCATTACCACTTCCCGAAACTCGATGCGCTGATGAACATCCTGATCCTGCTGCCCTTCGCCGTGCCGCCGGTGGTGTCTTCGGTGGGGTTGTTGCAGCTTTATGGTTCCGGCCCGTTCGCCATGGTCGGCACGCCATGGATCCTGATCGGTTGCTACTTCACCGTGGCGCTGCCGTTCATGTACCGGGCGATCACCAACAACCTGCAGGCGATCAACCTGCGCGACCTGATGGACGCCGCGCAACTGCTCGGTGCCAGCACCTTCCAGGCGGCAATCCTGGTGGTGCTGCCGAACCTGCGCAAAGGCCTGATGGTGGCGTTGCTGCTGTCGTTCTCGTTCCTGTTCGGTGAGTTCGTGTTCGCCAATATCCTGGTCGGCACCCGTTACGAAACCCTGCAGGTCTACCTCAACAACATGCGCAACAGCAGCGGCCACTTCACCAGTGCGCTGGTGATTTCCTACTTCTTCTTTGTGCTGGTTCTGACCTGGGCGGCCAATATCTTGAACAAGGACAAAAGCGAATGAGCTATGTCAGCGTCCAACACCTTCAGAAAAACTACGCTGGCACCACGGTGTTCAGCGACATCAACTGCGAAATCCAGAAAGGTGAATTCGTCACCCTGCTCGGCCCGTCCGGTTGCGGCAAATCCACGCTGCTGCGCTGCATCGCCGGGCTGACCCCGGTGGATGGCGGCAAGATCCTGCTCGATGGTGTCGATATCGTGCCCTTGAGCCCGCAGAAGCGCGGGATCGGCATGGTGTTCCAAAGTTATGCACTGTTCCCCAACATGACCGTCGAGCAGAACGTCGCCTTCGGGTTGCGCATGCAGAAGGTCAATGCCGACGACAGCCAAAAACGCGTCGCCGACGTGTTGAAACTGGTGGAACTGCACGACTTTGCCGCCCGCTATCCGCATCAGTTGTCCGGTGGCCAATGCCAGCGTGTCGCCCTCGCCCGTTCGCTGGTGACCCGGCCACGCCTGTTGCTGCTCGATGAACCGCTGTCGGCCCTGGATGCGCGCATTCGCAAACACCTGCGCGAACAGATCCGGCAGATTCAGCGCGAGCTGGGCCTGACCACGATTTTCGTCACACACGATCAGGAAGAAGCCCTGACCATGTCTGACCGGATTTTCCTGATGAATCAGGGAAAAATCGTACAAAGCGGCGACGCCGAAACCCTGTACACCGCCCCCGTGGATGTGTTCGCCGCCGGCTTCATCGGCAACTACAACCTGCTGGACGCCGAGAGCGCGAGCAAACTGCTGCAACGGCCGATCAACCATCGCATCGCCATCCGCCCGGAGGCCATCGAGCTGAGCCTCAACGGCGAGCTGGATGCCCAGGTGCGCAGCCACAGCCTGTTGGGCAACGTGATTCGCTACCGCATCGAAGCCCGGGGCGTGGAGTTGGTGGTGGACGTGCTCAACCGCTCGGCCGGCGACCTGCATCCCGATGGTCAGCGCCTGGCACTTTCCATCGATCCGACGGCCCTGTGTGAGGTAGCCTGATGCCTTTGTTGATGTCGAAGAGAGAACTGCACTGATGGCCCTGGCAATTTTTGATCTGGACGAAACCCTGATCCACGGCGATTGCGCGTCGCTGTGGAGTGAGCAAATGGTCCGCCTCGGCTGGGTCGACGGCGAATCCTTCCTGCGTCGCGACAAGGAATTGATGGATGCCTACGGCAAGGGCCATCTGGCCATGGAAGATTACATGGCCTTCAGCCTCGAACCGCTGATCGGCCGAACCCCGGCGGAAGTCGAGCACCTGGTCGGCCCGTGGGTGGAAGACTTCATCGAACCGATCATCTTCAGCGACGCCACCAAAGCCATCGCCGCGCACCGCAAGGCGGGCGACCGGATTCTGGTGATCTCAGCCTCGGGCACGCACCTGGTGGCACCGATTGCCGAGCGCATCGGCATCGACGAGATTCTGGGGATCGAACTGGAAGTGGCCCATGGGGTGTACACCGGCAAAACGGTCGGCACCCTGACCTATCGCGAAGGCAAGATCACCCGGCTGCTGGAGTGGCTGGATGCCGAAGAGGAAAACCTCGAAGGCGCGAGCTTCTATTCCGACTCGCGCAATGATCTGCCGCTGTTGCTGAAGGTGGATTTCCCGCACGTGGTCAACCCCGATCCCGTGCTGCTGGAACAGGCCCAGAAGGCCGGCTGGCCCATACACCTCTGGAAGTAATACAGAGCCCCCACTGTGGGAGCGGGCTTGCTCGCGAAAGCGTCGGGTCAGTCAATGCATCATGACATGACACACCGCATTCGCGAGCAAGTCGAATCGTCGCACCGCAGCTCCCACATCAGGTCCGGTGCAGTCAGGTAAGGCTCTCGTCAATCACCAACACCAGTTTCCCCGCCACCGTATTGCTCGCCAACTCTGCAAACGCCGCCTCGGCGTCCTTGATCGGGAAGGTCTTGGCCAGTTGCGGGCTCAGGCGCTTCTCGGCGAACAGCGGCCACACATGCTGGCTCAGATCGCTGAACAGATCAGCCTTGAACTGATCGCTGCGGCTGCGCAGGGTCGAGCCCAGCAGCTGCACACGCTTGGCCAGCACCTGCGCCAGGTCCAGCTTGGCCTCACGCCCGCCCATCAGCCCGATCAGCACCCAACGCCCATCACTGGCCAGCAGTTTCACGTTCAATGCCGCGTAATTGCCGCCCACCGGGTCGAGGATCACATCGAACGGCCCCAGGTCGCGCAAGCTCTCCAGATCGCCGGTGCGCACCACACCACCCTGGGCGCCGAGCGCTTCGCAGTAAGCCAGCCGCTCGGCGGAACCGACACTGACCCAGCACGGGTTGCCAAACGCCTTGCACAGCTGAATGGCCGCTGAACCGATTCCACTTGCCCCGGCATGCAGCAAAACTTTTTCACCGGGTTTGAGCCCCGCGTGTTGAAACAGATTCAGCCACACGGTTGCATACACTTCCGGCAACGCCGCGGCTTCAGCCAACGACATTTCGTCGGGAACCGGCAGCACGTGCCGTCCGTCGACAACCACCTCTTCGGCCATCCCGCCCCCGGCCAGCAAGGCGCAAACCCTGTCGCCGACCTGCCACGACGAGCCCGGGCCGACCTCGCTGATCACCCCCGAACACTCAAGACCCAGCACCTGGCTGGCCCCTGGCGGCGGCGGATAAAGACCGGCCTTTTGCAGCAAATCGGCGCGATTGAGTCCCGCAGCCGCCACCCGAATCCGAACTTGTCCTGCATCACATGCAGGACTTGGCTCTTCAACCCACTCCACTTGACCGTCAACGCCTTGCAATGCTTTCACAGTGCCTCCATAGTGAGTCTGGACTGAGCCCGAAGCTGTAGCGCCGGGCTTTTTGCATTATGCGACCGGCCCTTGTGGAACCGGCGACTTCAAAGACGGCCTAATATGCGTTATCAATTGTCCCCGCGTCGAATCAACATGAAGCGTTTGTTCCCCAGCACCGCCCTCGCCCTTTTCATCGGTATCGGCCTTCTGCCGATGTCGAGCAGTTCGTTCGCAGCCAACAGCTGGGACAAGCTTCAACCGGATCGTGACGAAGTCATCGCCAGCCTGAACGTCGTGGAACTGCTCAAGCGCCACCACTACAGCAAACCGCCGCTCGATGACGCGCGCTCGCAGATCATCTACGACAGCTACCTCAAGTTGCTCGACCCCTCGCGCAGCTATTTCATGGCCAGCGACATCGCCGAATTCGACAAGTGGAAGACCCAGTTCGACGACTTCCTAAAAAGCGGCGACCTCAACGCCGGGTTCACCATCTACAAGCGCTACCTGGACCGCGTCAAGGCGCGTCTGGACTTCGCCCTTGCCGAGCTGAACAAGGGCGTCGACAAGATCGATTTCACCACCAAGGAAACCTTGCTGATCGACCGCAAGGACGCCCCTTGGCTCAAATCCACCGCCGAACTCGACGACCTGTGGCGCAAACGCGTCAAGGACGAAGTGCTGCGCATGAAGATCGCCGGCAAGGATTCCAAGCAAATCCAGGAAACCCTGACCAAGCGCTACAAGAACCAATTGGCGCGCCTGGACCAGACCCGTGCCGAGGACATCTTCCAGGCGTACATCAATACCTTCGCCATGTCCTACGACCCGCACACCAACTACCTGTCGCCGGATAACGCGGAAAACTTCGACATCAACATGAGCCTGTCCCTGGAGGGCATCGGCGCCGTGTTGCAGAGCGACAACGATCAAGTGAAAATCGTGCGCCTGGTGCCTGCCGGCCCTGCCGACAAGACCAAACTGGTGGCACCGGCCGACAAGATCATCGGCGTTGCCCAGGGCAACAAAGAGATGGTCGATGTGGTGGGCTGGCGTCTGGACGAAGTGGTCAAGCTGATCCGCGGTCCGAAAGGCACCGTGGTGCGCCTGGAAGTGATCCCGGCCAGCAACGCCCCGAACGACCAGACCAGCAAGATCGTGCCGATCACCCGCGAAGCGGTGAAGCTCGAAGATCAGGCCGTGAAGAAGTCGGTGCTCAACCTCAAGCAGGATGGCAAGGACTACAAGCTCGGCATCATCGAGATCCCGGCCTTCTACCTGGACTTCAAGGCCTTCCGTGCCGGCGATCCGGACTACAAGAGCACCACCCGCGACGTCAAGAAACTGCTGACCGAACTGCAGAAAGACAAGGTCGACGGCGTGGTCATCGACCTGCGCAACAACGGCGGCGGTTCCCTGCAGGAAGCCACCGAGCTGACCAGCCTGTTCATCGACAAAGGCCCGACCGTGCTGGTGCGCAACGCCGATGGCCGTGTCGATGTGCTCGAAGATGAAAACCCGGGCGCGTTCTACAAAGGCCCGATGGCATTGCTGGTCAACCGCCTGTCCGCCTCGGCTTCGGAAATTTTCGCCGGCGCCATGCAGGACTACCACCGTGCACTGATCATCGGTGGCCAGACCTTCGGCAAAGGCACCGTGCAGACCATCCAGCCGCTCAACCATGGCGAACTGAAGCTGACCCTGGCCAAGTTCTACCGGGTTTCCGGCCAGAGCACCCAGCATCAGGGCGTACTGCCGGACATCAACTACCCGTCGATCATCGATACCAAGGAAATCGGCGAGAGCGCCCTGCCTGAAGCCATGCCGTGGGACACCATCAAAGCGGCGATCAAGCCTGCCGTGGATCCGTTCAAACCGTACATCACCCAGCTCACCTCCGAGCATGATGCGCGTACGGCCAAGGATGCGGAGTTCGTGTTCATCCGCGACAAACTGGCCCTGGCACAGAAGCTGATGGCGGAAAAAACCGTCAGCCTCAACGAAGCCGAGCGTCGTGCGCAACACGCCGACATCGAAGCCAAGCAACTGGCCATGGAGAACATCCGTCGCAAGGCCAAGGGCGAAGAGCCGCTCAAAGAGCTGAAAAAAGAAGACGAGGACGCCATCGCGGCCGAGCCGGACAAGACCAAGCCAGAAGACGACGCTTACCTGAGCGAGACCGGGCGCATCCTGCTCGATTACCTCAAGCTCAACTCGGCGGTGGCCAAGCACTGAGACGCTGATCACAGGTGATGGCAAATTAATGCTGACGCGCTTCGGAGCGTCATCAAACAGTCATCATTCTGTCGTGAAATAAAGGACTGGGCGTGCTCTCTTACCAAGAGCCCGCCCAGTCCTTTTTTTATCGCCAGAGATTGCCATGACCACAACCGAACAGCTGAGTGCGTTGAGCTCAATTTTGACTCAAGGCGATTTGCACAGCCTGTTCCAGCCGATCATCAGCCTCTCCGAGCGACGCATCCTGGGCTACGAAGCTTTGAGTCGCGGCCCGTCCAACAGCCCGCTGCACTCCCCGATCGCCCTGTTCGCCGTGGCCCGCCAGGCCGGCCGCTTGAGCGAACTGGAAATCGCCTGCCGGCAGAGCGCTTGCCGACGCTTCAACGACCAGAAACTGCCTGGCCTGCTGTTTCTCAACGTGTCCCCCGAGTCCCTGCTGGAAGCCGCGCATCAACCGGGGCGCACCCTGCAATTGCTGCAGGATTTTGGTATTCCGCCGAGTCAGGTGGTTATCGAGTTGACCGAACAGACGCCGATCGATGACTTCCAGCTATTACAAACCGCCTTGCATCATTACCGGGCGATGGGCTTTTCCATCGCCCTGGATGACTTGGGCGCGGGTTATTCAAGCCTGCGCCTGTGGTCTGAATTGCGTCCGGACTACGTGAAGATCGACCGGCATTTCATCGATGGCATACACCAGGATGCGCTGAAACGAGAGTTCGTCGGCTCGATCCTGCAAATTGCCAAGGCCTCTCGGGCACAGGTCATCGCCGAAGGCATCGAGTTGCCGGAGGAACTGGCGGTGCTGACCGAAATGGGCGTGGATCTGGTCCAGGGCTATCTGCTCTGCCGTCCTCAGGAGCATCCTCCCCGCGACGCCAGGACCCTGATGCCCAGGCAAGACAGTACGGCCGTGGTGTTGAATGACGAAGCCAGCGACCTGAGCGCCCTGCTCAACGATCAGCCCGCGGTAGGCCGCGACACCCCGACCGCCACTGTCCTCGAAGCTTTCCGTCGCCAGGCCAACCTGAACTCGCTGGCGGTGCTGGATGAACAGGGCCAGCCCTGCGGCATCGTCCATCGGCATTCGCTATCGGACGCCTTGCTCAAGCCGTTTGCCACCGATCTGTTTGCTCGAAAACCCATCAGCCGTTTGATGAGCGATGACTTTTTGGCCGTCGAGATGAGCCAGTCGCTGCAACAGGTCAGCCGCCTGATCACCAGCCGCGCCCGGCAACGCATCGAGGAAGACTTCATCATCACCCTCAACGGCGGCTACCTGGGATTGGGCCGGGTGATCGATGTACTCAAGCTGATCACTGAACTGAAAATCCAGCAGGCCCGCTACGCCAATCCGCTGACCTTGTTGCCGGGCAACGTGCCGATCCAGCAATGCCTCACGCGGCTGCTGCAACAGCAGCGCGAATCGGTGATCTGTTACGTCGACATCGACAGTTTCAAACCCTTCAACGACATCTACGGCTACGGCCGTGGCGACGAAGTGCTGCTGTGCCTGGCGCAGTGCCTGAACGACCGCGTCGACCCGTCCCGCGACTTCGTCGGCCACATTGGTGGTGACGATTTCCTGCTGGTGCTCGGCCCGGAAGACTGGTGCAAACGTTTGAACCAGTTACTGGACGACTTCCAGAGCCAGTGCCGGCGCTTCTACCGCAGCGAACACCTCGAAGCCGGCTGCTTCGTCGCCCCCAACCGCCAGGGTGTGCGCCAGGAATTCCCGTTGCTGTCGCTGTCCATTGGCGTGGTGCATCTGCACCCCGAGGCCTGCCCCGCCATCGACGCCAGCCAGCTGGCGGAGATGGCGTCCCAGGCCAAACATCACGCCAAGAACGTACCGGGGTACAGCGTGCATGTGATTGATAGCCTGGCTGTGGCGGAGCCTGAAGGTGCCAGGCTGATGGGACAGCGCTGACCGGGCAGACGCCCCATTTATAAAGGCTCAGCCCTCAACCGCCGCCCAACCACATCCAGCACATCACACCCATCCCGCAGCGCAATGGCACACAGCAAGGCAAAATCACTGAGAATGAAAGACTCACACTCGATCGAGCCGCGCATGGACAGGTTTTCCAGTACCTGAGTGACAGCGCGGATTCGGTAGCCTGCGGCGTCGGTGAGGATATCGAGGGGGGCATGGGTATCGACGAACAGTGTGGGCATGTCGGTGCAGTTGCTGGTCAATGCCATGAAGCGGTTGTCGGGATGGGGGGTTGGTTTTTCGTAGGGTGGATCTGGATGAATACTCTTCATTGTTCAAACCTCTGGTATCGAAATGGACGCTCCCACCGACCTTCCTACAGGTTTGGGTGGCAGCCATACGCGGGGTAGGAATATCGAGACCAGAGAACTCGACCACACCGAAGCGTGCCCGCGCACAGCCGCCGCAAATGATCTTACGGATGCACATTTGCAGCCGCAAATCAGATATCGACGCCCTTTGCGTTCTTCTAGTCTTCGAGGGTTCCTACGCCCTGCCACCGGTGTTGCGGTGACAACCAAAGACTATCCATGGATTTCAAATAGCACCAGTTCATGGGAATCGATAGAACTTGAAGGAAATCTCCTAGGACGTTGACGGGAAATACGCTGCTTACCTTTGGGGTTCGCGATGCCAATCAAGAGTAAAAGCTAGAGCATGCGAAAGACATGTTCTAGCCAAGCCTTTCCTGACGACCACGCGTGTGGGTAATAGTAGTAACAGCTGAGCTCCCGAAATAAAAAATTCTGTAACTCCCCTTCACTCTGAGTGGTGGCCAAAAGATTCTGCAACTCGCTTTTCACCTGTAAAAGCGTTTCTATCGATGAGTCAATAACAAATGATCGAATGACCTCTTCTTCGGTATCATGATCGAAACTCCAGTCTTGATGGAAATAGCTCGCTAAAAACTCATACAACTCCGGGAATTCGTCACTCATTTCGCCGCATATCCTGCATGCATTTAACAACCATATGAAAATCAGCTATTTATCTAGAAAGGGGCCGATTCTATCTGCATCCCACAACAATACAAACACCTTGGACCCAATCAACAAAATCGACCCTCTTATTAAAACAAAGCATCACCAAAGGCTTAGTTTAGCTTATAGTAAAACACGAACTCCTTACCAAGCTAGAGAATCTTCCTGACTTGCCTTATATAGTTCACCAACCCAAGCCTCGGACAACATAGCATAGACATCATTGAAAAATGCCCTTGGATCTTTCATTTCATTCCACCCTGGAGGAAGCAAAGAATGAGATAGGGGGTTATGCTCCAGAATTTCAGAAAAAACACTTGAGTCACCATCAAGCGCTTCTTCCAATACAAAAAACAAGACAAACTTGTGCCTATAGCTCAATCCAGCAAAACGCTTCACAATAAAATTAGATATTAAAAACTTTCTATCTGCAGGACATTCAGGGTCGTACGCCGACAACTCGCCCCCAAGACTCTCCTCGCGGCCATAGATATCGAACCCACCGAGAAAATGCTCTACACTCGGGTTATATGGAATATTAAGAAAAGGATGCATCAGCATTAAATTTTCTCCACCGGGTAAAGCGCTATTGGCTGCAACGTCTCAAAATCGAACTTCATCTCAAAGGCATTCATATTAGGAATATAACGCGGATTTGTAGGATCCAAGGGATTAGGTTCATATCCAACCCCCACATTTTCAGCCTCCATTCGCACAACCAAATTTCCCTTACTATCCTCTCCGGTAAAGCGCGGCATGTTTCTGGCTTCCCGCGTCATCGCTTCGTTATATGCACTCAACTGCGCGCTATAGCTTACAAATTTAGAGTTTGGAACTGCTCTCCACTTTTTACTTCCCTCGTGAACATCTTGAGTAGTGGTTTGGGACTGAGCAACAGCTTCAGAATTTTTGGCCCCATTCTTATCCGCAACTTTCCCCATGATCTTCCTTTTTATGCTGCTAAAATCGACATCATTCAGATCTCACGACTCAAACAAACCTTTCCACGAAGTTAGATGACGCCACTTTCTTGATTTTGATACCGTTTCAAACAGCTCAGGAGTACTGCCATGAATTGCCTTCGATCTTTAATATCTTCATCAAAATAAGTATCCATTTTGTTAAAAACCCCATCAAAATTGTCACCTTTATTTAAAAAAAATGACAAAGTCTCAATCAGTCGCACCCGTTCTTCTTCACTATAATTAAAGAATTCCGGGCACAATAAAACATCAAAAAGCTCGCAAAGTTCGCCTTCATCGTTAACATCCTTCGAAACTATAATCTCCTCTCGCTCCAAATCATGCGTATTTTCAATATCAAAAACGAAAAGCAAACCTCGTATGCTCCAAAGTGTGTAGGGCCTATCCATCAGTCAAAGTCCGTATATGAAGTGATAGGTCGACCATCGCTTTTAAGTATGACAACCGCTCTGGTTTGCTCACCATACTGCAACCCCTCTCTTTTAAATCCCTCGCCTATTTTTCTACCCATTTCGATAGGCTCCCGTGAAGCATCTAAACCGTTCCGCTTAAAAATTAACTGAGCGCGTTGTATTGCATTAAATTGATCACGATGACTCAAAAAATGCGTTGCGGCTGAAGGAATGACCGGCTCACCTTCGCGCCGTCCTCTGTTGTAGCGTTCTATTTATCCTGTTGTTGGATTTTTCCCCGTTTGCACACGTTCCAACTGCGATTGCAGGGTCGTTTGTGCGCCATGCTTCTGATGAAAGTGAGCGCCATCAATCGATTTTTCCATTTCGTCTAAGCGCCTGTAAAAAACCGACTCTGATAACTCATCTATTCTTGCTCTCCGCTGCTCTGCCGTCATTTTCGGCAGCTGCGGTTCGCCTTCGTCAACTCTAGCTGCACCAACACCCTCTGGCGCTGTGCATCCTGGTTTGTTAGCCCCGGGACAATTCCCACTCAACCCCAACGGGTCAACCCAC
>NZ_LYVP01000103.1 GCF_001984065.1 Pseudomonas sp. KK4
CTGACACACCGCATTCGCGAGCAAGCCCGCTCCCACCCAAAGCTCACCAGGCGCAATTGAAATAACTCAAGCGGAGGCCCCCATGGCCAACCTGAAAATCAAGAATCTGCAAAAAGGCTTCGAAGGCTTTTCCATCATCAAGGGCATCGACCTGGAAGTGAATGACAAGGAATTCGTGGTCTTCGTCGGCCCGTCGGGCTGCGGCAAATCCACCCTGCTGCGCCTGATCGCCGGCCTGGAAGAAGTCAGCGGCGGCACCATCGAGCTCGATGGCCGCGACATCACCGAAGTCAGCCCGGCCAAGCGCGACCTGGCCATGGTGTTCCAGACCTACGCCCTGTACCCGCACATGAGCGTGCGCAAGAACATGTCGTTTGCCCTCGACCTGGCTGGCGTGCCGAAAGCCGAAGTGGAAAAGAAGGTCGGCGAAGCGGCGCGCATCCTCGAACTGGGGCCGATGCTGGAGCGCAAGCCCAAGCAATTGTCCGGTGGCCAGCGCCAGCGTGTGGCGATCGGTCGGGCCATCGTGCGCAACCCGAAAATCTTCCTGTTCGACGAACCCCTGTCCAACCTCGACGCCGCGCTGCGGGTGCAGATGCGTCTGGAGCTGCTGCGCCTGCACAAAGAGCTGCAGGCAACGATGATCTACGTGACCCATGACCAGGTGGAAGCCATGACCATGGCCGACAAGGTCGTGGTGCTCAACGGCGGCAAGATCGAGCAGGTCGGCTCGCCCCTGGACCTGTATCACCAGCCCGCCAATCTGTTCGTCGCCGGTTTCCTCGGCACGCCGAAAATGGGCTTCCTCAAGGGCAGCATCAGCCGGGTCGACAGCCAGGGCTGCGAAGTGGCGCTCGATGCCGGCACGCGCATCACCTTGCCCCTTAGCAGTGCCAACCTCAAGGTCGGCAGCGCCGTGACCTTGGGCATTCGCCCGGAGCACCTGGAACTGGCCAAACCCGGCGACTGCACCCTGCAAGTCACCGCCGACGTCGCCGAACGCCTGGGCAGCGACACCTTCTGCCACGTCGTGACCGCTTCCGGCGAGGCCCTGACCCTGCGTGTGCGCGGCGACCTGGCCAGCCGCTATGGCGAAACCCTGAGCCTGCACCTGGACGCCCAGCACTGCCATTTATTCGATGCCGACGGTGTGGCGCTGACCCGCCCGCTGCGCGCTGCCGCCTGACTTCAGAGAACCTGTGATGAAACTCAACCAACACAACCTCAACCGCCTCGCCCCCGAAGTGGCCCTGCCCGCCTACACCCTGAGCGACACCCGCCAGGGCATCGCCCATATCGGCGTCGGCGGTTTCCATCGCGCCCATCAGGCCTATTACACCGACGCGCTGATGAACACCGGCGAAGGCCTGGACTGGGCCATCTGCGGTGTCGGCCTGCGCGCCGAAGACCGTCGCGCCCGGGACGACCTGAAAGGCCAGGACTACCTGTTCACCCTGTTCGAGCTGGGGGATACCGACGACACCGAAGTGCGGGTCATTGGCGCGATTCGCGACATGCTGCTGGCCGAGGACGGCGCCCAGGCGCTGATCGACAAACTCGCCGATCCGCAGATTCGCATCGTCTCGCTGACCATCACCGAAGGTGGCTACTGCATCGACGACAGCAACGGCGAGTTCATGGCGCACCTGCCGCAGATCCAGCACGACCTGGCAAACCCGACCGCACCGAAAACCGTGTTCGGTTTCCTCTGCGCCGCACTGGCCAAACGCCGGGCGGCGGGCACCCCGGCCTTCACGTTGATGTCCTGCGATAACCTGCCGCACAACGGCGCCGTGACCCGCAAGGCCCTGCTGGCCTTCGCCGCCCTGCGCGATGCCGATCTGCGGGACTGGATCGATCGCAACGTCAGCTTCCCCAACGCCATGGTCGACCGCATTACGCCGATGACCAGCACCGAGCATCGCCTGCAACTGGCCGACAAGCACGGCGTGGACGATGCCTGGCCGGTGGTTTGCGAACCGTTCGTGCAATGGGTGCTGGAGGACAAGTTCGTCAACGGCCGCCCGGCCTGGGAAAAGGTCGGCGTGCAGTTCACCGACGACGTCACGCCTTACGAAGAGATGAAGATCAAGCTGCTCAACGGCAGCCATCTGGCCCTGACTTACCTGGGGTTCCTCAAGGGCTACCGCTTCGTCCACGAAACCATGAACGACCCGCTGTTCGTGCGCTACATGCGCGCCTACATGGACCTGGACGTGACCCCGCAGCTGTCGCCGGTGCCGGGCATCGACCTGACCGACTACAAGAACACCCTGGTCGAGCGTTTTTCCAACCAGGCGATTGCCGATCAACTGGAGCGTGTGTGCTCCGATGGCTCGTCGAAGTTTCCCAAGTTCACCATTCCGACCATCAACCGCCTGATCGCCGATGGCCGCGAGACCAAGCGTGCGGCGCTGGTGGTGGCGGCGTGGGCGCTGTACCTGAAGGGCGTGGATGAAAATGGCGACACCTATTCGATTCCTGATCCGAGGGCAGCGTTCTGCCAGGCGCTGGTGGCCGATGACGTGCTGATCACCCAGCGCTTGTTGGAGGTCGAGGAGATTTTCGGCACGGCGATACCGCGTTCGGCGGAGTTTGTTGCGGCGTTCGAGTGGTGCTGCAACAGTTTGCGCGAGGTGGGGGTGACGCGGACACTGGAGCGGGTGCTCGCTTGAATGTGGCGGTGAATGTGGCTGCGTCTTCGCGAGCAAGCCCGCTCCCACCTCTGCAATGCGTATACCTGTGGGAGCGGGCTTGCTCGCCAATGGCCTTCCCCGGATTGACCTGACACACCAAGGATCTGCCATGACAAAACAACAATTATTCCTCGGCATCGACTGCGGCACCCAGGGCACCAAAGCCATCATTCTCGACGCCGTCAGCGGTGCAGTGCTGGGCCAGGGCGCCGCCGCGCACAAGCTGATCAGCGGCGCCAATGGCCGCCGTGAGCAGGACACCGAACAGTGGCTGGAGGCCTTCACCCTTGCCACCCGCCGCGCCTTGCTCGCCTGCGGCGTCGATGGCCAGGACATCCTGGGGGTTGGCGTATCCGGCCAGCAGCACGGCCTGGTGCTGCTCGACGATCAGGGCCAGGTGCTGCGTCCGGCCAAGCTGTGGTGCGACACCGAAACCACCGCCGAAAACGATCGGCTGCTGGCCCATCTGGGCGGCGAAACCGGTTCGCTGGAGCGCCTCGGGGTGGTCATCGCCCCGGGCTACACCGTGTCCAAACTGCTGTGGACCAAAGAACAACATCCCGAAGTGTTCTCCCGGATCGCGCGCATCCTGTTGCCCCACGACTACCTGAATTTCTGGCTCACCGGCCGCAGTTGCAGCGAGTACGGCGATGCTTCGGGCACTGGCTACTTCAACGTGCGCAGCCGGCAGTGGGACCTGCAGCTGCTGCGCGACATCGACTCCAGCGGGCGCCTGATCGAGGCGTTACCGCAGCTGATCGACGCCCATGCAGCGGTCGGCACGGTGCTGCCGGCCATCGCCGAACACCTGGGCATCAACCCCCGGGCGTTGGTGTCCAGCGGCGGTGGTGACAACATGATGGGGGCCATCGGCACTGGCAACATCCAGCCCGGTGCGATCACCATGAGCCTCGGTTCGTCCGGTACGGTGTATGCCTACGCCGACTCGCCGACAGTCAGCGCCGATGCCGCGGTCGCGACCTTCTGCTCGTCCAGCGGCGGCTGGCTGCCGCTGATCTGCACCATGAACCTGACCAATGCCACCGGCGTCGTCCGCGAATTGCTGGACCTGGACATCGACTGCTTCAATGACCTGGTGGCCCAGGCCCCCATCGGCGCCGAAGGGGTAAGCCTGCTGCCGTTCCTCAATGGCGAGCGGGTTCCCGCCCTGCCCCACGCCACCGGCAGCATCCATGGCCTGACCATGACCAACCTGACCCGGGCCAATCTGTGCCGCGCCGTAGTCGAAGGCACCACCTTCGGTTTGCGTTATGGACTGGACCTGCTGCGCCACAATGGCTTACAAAGCCGCAGCATTTGCCTGACCGGCGGCGGCTCCAACAGCGCGGTGTGGCGGCAGATCGTTGCCGATATCATGGACACCCCGGTGATCTGCACGCAGCACAGTGAAGCCGCGGCCCTTGGCGCGGCAATTCAAGCGGCGTGGTGCATGGCCCGGGCGAACGGTCACGAGGACAGTCTGCAGGCGCTGTGCGAGCGCTGCGTGAAACTCGACCCGGCCAGCGAAACCCGACCGATTGCCGAAAATGTGCACGCCGCGCAGCAGGCCTATGAACGCTATAGACAGCATGTCGCAACCCTTTAAAGAGTGAACAACTATGTACTTGGTGTGTGGCGAAGCGCTGTTCGACTTCTTCAGTGAAAACGACTCCAGCGGCCTGGCGTCGAAAGTGAATTTCAAGGCGATTGCCGGCGGCTCGCCGTTCAACGTCGCGGTGGGCTTGCGCCGTCTGGGCGTGGATTCGGCGCTGCTGGCCGGTCTGTCCACCGATTACCTGGGTCGACGCCTGTTGCAGGTGCTGCAGGACGAAGGCGTGGCGGAGGATTACCTGCGCGATTTCGCGGCCCCTACCACCCTGGCCATGGTCGCGGTCGGCGCCAATGGCTCGCCGCACTACAGCTTCCGGGGCGAAGGCTGCGCGGATCGGCAGTTGAAGCCTGAACACCTGCCAGAGTTGGGGCCTGAGGTTCGCGGCTTGCATATCGGCTCGTTCTCACTGGTTGTGCAGCCGATCGCCGACACCCTGCTGGCGTTGGTGCGTCGCGAAAGCGGCCGGCGCCTGATCAGCCTCGATCCGAATGTGCGGCTCAATCCCGAACCGAACATCGAGCTGTGGCGTTCGCGCATTGCCACGCTGGTCGAACTGGCCGACCTGATCAAGGTCAGCGATGAGGATCTGAGCCTGCTGTATCCCGAGCAGGACCCTGCGCGGATCATCGATGGCTGGTTGCAGCACCGTTGTCAGTTGGTGTTGCTGACCCGAGGTGGCGAAGGTGCAGCGGTGTTCAGCCGCACGCATGGATCGTGGTCGGTGGCGGCGCGTTCGGTACAGGTCGCCGATACCGTAGGCGCGGGCGATACCTTCCAGGCGGCGTTGATTGCCTGGTTGACCGAACAAGGGCTGGATTCGATTGGAGGGCTGGGGCAATTGAGCCGCGAGCGGATCGACGCGATGGTCAGGTTTGCCGTGCAGGCGGCGGCGTTGACCTGCACCCGGACCGGGCCGGATCTGCCGTACCGCCACCAGTTGGATCTTCGCTGATTTCACTGGCGCCTTCGCGAGCAAGCCCGCTCCCATATTGGGAATGCGTAGGCCTGTGGGAGCGGGCTTGCTCGCGAAGATCGGTTTTGTCCGCCGAGCGGTAGTGGCAAAGCGACAGGTGGCTTTGCGGCGAATTAATCATCGCTTAATCGCGCGGTCAAACGATGACTGGACCGCACGCCTTCAGCACTCCTGATGACCAGTGCGGCTGGTTCGACGATACGTCGAGCTGACTTTCGCCTGCATTGGAGATCGCCCCATGAATTCGCGCGCCCTGCTCGTTTGCGCTGCTCTGGTCTGTGCCTCGTTTACCTCTATGGCCCAGGCCGCCGATACGCCTTCCTCCCCAACCATCCCCTCCTACCACTACGGCATGCCGTTGCATGTGGGCAAGGTCGTTGCACTGACCGAGCCCGACACCCTCGATTGCAAAGTGGTCACGGCCAAAATGAAGTACATCGACGATCAGACCGGTCAACCGGCAGAGCTCGCTTATAGAAAACTTTCCTACGCGTGCAGTTATCAGAACTGACTGAAAAGTCGGAAATATTACCTTGCGGTATTCCTGTAGGGGATCTGGCGCTATGCTCTGTCGCCACCCTCACTGCCGCAAGGATCAGCCATGCAGTTTTCGTTCAGGACGTTGTCAGTTTTTACCGCCGCTTTGTGTTTTTTGCTTGCCATCACCTGGGGTTTCACTCCCGACGCTTTACTCGCTACCTGGGATATCGAATATTCGCTGGCCGCAGGCTTGATCGCACGGCGCATCGCCGTGCTGTTCATGGCACTGGGCGTGATATTTTTCCTGGTGCGTAACGAAGCGCCCTCTCAGACCCGCACTGCATTGAGCAACGGCTTCATGATCGGCTGCTGGGGCCTGGCGATACTGGGCTTCGGCGAATGGCTCAATGGCCATGCCGGTCCCGGAATTTTGCTGGCGGTAGGCGTGGAACTGGCGCTGGGCCTGGCATTTTTCCAGACCCGGCGCTTGTCGGTGGAGCTTGAAACGGCGGGTTAAAGGGCTCTACGCATTGCCAGTCTGTGGGCCGGTTCAACATAGTGTTGTTGAAGATCGGTACGCAGCTCGGCGATCAGATCGTTTATTTCGCGACATCCATTGAGACGCTGGGCATTGATCCCTGTCTTCAATAGATCCAACTGATCGGTTTCACCGTCGGCATACACTTTTACAGTCATGGACAGGTCAGGCGACAGCGTGCATTGGCAGCGTTTGGGCAAGAAACTGCTTTCAATGATATTGCGGAGTTCCAAGGCAGAAAGAAACATGGCGACCCTCTCCTTTGTGAGACTGCCAATCAACTAACGACTAACGACGCACTGACTCGTTTGAAATCTCGGCCAGCTCAAGAACAGCTACAGCATAATTCATGCCCTCAATTGCGCCGTGCTGTTCATCGGTAAATCAATGGCTTGTTGAATTCTTCATGAAAGACCATCGTGCATTTTGCAAAAAGGGCGCTTCGCAACCCTGCGATTTGCATGCCTGCCACGGTCGACCCTGCGCCACGTCAAACACAAACCTCGTTCAACCCAGCCCGCTCGGCGACGTGCCGCAAACTGTCGAAATTGATGTTCGCCCCGGAATCGATCGCCACCAGGGTCTGACCCACCACGCCGGTGCTGGCCACGTACTTCTTGATTCCGGCCACGGCCAGAGCGCCGGACGGCTCGGTGATCGAGCGGGTATCGTCGTAGATATTCTTTATCGCGCAGCAAAGTTCATCGTTGGTAACGGTCAGTACTTCGTCGACCGTCACCCTGCACACTTCAAAACAATGGGCGCCGATCTGTGCGACCGCCACCCCATCGGCAAAGGTGCCCACGGTGGGCAGCACCACGCGCTCATCGGCCTTCAGCGCAGCGTAAAGGCAGGCGGAGTGCTCCGACTCGACGCCGATGATGCGCACTTCAGGCCTCAGGTATTTGACGTAGGCAGCGATGCCGGCGATCAAACCGCCCCCGCCGACCGGGACGAAGATCGCGTCCAGCGGGCCTTGATGCTGACGCAGGATCTCCATGGCGACAGTGCCCTGGCCGGCGATCACATCCGGGTCGTCGAAGGGCGAGACGAAGGTCTTGCCGGTCTGCTCCGCCAGTTGCAGCGCGTGGGCCAGGGCCACTGGAAAACTTTCACCCTGCAGCAACGCCTCGGCGCCGCGACTGCGCACGCCCGTCACTTTCAACGCCGGCGTGGTGGACGGCATGACGATCGTCGCTTCGATGTTCAATTCCCGCGCTGCCAAGGCCACGCCCTGGGCATGATTGCCGGCCGACGCGGTGATAACGCCACGGGCCTTTTGCGCAGCGCTCAAGTTGACCAGCTTGTTGTAGGCTCCACGGATCTTGAAGGAAAAGGTCGGTTGCAGGTCTTCACGCTTGAGCAGGATCTGATTGCCCAGCGACTGCGACAGCGCAGGTGCCGGCTGCAACGGCGTGCGCACGGCCAGTTCATAAACGGGGGCTGCGAGGATCTTTTTGACGTAATGCTCAAGCAGGTTGTGGTGGTTCATTGCCGTCTCCGTGTGGATCAATAAAACCTGGAGACAGAAAATGAAAACCCGCCTCTAGGGCGGGTTGGGTGCTGCAGTCGTGAGCTAGCCCGCCAAATGAGGAATGGCGGTAATAATGCTTGGCTGGCAGCGCGATACGATAAAAGTCATGTCCGGAAATTAGCCGGGCGCTGATGGCAAGTCAATGGCCAATTTTCAGCCCTCGCTGTCGCCCTGCCCCTCACGGACCTGATCTACACGCTTGCCGTGCTGCTTGAGGCGGAACAATCGTTGAGTGTCAGGCAGCATGTTCATTGAATGATCTGCCGCCATCGCGAGCAAGCTCGGCTCCTACAGGGGGGGTGGGGTTGTGCATTGAAGCCGGGTACGACACAGAACCTGTGGGAGCGGGCTTGCTCGCGAAGGCGGTCTCACAGTCTCCCCAGTCACTTCGCCAACCGCTTGAGCCCCAGCACCATCACCCCTGCCCCCAAAAGCATCGCGCTCAGGAACAGTGGATACGACACCCACCACGGCGTACCTGCCGTCATCATGCTGAACTCGGACATGCCGCCAATGCTGGCGATCAGGTTCAGCGGCAGGAACACCACGTTGATCAGGGTCAGTTTGCGCAGCAGGTTGTTCATGCTGTTGTTCATCAGGTTGCCCCGGGCGTCGATCAGCCCGGAGAAGACCGTGGAGTAGATTTCCGCCTGTTTGTAGCACTGGTTGTTTTCGATGATCAGGTCGTCGATCAGGCCGATGGCGTGGGCGTCGAAGTGTTCCTTTTGTGCATGGTTGCGCAGCCGTGTCAGAACCGCGCCGTTGCTGTGGATCGCATTGATGTAATAGATCAGGCTTTCGCTGAGGTTGAACATCTGCACCAGATGCTCGTTCTGCATCGAGGCATTGAATTTCTGCTGCAGCTCCCGGGCGACCAGTTTGATGACCTTCAAGTGGCCCAGATAGTGGTGGATGTTGTTGAACAGCAGGTCGAGCAACACATCCAGCGGCGTCGTGAGCGCCTGGTGCCGGCCCAGGCCGTTGAGCGGTGCGTCGTCGGTGGCAATCACCAGCAGGCGGTCCGGGCACAGCAACAGGCCGCAGGACGACACTTCAAAGGCCAGGCTGCCGCCGCCGGAATAGTTTTCCGGGCGCTTCCAGATCAGGAACAGGTTATCGGGGTGAAACTCGATGCGTGACACCTCGTCGGGGTCCAGCGCCGATGCCAGGGCATGTTCGTCGAGTTTGAAGTGACCGTGCAGCCTGGCCCGTTCGGCGGCATCGGGATTGCTGAACAACATGACTTCGGCATCGAGCCGGTCTACGGCGCGCAATGCGCCCTCAGCCAATTGGAAACACTTGATCATCGGCCGCTCACCAGGCCTGGCCGCGGCGTTTGAGGTCGAGGCGGCGGACGAACTCTTCCAGCACCAGCGAATACAGATCGTCCTGCAGGTAGGCGTCTTCGATGCCGGCGTCCATGTTCGGGTTGTCGTTGACCTCGATCACCACCACTTTGTCGCCGGACTGCTTGAGGTCGACACCATAGAGGCCGTCACCGATCAGGTTCGCCGTTTTCACCGCCAGTTCCACCACCGCCCGCGGCGCTTCGTGAACCGCCAGGGTGCGGCATTCGCCGTTGATGTCCTGATCCTTGGCCTTGTGGTTGTAGATCTGCCAGTGGCCCTTGGACATGAAGTACTGGCAGGCAAAGATCGGTTTACGGTTGAGTACGCCGATACGCCAGTCGTACTCGGTGTAGAAGAATTCCTGGGCCAGCAACAGCACCGAATGCTCGAACAGTTCGGCAGTGGCTTCGAGCAGGGCTTGCTGGCTTTCGACCTTGATCACTCCCCGGGAGAAACAGCCGTCGGGGATTTTCAGTACCAGCGGGAAACCCAGGCGTTCGCCCACCCGCTCGAAGTCTTCCGGTCGCTCCTTGTAAAGGATTTCGGTGGCCGGCATGCCCAGTTGATGGCTGTTGAGCAGGTCCGTCAGGTACACCTTGTTGGTGCAGCGCAGGATCGACGCCGGGTCGTCCATTACCACCAGCCCTTCGCTCTCGGCTTTCTTGGCGAAGCGGTAGGTGTGGTTGTCGACGCTGGTGGTCTCGCGGATCAACAGGGCGTCGTATTCGGCGATTCGCGCGTAGTCCTTGCGCTCGATCAGGTCGACATCGATGCCCAGCGTCCTGCCGACCCTGACGAAATTCTCCAGCGCCCTGGCGTTTGAGGGCGGCAATGCTTCCTGGGGATCGTGCAGGATTGCCAAGTCGTAGCGGGCCAGACGTCGTGACCTTGGCTGGCGCCAGATCTTGCGACTGAAACTGTCCAGGGAGTGGGCAAACTGATCTTCCTGATCTTCGCGCAACTTGTGCAATGCGCCGAACTTTATGCCTTCGATGTGCCAACCATTAGTTCGCCTGAATTCAACTAACAGAATCGGGCAGGCAAATATTTCAAATAACTGCCGGGCCAAGTCCTGCAAAGGTTCGATATTGGTCTTGCCGAAATAAAGGGTCAGGGTAAAACCTTCGGTGTCACTGTAGGCGTGATGACTGAGGGCTTTTTCCAGGGTTTTATCCAGATCGTCCAGTGCCAGACCGTACAGGGATTTTCGAGTCAGTTCGCTGATGGTCCGCACCGACGGTATGACCTTGTGCCCCCGGGCCTCGGCCAGCAGCGAGCAGTAATAACCGTGCCCCAGGTACTTGTAACTGCGGCACAGGTTGATGACCTGGACGCGCTTGCCCTGCTCCCTGTCGCCGGACTGTTCGAGGTACTCCTGAGCGGTGACGATGTCTTCGCTGGGGAAGTAAGAGGCCCAGTCTTCCTTGCGTTCGACGATGATAATCAACTGACTGGAAGTTCTAGTCGAATCATTTAAATAAGTTGCTGCCGGCAAAGTTTGCTCTGATACTTCACGCCAATGACCCTGTACCGCTGACATAGTGATTGATCCGTTTTGGAGAACAAGACCATTCCTATTAAGCACGAGATTTTTTGAAAGTCCCGTTTCGTTACGCAACTTTTACGGCGGTCATATGAATACGCTTTTTCGTTTGGCGGTAATGGACGATTTACCCGCGCTGTTGCAACTGGAGGAGCAATGCTTCACCACGGATCGGCTCAACAGTCGCAGCTTTCAATGGATGATCAGTCGCGCCCACGGCCAATTGCTGGTGGCCCAGGTGGGTGAGGATTTGCTGGGTTATGCGGTGGTGCTTTTTCACCGGGGCACGTCGCTGGCGCGCCTGTATTCGATTGCCATTGCAGCCCGGGCACGGGGCAATGGCTTGGGCAAGCAGTTGCTCGACCGGGTCGAAGCCTGTGCGCTGGAGCATGATTGCGCCTATTTGCGGCTGGAGGTGCGGATCGACAATCCGGCGGCGATCGCGCTGTATGAACGCAATGGGTATCGACGCTTCGCGCTGATTCATGACTATTACCAGGACCACGCCGATGCGCTGCGCCTGGAAAAACGCATCCTGCAGCACCGCGATTCGCGCAATATCCAAGTGCCTTATTACCCACAAACCACCGAATTCACCTGCGGCCCGGCCTGCCTGCTGATGGCCATGGGCGCGCTGGAGCGCGATCGCGTGCTGGAGCGTCGAGAGGAGCTGCAGATCTGGCGCGAGGCGACCACCGTGTTCATGACCGCAGGTCACGGCGGCTGCAGCCCGCAAGGCCTGGCATTGGCAGCCTGGCGCCGTGGGTTTCGGGTGCGCTTGCAACTGAGCATGACCGGACCGCTGTTCCTCGACGGGGTGCGCGACACGCATAAAAAAGACGTAATGCGTCTGGTGCATGAAGAGTTCACGACGCAGCTGCTGGCCAGTGAGGTCGAGTGCGAGGTTGGCGGCGCTTTGAATCTGCCGCAATTGCTCGAGCAAGGCGGACAACCCTTGGTGCTGATCAGCAGCTATCGCCTCACCCGCTCCAAATCACCCCATTGGGTGGTGGTTACCGATTGCGACGATGAGTTCGTTTATCTGCACGACCCGGATGTCGATCACAGCCAGCACCGCCAGGCAATGGACTGCCAGCATCTGCCGGTCAGCCATCAGGAATTCGAGAAAATGTGCAGCTTTGGTCGAGACAAGCTGCGGGCGGCCGTCATCCTCTATCCCCAGCAGACGCCTCCTCTGTAGGAGCGACCTTGCTCGCGATGGTCGTCAACGATGACGCGGGAAACCTGATACCCCGCAGTGTCCCGGCGTCCATCGCGAGCAGGCTCGCTCCTACAGTGGGTGGGCTATTTGAGGCCGATTTTGTAGAGGCCGCCATTCTCTTCATCGGTCAGGACATACAAATACCCGTCCGGCCCCTGCCGTACGTCGCGGATTCGCTTGCTCAGTTCGCCCAGCAAACGCTCCTCGTGTATCACCTTGTCGCCGTCGAATTGCAGGCGGATCAGTTCCTGACTGACCAGCGCGCCGATGAAAGCGTTGTGCTGCCAGGCCGGGAAGCGGTCGGCGTCGTAGAACGCCAGGCCGCTGAGGCCCGGGGATTTTTCCCAGACATGGTGCGGGCTGAGGGTGCCTTCAGCAGTTTTGCCCTTGGCTTCCGGGATTGGCTGGCCGGAATAATTGATACCGTTGGTAGCCAGCGGCCAGCCGTAATTCTTGCCGCGCTCGATGATGTTGAGTTCGTCACCGCCCTGCGGCCCATGCTCGTTTTCCCACAGGGTGCCGTTCCACGGATTGAGCGCCGCGCCTTGTGGATTGCGCACGCCATAGGCCCATATCTCCGGGCGCACGCCGGACTGGCCGACAAAGGGGTTGTCGTCCGGTACCTTGCCGTCGGGATAGATCCGCACGATCTTGCCTTGCAGCTTGTCCAGGTCCTGGGCGGTCGGGCGATCGTTGTTTTCACCCAAGGTGATGAACAGATAGCCATTGCGATCGAACACCAGCCGCGAGCCGAAATGGTTGCCAACCGACAGCTTGGGCTCCTGGCGGAAAATCACCTTGAAGTTCTTCAGGCTCTTGAGGTCTTCGGACAATTGCCCGCGGCCCACGGCTGTACCGGCCTTGTCACCCTCGCCACCACCTTCGGCAAACGACAGGTACACCGTGCGGTCTTCACTGAAGTCCGGCGACAGCGCCACGTCCAGCAGGCCGCCCTGCCCCTTGGCCCAGACCTTGGGCACGCCGTCGATGGGCGCGGACAGCTTGCCATCGGTGCTCACCACCCGCAGATTGCCGGGCCGCTCTGTGACCAGCATGCCTTTGCGGTCCGGAAGAAACGCCAAGGCCCATGGATGTTGCAGGCCATCGGCAATGGGCGTGACCTCGAGAGTGCCCTGTTCACTGTTCATCTCCTGAGAAGAGGCCGCCCACACGGGCGCCGCAACGCTGAACCAGGCACTGGCACAGAGCGCCGCCAGCAGAGGTTTGAGGGGGAATGGTCGCAACATGCACGGTTCCTTTTGTCATGTGGAAGGCAGATGGGTGCACCGGCCGGCCGGTCAGCGATTGCTGGCACCCGGGTCTCTGGGCGGTGGATTGGGAATGAATCCGGGAGGCCTGGCCGGCGCCGGTTGCCCCTGATAGCGATTGCCGATGCCACCGTTGTCGAGGGTCGGCGGGCGCGGCACCGGCACGGTGTTTGGGCCTCGAACTGCCGGGGCGCTGGGTTGCGTGCCCTGCATGCTGTTGGGATTGGCCCGGTGAATCGGGCTGTTATAGGGATTGTTATTGCCGCTGTTGGGCAAGGTCTGCGCCTGGGCCATCGCACCGAGCGCAACGCTCAAAGCCAGGGCGGTCAAACAGGTTACGCATCGGTTCATGGGGTAGCGCCTCTCATCGAATGCGTGGATAGACTCTTCGATAGCACGCTACGCCCAGGGTTCGCATTTGTTAACCAAAAACCCCGCGAGAAAGATGTAACACCAAGTTGATGCGCAGGATTGCCCCGGTCCCACGCCGCTGAAACTTTTGCGCCAGGCTCAGGGTCACCTGATCATCACTCGCGAGTAGACGACCATGGCACGGGCAATCTGGAAAGGCGCAATCAGTTTCGGGCTGGTGCATATCCCCGTGGCGCTGGTCTCGGCGACCTCCTCCCAGGGGGTGGATTTCGATTGGCTCGACAGCCGCAGCATGGACCCGGTGGGCTATAAACGGGTCAACAAGGTCACCGGCAAGGAAGTCACCAAGGAGCACATCGTCAAGGGCGTTGCTTACGAAAAAGGCCGCTACGTGGTGCTCAGCGAGGAGGAAATTCGTTCGGCACACCCGGTCTCGACCCAGACCATCGACATTTTTTCTTTTGTCGAAGCCGATCAGATCCCCCTGCAGAACATCGACACCCCCTATTACCTGGCGCCGGACAAACGTGGCGGCAAGGTCTATGCGTTGCTGCGCGAAACCCTGACCAAGACCAATAAGGTCGCTCTGGCGCGGGTGGTGTTGCATACCCGCCAATACCTCGCGGCCTTGATGCCCCTGGAATCTGCCCTGGTGCTGGTGAAACTGCGCTGGCCGGCGGAAGTGCGCGGCCTGGATGCATTGGAGCTGGGCCCGGACGTGACCAAGGCCGAATTGGCCAAGGGCGAACTGGACATGGCCAAACGGCTGGTGCAGGACATGAGTGCCGAGTGGTCGCCGGAGGATTATCGCGACGAGTTCGAAGACAAGATCATGGCACTGGTGGACAAGAAGGCCCATGAAGGCAAGATCGAGGATGTCGAGACCGATACCGGCGAAGAACAGCGCAAGACCGCCGATGTAATCGATCTGACCGAACTGCTCAAGCGCAGCCTGGGCGGCAAGGGCGGGAGTAAAGCGGCACCGGCCAAGACCAAGGCAGCGGGTAAGCCGGCGGCGAGGAAGAAAGTCAGTAAATAATGGGGTGTATGGACTGGCCTCTTCGCGAGCAAGCCCGCTCCCACATTGAATTTGCAGCGTTCACAGCGCCAATGTGGGAGCGGGCTTGCTCGCGAAGGCGGCTTCAGCCTGACTGCCTATTCAGATCAATACAAAAATCGCCAGCAACCCACCGAAGATCGCCCACTTCTCCAGGTAGTAGAGCTTGCGATTGCGCTTCTTCAGCTCTTTGCCTCGCAGGCGAATCTTGTAGATCCTGCCGAACAACCGATTGATGCCACCGGTCTTGTCCCCCGCCTCATTCGGCGCGCCGGCAGCCGACATCACATTGCGGCTGAACCAGCCATTGAGTGCCGCCGCCCAGCGATACTTCATCGGACGCTCCACATCACAGAACAGAATGATGCGGTTCTGATCGGTGGTATTTTCCGCGTAATGAATGAAGGTCTCATCGAACATCACCGCCTCGCCATCGCGCCAGTGGTAGTTCTGGCCATCGACATTGATGTAGCAGCCCGCGTTGTTGGGCGTCTCCAGGCCCAGGTGATAGCGGTAAGAACCGGCATAGGGGTCACGGTGGCGCACCAGTTTGGAGCCCGGTGGCAACTCGGCAAACATCGCCGCCTTGATCGAGCCAATGCTCTGCACCAGTTCAGTGGTGCGCGGGCAGAGTTTCATCGCAGACGGGTGACTGTCGCCGTACCACTTGAGGTAGAAGCGTTTCCAGCCGGTCTTGAAGAACGAGTTGAAACCCACGTCGTCGTACTGGTTCGAACGCTTGATCTCCCCGGCGCGCAGCAGGTTCTGGCCCTCGACGCGGATCTCTTCCCAGTGAGCCTGCAACGGGCTCAGGTCAGGGAAGTCCGCCGGATTCAGGTAGGGCTTGTTGGGGATCTTCGAGAACAGATAGAGGAAGCAGTTGATCGGCGCCAGGAATGTCGAGTGATCGCTCAGTTGGCGGCCCAGTTTGTGGCGAACGCGACCGCGCAGATGCACGTACGCGATGGAGATAACGTAAATAGCAGCAATGATGAGTTTCACGGAAATCGTCACACGTCAGAAGTGAACAAACTGCGCCCCCTTGCCAGCGTGCTGGCCTGCGGGTCTTGTGCAGCGTCTGCATTCGAAAAGCGGTCCGCCCGCCCATCCTCGAGCAATGCCGAAAACAGGCATCAGGTGATAGGTGGCAATTTAGCCACAGTTTGTAACCAATAGTTAACCTATAACAATCAAAATCTGTCGTTCGATACGACCAAAGTGTTGCCCTGGCTTGATTGCCCTATCGCTTGAACAGCCAGACCAGTACAATCGCCGCCAAACTTTGCGCCCCCCTTGGTTGATGACGGCACTCCCCGGCTTCAGCACACTTCGACTCGGGCCAAGCGCTCTACTGCCGCACCCTGGCTACTCTGAATGCTTCGCAGGAAAAACCTTTGATTTCTACAGCTAACATCACCATGCAGTTCGGCGCCAAGCCGCTTTTCGAAAACGTTTCGGTCAAGTTCAACGGTGGCAACCGTTATGGCTTGATCGGCGCCAACGGCTGCGGCAAATCGACCTTCATGAAGATCCTCGGCGGCGATCTGGAGCCGTCCGGCGGTCAGGTCATGCTCGAACCGAACGTGCGTCTGGGTAAATTGCGCCAGGACCAGTTCGCCTACGAAGAATTCACCGTGATCGACACCGTGATCATGGGTCACGAAGAGCTGTGGAAGGTCAAGGCCGAGCGCGACCGCATCTACTCGCTGCCGGAAATGAGCGAAGAAGACGGCATGGCCGTGGCCGAGCTGGAAACCGAATTCGCCGAAATGGACGGTTACACCGCCGAATCCCGTGCCGGTGAACTGCTGCTGGGCCTGGGCATTCCCCTGGAGCAGCATTTTGGTCCGATGTCTGAAGTGGCTCCGGGCTGGAAGCTGCGGGTGTTGCTGGCCCAGGCGCTGTTCTCCGATCCGGAAGTGCTGTTGCTCGACGAACCGACCAACCACCTGGACATCAACACCATTCGCTGGCTGGAATCGATTCTCACTGTGCGTAACAGCACCATGATCATCATTTCCCACGACCGTCACTTCCTCAACAGCGTCTGCACCCACATGGCCGACCTGGACTATGGTGAGCTGCGCCTGTTCCCGGGCAACTACGACGAGTACATGACCGCGGCGACCCAGTCCCGCGAGCAACTGCTGTCGGACAACGCCAAGAAGAAAGCCCAGATCGCCGAGCTGCAGACCTTCGTCAGCCGCTTCTCGGCCAACGCCTCCAAAGCCAAGCAGGCCACTTCCCGCGCCAAGCAGATCGACAAGATCCAGCTGGCCGAAGTCAAGCCGTCGAGCCGCGTCAGCCCGTTCATCCGCTTCGAACAGACCAAGAAGCTGCACCGCCAGGCCGTGACCATCGAGCAGATGTCCAAGGGCTTCGACGGCAAGACCTTGTTCAAGAACTTCAGCTTCACCGTCGAAGCCGGCGAGCGCGTAGCGATCATCGGCCCGAACGGTATCGGCAAGACCACCCTGCTGCGCACCCTGATGGGCGAGCTGACACCGGACGCCGGCTCCGTGAAGTGGACCGAAAGCGCGGAACTGGGCTACTACGCCCAGGACCACGCCCATGACTTCGAAGACGACGTGAGCCTGTTCGACTGGATGGGCCAGTGGACCCAGGGCGAGCAGATCATCCGCGGCACGTTGGGCCGGATGCTGTTCTCCAACGACGAGATCCTCAAGTCGGTCAAGGTCATTTCCGGTGGTGAGCAAGGCCGCATGCTGTTCGGCAAGCTGATCCTGCAGAAGCCGAACGTACTGGTGATGGACGAACCGACCAACCACCTGGACATGGAATCGATCGAAGCGCTGAACCTGGCGCTGGAGAACTACCCGGGCACGCTGATTTTCGTCAGCCACGACCGTGAGTTCGTATCGTCGCTGGCCACCCGCATCATCGAGTTGAGCGCCAACGGCGTAACCGACTTCAGCGGCACCTATGACGACTACCTGCGTAGCCAGGGTGTGGTGTTCTAACAACCTGTAGGAGCGAGCTTGCTCGCGATGGACGCTAACGAAGACGCGGGTTTGCGGGTAAAACCCGGCGTTTTCGAATCCATCGCGAGCAAGCTCGCTCTCGCAATGCAGCACCATCAAAACCGTTAGCCTGCTTCCTTTTCTCCCGCCGCCACGCCATCATGCAGCTCTCCCACCGCCGCCCGCGAACGAGCCCCCATGTCTGCGCAGCAACAGCCCCCGCAAAGCTCCCTGGCGATCACCCTGCAGATCGTTTCCATCGTCTTCTACACCTTTATCGCCTTCCTCTGCATCGGCCTGCCGATCGCGGTGTTGCCAGGTTACGTTCATGAACAGCTCGGCTTCAGTGCGGTGATCGCCGGGCTGACCATTGGCTCGCAATACCTCGCTACCCTGCTCAGCCGCCCCATGGCCGGGCGCATGTCGGATAACGTCGGCACCAAGCGCGCAATCGTCTATGGCCTGTCCGGCATCGTCCTGAGCGGTGCGCTGACCTTGCTCTCGACCCTGCTGCAAAGCCTGCCGTTGCTGAGCCTGTCGATCCTGATCGCCGGGCGCTTGTTGCTGGGAGTTGCCCAGGGCTTGATCGGGGTGGGCACCATCAGTTGGTGCATGGGCCAGGTGGGGGCCGAGCACACGGCGCGCTCAATTTCATGGAACGGTATTGCCTCCTATGGCGCGATTGCCATCGGTGCGCCGTTGGGGGTGGTGATGGTTGCTGAGCTGGGCTTCGCCAGCCTTGGGGTTGCCCTGTCGGTGTTGGCCGCGCTGGCACTGGTGCTGATCCGCAACAAGCCCTCGGTGCCGGTGGTGCGCGGTGAGCGACTGCCGTTCTGGGCGGTGTTCGGGCGCATCGCGCCGTTTGGCGCGAGCCTGAGCCTGGCGTCCATCGGCTATGGCACCCTGACGACCTTCATCACCCTCTATTACCTGAATCGTGGCTGGACCGGCGCAGCCTATTGCCTGACGGTGTTCGGCGTGTGCTTTATCGCTGCGCGATTGCTGTTCATCTCCAGCATCAGCCGGTTTGGCGGGTTCAGCTCGGCCATTGCCTGCATGAGCATCGAAACCGTCGGCCTGGCGCTGTTGTGGCTTGCGCCGTCGACGGGCTATGCCCTGATCGGCGCCGGCCTTACCGGGTTTGGTCTGTCGCTGGTGTATCCGGCGCTGGGGGTCGAGGCGATCAAACAGGTGCCCAACTCCAGCCGTGGCGCGGGATTGAGTGCCTATGCAGTGTTTTTCGATCTGGCACTGGCGATTGCCGGGCCATTGATGGGGGCCGTGGCGCTGAATCTTGGGTATTCGTGGATTTTCTTTATGGCGGGGTTGTTGTCTGTCGGGGCGCTGGGGCTGACCTTGCTGCTCAGGCATCGGGCGATGGCCTGACATGCCACCTGTTGGAACGAGCATGCTCGCGAAGGACTCAAGTGCACCGCGTTGAGCCAGTCGACCCGCGTTATCGTTAACGTCCATCGCGAGCAAGCTCGCTCCTACAGAAAAGCAGGCGTACCCCGGCCGACACTAAGCCATCGCTGGCAGGTCGATTCCTCGCACCGCAGCTCCCACAGGTTTTGAGCCGTACGCACATTCAACGGACAACCCCACCCCCTGTAGGAGCGAGCTTGCTCGCGATGGTCGTCCAGGCGACGCGGGGAGTCAG
>NZ_LYVP01000104.1 GCF_001984065.1 Pseudomonas sp. KK4
TCAGTCGACACCTGTATTGACTGACACGCCGCCTTCGCGAGCAAGCCCACAATGGATCTGTGAACGTCTGCAAGCGATGACTGACTGCCACCAACTGATTCAAGCCCTCCAGGCCCTCCCGTTCACCAGGTTCTTCGGCCGCTCACCCGCCAGCGCCGCCAGCAGGTTGTCCACCGCACAAGTCGCCATGGCCTCCCGGGTCTCATGGGTCGCCGAGCCGATGTGCGGGGTGGCCACCACATTATCCAACTGCAACAACGGCGACTGTGGGTCCAGCGGCTCACGCTCGAACACATCCAGCCCCGCCGCGCGAATCTGCCCCGCGCGCAAGGCCTCGATCATCGCGGCTTCATCCACCACCTTGCCCCTGGATATGTTGATGAAGATCGTCTGCGGGCCCATCAGTGCGAACTGTTCAGCCCCGATCAATCTCTCGGTTTGGGCAGTCAGCGGCAACGTCAGGCAAATGAAATCAGCCTCCTGCAACAACTGCGGCAGGCTTCGGTATTGCGCATCGAACCGCTGTTCCACTGCCGGTTTCGGCGAGTGGCTGTGATAGATCACCGGCATGCCAAACCCGAAATGCCCGCGCTGGGCCAGGGCCTCGCCGATACGGCCCATGCCGATGATGCCCAGGGTCTTGCCGTGCACATCGGTACCGAACTGCGCGGGGCCGACGTTGCTGTTCCACTGGCCGTTACGCACCACATTGGCCAGCTCCACCACACGCCGGGCCGTGGCCAGAATCAGCGCAAAACCGGTGTCGGCGGTCGTCTCGGTGAGCACATCAGGCGTGTTGCTCAGCAGGATGCGCCGTTCGGTCAGGTAATCGATGTCATAGTTATCGACCCCCACCGAAACGCTGGCAATCGCTTGCAGTTCGGGCGCCAGATCCAGCAGTTCCGCATCCAGCTTCAGGCTCGCACCCAGCAGACCGTGGGCGCGGGGCAGGGCGGCGCGCAGTTGCGCCAGACCGTCGGCGTCCAGGCGGTCGATCAGCGTCACGTCGACTTGCGCTTGCAGACGAGCCATCAGCGGCGGCGAGAGTTTCTTGTACAGCACGACCTGCTTTTTCATCGTCAGTCTCTTTATCAATTCAAGGATGTGCGTGGCGGTTCAGGGCCACCGAGGGGCACTCGCGGTCACTGGCGCCGGGCTTGAGGGCGATCGTCAGCACCACCGAGACCATCAGCGCACCGCTCATCAACAGGTACGATGCGCCGGGCGAACCGGTGGAGCTGTTCAGGTAGCCAACCAGATAGGACCCGCCAAACGAACCCAGCGCGCCCATGCTGTTGATCAACGCCATGGCGCCACCGGCGACGTTGGCGGGCAGGATTTCCGGGATGATCGCGAAAAACGGTCCGTACGGCGCATACATGCAGGCGCCGGCAATCACCAGCAAGGTGTAGGACCACCAGAAGTGCTCGGCACCCAGGGCATAAGAGGCATAGAACGCGATGGAGGCGATCAGCAGCGGCGGCCAGACGAAGCGTTTGCGCTTCTGCAATTTGTCCGAGCCCCAGGACACCAGCAGCATGCCGATCACCGCCGCCAGGTACGGCAATGCCGACAGCCAGCCGGCCTCGATCATGTCCATCTGCGCGCCGGCCTTGAGGATCGACGGCAGCCACAGCACGAAACCGTACACGCCAATGCTCCAGCAGAAAAACTGCAGGGCCAGGAGGATCACCTTGGGCGAGCGAAAGGCTTCGGCGTAGTTCTTCACCGCTTTGATGCCGACCTGCTCGGCAGCCAGGGCACTTTCCAGATCCTGCTTCTCTGCATCGCTGAGCCACGTGGCCTGGGCCGGACGGTCATCGGCCAGGCGCCACCAGATGAAGGCCCAGAGCACCGCCGGCAAGCCTTCGATGATGAACATCCAGCGCCAGCTGAAGTGCTGCACCAGGTAGCCCGAGACCACCGACATCCACAGCATGGTCACCGGGTTGCCGAGGATCAGGAAGGTGTTGGCCCGGGAGCGTTCGGCACGGGTGAACCAGTGGCACAGGTAGATCAGCATCGCCGGCATCACCGCCGCTTCGACCACGCCGAGCATGAAGCGGATGACGATCAGCCAGTAGGCGTTGGAGACGATACCGGTCAGTGTCGCCAGGCCACCCCAGAGGATCAGGCTGACGAAAATGAGCTTCTTGACGCTGTGCTTCTGCGCGTAGATCGCACCAGGCACCTGGAAGAAAAAGTAGCCAAGGAAGAACAGCGCGCCGAGCATCGACGACAGGCCCGGGGTGATCATCAGGTCGGCGGCCATGCCGGACGCGGCAGCGAACCCATAGTTGGCGCGGTCCAGATACGCCAGGCTGTAGGTGATGAACACGATGGGCATGATGTACCACCAGCGGCGGGCGGCGAGGGTTGCGGTTTTCATCAGTGGTGCTCCTGAGCTTGTTGTTTTTGTCGCAGCAGGTAACGGTTTAAATCTCGAGTGACGGTGCGGGCCTCTTCGCGAGCAAGCCCGCTCCCACAGGTACGGTGTTGCCCTTGTGGGAGCGGGCTTGCTCGCGAATGGCGGCATCGAATTCAACGGCCATCTCGGCCCGGGTCGGCAAACCCTCCATATCCCCCCGACTCTGCACCGCCCGGCTGCCAATCCAGTTGGCGCGCTGCACGGCGTCGGCAAAGCTGTGGTTCTCCAGCAACGCGCTGATCATGCCGACGGCAAACCCGTCGCCGGCACCGACCGTATCCACCACGGTCTCCACCGGCACGCCCGCCACGAAGCCTTCGTCCAGCTGCGTGCGGTAGTAAGCGCCATGGGGCCCGAGCTTGATTGCCACCGCTTCGGCACCCTGGTCCAGGTAGAACGCGGCAATGTCGGCCGGGTCTTCAAACCCGGTGAGCAAACGCCCTTCGCTCAACCCCGGCAGCACCCAGTGGGCGAGGGCGGCGAGGCGGTTGATCTCGGTGATCATCTGCTGCGTGCTGGCCCACAGGCTCGGGCGCAGGTTCGGGTCGAAAGACACGCTGCGCCCGGCCTCGCGCATGCGGGTCATCAATTCGAAGGACATCTGCCGCGCCGTGTCCGACAGTGCCGGCGGAATGCCGGTGGCGTGCAGGTGCCGGGCCTTGAGCAGTTCGGGAATGATCGACTGCGGCGACAAGTGGCTGGCCGCCGAACCGCGGCGGAAGTACTCGACCCGCGGATCGTCGCCATCATCGGTGCGCGACTTGAGCTGGAAACCGGTCGGGTGCACCGGATCGATGGCCACGTGGCTGCAATCCAGGCCTTCGTTTTTCAGGGTGTCGACCACGAATCGGCCGAAGGAATCGGCGCCGACCCGGCTCAGCCAGGCCACCTTGAACCCCAGCCGCGACAAGCCGATGGCGACATTGCTGTCGGCCCCGGCAATGCGCTTGTGAAAGTGGTCGACCCTGGCCAGATCGCCGTTGTGATCGGCCACGAACATGGCCATGGTTTCACCGAACGAGAGGATATCGATCTCAGACATGGGCGTGCTCCGGGCGGGTTTGGCCGAGGCTGGCCAGCGCGGCCACATGTTCGGTAGTGAGCTTTACCAGGTCGCCACCCTGCAGCGGATATTCCACAGCCCGCATAACGCCTTGGGCCATGTGCCGCAGCAGTTGTTCCCATAGCTGCAGGTCGCTGGCGGCCGGTGGCATGGCCACCAGTTTGCCGTCGTCCCGGCGCGACACGGCTTTGCAATGCACATAACCGACGTGACGCCCGAGCAGGCGCGCGGCCTGGGTCGCGCACTGGTCCTGCCAGTGCCAGTTGCCGATGTCGAAGGTCATCTTGATCGGCAGGTTGTGCTGCTCGACGGCGGTGAAAAAACGCTGGAAGGGTTCGATGCGCCCGCCGTGGAGGGTCTGGTCGTTTTCCACCAGCAATTGCACCGGGCTTTGCGCCAGGACCCGGGCCAGGGCCTGCAGGTCGCTGTTGTCGGTGAAATAGCCCAGCGACACCTTCAGCCACTTGGCGCCGAAGGCGTGGGCGCGTTGCAGGGCGGTGATCAACTCGGGATTGGCGTGCGACTGCCCGGCCAGCCACAGCTCCATGGGCGAGGAGTACACACTTTGCAGGCCATTGGCCTGGGTGGTGTCGGCCAGTCGGGCAGGGTCTTCGACGGTCAGCAGTTCTTCACGCCACTCAATGCGCGTGGCCCCGGCGGCGGCCAACACGGCGATGAAACTGCCTTGGCCGCGCTGGCGCACCAGATCGGCGCCATAGCTGGAAAGGCTGATGGAAACGGCGGGTGTGTTCATTGTTTTTCTACCTCTGAAACCGGTTTCATTTTTGTTCAAAAAAAATCTGCTGTGGGGGGATGGCCCCTTCGCGAGCAAGCCCGCTCCCACAGGGGTGCTGTATTTGCAAATCCACTGTGGGAGCGGGCTTGCTCGCGAAGAGGCCGGACCATTCATCGGGCATTCCCAAAGGTGGACCCCCGCTCAATCAACCGCGCCGAAAAATCCAGCGTGCGCACCGGCCCATCATCCCCGCGCAGGCGCTTGAGCAAACACTCGAACGCACTCGCGCCAATTTCCGCCGTCGGCTGGGCCAGCGCGGTGATGCCGCTGCCCACCAGCGGGTACCAGTCCAGGTCATCCAGAGCGATCAAGCCGACATCCTCGAACAGCCTGCACTGCAACTCGCGCAAGGCATGGGTGCTGGCCAGCGCGGCGATACCGTTGCCGCAGAACAGCGCTTTCGGGCCGGGGCCGGTGGTGTCCAGGAAGTTCTTCAGATGGGCGGTCAGCTCAGTGCCGGTTTCGATCAAGGCGCCACGCAGGGCAGGACGCCGGGCAATCTGCGCCTTGAAACTCTCGACCCGCTCAATTCGCGAACTGGTGCCGTCAAACGGTTCGGTGACCATCAACACATCGCGATAGCCGCGTTGTTCCAAGTGGGCGAGGGCGATCTCGACGGCGGCCGGGTTGTCGAGCCCGACCATGTCGCTGTCCAGGTGCTCGACCTTGCGGTCCACCAGCACCAGGGGCATTTCCCGGTGCAGTTCGCGCAGTTCATCACGGTGATGGCCGAGGGTATTCACGATCAGGCCTTCGATATTGTAGGAACGCAGCAGGGCCAGGTGCTGGCGTTCCTGCTCGTCGTCGCGGTCGGTGTTGCACACCACCAGGCTGTAGCCGTGCTGGCGGCAGGCGGTTTCCACCCCGTGCATCACGGCGATCGAATAGGGGTTGCGGATATCGGCCACCAGCATGCCGATCAGGCGGGTACGCCCGCGCTTGAGGCCGCGGGCCATCTGGTTCGGGCGATAACCCAGCTCGGCGATCGCCTGCTCGATGCGCAAGGCGATGGCATCGGACAGCAGGGCGCGATCTTCCCCGATGAACCGCGACACGCTGGCCTTGGACACCTTGGCGTGTTCGGCAACATCGAGCATGGTCACGCGGCTGCGCTGGGCGGCGGAAAAGTCGTTCACGGGATCAACCTTGTTTTTGGATTTATTGGGTTTGAGTGCGTCGTGAGGTTGCACTGAAACCGGTTTCAGAAGACACCAGAAGCGGATCCGCCGTCAAGCCCTCGCGAGCAGATTGTCCGACAATGGCCGACGGATGGGCTCAGAGCAAAATGCTGAGCCAGGCCGAGATCAGCAGTAACAAAGCCATGCAGCGGTTGAACCGTCTCATGGCGCGCGGCGACTGCAGCCAACGGGCAGAACCGGCGCCTAGCAAAGCCCAGGCGCCGAGACAGGGCAGGGAAATCAGGAAAAACGCCAGGGACAATGACATGACGTGGGCCAGACGCTGTTCGCCGCCGCCGGCGAATACGCTGACCACTGCCAGTGCCATCATCCAGGTTTTCGGGTTGATCAATTGCAGGCTCGCGGCGCCCAGCAGCCCCAAGCGGGCCATTGCGTCCTGGGCGTTCAGCGCCTGGGCAGGCGCACTGAAGATCTGCCACGCCAGGTAACTGAGCCAGGCTACGCCAAGCCATTGCATCACCGTTTGCACGACGGGAAACGCCGTGAGCGACGAACCCACGCCACTGCCCACCAGCAACACGATGGCAGCCGCGCCGGCACAACCGCCGATCACGATAGGCACCGCAGCCGCCAGGCCGTATCGAGCACTGTTGCTCAGCACCAGGATGTTGGTCGGTCCGGGGGTGATCGAGGCCACGAAGGCAAACAGCAGGAAGGGCAGTAACGTTGGGAACATCGCAGGCAACTCCGGAGAAGATCAGTGAAGTCGATCTTCACAATCGCGCGGGTCAGCTGTCTGGAAGATTTGAGCAGCGCTTGCGGTACAGCGCCGGCGTCATGCCGTAGGCCCGCACGAACCAGCGCCCCAGATGACTCTGGTCGGCAAACCCCAGCGCCATCGCCACCATCGCCGGTTGCTCGCCCCGGGCCAGCATCCGCCGGGCAGTGGCCAGGCGCAGTTGCACCAGATAGCCGTGGGGCGCCATGCCGTAGGCGGCCTTGAATGCGCGGGTCAGGCGGAAGCGGTCGACACCGGTGGCAGCGGCCAGTTGATCGAGGCCGATGTCTTCGTGGGCATGGGCGTGCAGGTACTCTCGGGCCTTCTGCGCGACCAGCGGCAGACGCGGGTCCTCGCTATAGCGGGTGCGCCAGTGCAGGTGGGTGGTCAGGCGTTCGAGCAACGCGTCGAGGGCGGTCTGGCGCACGATTTTCAGTTCGCCCATGTGCAAGGTCTGAAACGCCAGGCTGGTGGCCTGGGCCAGGCGCACATCCGTGGTCAGGGTGTTGGCGAAGCTCAACTCACTGTTGTCCGGCGTGTTGTCGAACAGGGCACGCAGTTCGCGTTCGAGCCACTGTGGGTCGAGGTACAGCATGCGGTAGGTAAAGCCGTCGGCGGTCGGTGCTTCGCCGTCGTGAATGTCCCCCGGCTCCAGCAAAAACACCTTGCCCGGCGTGCTCTGGTGCCTGGCGCGGCGACAGTTGAATTGCTGCACGCCTTGCTCGGTCACGCCCACCAGATAACTGTCATGCCAGTGCGGGTCGTAGGCATGGCCCTCGAAATGCGCGCGCAGCGTCTCGATACCGGTGTCGCGGTCCTGGGCGATGTCGATCCAGTTGTGTGGGTTCATGGGCAAGGCTTCGGGCTGATGGTCCGTTATCGCTCCGAGGGTGGGTGAGTGTCTAGAACAATTGTGCAGGCTTGCACACAGGAGTTGGCCTGGACAACTGTCATTTCTGTCAGGTGAGAAAGTGAGGCGAAAGGCGTAAAACGGCCGATATCCAAGCCGATAGGGAGTATTAGCAATGGGCAAGTCCTTGAGTGATCCAGGCGTACAGATCTGCAGCCCGGGCAATTTGAAAGGCCACCGCACATCCTCCACGACAGCCACCCTGACCTGGGACGAGCCCTATGCAACCTGTGGCTTGTGTCCGGATGCGGTGGGCTATGAGTTGTCGAGCAGTTCGTTCAATACCCTGGACGTTGCGCACTCACCCTATGAATTGCGTTTGAGCCCCTCGCTCCACCGCATCCAGGTGCGGGTCAAGGGCGCCAACGGCAGCGTGTCGGAACCCGGCTGCATTGATATTCACCCAAGCCCGCCCGCGCCGGTTGATTTACGAGCGTGCGACCTGACCGACTCCGGCATGACGCTGAACTGGACGGCGCCGGCCGGCGGAGAACCGGTGTCGGACTATGTGGTTTCACACAAAGGGCAGTTCACCGCCGCGGTCCGTGGCCTCGTGTATCGGATCAGCGAACCCGCCGGGCAGCGCACCCCTGATGTGCAGGTGCGCGCCAGAAGCGTCAGGGGCGACCTTTCCGATCCTGCGACGCTGGATATCACGCCGCCCGGCAAACCGACCGGGCTCAGGGCGTTGAACCTGTCCAGCAGGGCGACGGTGCTGGTCTGGGCGGGCGCGGCCGACAATGTCAAAGTCGTTCGCTATGAAGTGCTCAAGGACAATGTGGTGATCGATACGACCAGGGACGCCACACCGAGCTATTCGGCAACAGGGCTTGTCCCGCAAACCCGGTATGCATTTGCGGTGCGGGCGCTGGATGCCTTCGGCAACCGTTCCGAGCTCAGTCAGGCGATTACCGTCCAGACGCCCTTTCTGGATGCGCCGCGCAATCTGCGAGTGGTCAACGTCACCCGCTCGAGCATTGTGCTGGCGTGGGACAGGCCGGACGAGGCCATCGGCCTGATCAACTACAAATCCGAAGTGGACAACCACAAAGGTTCTAGCCGATCCGCCCAGGGGCCGGCCCTGGACGTGACCTTCATCGGGTTGAAGTCGGGGAGCACCTACAGCGTCGCGGTCAGCGCCAACGATGCCTCGCAACGCTATTCGCCGCCCGCCACCCTGGAGGTGAAGACCCTGTGATCAGCCAAACAACCCGGCCGCGATATTGATCGAAAACCCCAGGATCGCGGTATTGAACAGAAAACCGATCAGCGACTGCGCCAGCACGATCTTGCGCATCTGGCGCGTAGCTACGCCCACGTCCGAGGTCTGCACGGCCACGCTGATGGTGAACGAGAAGTACAGGAAATCCCAATAGTTGGGGGTGGTCAGCCCTTCGGCAAAACGCAGCGGCGACTCCTTGCCTTCCCAGGTGTAGAACAGCCGCGCGTAGTGCACGCTGAAAATCACCCCGATCAGCAGCCATGAACCAATCACGGTCAGCGCGGTAAAAGCGTAGTGCATCAGTTTGTGGGCGATCGCCAGTTCCTTGCTGCCGGCCAGTTCGAAGGTGATGGTCGCCAGGCTGGCAATCGCGGCGATGCACACCACGAACAGCACCAGGCCGGCGTTTTCGTCCTCGATTTCGGCGATGCGCCGCACGTCCGTGGCCTTGGAACGCACGGTCAGCCAGAGCATGAGCACCAGATAGGTCCAGACGCCGACGTTCCAGCCGATGAGGATTTTGCTGATGATCGAATCGGTCGGCGCCAGAATGCCCAGGGCGATGCCGAGGGTGGTGGCGGCGGAGAGGCGAGGGTGGGTGTGGGTGAGGAAAGGCATGGAGGCTCGATGGGGGCAGGGAATGCCAACACATTAGCCCAGCGATGACAGTTGTGACCACTGTGGGAACGGGCTTGCTCGCCAAAGCGGTGTGTCAGTCACTGGTGATGTCGACTGATACGCCGCCTTCGCGAGCAAGCCCGCTCCCCCATCAGGTGGATGGTGTAGGTCAGGTTTTTGTGTGGCGCCGGCGCACCAGCTTCATCACCACCACAAAAAACACCGGCACGAATATTACCGCCAGGGTCGCGGTGATCATCCCGCCAATCACCCCGGTACCGATGGCTTGCTGGCTGGCGGAACTGGCGCCAGTGGCGATCGCCAGCGGCACCACGCCGAGGATGAACGCCAGCGACGTCATCACGATCGGCCGCAGCCTCAGGCGCGCCGCTTGCAAGGTGGCGTCGATCAGGTCGTGGCCTTCGTCGTACAGGCTCTTGGCGAATTCGATGATCAGGATCGCGTTCTTTGCCGACAGGCCGATGATGGTGATCAGCCCGACCTTGAAGAACACATCGTTGGGCATGCCGCGCAGGGTCACCGCCAGCACCGCACCCAACACGCCCAGCGGCACCACCAGCAGCACCGAGGTCGGAATCGACCAGCTCTCGTACAGCGCCGCCAGGCACAGGAACACGATCAGCAGCGACAGCCCGAGCAGGATCGGTGCCTGGCTGCCGGACAGCCGCTCCTGCAACGACAAACCGGTCCATTCCTGCCCCAGTCCTGCGGGCCCCTGAGCGACCAGCCGTTCGATCTCCGCCATGGCTTCACCGGTGCTGTACCCCGGTTTCGGTTCGCCGGAAATGCTGATCGCCGGGTAGCCGTTGTAGCGGGTCAACTGCGCCGGGCCCTGGGTCCATTTGGCCTGGACGAAAGCCGACAGCGGCACCATGTTGCCGCTGCTGTTGCGCACATGGATCTTCAACAGGTCGGCGACCTGGCTGCGTTGATCGCCCTCGGCCTGGACCACCACCCGCTGCATGCGCCCCTGATTGGGGAAGTCGTTGATGTAGCTCGAACCCACGGCGGTGGACAACACGCTGCCGATGTCGGCAAAGGACACGCCCAGGGCGTTGGCCTGTTTGCGATCGACGATCAACTGCACCTGGGGCGCTTCGGCCAGGGCGCTTTCGCGCACGTTCATCAGGATCGGGCTCTTCTCGGCGGCCGCCAGCAACTCAGTGCGTGCCTGCATCAGCGTGGCATGGCCCAGGCCGCCGCGGTCCTGCAAGCGGAACTCGAAACCGCTGGAGGTGCCCAGGCCGTCGACCGGTGGCGGCAATATCGCGAAGGCCACGGCGTCCTTGATCTGGCTCAGGGCAATGTTGGCGCGGTCGGCAATCGAGGTCGCCGAATCGTCGCTGCCGCGCTCGGACCAGTCCTTGAGCGTGGTGAAGGCCAGCGCCGCGTTCTGCCCGCTGCCGGAGAAGCTGAAACCGAGGATCACCGTGCTGTCGCCTACGCCTGGTTCGGTGGCGTTGTGCGCTTCGATCTGCTCCACCACTTGCACCGTGCGGTTCTTGCTCGCCCCCGGTGGCAGTTGAATGTCGGTGATGGTGTAGCCCTGATCCTCCACCGGCAGGAACGAGGAGGGCAGGCGACTGAAACAAATCCCGAGGCCGATCAGCAGTACGAGGTAAATCAGCAGGTAACGACCGCTACGTTTCAACGCATGGGCCACCCAGCCTTGATAGCGGTCTGTCAGTTGTTCGAAGCGCCGATTGAACCCGCCGAAGAACCCGGTTTTTTCGTGATGTTCGCCCTTGGCGATCGGCTTGAGCAAAGTCGCGCACAGGGCCGGGGTCAAGGTCAGGGCGAGGAAGGCCGAGAACAGGATCGAGGTGGCCATCGACAACGAGAACTGCCGGTAGATCACCCCGACCGAACCCTGCATGAACGCCATCGGGATGAACACTGCCACCAGCACCAGGGTGATGCCGATGATCGCCCCGGTGATCTGCTTCATCGCCTTGCGCGTCGCTTCCTTGGGCGACAGGCCTTCAGTGGCCATGATCCGTTCGACGTTTTCCACCACCACAATGGCGTCGTCCACCAGGATGCCGATGGCCAGCACCATGCCGAACATGGTCAGCACGTTGATCGAAAAGCCCAGGGCCAGCATGGTCGCGAAAGTGCCCATCAACGCCACGGGCACCACCAGGGTCGGGATCAGCGTATAGCGAATGTTCTGCAGGAACAGGAACATCACCGCGAACACCAGCACCATGGCCTCGAGCAGGGTGTAGACCACTTTGGTGATAGAGACCTTGACGAAGGGCGAGGTGTCGTAGGGGATCTTGTACTCGACGTGGGCCGGGAAATAGCGCGCCAACTCATCCATCTTCGCCCGCACCAGGGTCGCGGTGCTCAAGGCGTTGGCGCCGGGGGACAGTTGCACGCCGACGGCGGTGGAGGGCTTGCCGTTCAGGCGCGTGCCGAACTGATATTCCTGGCTGCCAATCTCGACCCGCGCCACATCGGCGATGCGCACCGTGGAACCATCGGGGTTGGCCTTGAGCACGATGTCGGCGAATTCTTCAGGGGTCGATAGCTGGCCCTTGACCAGGATGGTCGCGGTGATTTCCTGGGTGCTGCGGGTCGGCAGGTCGCCGATGCTGCCCGCCGAGACCTGGGCGTTCTGCGCGACGATGGCGGCGTTGACGTCCGCCGGGGTCAGGTTGAAACCGATCAGCTTCTGCGGGTCGATCCAGATGCGCATGGCCCGTTCGGCGCCGTACAACTGGGCCTTGCCGACGCCGTCCAGACGCTTGATCTCGTTCATCACGTTGCGCGCCAGGTAATCGCTGAGCGCCACGTCGTCGAGCTTGCCGTCGGTGGAGGTCAGGGTGATCAACAGCAGGAAGCCTGCGGAGACTTTCTCCACTTGCAAACCCTGCTGGTTGACCGCTTGCGGCAGACGCGACTCCACGACTTTCAGGCGGTTCTGCACATCGACCTGGGCCATTTCCGGGTCGGTGCCCGGCTGGAAGGTGGCCTTGATGGTGGCGCTGCCCAGACTACTCTGCGACTCGAAATACAGCAGGTGATCGGCGCCGTTGAGTTCTTCCTCGATCAGGCTGACCACGCTTTCGTCCACGGTCTGCGCCGAGGCACCGGGGTACACGGCATAGATCTCGATTTGCGGCGGCGCCACGTCGGGGTACTGCGCCACCGGCAATTGCGGGATGGCCAGGGCGCCGGCCAGCAGGATGAACAGGGCGACCACCCAGGCGAACACCGGGCGGTCGATAAAGAACTGCGGCATAAACAAGCGTCCTGCTTATTGACCAGAAGCCTGGGCAAGTGGAAGAGGGGTGTCGTCGATCTGCACTTTTTCGCCAGGCTTGGCGTGTTGCAGGCCTTCGATGACGATGCGGTCGCCGGGCTTCAAGCCACCGGTGACGACCCAGCGGTCGTTCTGCACGGCGCCCAGTTCGACCTGTTGCTGGCCGACCCGCAGCTCATCGTCGAGCAGCAACACCTGGGCAATCCCGGCACTGTCACGCTGGATCGCCCGTTGCGGCACGCTGATGCCTTGCTGGTTGACCGCCTGCTCCAGGCGCACCCGCACGAAGCTGCCGGGCAGCAGGTCGAGGTCGGGGTTGGGGAATTCGCTGCGCAGGATGATCTGGCCGGTGCCGGGGTCGACCGTGATGTCGCTGAACAGCAGCTTGCCCGGTAACGGATAGAGACTGCCATCGTCCTGGATCAGCGTGGCCTTGGCCTGGCCCTGGCCGACTGCCTGCAACTGGCCGGAACGGAAGGCCCGGCGCAGGTCGTTGAGTTCGCGGGTCGATTGGGTGAGGTCGGCGTGGATCGGGTTCAGTTGCTGGATCAGCGCCAGCGGTGTGGTTTCGTTCTGGCCCACTAGCGCGCCTTCGGTGACCAGCGCCCGGCCGATGCGCCCGGAAATCGGCGCGGTGACGGTGGCATAGCCGAGGTTGAGCCTGGCGCGCTCCACGGCGGCCTTGTTGGCGGCGACGTCAGCGGCGGTCTGGCGCACGGCGGCCCGTGCGTTGTCGTAGTCCTGTCCGCTGATGGCCTTGTCGTCGATCAACTGGGCGTAGCGCTGCTCCTGCAACCGGGCCTGGAACGCATTGGCCTCGGCCTTGCGCAGCGCGGCTTCGGCGCTGTCGAGGTCGGCCTTGAGCGGTGCCGGGTCGATGCGAAACAGCACGTCGCCCTGTTTCACGTCGCTGCCTTCACGGAAAGTCCGCTGCAGCACTACGCCAGCGACCCGGGCGCGGACTTCGGCGATGCGCGGCGCGGCGATGCGTCCGCTCAATTCGCTGCTGATGGTCAGTGGTCGGCTTTCGATGGTCTCGATGCGCACGGTCGCCAGTGGCGCCGGTTCCTCGGCATTCGGCGCCTTGTCGCAGGCGCTGAGCATCAATGCCAGCGCCAGGAGGCTGAGCCTGGCAAGCAGATGGTTAGACATGAATTACCCCAATAATGACCCCCAGCATCCTACTGGGCGGTGGCGAGGGTAGCGGTGAAGCTTTGTTGGAGCTGTGTGAAATTGTGTAAGGGTTTTACTCAGGTGCAACGGAGGGCGTATATCCTTGAGCCCTTGACGCCCATAGCGCCTATCAGGCCGCTTTCGCGAGCAAGCCCGCTCCCACATTTGGAATGCGTTCCCCCTGTGGGAGCGGGCTTGCTCGCGAAGGGGCCGCCATGATCGCCACCGCACTTTCTGGAAACACCCATGCCCAACATCCTCCTGGTCGAAGACGACACCGCCCTCGCCGAACTGATCGCCAGTTACCTGGAACGCAACGGCTACTCCGTCAGCGTCATCGGCCGTGGCGACCAGGTGCGCGAATGGACGCGGCTCAACCCACCGGACCTGGTGATCCTCGACCTGATGCTGCCCGGTCTCGACGGCCTGCAGGTCTGTCGCCTGCTGCGCGCCGATTCGGCCAGCGTGCCGATCCTGATGCTCACCGCCCGCGACGACAGCCACGATCAGGTGCTGGGCCTGGAAATGGGCGCCGACGATTACGTGACCAAACCCTGCGAGCCCCGGGTCCTGCTGGCCCGGGTACGCACCTTGCTGCGCCGCAGCAGCCTGAGCGAACCGCAGACCGCCAACGACCGCATCCTCATGGGCAACCTGTGCATCGACCTGTCGGAGCGCACCGTGACCTGGCGCGAACAACCGGTGGAGCTGTCCAGCGGCGAATACAACCTGCTGGTGGTGCTGGCCCGGCATGCCGGCGAAGTGCTCAGTCGCGACCAGATCCTGCAACGTTTGCGCGGCATCGAATTCAACGGCACCGACCGCTCGGTGGACGTGGCGATCTCCAAGCTGCGGCGCAAGTTCGACGACAACGCCGGCGAAGCGCGCAAGATCAAGACGGTGTGGGGCAAGGGCTACCTGTTCAGCCGTTCCGAATGGGAATGCTGAGTCGATGTTCAGAATTCTCTTTCGCCTGTACCTGGTGACCATCGTCTCGTTCAGCGCCGCGATCTATCTGGTGCCGGACCTGGTGATCAAGGTCTTCCACGAACGTTTCGTGACCTACAACCTCGACTACTCCCGAGGCCTGCAAACCCTGATGGTCAAGCAGTTCAAGACCGTGCCCAGCGAGCAATGGCCGGCACTGGCGGCGCAAATGGACAAGGATTTCGCCCCGCTGCACATCGTGCTCAGCCGCAATGACGACCCGGTTTTTTCCGCCAATGAGCAGCAGCGTTTGCAGCGCGGCGAAAACGTGGTGCGCATCGGCGACTGGGGCTGGCGCACCCTGGCGGTGGCGCCGCTGGACGAGCTCACCGTGGTGCAGATGGTGGTGCCGCCAGACCCGATGGACGTCAGCTTGCTGTACTGGAGCATCAACGTGCTGATCGGCGCCACCATGCTCGCCTGCCTGTTGCTGTGGCTGCGGCCGCACTGGCGTGACCTGGAACGGCTGAAAGGCGCGGCCGAACGCTTCGGCAAGGGCCACCTGAGCGAGCGCACGCACATTGCCCCCAGTTCCAACATCGGCAGCCTGGCCAATGTCTTCGACACCATGGCTGGCGACATCGAAAACCTGTTGAACCAGCAGCGTGACCTGCTCAACGCGGTGTCCCATGAACTGCGCACGCCCCTGACTCGCCTGGATTTCGGTCTGGCCCTGGCGCTGTCCGACGACATGCCCGCCGCCAGCCGCGAACGCCTGCAAGGCCTGGTGGATCACATCCGCGAACTCGATGAATTGGTGCTGGAGCTGCTGTCCTACAGCCGCCTGCAAAATCCGGCGCGGGTGCCGGAACAGGTCGAGGTGTCGCTGGATGAATTCATCGATAGCATCCTGGGCAGTGTCGATGAGGAGCAATCACCGGACATCGTCATCGACGTGCTGCTCCACGGCCAACTCGAACGCTTCAGCCTCGACCCGCGCCTGACCGCCCGTGCCCTGCAAAACCTGCTGCGCAATGCCATGCGCTACTGCGAAAAGCGCATCCAGATCGGCGTGCAGGTGTGCCCCAAGGGCTGTGAAATCTGGGTCGACGATGACGGCATCGGCATTCCGGACGATGAGCGCGAGCGGATCTTCGAACCTTTCTATCGCCTGGACCGTAGCCGCGATCGGGCCACGGGCGGGTTTGGCCTGGGGCTGGCGATCAGTCGCCGGGCGCTGGAAGCCCAGGGCGGAACGCTCACGGTTCAAGCATCGCCACTGGGAGGGGCGCGCTTTCGGTTATGGCTGCCGACACCGGGCTGACCCTGCAAATGTGACAAACGGTAGTGCGCTGACCCTGAAATCTGTCAATCCTGACAGTAGTCAGGTTCAGCGCTTGAGCGTTTCATTGTGCCTACGCAGTCAGGCTGTCGCGCCACGCACTGATGACTGGAGGGTAGAAATGGGAGCGCCAACCACAGGAAAAAAGACCGGCCGTGGCACGATCAACGCCATCCGCAAGGTTTGGGTCGATGCAACGTCGACCAAATTCGCCATCGTGATGGCTGACGACGGCCATTCCAGACTGGCGGTGCGCATCGGGCTGAACATAACCGCTGACGGCGACGACTATTTTCTGGTCGGCGACAAAGTCAGGTACACCCTGGTCACGGGCGCGGCGGGGGAGTTTCCCAAAGTTCAGGAACTGACAAAGTCCGGTCCCCTGTAGGAGCATCTGGCCCCCACAGGGAGGCGGCGACGGTCAGGTCTTGGACGAGCCGTTGATGGCTTCGGCCAGGTCCTGATACTCCTCGCACGTGGTATTGCCGCAAATCGATTTGATCTGTTGCAACTGCTGCTGGGCCAGATCCAGTTGACCCTTGATCACATAGGCTTCGCCCAGGTATTCGCGGACTTTGGCGTAATGCGGGTCGAGCTTGACCGATTGCAGGTAGTAACCGATGCCTTCGTCGGTGCGGCCCAGTTTGCGGGTGGCGTAGCCGCGGTAGTTCAGGGCTTTGGCCGTGTTGGGGTTCTGCAGGGTGTCGAGCAGCGCCAGGGCTTCTTCGTAGCGCCCGTCCTTGGCCAGTTGATAGGCGTAGTCGGTACGGTCGGCGTCGGGCACCCGCTGGCTGGTCTGCAGCACGCATTTCTGCGCCTTCTTGTCGAAAACCTGGCCTTTGGGACATTGCGGTTTGGCGGGGGTGTCTTCTTCGCCATTGGCCCATGCCTGGGCACTGGACAAGGCAACGGCGAGCAACAGCGGGGCGGCTAACATTGCATAACGGCTATTCATGGGCAGGTGCTCCACGGGTGTCAGGATTGGGACAGTGAACAGGCCGAGAAAGTTGTGCAGCAGTGAACAGCAGAACCTCAACACCGCAGGGTAAACAATTATTCATTTTCTTTCTGGCGTCTACAGCAAGGGAAGCCCAAATCGAGAGGTTATGCGCCCAGTAAACTGTGGTGAGGGTATAAATAACCTGACCACAGAGGCCAGTACCTACGTCACATAGCCTCAACGGTCCCGCTTTTGGCCGAACCACCCCCACACTGCCTTGGTATAGTCGACGCCTCTTTTTTGCCCGCCAAAGGATCACCGACATGTCCCAATACACCGCGTTCAGCGTCGAACTGGCCGATAAAATCGCTCATGTGCAGATCAATCGTCCGGAAAAGATCAACTCGATGAATGCGGCCTTCTGGAGCGAAATCGTCGAGATCTTCCAGTGGGTCGACGACACCGACGAAGTGCGGGTGGTGGTGCTAAGCGGGGCTGGCAAGCATTTCTCCTCGGGCATCGACCTGATGATGCTGGCCAACGTGGCCAATGAACTGGGCAAGGACGTGGGCCGCAATGCGCGCCTGCTGCGACGCAAGATCCTCACCCTGCAAGCTTCCTTCAACGCCGTCGACCGTTGCCGCAAACCGGTGCTCGCCGCCATCCAGGGCTATTGCCTGGGCGGTGCCATCGACCTGATCGCCGCCTGCGACATGCGCTACGCCGCCGAAGACGCGCAGTTCTCGATCAAGGAAATCGACATCGGCATGGCCGCCGACGTCGGCACCTTGCAACGCTTGCCGCGGATCATCGGTGACGGCATGCTGCGCGAACTGGCTTACACTGGTCGCACATTCGGCGCCGGGGAAGCGCGGGGCATGGGCCTGGTCAACCGGGTCTACAGCGATACCGCCAGCCTGCTCGACGGTGTCATGGGCATCGCCCGGGAGATTGCGAGCAAGTCGCCGATTGCCGTCACCGGCACCAAGGAGATGATCAGCTACATGCGCGATCATCGTATCGATGACGGCCTGGAATACGTCGCCACCTGGAACGCCGCCATGCTGCAATCCACCGATCTGCGCGTGGCCATGGCCGCCCATATGAGCAAACAGAAACCCGAATTTCTGGATTGATTGAAAAATGACTTCACGCTGGACCACCGCAGTACTGGACACCGATCAACCGGGCGGCTGGGCCGTGGCCCGCAGCCCCGAAGGCTTCCTGTTCGATGACAATGGCGCGCTGTTCCCCCGGGAATGGCTCAAGCGTCAGGACCTGTCGGTTCTGGCCGAACATGGCATCGGTCACCTCGACGGCGAGCCGGTCTACCTGCTGGAACTGCACCACGCCAGCGAAGTGCCGGGCTGCAACTGGAAAGGCCTGCGGGCGTTCATGCTCGAAGGCGATCACACGCTGTACAAGGTACTGGGTTACGCCGCACAGATCGGCACCTGGGCCCGTGAGCATCGCTTCTGCGGTAATTGCGGCCAGGCCATGACTCAGGTGCCGCGCGAACGTGCGATGTATTGCCAGCCCTGCGACCTGCGCAGCTACCCGCGCATTTCACCGAGCATGATCGTGCTGGTGACCCGTGGCGACGAAGTGCTGCTGGCGCGCTCGCCACGGTTTGTCAGCGGGGTCTACAGCACCCTGGCCGGGTTTGCCGAGCCGGGCGAATCGGCCGAGGACTGCCTGATCCGCGAAGTGCGCGAGGAAGTGCGGATCGAGGTCAAGAACATCCAGTACATGGGCAGCCAGTGCTGGCCGTTCCCGCATTCGATGATGCTGGGCTTCCATGCCGAATACGCCGGCGGGGAAATCGTCTGTCAGGAAGACGAGATCGAAGACGCCCAGTGGTTCAACGTCCATGCGCTGCCGCCGTTGCCGGCGTCGCGCTCGATTGCCCGCTACCTGATCGACGTCTACGTGGCCCGCCGCTTAGGCCACGCTGAACCAGTGTTGCCAGGCTAGGCGCACGGTCAGTCCCAGCACCACGGTGATGAACACCGGACGAATGAATTTCGCGCCGCCGCTGATGGCGGTGCGAGCACCGAAGAATGCGCCGACCATCACCGACAGGCCCATGCTCAGGCCGATGATCCAGTCCACTTGCCCGGAAAACACGAACACCGACAGCGCCGCGATGTTGCTGACGAAGTTCATGCTGCGCGCCACACCACTGGCCTTGACCAGGTCGATCGGGTACATCAGCAGGCTGCTGACGGTCCAGAACGCCCCGGTGCCGGGACCCGCCACGCCATCGTAGAAGCCCAGAGTGAAGCCCTGGGTCGATTGCCACTTCTTCTTGATCGGGGCGTCGCTGTCCAGCGGCGCTTTCGGCGTGCCGCCGAACAACAGGTACAGGCCGCAGGCGAACACGATCACCGGCAGCATTTTGTTCAGCCATTCCGCCGGCAGGTAGTGGGCGACCACGGCACCGGTCAGCGCACCGACCAGGGTGCCGACGATGGC
>NZ_LYVP01000105.1 GCF_001984065.1 Pseudomonas sp. KK4
CTGGCCGCTGATCACCGGTGCCACCCTGGTGGTCGCCCGTCCGGACGGCCATCGCGACCCGGCGTACCTGAGCCAGTTGATCCAGCAGGAACAGGTCACCACTCTGCACTTCGTGCCGTCGATGTTGCGCGCGTTTGTCGAGGAGCCCACCTTGGTGAAGTGCCAGAGCCTGCGCCAGGTGTTCGCCAGTGGCGAAGCGCTGCCGGCAGACCTGGTACGGCGCTTCATGGGTCAACACCCGGCGGCGCTGATCAACCTCTATGGCCCGACCGAAGCGGCGATTGACGTCTCGGTGTGGCGTTGCTCGGTGGACGACGTCATCGTGCCAATCGGCAAACCCATCGCCAACCTGCGCCTGTACATCCTCGACGAAGCCATGCAACCGCTGCCGATCGGCAGCATCGGCGAGCTGTACATCGGCGGCGTCGGCGTGGCACGGGGCTACCTCAAGCGTCCGGAATTGACCGAGGAACGCTTCCTCGCCAGCCCGTTCATTGCCGGTGACCGCCTGTACCGCACCGGCGACCGTTGCCGCTTCCTGGCCGATGGCAACATCGAGTACCTCGGCCGTCTCGACCATCAGGTGAAGCTGCGTGGTCAGCGTATCGAGCTCGGTGAAATCGACGCGGCCTTGCTCAACCAGCCCGCCATCACCGGCGCCTGCACCCTGGTGCTGGACAACCGTCTTGTGGCGTTCTACAGCAGCAATGCACCGCAGGGGGAGCTGGGCGCAAAACTCAGCGCCGAACTGCCGGCCTACATGGTGCCGGCGGTGTGGCTCGAAGTACCGGCCCTGCCCCTGACCAGCAACGGCAAGATCGACCGCAAGGCCCTGGCCGCCCTGCCGTTGCCGCAGTCGCAAGAGGCCCGCGTAGCACCGCGCAACGCATTGGAAGCCCTGCTCTGCCAGCTGTTCGGTGAGTTGCTGGGCGAGATGATGAGCGGCGGCCGCGAGGTCGGTACCGCCGACAGTTTCTTTGCCCTGGGCGGTGATTCGATCCTCGGCCTCAAGCTGATTTCGCGGCTGCGGGAGCAGGGTTACGCCCTCACGCCGAAAGACCTGTTCCGCTCGCCGACCCCGGCGGCCCTGGCGCAGGTGGCCAGCCCGTTGCTGACCCTGGCCGAACAGGGCGAGGTCACGGGCGCCATGCCGTTGATGCCGCTGCACCAATGGTTCTTCGATCAACAGCAACCGCAGGCGGCCTACTGGAACCAGTCGGTGCTGGCCGACAGCGATCGTCACCTGGAGCCGGCGCTGGTGCAGGCGGCCCTGGATCGTCTGGTGGCTCATCACGACGCCCTGCGCCTGCGTTTCACGGAAGTTGAAGGCCAATGGCAGGCGCACATCGCAGCGGTTTCGCCTGCCTCCTTCATCTGCCTGGAACAGCCCGCGCAATTGCAGCAAGTGGCGCAAAGCCTGGACCTGCAACAGGGCCCGCTGTTCGCTGCAGCCCTGTTGCAAGGCCAACCGCAACGGCTGTACCTGGTCGCCCATCACCTGGTGGTCGACGCCGTGTCGTGGACGCCGTTGCTGGAAGATTTCCAGCAGCTGTACCAAGGCCTGGAGCGTGACGAAAACCCGACGCTGCCGGCGAAAACCACCGCCTACCGGCAGTGGGCCGAGCACATGCGCGCCCACGGCGACAAAGTTGGCGCCGAGCAGCGCTATTGGACTGCCCAGACTGGAGTCAATACATCGGCCGTGGCCACGGTCGGCGAGCGTCAAACCCTGTCGGCCCAATGGGATGCGCCCCGTACCCACCAATGGCTGACCGAGTCCCACGCGGCCTACCGCACGCAACCGGAAGAGCTGCTGATCGCCGCCCTCGCCGCCACCCTGGCCGAAGCCGAACGCCGCACCGAGATCGTGGTGGACCTGGAGCGCCACGGCCGTGATGCGCCGTTCGATGGGCTGGATGTCAGCCGCACTGTCGGTTGGTTCACCACCCTGTTCCCGCTGCGGGTGAAATCCAGCGGTGCCCCCGCTGAGCGGGTACGCGATGCCAAGGAAGCCTTGCGCGCGGTGCCGGGCAACGGCCTGGGCCATGGCCTGCTGCGTCAGCGCGGGGTGTTGCCGCCAAGTCGCGGCGACGTGCTGTTCAACTACCTGGGGCACGAACAAACCGCCGGCGGCTGGTTACGCGCCAGCAGCCTGGTGCCGCCGTCGGAAGTGGCCCTGGCCAACCGCGTCAGCCATGGCCGTGAAGTGGTGGCCTGGCTGCAGGACGGCGTGCTGCACGTGGAGTGGCACAGCGTCACGCCGGCCGCCGACAGCCGCTTGCCGGCGCGCCTGCTGGAGCACCTGCAAGCGCTGGTCGCCCATTGCCTGGACCCGCAATCGGGCGCGCTGATGCCGTCGGATTTCCCGCTGGCCAAGGGCATGAACCAGAAGTCCCTGGACATGCTGCTGAGCAAACTCAAGACAAAACCGAATTCGCAAAGCTAGCGAACCGTGCGGCGCCTGCCGGGCAGGCGCCGCGATCAAGGCTCGCCGTGTTTTTCAAGACTTTGAATGGATCACTGAAACAATGAACAACATCGAAGACATCTACTCCCTATCGCCCACCCAGCATGGGCTGTTGTTCCACAGTGTCGTTGAGCCCGATTCGCGGGTGTACTACCAGCAACTGAGCCTGGAAATCCAGGGCCCGCTGAACCTGACGGCGTTTCGCGGCGCCTGGCAGGCGTTGATGCAGCGCCACGCGGTGATGCGCAGCGCGTTCCTCTGGGAAGACCTCGACGATGCCTATCAGGTGGTGCAGCAGGACGTCGACGCGCCGGTAAACCTGCTGGACTGGCAGGACCTTACTGAGCCCCGGGAGGCCTTGCAGCAACTGGCCCTGGAACAGCGAGCGCAAGCCCTGGAACTCAATGAATCGCCGCTGATGCGCGTATGCCTGGTGCGCCTGGCGCCCCAGCGCTGGCACCTGACCTGGACCTTCCATCACATCCTGATGGACGGCTGGAGCGTGGGCATCGCGATTCAGGAATGGCTGGCGTTGTACTACGAACAGGCCCTGGGACGTCCCGCCAACCTGCCGTCGACCCGCCCCTATCGCGACTACATCGCCTGGCTGTCGGAACAGGACATGGCCGCCACCGAAAGCTTCTGGCGCAACCAGTTGCAGGACCTCAACGAGCCCACGCCGCTGCCGGACTTCGCCGTGCGCACCGCCAAGCCTGCGGGGGCGCCGTTCGCCGAACGGGAAAGCCTGCTGCAGGCCAGCGAAACCGAACAACTGTCGAGCTTCGCCCGGCGCCACGACCTGACCGTCAACACCCTGATCCAGGGTGCCTGGGCCCTGCTGCTGGGCCAGCATGCCGGGCGTGATGACGTGGTCTATGGCGTGACCGTCGCCGGCCGCCCGGAGCACCTCACGGCGGTGGAAGGCACCGTCGGCCTGTTCATCAATACCCTGCCGCTGCGGGTGCAATGGGCCGACAGCCCGGTGCTGGTGGACTGGCTGCAACAGTTGCAGCAGGCAAACAGCGACCTGCGCCACCACGCCTACCTGCCCTTGGGCAAGCTCAAGGCGATGAGCAAGATCGCCGCCGAACGGGCGCTGTTCGACTCGATCCTGGTGTTCGAAAACTTCCCGGTGACCGACGCCCTGAATCAGGACGCCGATGGCCTGAGCTTCATCGCCCCGGCCAGCGAGCAGCAGGCTGACGGCATCACCCACACCCAGGGTCGCAACCACTTCCCGCTGTCGCTGATCGTGGTGCCGGGGGAGCAACTCAATTATCTGTTCAGCTACGATCGCTGCCGCTTCAGCGATGCCGAGATCGCGGTGTTGTCGGCGCAATTGCGCGCCATCCTGCTGGCCATGACCGCGCAGCCACAGGCCCGGGTCGGCGAACTGGACTGGCTGAGCGCCGAAGAACGCCAGCAGTTGCAGGCCATCGGCAGTGGCGCAGCATTGGCGGTGCCCAACGAATGCCTGCACCAACGCTTCGAACGCATGGTTGCCGCACAGCCTGAGCAATGGGCCGTGCGCGATCACAAGGGCGCCCTGAGCTACCGCGAACTCGACCAACAGGCCAACCGCCTGAGCCAGCACCTGCGTGCCCAAGGCATCGGCCACGACAGCCTGGTGGCCCTGGCCCTGGAACGCAGCAGCGACTTCGTGATCGCCCTGCTGGCCACGCTCAAGGCCGGCGCGGCTTATCTGCCGCTGGACCTGAAACAACCGGCCGGACGCCTGGCCGACGTGCTGGTCGACAGCCGTGCTGCATTGCTGATCGGCGCTGCGCCGTCACCGTTGTTGAACCGTCTGGTCGAACACACCCCGGTGCTGTGGCTGAACGAATCGGCGTCTGTCATCGCCGCCCAGCCGGACACCGCGCCCGCCGTGGAGCACAGCCCGAGCGATGCCGCCTACGTGATCTACACCTCGGGCTCCACCGGCACGCCCAAAGGCGTGGTGGTCGAGCACCAGGCCATCGTCGACTACGTCACGGCAGTGCAAGCGGTGCTCAAGCCGCCGGTCAATGCCCGTTACGGCATGCTGTCCAGCGTTGCCGCCGACCTGGGCCACACCCAATTGTTCGGCGCCCTGTGCACCGGCGGCAGCCTGTTGCTGGTGGACGACGACAGCGGCTTCAGCCCGCTGGCCCTGGCCGAGCTGTTCAGCCAGTACCCGATCGATGTACTGAAAATCACCCCAAGCCACCTCGGCGGCCTGTTGCAGGCCCTGCCGGACGCACGCCTGTTGCCCAACGCCCTGCTGGTGTTCGGTGGCGATGCCCTCACCCCGGCGCTGCTGGACAAGGTCAACGGCCTGGCCCCGGACCTGAAGGTGTTCAACCACTACGGCCCGAGCGAGGCCACCGTCGGCGCGATTGCCACGCAACTGCCCCTCGGCCTGCGCAGCATTGCCCTGGGCCGTCCCCTGCCCAACCGTCAGTTGCGAGTGGTCGACGCCAATGGTCAGCAGGTCGCCACCGGGGTATCGGGCGAGCTGTTGATCAGCGGCGCCCTGGCCCGTGGCTACCTGCACCGGCAGGACCTGACCGACGAGCGCTTCCATGTCGATGCCCAACAGCAACGCTGGTACCGCACTGGCGACCGGGTGCGCTGGCTGGTGGATGGCCAGGTGGCGTTCCTCGGCCGGGTCGACAGCCAGGTGAAAATTCGCGGCAATCGCCTGGAACTGGGGGAAGTCGAGGCGCAGATCAAGCGCCTGTCGCCGATGATCGAACAGGCCCTGGTGCGTGCCGTGGAACTCGATGGCGGCCTGCGCCTGGTGGCGTGGCTGGTCTCCAGCCAGTCGCTGTCGCCGGCCAAGCTGCGTGACGACCTGGCCATGCGCGTACCGGACTACATGGTGCCCGCGCACTTCATCAGCCTCGACGAACTGCCGCTCAACCGTAACGGCAAGGTCGACGCGTCGCGCCTGCCGCTGCCGCAAAAACCGGTCGATGACAGCGCCAGCCACATCGCTCCACGTAACGATGTAGAGGCGCTGCTGGCGCAGATCTGGCAGGACGTGCTGAAGCTGGAACGGGTCGGCGTGCAGGACAACTTCTTCGCCCTCGGCGGGGACTCGATCCTCAACCTGCAGATCATCGCCCGCGCCAACCAGCAGGGCCTCAAGCTCACCCCGCGCCAGTTGTTCGAAAACCGCACCATCGCCGACATCGCCCGGGTGCTGGGGGCTGACGCCAGCAACGCCGTGGCGGAAAACCTCGCCGAGGGTTACGAATTGCCCCTGGGCGCCGGCCAACTGGCGCGTCTGGAGCAGGATTCGCTGGCAGCTACATGGCGCTGCGTGGCGCTCAGCCAGAGCATCGACAGCGACTTGCTGAGCCGGGCGATCACAGCCTTGCAACAGCACCATCAGGCCTTGCGCCTGGGGTTGCAGGCACTGCCCGATGGTCAGTGGCAGCAGCGGGTGATGGTCGCGCCGAAGGCCCCGATCGTCAGCGTTCGAACTGTCGAAGCCTTGAACCCGGAAGGTCTGCAAACATTGGCCCAGGCCGGTGTCGACGCCTTGGAGCTGAGCGCGGGGCAAACCCTGCACGCCAGTCTGCTGAACCATGGCGACCAGCCTTATGTGTTGCTCGCCGCGCACCCATTGTGCGTGGACGAAGCGTCCTGGTCGCTGCTGCTCACGGACCTCAACCTGGCCCTGGCGCAGTTGCTGTATCAGCGGCCGGTGCGCCTGTCCTACAACGGCGGTGACTTCACCCACTGGACCCGCCACCAGCAACACCACGCCCAGGGCGATGGGCTGGACGAGGCTTGGGAGCACTGGCTGCAATTCGCCGGCATGGACACCCTGCAACTGCCTGACAGCCAGCAGCAGAGCAGCGTGGTCGAACAGACGCTGCCAGCCGACACCTCCCGCGAGCTCAAGCGTTTGGGTGACGTTCTGCAACTGGATTGGAACAGCCTGCTGGCCAGCGCCGTCATCGAGCAATGCCGCGAGCATGGCAAAGGCCTGATCGTGCTGAACCTGCAAGGTGCCCGCCCGCCGGCGGATCGTCTGCCGGTCGACGCGCCGATTGCCCTGGCCGACCTCGACCCGACCCGTCTGATCGGCGCCCTGGAGCTGGCGGCCCCCTTCTTCCTTCAGCCCGAAGGCGACAGCCTGCTGCAACGTTTGCAGGCCACCGCGGCGCAACTGCGCGCCTACCCGCAACTCGGTGCCGACTACGGCGCCCTGCGCTACCTGTCGGACAACACCTACCTGCAAGAACCGCTGCGCGAGCTGCCTGCCGCACCCGTCGCCATCCGCTGGCTGGGCGACCGCGACGGCCACCGCGAACAACGGGGCATCCTGGCGAAGGTCGAGGCCGCCCATCAGCCGTCGGCCGCCAACTGCCCGCTGACCCTGGACGCGTTCTGGCAGGACGGCCAGTTGCACCTGCGCTGCGAAGGCGCGCTGGCCGCCAGCTGGGCCTCGCAACTGCAGCAACGACTGACCGAGCTGGCCGGCCTGCTCGCGCAACCTGATCTGCGCCCCGCCAGCCAGGCCTTCGCCCTGTGCCACAGGCAAGCGGCAACGCTGGCGTCCGAGCCGCTGGACTGGCCGAACATCGAGGACTTGTATCCGCTGTCGTCGATGCAACAGGGCATGCTGCTGCACACCCTGCTGCAACCCCACAGCGGCATCTACCTGATGCAACAGCGCTACAGCTGGGACGGCGCCCTGCAACGCACGGCGATGGAAGCGGCGTGGCAAGTGTTCCTCGACCGCCACCCGATGATGCGCACCGCGTTCTGGTGGCAGGACGATCACGAGCCGCTGCAATGCGTGTACCGCCAGACCGACCCGGCCTTCGAATGGCAAGACCTGCGCCACCTCGACCCGCAGCAGCAGACCCTGGCCATGGACCAGGCGCTGGAAGCGCAGCGCCAGCAAGGTTTCGACATGGCCCGCGCGCCGCTGACCCACCTGCGGATTTTCCAGCTCGATGACCGCCGTTTCGCCGTGGTGCGCAGCTTCCACCACATCCTGACCGATGCCTGGTGCTTCGGCCTGCTGATGGAAGACCTGCTGGCGATCTACCAGGCGATCGTGCGTCAGGAGCCCGTGGCCCGTCCGCGTTTCCGTTCGTTCCGTGGCTACATGAGCTGGCTGGAGCGCCACGACATGGCCGCCGCCCACGCCTTCTGGCAAGCCGACCTGGCGGGTTTCAGCGAACCGACGCCGTTGCACGTCGACAGCCCGGTGGCCCGTCCCGAGCAGGCGCCGGAAGCTGTCGGCGACATGGACCGGACCCTGAACATCAGCCAGACCCAGCGTTTGCAGCAGCTGTGCCAGCACTACCAACTGACCCCCAACACCTGGATCCAGGGCGCCTGGGCACTGTTGCTGTCGCGCTACAGCGGCCATCGCGACGTGCTGTTCGGCGTCACCGTGGCCGGTCGCCCTACCGAGCTGGCCGGGGTCGAGGAAATGGTCGGGATCTTCATCAATAGCCTGCCGCTGCGAATCGACGTCGACCCGCAAGCGCAGGTGTCCGAGTGGCTACAGGCGCTGCTGTCGCACAACGCAAAACTGCGCGAGCACGAAAGCGCCTCGCTGGTGGACATTCAGCGTTGCAGCGGCGTGCCCCGTGGCCAGCAGTTGTTCGACAGCCTGGTGGTGTTCGAGAACGCGCCGCTGGACATCAGCAGCGTGCAACTGGACGACTTCAGCATCGATATCTATGAAGACCGGGTGCACACCAACTTCCCGATGACCGTGGTGCTCTACCCCGGCGATCGCCTGGGCATTCGCCTGTCCTACGACAATCAGCGGTTTGCCGCCGACACTGTGCAGCGCATGCTCGGGCATCTGGTGCAGTTGTTGTCGAGCATGCTCGATGAACCCGAGGCCACATTGGGCAGCCTGCACATGTTGCCCGAAGCGGAACGCCAGCAATTGCAGATCGAATGCAACCGCACAGACGTCGATTTCCCGCTGGAACGCGGCTACGCGGCGCTGTTCGCCGAACAGGCCCAACGCCGGGCGCAGCACATCGCTGCGGTGTGCCAGGGCCAATCCCTGACCTACGCCGAGCTGGACCGCCGCGCCAACGGCATCGCCCACGCGCTGCAAGCAGCCGGGGTCGGTCCGGAAACCCTGGTGGCGCTGTTCGCCGAACGCGACCTGGCGCTGCTGACCATGATGATCGCCACGCTCAAGGCCGGCGCCGCGTTCCAGGCCCTGGATATCCAGCAGCCGCCTGCGCGCCTGGCTGAACTGCTGGACCTGGGTCAGGCACCGTTACTACTGGTGTGTGAAAACGCAACGGCCGCCCTGGATCAGGTGCTGCCGCACCTGCAACAGCAGCCGAGCTGCCTGATCGCCCAGACCCTGTGGCAAGGCGCCGAAAAACCAGCGGTCAGCTACACCCACGACCCTGACCAGTTGGCCTACGTGATCTTCACCTCGGGCTCCACCGGCACGCCAAAAGGCGTGATGGTCGAACAGCGCGGCATGCTCAACAACATGTTCGGCAAGGTCCCGGCCCTGGGCCTGGGCGAGCACGACCGCATCGCCCAGACCGCATCGCCAGCGTTCGACATCAGCGTATGGCAGTTCCTCGCCGCGCCGCTGTTCGGTGCCACCGTGCACATCCTGCCGGACGCCCAGGCCCACGATCCGCTGGCCCTGCTCGAGGCCGTCCAGGACAACCACCTGACCCTGCTGGAAACCGTGCCGGCGCTGATTCGCGGCATGCTTCAGGAAAGCCAGGCGCAACACAGCCTGAGCAGCCTGCGCTGGCTGCTGCCCACCGGCGAAGCGCTGCCACCGGCATTGGCGCGGGACTGGTGCGCGCGCTTCCCGGCGATCCCGATGATGAACGCCTACGGCCCGGCGGAGTGCTCCGACGACGTCGCCTTCCATGCCATCACTCAGGCGCCGGACGCCGACTGCCTGCACATGCCGATCGGCACCCCGACCGCCAACAACCGGATGTTCGTGCTCGATGCCGACCTGCGCCTGGTGCCCATCGGCGTGCCTGGTGAGTTGTGCATTGGTGGCGTGGGCGTCGGTCGCGGTTATCTGCGCGACCCGCAACGTACCCGCGAAGCGTTCGTGCCGCACCCGTTCGAACCGGGCGCACGCCTGTATCGCACCGGCGACATCGGGCGGATGCGCGCCGATGGCGTGTTCGAATACCTCGGCCGTCGCGACCAGCAGGTAAAAATTCGCGGCTTCCGGATCGAGCTGGGGGAAATCGAAAACCGCCTGATGCAGCACCCGGCGGTGAGCAGCGCGGCAGTCCTGGCCTTGCCGGATGCCCGCGGCGCCCTGCAATTGGTGGCCTGGTACGTGCTCGACAGCGCCGCCAACTTGGGTGGCGAATCTGCGCAACAGCTGCTGAGCGCCTACCTGGGCAGCCAACTGGCGGCCTACATGGTGCCCGCGCGCTGGCTGGAGCTGGCGCACTTGCCGCTCAACGCCAACGGCAAGGTCGACCGCCGTGCCCTCGCCGCCCTCGACCTGCCGCAGGCCGAGCAGGATCAACAGCAGCGCGTGGCGCCGCGTACGGCCACCGAAGCAGTGTTGGCGCAGATCTGGCAAGGCCTGCTCGGCCTGGACACTGTCGGCGTGCATGACGACTTCTTCGCCATCGGCGGCCACTCGCTGCTGGCCACCCAGATGCTGTCGCGGATTCGCCGTCGCCTGGAGGTCAACCTGCCGCTGCGCATCGTCTTTGAAGGCGGCACCCTGGAACAACTGGCCGAGGTGGTTGATCGGCAACGGGACGGCCAGATCGCGGTCGAGCGTGACAGCGAGATCGTCCGCGTGCCGCGCGACCAGACGTTGCCGCTGTCCTACGCCCAGCAACGGCTGTGGTTCCTTGATCGCTTCGAAGGCCCGAGCGCGGCCTACAACATGGGCTCGGTGGTGCGCTTGCGTGGCGCGTTGGACATCGCCGCGCTGCAAGCAGCGTTGCAATCGGTGCTGGAGCGTCATGAGTCGCTGCGCACCGCTTTCGAACTCAAGGGCGAACAGCCTTGCCAGGTGATCAGCGCGGTGCCGACGGTCGACCTGACGCCTGCCGATCTGGAGCACCTGGCCGGCGAACAGCAGGCGCAAGCCCTGCAACACCTGATCGATGAACAGGCCTCGCGCTCCTTCGATCTGCAACAGGCGCCGATGCTGCGCGCCAGCCTGCTGCGCCTGGGCACCGACGATCACGTGCTGCAACTGGTGCTGCACCACATCGCCACCGACGCCTGGTCCATGGGCATCCTGATGCAGGAGCTGATCACCGGTTACCTGGCGTTCTCCAATGGTTCGACGCCGGTGTTCGCGCCGCTGCCGATCCAGTACGCCGACTACGCCCACTGGCAACGCAGCGAGCCGCAACAGCGCCTGCTGGCCCAGGCTATCGACTACTGGCGACGCCAGCTCGACGGCGCGCCGACGGTGATCCCGTTGCCGCTGGACCGCCCTCGCCCGGCTCGCCCGGACTACCGGGGCGCGTCCTTGCAACAGCGCTTCACGGCGGCACAAACCCAGGTGCTCAAGGCCTATGCGCAAGAGCAACGGGCGACCCTGTTCATGGTCCTGCTCAATGCCTTCAACAGCCTGCTGCAAAGGGCCGGCGGCGCCCACGACTTCATCGTCGGCACCGACCTGGCCAACCGCGAACACCCGGCGGTGGAAAATCTGATCGGCTTCTTCGTCAACGTGCTGCCGATCCGCGCCCGCCTCACCGAAGGCGAACCGTTCGACGCCCGCCTGCAACGCCTGCGGGAAGATTGCCTGTCGGCGTTCCAGCACCAGCAGGTGCCGTTCGACAAACTGGTCGAGGCCCTGCAGCCGCCGCGCACGCCGGGGGTCAACCCGCTGGTGCAGGTGCTGTTCGTCATGCAGAACACCCCAGGCGCCAACGCCAGCCTGCCCGGCCTGGAGGTCGAGGAGTACCTGGTAGCGGGCCAAGAGAACAGCAAGTTCGACCTCGCGGTCTTCGTCGAGGAAGACGACGAGCAAGGCCTGAGCGTGCGCTGGGTGTACCGCACCAGCGTGCTCGACGCGCCGACCGTCCACCATCTTGAACAAGGCTTCGAAAGCCTGCTGGAGCGAATCGTGAGTGAACCGACCAAGGCCCTGGATGATTGGTCGTGGCGCCTGGCGCCGGGCAGCGACAGCGCAGTGGCCGAACCTGAGGCAGCGGTCGACGACGCCGCCGCCCGCAGTGCCCGCAAACTGTCGAAGATGAGCAAGCTCAAGCAAACCCGCGCCACCGCCGTGAGCCAGTTGCCCCATGAACAGGTGCGCATCCGCACCCTGATCGACGGGCAAGCCTTGCCCTTGGTGATCGAACCGCTGCTCGGCGATCTGGACCCTGTGCACTGGGCACTGCAAGCCCGGCCGTGGATCAACGAGCAGTTGCGCACCCACGGCGGCCTGTTGTTCCGTGGCTTCAACCTGCCGGATGCCGCGGCGTTCGAACAGTTCGCCCAAGCCATCGAGCCGGATCTGTATGGCACCTACGGCGACCTGCCGAAAAACACCTCGGGCAAGAACATCTATCACTCCACGCCGTACCCTGAACAACACATGATCCTGTTCCACAACGAGAGCTCGCACCTGCCGCAATGGCCGCGCAAGCAGTGGTTCTTCTGCGAGATCCCGGCCCCGCGCGGCGGCTGCACGCCGATCGTCGATTGCCGTCAGGTGCTGGCGCGCCTGCCGGAAGACATCGTTGCCCGACTCAAGGCCCAGGGCCTGCTGTACGTGCGCCACTTCACCGACAAGCTGGACGTGCGCTGGCAGGACTTCTTCAAGACCGAACAACGGGAAGACGTCGAACGCCAGTGCCTGCAAACCGGCATGCAATGGGAGTGGCTGGGGGCCGATAACCTGCGCATCGCCCAGCACTGCCCGGCCATCGTCGCCCATCCGGACACCGGGGAGCTGTCGTTCTTCAACCAGGTGCAACTGCACCACAGCGCGTGCCTGGAACCGGAAGTGCGGGCCAACCTGATCAATCTGTTCGGCCTCGGCAACCTGCCGCGCAACGTGTACTACGGCGACGGCAGCGTGATCGAAGATGCGGTGATGGAAGTGATCGGTGCCGCCTACGAAGACTGCGCCGTGCGGTTCGCCTGGCAGAAAGGTGACATGGTGATGCTCGACAACATGCTGGTGGCCCATGCCCGGGACCCGTTCGAGGGTGAGCGCAAGATCTGCGTCGCCATGGGGCAGATGATGAACCGCGAACAACTGGCCAAGGCCACGGAGGTGCAGGCATGACCGCTTTCGAAAAGCGCGAAGCCGCGTTCGCCCTCTCGCCGCAGCAACGCAGCCAGTGGCTGGCGGGGTTGCCCGAGGCGCGCCTGGAACTGGAGATGACCGGGGAGTTGGAGCTGACCCGCTTGCAGGAGCGACTGGCTGCACTGAGTGCCTGTCATGAAGCGCTGCGCCTGCGAGTGCGGCCTGAGCCGGGTTTGCAAGTGCCGTTGCAGGTGGTCGAGGACGCAGCGCCAGAGGCCATCCGCGTCGAGGTGAATTCGCCGAACCGGGTGACCCTGCACCTGCCGGCGCTGGCGGCCGATCGCGGCACCTTGTTGCGGCTGGCCCGGGCATTGGGTTCTGCGTCTGCACCGGTGGCCGATGACGACGCCATGACCTACATCCAGTACAGCGCCTGGCTGCAGGACTTGCAGGCCGATGAAGATGCCGAGCATGGCCGGCGCTTCTGGGCGGGCCAAGCGCTGGATGAGCAGGCTGGCGGTGAACTGCTGTACCGCGAGGTTCGCAGCGATTGCGGCGATGCGCCGATCACCACTCGGTTGATTGCCAGTGCAGCATTGAGCACAGCGCTGGACGGTTTCTGCCAGCGTCACGACGCCTCGCCGGAACAGGTGCTGATGACCGCCTGGGGCGTGCTGCTGCAACGCCTGAGCACCGGCGACAGTCCGGCACTGACCCTGAACTGGGTCCACGATTGCCGGGATGATTACGAGGAACTCGCCGAGTGCTGGGGTTTGTTCGCCAAGGCCTTGCCCCTGTGCTTTGAGCCGGCGGCGCACGGCCACTTTGCCCAGGCTCTGGCGCAGGTACAGACCGGTTGCGAACAGGCCACGGAATGGCAGGAATATTGCGCCACCGCCGAAACGTCTCGTTATGGCTTCCAGTGGAGCGCAGGACCTGGCGATCGATTCAATACCCTGGGCAGCAGCGCCTCGACCTTCCAGGTGCTGGACGTCCATGCCATCGCTCCGGGCATCGAATTGTTGCTGGTGGCCGAGGCCTTCGAGGGCGGCTATCGCCTGAATCTGTGCCACCTGCCCAATCGCTACAGCGAGCACGCGGCGCTGGTGCTGCTGGAGCAATTGCAGTCGCTGCTGCTCGATGCATTGAGCGAACCGGGCAAGCCTTTGGCCGGGTTGTCGCTGCAATCGTCACGCTTCACCACGGCACTGGATGCGTTGCACGGTCCGTTCGCGCCGCCGCCCTTTGTCAGTGTGCCGGCAGCGTTCAGTCAGCGTGCCGCGCAATTGCCCGATCACCTGGCCCTGCGTGACGCTGCGCAACACATGAGCTACGCCGAACTGGACGCCCGCAGCAATCAGTTGGCGCACTACCTGCGGGCCCAGGGTGTGGGTCGCGAGGATCGTGTGGCGCTGTACCTGGACCGTTCGGCGTCGATGGTGCTGGCCATGCTCGCGGTGCTCAAGAGCGGCGCGGCGTTCGTGCCGCTGGACGTGCACCAGCCGGCGCAGCGTTCCCTGGGCATTCTGCAACAGGCGCAAGCGGTGTTTGTCCTCAGTGGCTCGGCCGGTGCCGCCCCAGCCCTGCCTGCCGCTGGCAGCCTCGATCTGCGGGATACCGCGCTCTGGCAGCAAGGTCCGCTGACCGCGCTGACTGTGGAGATTCAGCCGCAGGATGCCGCCTATGTGCTGTTCACTTCCGGCAGCACCGGCGCGCCCAAGGGCGTAATCGTCGAGCACGCTCAACTGGCCAGTTACGTCGCCAGCGTGAGCCGCCGCCTGCAGCTCCAACCCGGCGAGCGCAGCGCGGTGGTCACGGCGCTGGCGGCCGACCTGGGCTACACCTTGCTGTTCCCGGCGCTGACCAGCGGCGGCGAGCTGCATGTGCTGGACAAGGACACGGCCATGGACGCCCAGGCCTGGGCGGCGTGGCAGGCGCAGTACCCGATCGATCACCTGAAAATCGTGCCATCGCTGCTCGATGCCTGGCTGATTCATGCCCAGAGCGCTGCGGTATTGCCACTTAAACAATTGATCCTCGGCGGTGAAACCTGCTCTCGGCGTCTGTTGCAGAGCCTGCGCGAGCTGGCGCCGAGCCTGGCGGTCTTCAACCACTACGGCCCGACCGAAGCCACGGTCGGGGTGGCGATGCACCGGCTCGATCCGGCCTGTGATTATCGGCGTTTGCCTCTGAGCGAACGTCTGGACGGTATGCGCCTGTATCTGCTCGATGAGCAACGGCATCCGGTCGCACCGGGGGTGAACGCCGAGCTCTATATCGCCGGCCCGCAAGTGGCGCGGGGGTACCTGGATGCGCAACAGAGCAGCGAACGGTTCATCGATGTGGCGGGTGAGCGCCTGTACCGCACCGGCGACATGGCGCGTTATCGGCATGACGGCAGCCTGGAGATCACCGGGCGCGCCGATCGCCAGGTGAAAATCCGTGGTTTCCGGGTGGAACTGGACGAAATCCAGACACAGCTGGCGAGCCTGTCAGGCGTCGCTCAGGCGGCGGTGGAGTGCCTGTCCAAGGGCGAGTTGGGCCAGCAATTGTTCGCCTTCCTGACCCTGGCGCCGGGGCAGTCGGCCACGGTCGCGCAGCTGCATGGCCAGGCTCAGGATCGTCTGCCGGACTACATGCTGCCTGCCCTGCGTATCGTTGAAGCCCTGCCGCTGATGGCCAACGGCAAGCTTGATCGCAAGACCTTGCAGCAATGGGCGGACAAGGTACTCGACAGCGTTGGCGGTGCCCTGCCGCGCACGCCATTGGAAGCGCTGCTGGCCGAGGTCTGGGCGCAGGTGCTGGGCCTGGAGCGGGTCGGCATCGACGATGATTTCTTTGAGTTGGGCGGCCACTCGCTGGCGGCGGTGACCCTGGCCAGTCGCTTGCAGACGGCGCTGTCGGCGCCGGTGACGGTCAATGCGGTGTTCACCGCGCCGAGTGTTTCGGCATTCGCGGCACTGGTGCAGGCGCAGCTCAAGCTGTCGCCGCTGGTGAGGCTGTCGGCGGCGGACACTGCGCAGGGGCCCAACCTGTTCTGTTTCCATCCTTCCACCGGCCATGTGCAGGACTATCGTTCGCTGCGTTCGCCACTGCCGGGCTGGAACCTGTGGGGGCTGCAGGCGGCTTATCTGGCCGATGACAGCACCAATCTGGGAGGGGACATCGACAGCCTTGCGGCGCTCTACGTCGAGCATCTGCGCGAGCAGCAACCACAGGGGCCTTATCACTTGTTGGGCTTTTCCCTCGGCGGGCTGTTGGCGATTGCCGCCGCCGCGCACCTGGAGCGTCAAGGCGAGCAGGTGGTCTTCCTCGGTATTGTCGATTCGCAGTACCAGCATCAGGCGCCCGAAGAGAGCGTCGAAGCATTGCTCGCTTCGGCGCTGCCGGCCCTGACACTGGACAGCCAGACCTTGATGCGGCAGTTGCCGCCAGTACAGCTCGCGCAATTGACCGCACGACTGGAGTCCCTGGCGCCAGCGCAGCGACTGCCGGAACTGGTGCAATGGGCGCGTCAGCAGGGTCTGCAACTGGACGGCGACAACTGGGAGCACCTGCAAACGCGGCTGCGTTACCAGCAGCACACCCAGCATCTGTTGGCGACGTTCCAGCCGCCGCGGTTAAGCTGTGACGTGGCTGTCTGGTGGGCCAGCGACACCCTGGCCGATGGGCATTTCGTCGACCCGCACTGGGAACGGCTGAGCAGTGGGTCGTTGACCCGCGACGTGATCCCGGCGCAACACCTGACTATCCTTGAGCAACGCACCTTGCATGAGCAATTGGTCGCGCGGCTCAAGGCCTTCACCCCTGTCGGAGCGGTTTGAAATGGATTTGTTGATACTCATGGCCAAGCGCTCCTGGCGCGCGCTGCTGGTCGCGACCCTGACGGGCCTGATCTGCGGCCTGGCGGCGGCGGGCCTGATCGCCATGATCAACCAGAGCCTGGAAGTGTTCGATCAGTTGCGGCCCACCGATGGCCTGTACTTTGCCGCGCTGGTGCTGCTGGTGGCCGTGTCCCGGGTCATCGCCGACGTCAGCCTGCTGCGCCTGGGCCAAGGTGCCGTGCACGACATGCGCCTGCACCTGAGCGCCAAGCTGATCGATACCCCGTACGCGAAGTTGCAACGCTTGGGTAAACATCGTTTGCTGGCGATGCTGACCGACGATACCCAAACCATCAGCCAGGCGGTGGAGCTGGTGCCGATCCTGTTGGTCAACGCCGGCATCATCGCGGCCTGCCTGGGCTACCTGGGCTGGCTGAGCCTGCCGCTGCTGGGCCTGACGCTGCTGCTGATCGTACTCGGCAGCCTCAGTTTCAACTGGCCGCAACGCCGGGCCCTGACCTCGATCTCCCGCGCCCGGGAGCTCAAGGATCAGTTGTTCGATCAATACCGGTTGCTCACCGATGGCAGCAAGGAACTGCAGCTCAACCACCCGCGTCGCCAGCATTTCTTCAGCCGCCTGCTGCTGCCCGTGAGCCTGCAGTACCGCAAGGATTTCGTGCGTGGCATGAGCATCTACGCGGTGGTGCTGAACTGGGGCAACGCGGTGTTCTACATGCTGATCGGCGTGGTGCTGTTCGTCGCGCCGCACTTCATCGAACTGAGCGCCAGCCTGGTCACCGGCTACATCCTGGCGATCCTGTACATGATCACCCCGCTGTCGGAGCTGATGCATGCCCTGCCCACCCTCGGCCGGGCCAGCGTCGCGCTGAACAAGATCCGCGCGCTTGAAGGCGAGATGGAAACCGCCAGCGAGACCGTCGAGACCCTCCCGACGACTCAGGTGCGCAACCTGGTCTGCCGTCAGGTCGCCCACACCTACTACCGCGAACGGGAGGACGGCCATTTCACCCTGGGCCCTATCGACCTGACCCTCAATGCCGGCGAGGTGGTGTTCATCACCGGTGGCAACGGCAGCGGCAAAACCACCCTGGCCATGCTGCTGACCGGCCTCTACCGGCCGGAAAGCGGTGACATCCTGCTCGACGAGCAAGTGTCCTCGGCCAACGACAACCACCATTACCGCCAGCATTTCTCGGCGATCTTCACCGACTTCTGCCTGTTCGAAAACCTGCTCAACGGCGACGATCCGCAACGGGTGCAGCAGGCTCAGGAATACCTGGTGCACCTGCAGCTGGACCACAAGGTGCAGATCGAAGACGGAAAAATGACCACCCTGGCCCTGTCCACCGGCCAACGCAAACGCCTGGCCCTGCTCAGCGCCTACCTGGAAGACCGCCCGTGCTACCTGTTCGATGAATGGGCGGCCGATCAGGACCCGGTGTTCAAGCAGTTCTTCTACGACCGGATCCTCACGGACCTGCGCGAGCGCGGAAAACTGGTGATCGTCATTTCCCATGACGATGCATACTTCGGCCTGGCGGATCGATTGATTCGGATTGAGAGCGGGATGCTCAGCGACATAACGGTGCGTGCCGAGGCTGGGAGGGTTGCGCAGGCCAAAGCCTAGATGCCATGCGACCTGATTTTGCGGATGTACTCAATCCAGGTTGGGAGCGGCGTGCACATATTTTGTGAACAACACCCACCCCTGTAGGAGCCGAGCTTGCTCGCGATGGTCGTCCAGGCGACGCGGGGAGTCAGACAGCCA
>NZ_LYVP01000106.1 GCF_001984065.1 Pseudomonas sp. KK4
GCGGAGTGTCGGGCAATTATGATGTTGCCTGACACTCCGCCTTCGCGAGCAAGCCCGCTCCCACAGGAGGTTGGCGGTGTTGATTAGATGGGAGGCATGGCCTAACGTCGCGTCAATAGCGATCGCGCAACACAAGGCCCATCAATGCCGACCAACGGACAAGAATCCCTCGAACGCAGCATCCCGCCCATTACCGTCCTGCCGCGCCCGTTGTACGCACGGGTCGAGAGCCTCAATGCCGGTTCCTGGACCCCGTCCCATCGCCACGACTGGGTGCAGTTTTCCTACGCCATCAGCGGCGTTCTCGGCGTGCACACCGCCGAGGGCAGTTTCTTTGCACCGCCGCAGTGGGGGATCTGGATACCGGCGGATCTTGAGCATCAAGTAGTGACTTCGATGCGCGCCGAGATGCGCAGCCTGTACGTGCGGCGCGAGGATTGCCAATGGGCGCAGGGACGTTGCCGGGTGCTGGAGGTGACGCCGCTGGCGCGGGAGCTGATCAAGAGTTTTTGCCTGCTGCCGGTGGAGTATCCACAGGGCGACACTCAGGAAACGCGGCTGGTGAGTGTATTGCTGGACCAGTTGGCGACCTTGCCGGAAGTCGGGTTCTCCCTGCCATTGCCACGCCACGAACGGCTGTTGGGGTTGTGCAACGAACTGATCGAAAACCCCGAACGCGGCGTGACCCTGCAAGACTGGGCGCAGCGCTTGGGGATGTCGGAAAAAACCCTGATGCGCCTGTTCCAGCGTGAAACCGGGTTGAGCTTTCGGGGCTGGCGTCAGCGGATGCGGTTGCTGTCGTCGCTGAGTCTGCTGGAGGAGGGGGACAGCGTGACCAATGCGGCGTTGGCCTGTGGGTATGATTCGACGTCGGCGTTCATTGCCGCGTTCAAGGGGTTGTTCGGGTTTACGCCGGGGGAGTTGTTCAGGCAGTGACACCTCTTATCCAATGTGGGAGCGGGCTTGCTCGCGAAAGCGGTGGACCAGTCGACATCATCGTTGACTGACACTGCGCTTTCGCGAGCAAGCCCGCTCCCACTCTTGGTCCGTGGCGTTATTGAGCATCAGGTACGGAAGCGGCGCACCAACCCGTCCAGCTCATTGGACAACCCGGCCAGGCTCTGGGAATCCAGGCGCGCCGAGTTGGCCAGTTCCGCCACCAATTGCGCATCGCCGTGGATCTGGCTGATGTGCCGGTTGATGTCCTCGGCGACTTGATGCTGTTGTTCCGCCGCCGTGGCGATCTGGGTGTTCATGTCGCGGATCACGTCCACCGATTCGCGAATCTGCCCGAAGCTGCTGCGCGCTTCACCGATGCGGGTCACCGATTGTTGCGACACTTCCAGGCTGGCGTGCATCTGTTGCGTCACCTGGCTGGTGCGCTTGGCCAGGTTGCCCAACAGGCCGTCGATTTCCGCCGTGGAGTCGGCGGTGCGCTTGGCCAGGGCCCGCACTTCGTCCGCCACCACCGCAAAACCACGACCCTGTTCGCCGGCCCGCGCCGCTTCGATGGCCGCGTTCAGTGCCAGCAGGTTGGTCTGTTCGGCGATCGAGCGAATGGTGCCGAGGATCGACTGGATGTCGTTGCTGTCGCGCTCCAGTTGTTGCATCGACTGAGCCGATTGTTCGATTTCGTGGCTCAGGCGATCCACGCTGCTCACCGCCGCATCGATCTGTTGCTGACCTTCACGGGCCTGACGCTGGCCACTGTCGGCCGACTCGGCGGCCTGGCTGCAGGAGCGCGCCACTTCGTTGGCGGTGGCGACCATTTCGTGGAACGCCGTGGACACCATGTCCACCGCTTCACGCTGGCGCCCGGCGGCTTCGGCCATGTCATGGGAGACTTGAGTCGAGCTCTTGGAGGTCGCCAGGATCTTGGTGGCGGCACCGCCGATGCTCTGGATCAGGCTGCGAATCGCCGCCAGGAACTGGTTGAACCAGTTGGCCAGTTGCGCGGTTTCGTCGCGGCCGCGTATCTCCAGGCTCTTGGTCAGGTCGCCCTCACCCTGGGCGATGCCTTCCAGGCCATCGGCCACACCACGGATCGGACGCACGATGACGCTGGCGAAACTGGCGCCGACGATGGCGAACACCACCGCCAGCACGGCGGCGATGATGGCGATCAACCAAGTCAGTTGGGTCGCGGTGCTCATCACGTCGCTGTGCTTGATCAGGCCGATGAAGGTCCAGCCCAGTTGCTCCGACGGCCAGACGTTGGCCATGTAGCGCTCGCCATTGAGTTCCACTTCGACCAGGCCTTTACCGGCCTTGGCCAGTTGCGCATAACCCTCGCCGAGGCTGCCCAGGGCCTTGAAGTTGTGTTCCGGTTGCTTCGGATCGACCAGTACGGTGCCGTTGTTTTCCAGCAGCATCAGGTAGCCGGTTTCGCCGAGCTTGATCTGCTTGACCAGCTCGGTGAGTTGTTTGAGCGATACGTCGATGCTGACGACGCCGCCGTTGGTACCCAGTTTGTTGTCGACGGTGCGCACGGTGCTGACGTAGGACGTATCGTTTTCAGCCCAGTAGTAGGCCTCGGTACGAAACGGTTTGCCCGGTTTGGCCTGGGCCGCCTTGTACCACGGACGCTGGCGCGGGTCGTAGTTGGCCAGTTGGGCATCGTCCGGCCACGACACATAACCGCCGGCGGCGGTGCCAAGGATGGCGTAGGCGTAGGACGGGTGAGCGTTGCCCAGTTCCTGCAGGAAGGCGAACACTTTTTTGTCCGACTCGCCCTGTGGAACGCTGGCAGCGTTGGCGCCCATGTAAGTCTTGAGGCTGTCGTCGGAGTTGGTGATCAGCGGTTGTTTGGCCAGGTACTCGACGTTCTGGCTGATGCCGTCGAAAAACAGCTGCATGGCATTGCTGACCTGACGGATTTCCCGACCGCTGTTGTCGACGAATTCGTCCTTGGCATCACTGCGCAAGTTCAGCACAACGAGGGTGGCGACCAGCACCACGGGCAAGCAGGCGATGATTGCAAACGCCCAGGTCAACTTCTGTTTGATGTTCATCCGCGCTCCAGATTTTCTTGTAAGCCCACGCAGTGCAGATGACTCGCGGTTTATTGGCAGCAGTGAAAGTGGTTCATGGACCCGGATCCGTGAGTGCGACATCGTTATTGTTTGGGCAAACGATTGTCGGACAAATCAATTTGTCACTCAGGGCTTCGGCTGTTGTCGGAGGAAATTGAGCGCCGTTTTGAAAAATCCCGCGAACGGTAGGGGGCCGGTCCCGGCATCTGGCACAAATGCCGTCGCAACCGGCGCAGAACAAGTGCCCAAGGCTCGGCTATGATCCTCGGCAAGCACGGACCGATTACCGTTTTTACTGATAAAAACGGCACTTTGTTTGCATCTGTAATGTTCATAGGTCGCCACCCCCTCCCCCGATGGAGTGGATTGCCGTATAACGAATGACTTTCGCGTGTTTGGTAATAAAGGACCCACAATAAAAGCTGATGAAGACTCCAAAACGCATTGAACCCCTGATCGAGGACGGTCTGGTCGACGAAGTGCTGCGCCCACTGATGAGTGGTAAAGAAGCAGCTGTTTATGTGGTGCGCTGCGGCAATCAGTTGCGTTGCGCGAAAGTCTACAAGGAGGCGAACAAACGCAGTTTTCGTCAGGCGGCCGAGTATCAGGAAGGCCGCAAGGTGCGCAACAGCCGTCAGGCCCGGGCCATGGCCAAAGGCTCCAAGTTCGGTCGCAAAGAGACCGAAGACGCGTGGCAGAACGCCGAAGTGGCCGCACTGTTTCGCCTGGCCAATGCCGGCGTGCGAGTGCCCAAGCCGTATGACTTCCTCGAAGGTGTGCTGTTGATGGAACTGGTGGCCGACGAGTACGGCGATGCGGCGCCGCGTTTGAACGACGTGGTGCTGGAGCCGGAACAGGCGCGCGAATATCACGCTTTTCTGATTTCGCAGATCGTGCTGATGTTGTGTACCGGTCTGGTGCACGGTGACCTGTCGGAGTTCAACGTGCTGTTGACGCCGACCGGCCCGGTCATCATCGACTTGCCACAAGCGGTGGACGCTGCGGGCAACAACCACGCGTTCAGCATGCTGGAGCGGGACGTGGGCAACATGGCGTCCTACTTCGGACGGTTCGCCCCGGAGCTGAAGAAGACTCGCTACGCCAAGGAAATGTGGGCCCTGTACGAGGCCGGCACCTTGCACCCGGGCAGCGTCCTGACCGGCGAGTTCGACGAACCTGAAGAGCTGGCCGACGTGAGCGGCATCATGCGCGAGATCGAGGCTGCGCGCCTGGATGAAGAGCGCAAGCAAGCGGCCCGTGCCGCGGACGATGCGCCACCTGGAAAAACCGACGAACCGCCTCCGCCTCCGTGGATGCAGTGATCGGCTAAAAAAACCGGCTTCGGCCGGTTTTTTTGTGCCCGGTCCGATCCTGCAAATACAACGCAACCTGTGGGAGCGGGCTTGCTCGCGAAGGCGTCGTGTCAGGCAGCATCCATTTCACAGATAGACCGCTTTCGCGAGCAAGCCCGCTCCCACAGGGATCTCAGGTGTGAACGCTATCTATGCGACACGGCAGAACCTGTAGGAGCAAGGCTTGCCAGCGATGGCGTCGGTACAGTCATCATCTCTCAGGCGCGAGCCGACGTATCGCAACACCCCGACTCCAGATTCTTGAGAATCGGACAATCCGGTCGATGATCACCCTGACAATGCTCCACAAGGTCCTGCAACGTGTCGCGCAATTCCCCCAGTTCGCGGATTTTCTGATTGAGTTCGTCAATGTGCTGCCGCGCCAGTGCTTTCACATCGGCACTCGCACGCTGGCGGTCCTGCCAGAGGGTCAGCAGTTTGCCGACTTCTTCAAGGGAGAACCCCAGATCCCGGGAACGCTTGATGAACGCCAGTGTATGCAGGTCCTGATCGCCATAGAGTCGATAGCCGCTGTCGGTGCGATGGGCCGCCTTGAGCAGGCCGATGGACTCGTAATAACGGATCATCTTCGCGCTCAGGCCGCTATGACGGGCTGCTTGGCCGATGTTCATCGGTTGTCCTCCAGGTCCTTGGGTTTCCAGGTTTTCAACAGTAGCGCATTGCTGACCACGCTCACACTCGACAACGCCATGGCCGCGCCGGCCAGCACCGGGTTGAGAAAGCCGAAGGCGGCCAGGGGAATGCCGATCAGGTTGTAGACGAAGGCCCAGAACAGGTTCTGCCGGATCTTGGCGTAGGTCTTGCGGCTGATCTCCAGCGCCGCTGGCACCAGTCGCGGATCGCCGCGCATCAGGGTAATGCCCGCGGCGTGCATGGCCACGTCGGTACCGCCACCCATGGCGATGCCGATGTCGGCGGCCGCCAGGGCCGGCGCATCGTTGATGCCATCGCCGACCATCGCCACCACGCCGGTTTTTTTCAGCACGGCGACCTCGGCGGCTTTGTCCGCCGGCAGCACTTCGGCGTGCACGTTGCTGATGCCCAGCGCCTCGGCCACCACTTTGGCGCTGCCACGGTTGTCGCCGGTCAGTAGATGACTGCTGATATGCCGGGCGTTGAGTTGTTGCACGGCCTGCAGCGCGCCGGGCTTGAGGGTGTCACCGAACGCGAACAGGCCCAGTACCCGCGGTTGCGGGCTTTGCTCGATCAGCCAGGACAGGGTCCGGCCTTCGGTTTCCCAAGCGGCGGCTTGCCTGGCCAGGGGCGTGGCGTCCAGCCCGCTTTCTTCCAACAGACGCCGATTGCCCAGGGCCAGGCGCCGGCCATCGAGGCTTCCGGCAATGCCGCGCCCGGTCAGGGACTGGCTGTCTGTGACATCCGCCACGCCCAGTCCTCGCTGCGCGCACTCATCCAGAATAGCTTTGGCCAATGGGTGCTCGCTGCCCCGTTGCAGCGCGCCGGCCAGTTGCAGCAGGGCCGCTTCATCACCGTCGAGGGCATTCAAATGGGCGATGCGTGGGGCGCCGGAGGTCAGGGTGCCAGTCTTGTCGAATACCACCGCGGTGACTTCATGGGCGCGTTCCAGGGCTTCGGCATCCTTGATCAGAATCCCGAAGCGTGCCGCCACTCCGGTGCCGGCCATGATCGCCGTGGGTGTGGCCAGGCCCAGGGCACAAGGGCAGGCGATCACCAAGACTGCGACGGCATTGATCAGCGCGGTTTCCAGCGGCGCACCGTACAGCCACCAGCCGATCAGGGTGGCCAGTGCCAGCAGCAGCACCACCGGGACGAAGATCTGGCTGACTTTATCCACCAGTTTCTGGATCGGCGCCTTGGCGGCCTGGGCGTCTTCGACCAGACGAATGATTCTTGCCAGCACCGTTTCGGCTCCAAGAGCCTGGGTACGCACCAGCAACCGACCTTCACCGTTGATGGCGCCACCGGTGACTTTATCGCCAGGCTGCTTGGGCACCGGCAGGCTTTCGCCGCTGATCAGCGCTTCGTCGGCATGGCTTTGGCCGTCGACCACTTCTCCGTCCACCGGGAAGCGCTCGCCGGGTTTTACCAGCACCAGGTCATTGAGGCGCAGGGCACTGATGGCGATATCCTGCTCGCGGCCGTCAATCACCTGAATCGCCCGCTCCGGCCGCAGCGCTTCCAGTGCACGGATGGCGCTGGCGGTCTGGCGCTTGGCGCGGCTTTCCAGGTATTTGCCCAGCAGCACCAGGGCGATCACCACCGCCGAGGCTTCGAAGTAAAGATGCGGCATGCCCCCGGCGGCGGTGGCCCATTCATACACACTCAGGCCATACCCGGCGCTGGTGCCCAGGGCTACCAGCAAATCCATGTTGCCGGCACCGGCGCGCACGGCTTTCCACGCCGCCACATAAAACCGCGCACCGAGGATGAATTGCACGGGCGTTGCCAGCGCGAACTGCACCCAGGCCGGGAGCATCCAGTGCACGCCGAACGGTTGCAGCAGCATTGGCAATACCAGCGGCAAGGCCAGGATGATGGCGGCGATCAAGGCCCAGCGTTCGCGGTGCAAACGGGTCTGTTGGGTGTCGGTGGGCGGATGGTCGGCTTGCCAGACGCTGGCGCCGTAGCCGGCCTTGGTCACCGCGCCGATCAGGGTTTGCGCATCGACCTGGCCGAGCAGTTCAAGATGCGCGCGTTCGTTGGCCAGGTTGACGCTGACGCTCTTGACCCCCGGCACCTTGTTCAAGGCCCGTTCCACGCGGCCGATGCAGGACGCGCAGGTCATGCCGTCGATGCTCAGCTCCAGGCTGTGCTGCGGCACGCTGTAACCTGCCTTGTGCACGGCTTCCATCAATGCTGGAAGGCTATCGGCAGGTGCCTGGACCCGCGCCTGTTCAGTGGCCAGGTTGACGCTGACGGCACTGGCGCCGATGACTTTGCTCAAGGCACGCTCGACACGCCCGGCGCAACTGGCGCAGGTCATGCCGGCAATCGGCAGATCGAAAGTGGTGGATTCAGACATGGGGCGAGCTCCCTGTAGTGGATGTCCACAGGATCAACCTTGCCATGTTGGCAAGGTCAAGCACCATTTTTCATTTTGCGTCGATCCAGTGTGGGAGCGGGCTTGCTCGCGAAGGCGTCGTGTCAGACAGCAGCCATTTCACTGACAGACCGCTTTCGCGAGCAAGCCCCCTTCCACAGGGGACAGGTGTCAGTAGCCCAGGCCTGCGCGCTTGAGGTACATCCCTTCCTGCGTCATCGCGATCCGGTACTTTTGCACATCGCCCGCGCGCAGGGTGATGTCCTGGGAACCCGGCGCCAGCATGCCCGGGTTGCATCCCGGCACCTGGCCCGGCAGCAGTTTCAGGCGCAGGGACACATTGCCCGGCGGCAGGTTGAACGATGTGCTTTGCTCCTGGAACAGCCGCGCCGACAGCTGATCGTGGATATAAACGCCGATCTCGCAATTGGTCGCGACTTCCAGGCGCTCGCGGGAAATGATCAGCACGCCGTAGTCCTCCCCGGCAGCTTGGGCGGATGGCAGGGCGGCGAAAAGGCTGAGCAGGCCAAACAGGCTGAAAGCTGACCAGCGCATGGCTGAATCTCCTGAGATCGAATCAAAGATGTGCGCAAGCTTGGCCGAGCGCGATGCCGAATGCCAGCCCGGCAGATCACTTCAGAACTTGACCTTGCCATGGTGGCAAGCTCGACACTGCCGGCAACCTCACTCAGAAGCGTCACTAAAAGGAGTCATCCCATGCAAGTGTTCAATGTTGAAGGCATGTCCTGTGGTCACTGCGTCAAGGCCATCACCCAGGTCATTCAGGACAAGGACCCGGCCGCCAGCGTGCGCGTCGATCTGGCGGCAAAGGAGGTGGGTGTCGAATCGTCACTGACAGCGGCCCAGGTGATCGCCCTGATCAGTGAAGAAGGCTATGGCGTCAAGCTGGTCTGACAGTTTAATAGTTAGCGAGCTATCGGAATGTTCAAGACGTCAAGGCCCGGCTAGACTGTCGGGCTGCCGACCTTCGACTGGATGCCTGATGAACTTCCGTACCATTCTTATTCTTGGCGCCCTGAGCGCTTTCGGTCCGCTGGCGATCGATTTCTATCTGCCAGCCTTCCCGGCGATGGCGCTGGCCTTCGGCACCGATGAACAACACGTTCAGCTGACCCTGGCAGCGTATTTCCTCGGCCTGTCCATCGGCCAACTGGCCTACGGACCGGTGGCGGATCGCTTCGGGCGGCGCATACCGTTGCTGACCGGCGTCGGGTTGTTCACCCTGGCTTCCCTGGCATGCGCTTATGCACCCAACCTTCAATGGCTGATCGGTGCGCGATTTGTCCAGGCGTTGGGCGGCTGCGCCGGGATGGTGATTTCCCGGGCGGTGGTCAGTGACAAATGCGATGCGGTGGGGTCGGCCAAGGTCTTTTCGCAGTTGATGCTGGTGATGGGCCTGGCGCCGATTCTGGCGCCGATGCTCGGCGGCTTGCTGGTCAATACCACGGGCTGGCAGTCGATCTTCCTGGTGCTGACCGGCTTCAGTGCGCTGGCGGGATTGGCTGTGGCCGTGGGACTGCCGGAAAGCATGCCGGCTCACGTCCCGCGCCAACCCTTGTCGGGGGCGATGCGTCAGTACGGGCGCCTGCTCAAGGACCAGGTGTTCCTCGGCCATGCCCTGACCGGCGGTATCGCCATCGCCGGCATGTTTGCCTACATCGCCGGATCGCCCTTCGTCTTCATCAAGCTCTATGGCGTGCCGGCCGAGCATTTCGGCTGGCTGTTCGGCACCAATGCCGCAGGCTTCATTCTGGTGGCGCAGGTCAATGCGCGGCTACTGGCCAAGCGGGGGCCGGCGTTCCTGCTGGCGCGGGCGGTGTGGGTTTATTTCGGCGCCGGCCTGACGTTGCTGGCGGTCAGCGCATCGCACACCGCACAACTGTGGCCGCTGTTGATTCCGCTGTTCATCTGTATTTCCAGCCTCGGCTGCATCATTCCCAATGCGTCAGCCTGCGCGATGAACGGTCAGGGCGCCCGCGCCGGTAGCGCGTCGGCGCTGCTCGGTTGCCTGCAATTCAGCGTGGCTGCCGGTGCCGCGGCACTGGTGGGGGTGTTGCACGACGGCAGCGCGGTGCCGATGGCCCTGGTCATCAGCCTGTGCGGTGCATTGGTGGTGAGCGCGGCGATGCTCACCCGGCGGTTGCAAAATGCCCGGGCGCTGGCGCAAGCAAAGGTCTGAGAAGGTGATCAGCCAACAGCGCGCTGTTGACGGGCGGGAATCTGATGGGGCGCGTGCAGGCGCGCTTCGAGGGTATTGGTGAAGGCGCGAGCTTCGGCTTCGCTGCGGAACGTTACTGCATGTTGGTCCAGGCGGACCTGCCACTGGGATTTTGCCAATTCTTTTATCAGGATCTTCATGACTGACCTCCTCGCGTAAAAGATTGTCTCGCAGAGGTTTCGATTGTAGACCCCAATACGGTCGCAATGATGACAAAGATCAACGTTCAGACTGACGGTTTTACGATTGTGCAGGAGGACGGCTTGCCGGCGATGGCGGTCTCCAAGCCGCCATCGCGAGCAAGCCTTGCTCCTGCAAACGGTCGTCAAACGGCGTATCAGAAGCCTTCGAGCACAATCTTGCCCTTGGATTTGCCGCTTTCCAGCAGTTGATGGGCGCGGCGCAGGTTGGCCGCGTTGATGGTGCCGAAGTGCTCGCCGACCGTGGTTTTCAGCGTGCCGGCATCGATCAGCTGTGCCACGCGGTTGAGCAGCTTGTGCTGTTCGATCATGTCCGGGGTTTCAAACAGCGAGCGGGTGTACATGAACTCCCAGTGCAAGGACAGGCTCTTGCGCTTGAGTTTGCTCACGTCCAGGGCTTTGGGATCGTCGATCAGGGCCAGTTTGCCTTGGGGCGCCAGGGCTTCCACCAGTTGATCCAGGTGATGATCGGTCTGGGTCAGGCTGGCGACGTGGGTCACCTGTGGGATGCCGGCCTGCTTCAACGCTTCGCTCAACGGTTGGCTGTGGTCGATCACCTGATCGGCGCCCAATGCCTTCACCCAGCTCTGGGTTTGTGGACGCGAGGCGGTACCGATCACGTTCAGGCCGGTCAGTTGCTTGGCCAATTGAGTGAGGATCGAGCCGACACCGCCGGCGGCGCCGACGATCAGCAGGCTCTGGCCTTCATCGGTTTTGCCTTCGCGAATCTGCAGGCGTTCGAACAGCAGTTCCCAGGCCGTGATGGCCGTCAGCGGCAGGGCGGCCGCTTCGGCGAAACCGAGGGTCTTGGGCATGTGACCGACGATCCGCTCATCCACCACATGCAGCTCACTGTTGCCGCCAGCGCGGGCGATGGAGCCGGCGTAGAACACCTTGTCTCCGGCTTTGAACAGGGTCACTTCACTGCCCACTGCCTTGACCACACCGGCCACATCCCAACCCAGCACCTTGGCTGCGCCGTCTTCAGGCTGGACGTTCTGGCGGACCTTGGTGTCCACCGGGTTGACGGAGATGGCTTTGACTTCCACCAACAGGTCGCGAGGCCCGGCCACTGGCGCCGGCAGTTCGATGTCTTGCAGGGATTTTTCGTCGCTGATCGGCAGGGACGCGTAATAGGCAATGGCTTTCATCATGGGCTCCAGGTGAATAGAAGAAGATCAGGCAATGCTGCGCAGGCGCTTCATCTCGAAATGCTCGAGAACGTCAGCGGCCTTGGCGCGGAAGTTCTGGATATGGGCGCTGGCGTCGTGGGCTTGCAGGGCCTCGTCGCTGCTCCAGTGTTCGATCATGTAGAAGGCCAGGGGGTTGGCCAGGTCCTGATGAAGGTCGTATTGCCCGCAGCCGGCTTCGGCGCGAGTCGGCTCCACCAGGGCTCGCAGATGCTGTTCAAGCGCATCTTGCTGGCCGGGCTTGGCGATGAGGGTGGCGATAGCGGTAAAGGGCTGGGACATCTGTGACTCCTGAGACGGGCTGATTTCGATGGACAGATGATTGGCTATTTCTAGCGAAGATAAAACCCGCTAAAAGAGCAGTCTCTTTCAATGTTTTTTTGATAATGGGCTTCAGATGCTGCGTTTCGATGATTTGCAGTTGTTCGTGCGGGCGGCAGACCTTGGCAGCCTGTCGGCGGCCGCGCGGGGCATGGACATGTCGGCGGCGGTGGCCAGTGCCGCGTTGAAACGCATCGAGCAGCAACTGGGTGCCCGCTTGCTCGCCCGTTCAACCCGCAGCCTGCGCCTGACCGCCGAAGGCGAAGGTTTTCTGGAGTATGCCCGTGCCGCCCTGAGCAACCTCGACGAGGGGCGGCGTCTGTTGGCCAGCGGCCAGGATCAGGTCAGCGGTATTTTGCAGCTGTCGGCGCCGTCGGATTTCGGTCGCAACCTGTTGCTGCCCTGGCTGGATGAGTTCCAGCGCGAGCACCCCAGGCTCACAGTGCGCCTGTTGCTGGGGGACCGCATCGCTGACCTGTTCCGTCAACCGGTGGACATCGCCTTGCGTTACGGCGAGCCGGAAGACTCCAGCCTGGTGGCGCTGCCCATCGCCCCGCACAACCGCCGCGTGCTCTGCGCGGCGCCGAGCTATCTGGCGCGGCATGGCGAGCCCCGGCAACTCGAGCAACTGGCCCAGCACAACTGCCTGCTGTTCATGCTGGGCAGTCGGGTTCACGATCACTGGAGTTTCCACGACGGCAAGCGCGAGGTGAGCCTGACCGTCAGCGGTGATCGCTTCAGTGACGATGCCGATGTGGTGCGACTATGGGCCGTGGCGGGCGCCGGGATCGCCTACAAATCCTGGCTGGATGTGGCGGCCGATGTGCTGGCCGGGCGTTTGAACGTGTTGATGCCGGAACTGCTGTGCGAGCGTGCTCCGCTGAATTTGTTGTGCGCCCATCGCGCACAATTGAGTAAGCCGGTGAACCTGTTGCGGGAAATGCTTGCCAGCCGATGCGCTTCGCTGAGCCGTCATTTTCCCGGGATATCAGGAACCGGTGATTAGTCGCAGGAAAAAAGCGAAATTTCCCTCAGGAACTATCAACGCCAGGGGTTTGCGCGGGGCAGGAACCCGCCTTCGGCACGCCTATACTAGCGCTCGCTTCACCCCTGCACCGTCAATCGCACCCGCCAGGCCCCACGGGCTTTGACCTTGTCCCACGCCCCATCCCCGGGCCTTCGCCAAACGCCGCCGGGAGAGGGTTGAGGTGAGCGATGACTTTGCACGGTGTATGGCGCTTTTCTCGTCTTGGCCGACGCTACGTTTATGGTCAAGATGTCTCTGAGCAGAAGATGAAACGATTCAACAGGGAGTGAATTCATGGAACATGCACCTTGCATCAGCCAGATAGCCACCTTGCTGGCTGACCCCAAGCGCAGCGCAATGATGTGGGCCTTGATGGACGGCGCAGCGCGCCAGGCCGAGGAGTTGGCCTTGCTCGCGGGCCTTTCGCCGTCTTCGGCCAGCGCCCATTTGGGGCGATTGTCCACGGGTGGTCTGTTGAAAGTCGAAACCCGTGGACGCAAGCGGTTTTTCCGCCTCGCCGCCCCGGAAGTCGGCGCCGCGATCGAAGCGTTGGCCAGTGCGACGCTGGTCAGCACCCCTCAGCCGATTCCGGACATTTTCAAGAACGCCACGCCGCTGGCCAAACCCCCGGCCAGGCGCTCGTCGCTGTTGCGCGCGCGGCTGTGTGACGATCATCTGGGCGGCACCCTGGCCGCGGACCTTTACCAGCGCTTGCTGGAGGCGGGGTGGATCGAACAGTTCGATCAGCGGGTGACGATCACCCTCAAGGGCTCCACGGAACTGGCGTCACGGGGGGTGTACATCCAGGCGCTGGCGCATCGCAACGGCAAATTGGCGTGTGCCTGCCCGGACTGGAGCGAAAGACGCCCGCACATGGGCGGCTCGCTGGGGGCGGCGTTGTTGCAGCTGTTCATGCAGTCGGGATGGTTGAGCTTGCCCGGCGATTCGCGGGCGTTGCAGGTCACGGCGGCGGGGCAGCGGGAAATCCATCGGTTTGCCAAGGAAACCGAGTTGGAAATTGCCTTGTAGGGCTGATCCGACTGTAAATGTGGGAGCGGGCTTGCTCGCGAAAGCGGTGTGTCAGTCGACGATGATGTCGATTGATAGACGGTTTTCGCGAGCAAGCCCGCTCCCACATTTGGTTAGTGGTGGCTCTAGGGTTTGACCAACCGCGCGTCCAGGCTGTTCTGTGCCAGGCGCTTGGCCTGGTCCTGGGTCATGCCCAGATGGGTGTGCAGCGCATGGAAGTTCTCCGTGACATAGCCACCGAAGTACGCCGGGTCATCGGAGTTCACCGTCACTTTTACCCCGCGTTCGAGCATGTCGAGGATGTTGTGCTGCGACATGTCATCGAACACACAGAGCTTGGTGTTGGACAACGGGCACACGGTCAACGGGATCTGCTCGTCGATGATGCGCTGCATCAGGCGCTCGTCTTCGATGGCGCGTACGCCATGGTCGATGCGCTGGATTTTCAGCAGGTCGAGGGCTTCCCAGATGTACTCGGGCGGGCCTTCTTCACCGGCGTGGGCCACGGTCAGGAAGCCTTCGCCACGGGCACGGTCGAACACGCGCTGGAACTTGCTTGGCGGGTGGCCCATCTCGGAACTGTCCAGGCCGACGGCGACAAACGCCTCGCGGAACGGCAGCGCCTGGTCGAGGGTTTTCTCGGCCTGCTCTTCGCTCAAGTGGCGCAGGAAGCTGAGGATCAGGCCGCTGGTGATCCCCAGTTGCTGCTCGCCGTCCTTCAGTGCGGCGGCGATGCCGTTGAGCACCACTTCGAACGGGATGCCCCGGTCGGTGTGGGTCTGCGGGTCGAAGAACGGTTCGGTGTGGATCACGTTCTGCGCCTTGCAGCGCAGCAGGTAGGCCCAGGTCAGGTCGTAGAAGTCCTGGGATGTGCGCAATACATCGGCGCCCTGGTAGTACAGGTCGAGGAACTCTTGCAAGTTGTTGAAGGCGTAGGCCTTGCGCAGGGTGTCGACATCGCTCCACGGCAGGGCGATCTTGTTGCGTTCGGCCAGGGCGAACAGCAGCTCGGGCTCCAGCGAACCTTCCAGGTGCAAGTGCAGTTCTGCCTTGGGCAGTGCGTTCAGCCAGTCGTACATAATTCTTTTCTCATCAGGTGCAATGGCGGGCATTCTACAGATGCTTGCTGCAACATTTGCTAAAACCTGACCGGCAGGTTCATCCCGCCATTTCCTGCTCCCGTCGATAGGCGTAAGTGTCGGCAAAGCGTGAGAGCAGGAATTGGGCGCAAGTGGTGGTTGGGTATTTCGCCGGGTGCCGTTCGTCCTGGCAGCCGGGCAGGCATTCGATGCGGGTGTCGGGGTGCGGCTCGGCGAAGAAAGGCATTGAATAGCGGTCCACCCCCAGGGGGCTGATCACCCGGTGCGGTGTCGACAGATAACGGTCATTGCTCCAGCGCGCCATCATGTCGCCGAGATTGACCACGAAGGTGCCGTCGATCGGCGGCGCATCGATCCATTGGCCTTTGACATTCCTGACCTGCAAGCCACCGGCGGCATCCTGGTAGAGCAGGGTGATGCAGCCGTAATCGGTGTGGGCGCCGGCGCCTTGCTGCTCGGCGCAGCTGGCGGTATGGCGCGGCGGGTAATGAATCATGCGCAGCACGCTGACCGGCTCATTGAAGCGCGTGTCGAAAAAGTCGCGCTCGATGCCCAGTGCCAGGGTCATCGCCCGCAACAGCGTCTGCGCCAAGGCCTGCATGTCGACGTAATGCTGCTCCATCAGCGCCTCCCAGCCGGGCAGCGAGGGGTGCCGGTTGGGTCCACGCAGCGGTTTTTCGGCGAGGACGTCCGGGTGATCGACCGAAAGGTGCAAGCCCATATCGAAGGTTTCTTTCAGGTCACTGGGTTTGCCGGGGTCGAGTTGTTCGGTGGCAATGGCGCCGTAGCCACGATGGTGGCGGGTCTGGGTGATGTCGATCTTGAGCTTTTCGGTGGTCGGCAGGGCGAAGAAGCCTTTGGCGGCATCGAGCAGCGCGTCGATGCGCGAGGCGCTGATCGGATGGCCCTTGATATAGAAAAAGCCCCATTCGCGGCAGGCGTGGTCGATGTGGTTGGCCACGGCGAGCCAGGCGTCTTGGTCGTCGCTGTAGAGCGGGGCGATGTCGATGATGGGGAGGCTGTTCATGCGCAGTCCTTGAGAACGCTGAAGGTGCAATGTGGGCGCCGGTTTGCTCGCGAAGAGGACGTGTCAGTCGACATTGTTGTTGCCTGACACTCTGCATTCGCGAGCAAGCCCGCTCCCACCGGGGGAAGTCGGGAGTTACTTTGGAATGTCGGCCTTCATGCCTTCCACGTAGTAGTTCATCGAAGCCAGCTCCGCAGTGGTCGCACTCACCCCCGCCGGGATTTTCTCGACGCCGGCCTGATCCTTGATCGGTCCGGTGAACGGCTGCAGCGTACCGCTCTTGATGTCGGCGATGATCTGCTCGGCTTCGGCTTTCACCGGTGACGGTACCAGGTCGCTGATCGGCAGCTCGACCGTGCCTTCCTTCAAGCCACCCCAGTAATCCTCGGATTTCCAGCTGTGGTCGATCACGGCCTGGGTCGCCTGCAGGTAGTGCGGTGCCCAATCGTTGACGATTGAAGTCAGCACGGCCTTGGGCCCGAAGTGCGCCATGTCCGAAGCGTAGCCCACGGCATACACGCCGCGACGTTCGGCGGCCTGGATCGGCGCCGGGCTGTCGGTATGCTGGAACACCACGTCCACGCCCTGATCGATCAGCGCGTTGGCGGCGTCGGCTTCCTTGCCCGGGTCGAACCAGGAATTGACCCACACCACTTTGATCTCGGTGCCGGGGTTGTACTTGTTCAGAGCCAACTGGATGGCATTGATGTCGCGGATCACCTCGGGAATGGGGAAGGAAGCGACGTAGCCGATCTTCTTGCTCTTGGTCATTTTCGCTGCGAGGAAACCGCCGACGTAACGGCCCTCGTAGGTGCGCGCCAGGTAGGTGCCGAGGTTTTTGTCCTGCTTGTAGCCGGTGGCGTGTTCGAAGGTGACCTTGGGAAACTGTTTGGCGACTTTCAGGGTCGGGTTCATGTAGCCGAAGGAGGTGGTGAAAATCAGGTCGTACTTGTCCTTGGCCATGTTGCGGATCACCCGCTCGGCGTCGGCGCCTTCGGCGACGTTTTCCACATAGTTGGTGGTGATCTGCGTGCCGAGTTTTTCCGCCAGGGCCTTGCGACCCTGTTCATGCTGATACGTCCAGCCGTGGTCCCCGATGGGGCCGATGTAGACGAAGCCGACTTTCAGCGGCTCGGCGGCGCTGGCGCTCAGGCTGACGCCCAGACCGATGGCCGCCGTGATGGCGCAAAGCAGCTTCTGCAACGGACGTTTGTGCATGAATCCAACTCCATTTTGTTTTGAGGTTGGCAGGGGCAATGCAAATTGCTGACCAAAAGGACAACAACCGACGTCGGACCGAGGCGCGGCCTTCGCGAGCAGGCCCGCTCCCACAGGAGAATGCATTTCAATGTGGGAGCGGGCTTGCTCGCGAAGAGGCCGGTAAGGCCAATAAAAGTGCATGGCTCGAACCCGTCGCCTTTCGCTGGTGCGCTAAGGTGAAACGAAACGTTAGCGCCGCGCCGCAGTCAGTGGCATATCGCACCTCCACGGCAAAAGGCCCGCCATGCTCACGATTCTCAAGCAAGAAAGCTTTCTGCTCCTGGCCCTGATCGCCGCCATCGTTGCCTTCCCGCTGGAGCATTGGCTGTTGCACAGCGGTCAGGGGGTGGCGTTGAGCGCCGGGCTGGTGCTGATCGCCTTCATCGTCGCCGCCTCGATGCGTGTCGCTCACCAGGCCGAACTGCTAGCAGAAAAGGTCGGTGATCCCTACGGCACGATGATCCTGACTTTGGCCGCGGTGCTGGTGGAAGTGGTGATCCTGGCGATCATGATGAGCAACGAAGCCTCGGCGACCCTGGTGCGTGACACCATCTATTCGGCGGTGATGCTCGACATCAACGGCATCCTCGGCCTGGCGGCGTTGATGGGCGGCCTCAAGCATGGCGAACAGTCCTATAACGATGATTCGGCGCGCAGTTACAGCGTGATGATCCTGACGGCCATGGGTGTGTCGATGGTGGTGCCGGAGTTCATTCCCCAAGCCAACTGGAAGCTGTATTCGGCGTTCACCATCGGTGCGATGGTGGTGCTTTATGCGCTGTTTCTGCGCATGCAGGTCGGGCCGCACAGTTACTTCTTCAGCTACAGCTACCCGGACAAGCGCCGCAAGAAAGAACCTCAGGAACAAGAGCCGGCACCGATCAACCTGCCGCTGTCGATCGGCCTGCTGGTGTTCGGCGTGGTGGTGATTGGCGCACTGGCCGAAGTGATGTCCAAGACCCTCGATCTGGGCTTGGAGGGGACGGGGGCACCGCCGGTGATCACGGCGATTCTGGTGGCGGCCATTTCCGCCGCACCGGAGATTTTGACGGCGTTGCGCGCGGCACTGGCCAACCGCATGCAGTCAGTGGTGAACATCGCGTTGGGGGCGTCGCTGTCGACGGTGATCCTCACGGTACCGGTGATGGAAGCGATGGCGCTCTACACCGGCCAGCCGTTCCAGATGGCGATGACGCCGGTGCAGACCGTGATGATCTTCATCACCCTGATCGTCAGTGCGATCAACCTCAATGACGGCGAAACCAATGCCATCGAGGGGATGACGCATTTCGTGCTGTTTGCGACCTTCATCATGTTGTCGCTGCTGGGTCTTTAACAACACCGCAAACCCCTGTGGGAGCGGCGGTGCGACGATTCGACTTGCTCGCGAAGAGGGACTGTCAGCCGACACCAAGGTTGAATGACACACCGC
>NZ_LYVP01000107.1 GCF_001984065.1 Pseudomonas sp. KK4
GGTTATAGAACGCCCCGCCGCTGCCGACGATCTTGCGCCCCACCAGGTCCAGCGCCTGAATGCCGTTGGTGCCTTCGTAGATCTGGGTGATGCGCACATCACGCACCAGCTGCTCCTGGCCCCACTCACGAATGTAGCCGTGGCCGCCGAAAACCTGCTGACCGTGGACGGTGGTTTCCAGACCGAGATCGGTCAGGAAGGCCTTGGCAACAGGTGTCAGCAGCGCCACCAAGTCTTCCGCACGCTTGCGGGTGGCGGCATCTTCGCTGAACTTGGCGGTGTCCAGTTGCATGGCCACGTAGGTGGAAAACGCACGGCCACCTTCGTTCGAGGCTTTCATGGTCAGCAGCATGCGACGCACGTCCGGGTGGACGATGATCGGGTCGGCCACTTTGTCCTTGTTCTGCGCGCCGGTCGGGGAGCGGCTTTGCAGACGATCACGGGCGTACTCGATGGCGTTCTGATACGAGCGCTCGCCGGTGGCCAGGCCCTGGATACCTACGCCCAGACGCTCGTAGTTCATCATGGTGAACATCGCCGCCAGGCCTTTGTTCGGCTCGCCGACCAAGTAACCCACGGCTTCGTCGAAGTTCATCACACAGGTCGCGGACGCCTGAATGCCCATCTTGTGTTCGATCGAACCGCAATTGGCCGCGTTACGCGCGCCCAGGCTGCCGTCGGCATTGACCATGAACTTGGGCACCAGGAACAGCGAAATGCCTTTGGGCCCCGCCGGTGCGTCCGGCAGCTTGGCCAGTACCAGGTGAATGATGTTTTCGGTCAGGTCGTGCTCACCGCCGGTGATGAAAATCTTGGTCCCGCTGACCTTGTAGGAACCATCGGCCTGAGGCTCGGCCTTGGTGCGGATGATGCCCAGGTCGGTGCCGGCGTGCGGCTCGGTCAGGCACATGGAGCCGGCCCAGATACCGGCGTACATGTTCGGCAGGTACGCGGCCTTCAGCTCTTCGCTGGCGTGGTTGTTGATCGACAGGCAGGCGCCGGCGGTCAGCATCGGGTACAGACCGAAGGACAGGCTGGCGGAGTTGACCATCTCTTCGACCTGGGCCGACACCGCCTTGGGCATGCCCATGCCGCCGTACGTCGGATCACCGCCGACGCCAACCCATCCGCCTTCGGCATAAGTCCGATAGGCCTGTGGGAAACCGGCCGGGGTGGTGACGGCACCGTCGGCCCAGTGGCAACCTTCTTCGTCAGCCCCACGGCTGAGCGGCGCGATGCTCTTGCTGGTGACCTTGCCGGCCTCCTCGAGAATGGCTTCGACCGTTTCGGCATCCACGGTTTCAGCCAACGCCGGCAGCTCGGCCCAGAGTTTGGCGACTTCGAACACTTCATTGAGGACGAAGCGCATATCGCGCAGGGGCGCTTTGTAGTCAGCCATGGCAAACCTCGCAAGATCTAATACAGGTGATTCGTGGGAAGGGTTTTCGATGTGTCCGAGTGTAACCCAACAACTTTTGCGACACATAGGGTCAGCACATGACTGTTTTGTAATTTTTAGTCATTGAAATGGCGAGGTAAACAAACCTGTAGGAGCGAGCATGCTCGCGATGAACCTGAGCACACCGCGGGCCATCAGGCTTCACGCGTCATCGTTGACGCCCATCGCGAGCAAGCTCGCTCCTACAGATGAACAGGTCAGAGCGCAAACAACTGCGCCGGCAATTGCATCAAACACTCACTTCCCGCCTCGATGGCCGCGCGATGGGCGCTCGTGCGTGGCAGCAGTCGTTTGAAGTAGAACTCGCTGGTCGCCAGTTTGCCCCGGCAGAAATCGGCGTCGCCACTGCCATCCTCCAACTGGGCCTGCGCCACCACAGCCATGCGCAACCACAGGTACCCGAGGATGATGTAGCCGCTGTACATCAGGTAATCCACCGATGCGGCGCCGACTTCGTCCGGGTTTTTCATCGCCGCCATGCCCACATGGGTCGTCAGCTCACCCCATTGCCGATTCAACTCGCTGAGTTGCGCCACATAGGGAGCCAATTGCGGATGGCCGGCGTTCGCCAGGCAGAACTTGTGAACGATTTTGGTAAAGCCGCGCAACAGCTTGCCCTGGCTGCCCAGCACTTTGCGCCCCAGCAAATCCAGCGCCTGAATACCATTGGTGCCCTCATAGATCGGCGCGATACGGCAATCGCGAACCAATTGCTCCATGCCCCACTCACGAATGAAGCCATGGCCGCCGAACACCTGCATGCCGTGGTTGGTCACCTCCAGGCCGGTGTCGGTCATGAAGGCTTTGCAGATCGGCGTGAGGAACGCCAACAAGTCTTCGGCATCCCGGCGCGCCGCTTCATCCGCACTCAGGTGCGCGACATCCAACAACTGCGCGGTGAAATACGTCAGCGCACGATTGCCCTCATTGAAGGCTTTCATGGTCAGCAACATGCGGCGCACGTCGGGGTGAACGATGATCGGGTCGGCGGCCTTTTCCGGCGCTTTCGGCCCGGTCAGCGCGCGCATCTGCAAGCGCTCGTTGGCGTACTTGATCGCGCCCTGGAAACTCGCCTCACCCAGACACAAGCCCTGCATGCCGGTGCCCAGCCGCGCGTGGTTCATCATGGTGAACATGCAGTTCAGGCCCTTGTTCGCCTCGCCGATCAGGAACCCCGTGGCCCCGTCGAAATTCAGCACGCAGGTGGCTGAGGCCTTGATGCCCATCTTGTGTTCGATGGAACCGCAGGACACGCCATTGCGTGCCCCGGCTTCACCCGCAGCATCGGGCAGGAACTTGGGCACGATAAACAGCGAGATGCCCTTGGTGCCGGCCGGCGCATCCGGCAGTTTCGCCAGCACCAGGTGGATGATGTTGTCGCTCATGTCGTGCTCGCCGGCGGAGATGAAAATCTTGCTGCCGGTGATCGCGTAACTGCCATCGGCCTGGGGCACGGCGCGGGTCTTGATGATGCCAAGGTCAGTGCCGCAATGGGCTTCGGTCAGGCACATGGTGCCGGTCCACTGGCCGGCGGTGAGCTTGTTCAGGTAGGTCTGTTTCTGCGCCTCGGTGCCGTGGGCGTGGATGGCCGACATGGCGCCGTGGGTCAGACCGGGGTACATGCCCCAGGACGTGTTGCTGGAGGCCACCATCTCGCTGATGACCAGGCCCAGGGAGCTCGGCAGGCCCTGGCCGCCGTAAGCGGGATCGGCCGCCAGGCCATGCCAGCCTGCCTCCACATATTGCGCGAACGCCTGCTTGAAGCCTGCCGGCGTGGTCACCACGCCATTGGCGAAATGGCAGCCTTCTTCGTCGCCGCTGCGGTTGAGCGGCGATAGCACGTTCTCACAGAATTTCGCGCCTTCCTCGAGGATCGCATTGATCATGTCCGGGCTGGCGTCACTGGCCCCCAGGGCGGCGTAATTGCTGTGAAAGTCAAAGACGTGGTCGATCAGAAAGCGCATGTCGCGCAGGGGAGCTTTGTACTCGGGCATGGTGATTCCTCCGTGAGCAGATTTTTCCAACCTACTGCCGTCGACCACGCCCCACAATCACAGTCCAGACGCTGAATGCGCCATCATCACTCAGCCGTAGCGGCATCCATGCGTACCGCGCCGCGACGGTTCTGCCCGAACGCCATCACGCAGTTACGCCCCGCGCCCTTGGCCGCGTAGAGTGCCTGGTCAGCGGACTTGAGCACGGCTTCGGGGTTGCGTTGCTCGACCCGCTCGGCCACGCCGATGCTGACGGTCACCGACACGCTCGATGCAGCGGAGCCGGAGCGGCGCTGACGGCCCTGGCTATCGTCCTGGGGACGGCTGTCCTGATTGCGCAGATGGATGTTGTAGGTGGCGATGGACTCGCGGATCACTTCCAGATGCGGCATGCACTCCTCGAGGGTCTTGCCGGCGAACACCAAGGCAAATTCCTCGCCCCCGTAGCGGTAGGCCTTACCGCCGCCACCGATTTTCGACAACTTGCTGGCCACCAGGCGCAACACCTGGTCCCCGACGTCGTGGCCGTGGGTGTCGTTGAATTTCTTGAAGTGGTCGACGTCGCTCATGGCCAGCACATAGTTGCGGCCCAGGCGCTGCATGCGTTCATTGAGGGCACGGCGACCCGGCAGCCCGGTGAGCTCGTCGCGAAAAGCCATCTGATAAGCCTCATGGGCAACGGCTGCGGCGATCATCAACATCACCTGGCTGCACATGATGTTCAGGGTGAACGGCAGGATGAAGGTTTTGGGCAACATCCAGAACAGCCCGAGCAAACCCACCAACTGCGCAGCGTGCAGCGGTCGCGGGTGGCGCCAGTACTGCCAGGCCAGCAACACGAACGAGGCGATGAACACCGGGTACGACAGCTGGATCAGGCTCATCCAGGCGCCGTGCAACGCCGGCCAGCGAATTTCCGACAGCCACATCAGCAACGCCTGGGGATAACTCTGCTCAAGCCCCAACGCCACGCTGCCCACCGCCAGCAACACGGCGAAACGCGCCACCATGTCCTGGAACAGGTGCGTTCGCTCCTGCCAGGCCGCGAACACACCGAATAGCAGCGGCAACAGCAGGCAACACAAATGAAACACCACCGCGGCGTCGTCGCGCACCTTGCCGTTGTCGCGGTAGTAGTCGGTCTGGGTGTCGAGCAGAAAGTAGGCGATGTACACCGTGACCATCAGAAACAGTTCGCGCTGACGTCGGTAAACCGCGCAGTACGCACCGCCCAGCAGCAGGACCAGAGTGGGCAATACGTTGAACAGAGAAGTGAAGAAGACGTTCAGGTCCTTGACGTATGCAGCGGCAAGCCCCGCCAGCAATAGCAGCAATGACGGTAGGAAATGACTGAAACGTACAGCGGAAGAACGCGGCAAGGGTAAAAGCTCCGACCGTCATAGCAATTGATGGCATTGTGCCCATCACTGTAACGGCAGGAACCCCGATTTGCTGAGTGAAATACTGCGGTATCGCTAAAAGATCGTCACTGGCGACCATCGGCCGCCAGTGACGCAAGGGAAATGACGGCTACAGATCGTTATTGAATGGCGTCAGCGGCCCTTCCAGCGCCGGGCGACCTTCGGCACCGATTGGCTTGAGCTGGAATTCGGCGTCCTGTGCCTGACGGGTAGTGATCTTCGGACTGGCCGGCTTTTGCCCGACAGAGTTTTCATCACCTTTTGCACCCTGCGGCAGCACCAGCGACGGATGGTCAAACGGTGCCCGCTCCCAGGCAACCCGAGGGTCGGTGAGGCCGACTTCCATGAACTTGACCAGCGCATCCACTTCCTCCGGGGTGAGGTTCAGTCGGGTCATGTCCGGATCAAGATTGGAGCCGTTGTGCTGATTGACCGCCGGGTGCTCGAATCCGCTGGTGTTGCTGGCATCTTCGCCACGCCGGTCCCCGCCGCGGTTGTAGAACTCCATGACCTGTTGCAACGTTGCGCGACTGCCGTTGTGGAAATACGGTCCGGTCAACGCGATGTTGCGCAGCGTCGGTGTCTTGAAGGCGCCATCGACTGCATCGCGGAAACCGACATTGGGCTTGAGCGTCGCATCACAGGGAATCGCTGAGCTCAATGGCACCTCGAACGTGCACACGTCAACGTCCAACGGGTCCGGAACCTGACCGCCCTGAAGTACGGTGTTGTACTCACGGGTGAAGGACAACGGATTGCCCCAGGCATCGGAGCCGCCGAGCGCCAGGTCTTCCGACGTTGGGCGAACCCCGGTGTTGTAGAAACCGTTGTCATACAGCGTGGTCAGGTTATCGGCCATGACCATGCGTTCGATACGCTCCCGGGGATGGAACAGCAAGCGGCTGCCGGCGTTGGTCAACTCGGCGCCGCCGTGGCAACTGACGCATTTGCCTTTGCCCAGGAACAGATTCATGCCCTGGACCTGCTGGTCGTTCATGGCCGTATGGTCGCCCTGCAAATAGGCATCCAGCGGCGCCTGGTCCGAGATCAGCGTGGACTCATACATCTGAATCGCCAGCCCGAAGAACAGCGGGAAGTTCGCCTCCATCTGAGTGTATGGCGCGCCGCCCAGGGAGACCTGTTGCGTGGCGTTCCACAGGCGCGGCTGGAAGGCGTTTTTGATCAGTTCCCGGTAAGTCGGCCGACGGGCGCCGGACACAGGTCCGAGTACCGAATCGGTGGACGAGATCCGCTGTTGCTTGAGCATCAAGGTGTCGAGCATGCGTCGGCCAATGTCGGCGAAAGTCCGTCCCCCGCAAGACATTTCCACCGGGCTACCGGGCGGGCCTACCGCTTGCGAGGCGGCGGAAGCATCTTTGAGTGCCAACCTGACTTTGGTCGCCACCCCGCTGCGGTCGGTGGTCACGAAAATCCCGGCGTCAGGGTCGCGATTACCGAATGGCGAGAATCCGTTGAAAATATTGTTGGCCCGCCCATCCCAGAAGTTACGCACGTTGAACGCCGCGTTGATCACTGTGGGGGCGTTGCGCCCGGTACTGCGGCGAACGTTGATGCCGCCCACCTGGAAAATGCCGTCCGGCTGCTGAATGCACTTATCGAAACGCGCCTGATGAGGTTTGACGAAGTTGGCGTCGAATACCCCTTGGGAACCGATCACATCATCGCTCGAATAGACAATTGCCGAATTGCGATCCATTGGATCAGCCAGCACATGGGTCGGAAAGTCGCCCTTCTTCAGCAGGTAGTTCGGGCCGCCCTTGCCGCCGGACCTGGTGGTGTAGCTCGGCACGTCGCCGGGAATGTCTGCGGCGGTGAACGGCTTGTTGAAGATCGACGAGACGTTTGCGTTGGTGTTTGCCTGACCGGGGTTGATCTGGTTGGTGGTGCGGTGGTCGACACCCGCATGGTAGTGGCAGGACGCACACGCGGTGGAACCGTCGCTGCCGACCTCCATGTCCCAGAACAGCGCCTTGCCCAGCAGAATTGCCGCCGAGCGGTTGAGCACGTAGTCCGTCATCAGATCGACCTTGCGCCCGCCCTCCGTACCCGACGGATCGGGCGGAACCAGCCCATGCAACGATTGCAGGCTGGGTACGTCCGGTACGGACGGAACGGTGGCGATTGGATCAGCTGCCCAGGCACTCACCATCGGTAGACCGATAACAACCAGAGCGCTGGTTATCGCACAGGCAAAACGAGGAGTTCGAAAGTGGCTCAAGTACTTAACCATGATGGCATTTCTCGATTCGGTACGGAGTAGCCAAGCTCCGTAATTATCCTGTTGCGAGATGAACTCATTGCCGTAAACCCCATTGCTTGCGCGAGCAGCCACAACTTCAAATGACACGAGCAAGGCAAAGCTTGAATGGCAAAGTACTCTCTTGGCTCAGGCTTGTTTAAGACATGGGTCTTTCGCACCGTCGGGCGGGCTTAACCCAACTCTAGCTGTTACAAAAGATTTCAGCATCAAAAAATAACAATATTTTTATCTCACCCCACCTAATTAAAAATGCATTTCAAATGCAACTTCCAGCATCTCTAAACATAGGCTTCTTCCCCCACCAAAACTGGGTAACCGTTACCCATCATTGGGTTAAAACTCTAAAAAGCCAATATCAACGGCAACCGAGGCTCTTCATAATTTATTGATTTAAAAGACATAAAACTCAAAAAAACGTCCATGATCAAACTTGGCAAAGCAATTGCTATCTCATGCATCATGGAACTTAAAACAGTTTCCAGACCTTCAAGCTAGAACACCAGGGAGAAAACACTTAATACAACACTAAAAATCCGTGCGTGCACACTTTGCACTGCGCGAGCTATGGATTTTATTTAGCACCCGAACTTTATAATTAATTACTTAATACGTCTCTTGCAATGTAACTCCGCCCGGAGTACATATAGAAAACCTTTCTCATTTAGTACTTTCAGCCGAAACTCCTCGTCAATCATCTGAACTTAAACGGTGAACACTCCCAAACTTGGGTATATATCCCCCCCTATGTTGGTGGCTGTTGATTCGACAGCGTCGTGCATGAAACTGTCTGTTGGCTACGCAGCCCTTACTCCATGCGGCCTGGCGGTTAATTGTGTCTAATTGTTTCAATACAGGCATGACAACTGCTTTGAGCGCTTCAGGCTCAAGGAAATGTCTCTCGCGATTGCATCCGTAACCGGCCGACGCAACGCAGGTGAAGCATCCGAACGGCTAGTGCCGCCCGTACACAGGCACATGACCGGATGGATCGAGCCCCACGACCCTCACAGCTTTGCGTTTTCTTGCGCAGGATTCAGCGCATCAGAAGATCTGCGATTCGATTGGCCGGCAACTGGTCCTGCAAGATCCTGGAGAGAGCCATGAGCTTATCTTTTTACGAAAAAACGCTCGCCATACCACTGTTGCCCAACAAGCGACGCCTTGGCATGTTCGGTCGCCAAGCGCTACTCGCCAGTGCCGTCGCCGCCGCACTGGTCTTGGGCGGTGCCGATGCATTTGCCAAAAACGGAGCAGGGGGTGGGGGTGGCGGGACTGCCAAGCCTGTCCCGGGCACCACCTCGCCCTTCACCACCCCCAACCTGCCCGATCCGGTCTTTACAAACCCGACGGCGATTCATGGGTTTGACATGACAGGCTTCATCCAGAACATGACGCTCGATCCCACCAACGCCAATTGCCCTGGCACTACCGACCCCGGCCGTTTCGGGGGCACCGTTCAACTCAACGGCATCACTATTACCGTACCTTGCAACACCGTTATGCAGATGCCGGCCAATACCCTGACCTGGGCCGATTTCGTCAGGGGCGGTTCGCTGGCACTGAATAAGGGGGCGGGGTCATATCCGTCATTCGAGGTCCACGTGGTGGGCAACACCGTCTCCAACAAACAAATTGCCGGGCTGATTTTTGTCTCTCAGCAATCAGCGAACGCCGGGAGTGGCGTCATTACCCGGATCGACTACACCAACGGCAACATCGAGGTCGACAGCGGTAACCCGCTGCAACCTACGATCATCCAGATCAACGACCCGAATGGGCGTTTTGGCCGACCTCAAAGCCCTGACCCGCGTTTTTCCGTCGACGATGCCAACCCCACGATCCACGCCGCCACCGGTTACCCGATGTGTGTGCCCCGCACGATCTCCGGGGATGATGCCCTGTGCCCGCAGAAAAACCGGCCAAAAGCGGTCACGCCGACCACCACCAACAACTGCCGCAACTTCAGCCAGGCAGGTGTAACGCCTCCGGCCAGCGGAGAGCTTTCCCCACCGGCGACGGGCCAGACCTATTGCAGCCAATTCGTCATGAAAAGATTCAGCGACGCATCACGCACGGCAACGGATCCGGATCCGATGCAACAGGCACCGTTCGAAGTCGGCGATTTCATCAGTTACTCGGGCACGTTGTTCAAATCGACCACAACGGGCCTTCCGGACTTCATCTCGGCACACACGATTGAAGCCAACGTAGGGATTTACACTCAACCGGGTTCGCAGCCCAGCTACCTGTCTATCGGAGAATTCGGCGTCGGTACGGCCGACCCGGCGGCAACAGCCATCGGTGGCGCTGCCCAAGAGACTCAGGACCGTATTTTTCTTGAAGCCTCGACCACCGATATCAAGACGCCGGTCGACATTTATCTGATCGATGTCAATCCATCGACCGGGGTACAAACCAATCGCTGGGTGACCCCGTTTGAGATGACCGGCGAGTGCAACCCGGGGTTGGGTCTTGCAACCACATGCCTGGGTGCCTCGGGCGGTATCACCACGCAGAACACCGGTCCTCAGCCACAGCGCGCCAGGCTTCGGGCGACCAAGGCACCCACCGGGCTCCTGAGTCAGCCAACGCGCACCTTGCGTGTGGTGGCGCGGTCGCTGTGCGTACCACAGCAAAGCCTGTCCCAGGCCGGTGTGGACAGTTGCCTGCAGAACGCGGGTAGGCTGACCGTGGCCAATGGACTGGTGGCCGGGCAGTACGTGGCGCCGGTGTTCGAGTTCATCTTTCCGGAAGGCGTCAAGCCTGGCGATCCGGTGGTGCCCAACGACTTCTGGCACCTGCCGTTCATACGTAACGGCGAAGGCGCGAGCACCCCGACCGGCGTCGGCCCCCTGGAACCAACCCCATGGTGATAAAGGCCTGAGCACAGCTCAAAAAAAAACCGCCGCTCCCGAAGGATGCGGCGGTTTTTTTCAAGGTCCGCGTTAAGGCTTAGTAGCCCAGCGCGAAGTCTTCTTCTTTCATGTCCATCAGGTTGTTTGCGCCCGACAGCATGGTTGCCACGTGAGTGCGGGTACGCGGCAGGATGCGCTGGAAGTAGAAGCGCGCGGTCTGCAGCTTGGCGGTGTAGAACGCCTCTTCAGAGGTGCCGGCCGCGAGTTTTTCCGCCGCCAGGCGCGCCATGTCAGCCCAGAAGTAGGCCAGGCAGGCGTAACCGGAGTACATCAGGTAGTCCACCGAGGCCGCGCCGACCTCTTCGCGATCCTTCATGGCGGCCATGCCGACCTTCATGGTCAGTTCGCCCCATTCCTTGTTCAGCGCAGCCAGCGGTGCGACGAATTCCTGGACGGCTTCGTTGCCTTCGTTGCTCTGGCAGAACTTGTGCACGATCTTGGTGAAGCCTTTGAGCGCCTCGCCTTGGGTCATCAGCACTTTACGGCCCAGCAGGTCGAGAGCCTGGATGCCGGTGGTGCCTTCGTACAGCATCGAAATGCGGCTGTCGCGAACGTTCTGCTCCATGCCCCACTCGGCGATGAAGCCGTGGCCGCCGTAGATTTGCACGCCATGGTTAGCCGATTCGAAACCGACTTCGGTCATGAAGGCCTTGGCAATCGGGGTCATGAAAGCCAGCAGTGCGTCGGCCTTCTTCTTCTCTTCTTCGTCCACGCCGTATTTGACGATGTCGACCTGCTTGGCGGTGAAGTAAACCATCGCGCGGTTGCCTTCGGCGAATGCCTTCATGGTCAACAGCATGCGGCGTACGTCCGGGTGCACGATGATCGGGTCGGCGGCTTTGTCTGGCGCTTTCGGGCCAGTCAGCGAGCGCATTTGCAGGCGATCGCGAGCGTATTTCAGACCGCCCTGGAAGCCGACTTCAGCGTGGGCCAGGCCTTGCAGCGCGGTACCCAGGCGTGCGGTGTTCATGAAGGTGAACATGCAGTTCAGGCCTTTGTTCGCCGGGCCGATCAGGAAACCGGTGGCCGCGTCGAAGTTCATCACGCAGGTGGCGTTGCCGTGGATACCCATCTTGTGTTCCAGGGAACCACAGGACACGGCGTTACGCTCACCGACCGTACCGTCGGCGTTCGGCAGGAACTTGGGCACGATGAACAGCGAGATGCCTTTGGTGCCGGCCGGTGCGTCCGGCAGGCGGGCCAGCACGATGTGGACGATGTTGTCGGCCATGTCGTGTTCACCGGCCGAGATGAAAATCTTGGTGCCGGACACCTTGTAGGAACCATCGGCCTGAGGTTCGGCCTTGGTGCGCAGCATGCCCAGGTCGGTGCCGCAGTGCGGTTCGGTCAGGCACATGGTGCCGGTCCACTCGCCCGATACCAGTTTGGTCAGGTAGGCCTCTTGCTGCTCTGGGGTACCGTGCTCGGAGATGGTGTTCATCGCGCCGTGCGACAGGCCAGGGTACATGCCCCACGACCAGTTGGACTCGCCGACCATTTCGCTGATCGCCAGGCCCAGGGACTCCGGCAGGCCTTGGCCGCCGTGCTCGACGTCGTGGGCCAGGCTTGGCCAGCCGCCTTCGACGAATTGCTTGTAGGCCTCTTTGAAACCGGTCGGGGTTTTAACGCCGGATTCGCTCCAGGTGCAGCCTTCGAGGTCGCCCACACGGTTCAGCGGCGCCAGTACCTGCTCACAAAACTTGGCGCCTTCTTCGAGAATGGCGTCAACCATGTCCGGCGTTGCGTCCGCGCACGCTGGAAGGCTCTGGTAATGCGCTTCGTAGCCGAGCAGTTCGTCACGAACGAAGCGAATATCACGCAAGGGGGCCTTGTAGTCAGGCATAGCGATAAACCTCTGCTGATGTAACCGGGAATGAACGACCGCGTTGATTTGTTGTGACGGTCAAACAGTTGTTTGAAACATACGTTTACGCCTAATCCTTGTCAAGCGTCGATCTTTTGCCGTTCGTCCTCGCCTGATCGCCATGCAACGGGCACGGCGACGCCACGGCGTGAGCAAAGGCACCACGCCCTGTAGGAAAGAATAGTGTGCAGAGAAGGACTTACGCAGAAAAACGCCGCGAAGGTTCGCGGCGTCAGTGAGGCGATACAAGCGTAGAAATCAGGCGAAGGTATCGATCAACGTACCCAGCACTTCATCGGATGCCTTGGCGACCTTGGCACCCAGTTCGACCTGGAACTTGCCCTGGGCCATTTCCACCAGGTTGCTGGTCACGTCCGATTGCTGGCTGCGATCGACCGAACGCAGGCGCTCGGCCTGAACCTCGGAAGACTGGCTGGTCACCGAACGCTCGAGGGTGTTGTTGGCAATCTGCCCGGCGGCCTGATCGACGCGGTTCTGCCCTGTCTGAATAGTGCTCAGACCGGCATAAAAAGCGGTGTTTCCTGAGATTTCCATGGAGAGCTCGTCCTTGTGAAGGATCAACAACGCTCATTGAAGCAGACTTGAACCGTAAAGGCCCGTCAAAAACACTAATGGCACAGTGCCTTGTCATAGGCAGAATTTAATCGAGCAAGTCCAGTTGCAGATGCTCGGCCACCGCCTCAGCCGTCACGCCCTTGAGTTTGGGAACTCGTCCAAGGCACGGTGCCGGAATTCGTTCGGCCAGGGTCGCCAGGTTCTCTTCCAGACGCGAGGTCTTCGGATCGATGATGTTGGCCACCCAACCGGCCAGTTGCAGTCCGTCCCGAGCGATCGCTTCAGCGGTCAACAACGCATGGCTGATGCAACCCAGGCGCACGCCGACTACCAAAATCACCGGCAGCTTAAGCGCCATCGCCAGGTCTGACAGATTGTCCTGATCGGCCAAAGGAACTCGCCAGCCACCCGCCCCTTCGATCAAGGTGAAATCGGCCTGCATGTCGAGAATTTGCCGCATCGGTGCCAGCAGTGACTGCACCGTCAGCGCCACACCCGCCTCCCGCGCGGCCAAGTGCGGAGCGATGGCCGGTTCGAACGCCACCGGGTTGACCTGTGCATAAGTCAGCGGCAGCGAACATTCGGCCAACAACGCCAGCGCATCGGCATTGCGCAGGCCCTTGGGCGTGACGTCGCAACCGGAAGCGACCGGTTTACCCGCCGCGGTGCTCAGGCCCGCCGACCGCGCGGCATGCAGCAAACCGGTGGCCACCGTGGTCTTGCCGACATCGGTGTCGGTGCCGGTGATGAAATAGGCTGCGCTCATAAGGGTTTCTCCAAAACGGCGTACACCACTTGATAAGTCGCCGGCAGGCCCTGGGCCTGACGAAACTGCTCATAAGCCTCGATCAAACCCAGAATCCGCGCGCGCCCGGTCAATCCGCCGGGGCGCCCCGGATTGAGGTTGTGCGCACCCAAAGCCTTGAGCTCATGGGTCAGGCTGCGCACATCCTGATAATGCAGCACATGGGGTCGGGTTTGCAGACTGATTGCCTGCAAACCGCTGGCCGCGCACAACTGCTGGTAACGCGCGAACTCACGGAAGCGGTTGACGTGCACCATGCCATCGACCTGGCGCCAGCTGTCGCGCAACTCGAACAGGGTGCCCACGCACAGACTAGCAAACGCGAAGATTGCGCCAGGCTTGAGTACGCGATGGGCCTCGCTGAGCACCGAGGCGAAATCCGCGCACCACTGCACCGCCAGGCTGGAGAAGATCAGGTCGCAGGTCGAATCGCGCAATGGCAGGCGCTCGGCATCGCCCGCGATGAAGTGATTGGCGCCGCCCAATGGTCGGGCGTGGTTGAGCATGCCTTCGGCGATGTCCAGCGCCAGCCCTTGCCCCTCGGGGAAGCGCTCCGCCAGCGCACGACTGAAATGCCCGGTGCCGCAGCCCAGGTCGAGCCAGCGCCCCGGTACGAAATCAGCCGGCAAGCGACTGAGCAATTGGCTGCCCACATCACGTTGCAGTTCGGCCACGCTGTCGTAGCTTGCCGCCGCTCGGGAAAAGGACGCCGCTACCTGGCGCTTGTCGGGCAAGCCGCCGGGATGTGTGGGCAGGGGAAGGGATAAATCATTCATCGCCGCACTCATGCAAAAAGGCCTGGATCGCACCCGCCACTCCGTGAGGGTCTTCCAGAAGAAACGCGTGGCTGGCCTGTTCAATCAGACCGATCTCGACATCCGGCAGCAACGTCAACAAATCCCCGCCCGCTTCGGCGGGCACCAGGCCGTCGAGGCCGGCGAACAGGTGCAACTGCGGACCGCGAAAGGCCTGCAAGGCTTGCCGGGTGTCCAGTTGCGCTAGCACTTGCAGCCCGCTCAGCAACACCTGGGCCGCACTGTGCGGCGCACCGCCCAGCAATAACCGCGACAGCCCGCGCGGGTCCTCGGCACCCTGTGCGCACAGCAGCGAAAAGCGTTTCAACGTAGTGCGCGGTTCGGCGGCACAGCTCGCCAGAAACGCGTCGAAGGTCGCCTCCGGCATCGCGCTCGGCCACTGTTCATGGCTGACGAAAGACGCGTTGCTCGCCAGCGTCAGCAAACCGCAGCATCGATCGCCGCGGCGGGCCGCCAACTCAGCGGCGAGCATACCGCCCAGGGACCAGCCGCCGAGCCAGGCATCCTGGGGGATGGCTGAATCGAGTTCATCGAGCCACTCCTCAGGATCGCTCGATGCCAGCTCCGGCAAGGGCTCGATTTGCACTCGCAGATGCTCGTCCAGACCTTGCAAGGCAGCCGCCAGCGGTTCCAGTGGGGATATGCCGAGACCCCAGCCGGGCAGCAGAATCAGTCGATCACGCATCGCTCGGCTCCGGTCCCAGTCGTTCGTAACAATCGGCCAGTCCCTCTAACAATAGCTGCACCTGCGCTTCGCTGTGGGCGGCGGTCAGGGTCACGCGCAAACGGGCGCTGCCGGCCGGCACGGTGGGCGGACGGATCGCGGTCACCATCAGCCCGCGCTCGCGCAACAGTTGCGAGAAACGCACGGCGCGACCGGCGTCACCGATCATGATCGGCTGGATGGGCGTGAAGCTGTCCATCAGTTGCAGGCCAATCTGCCCGGCGCCGTGGCGGAACTGGCGGATCAGCGCCTGCAAATGCTCGCGGCGCCAGTGTTCGCTGCGCAGCAACTCCAGGCTTTTGAGCGTGGCGCAGGCCAGGGCCGGCGGCTGGCTGGTGGTGTAGATGTAGGGGCGGGCGAACTGGATCAGGGTCTCGATCAGTTCTTCGCTGCCGGCGACGAACGCGCCGGCCGTACCGAATGCTTTGCCCAAGGTGCCAACCAACACCGGCACATCTTCCTGACTGAGACCGAAGTGCTCGACGATGCCGCCACCGTTGGCGCCCAGCGGACCAAAACCGTGGGCGTCATCGACCATCAGCCACGCGCCTTTGGCCTTGGCCTCCCGGGCCAGCGCCGGCAGGTCGGCGAGGTCACCGTCCATGCTGAACACGCCGTCGGTGACCACAAGCGTATTGCCCGTGGCTTTCTCGAGACGATTGGCCAGGCTCGCCGCATCGTTGTGCAGGTAGCGACTGAAGCGGGCGCCGGACAACAAACCGGCATCCAGCAGCGATGCATGGTTGAGCCGGTCTTCCAGCACCGTATCGCCCTGCCCCACCAACGCCGTGACCGCGCCGAGGTTGGCCATGTAACCAGTGGTGAAGAGCAACGCCCGCGGGCGACCGGTCAGATCGGCGAGGGCTTCTTCCAGTTCATGATGTGGGGTGCTGTGGCCGATCACCAGATGCGAAGCCCCACCCCCGATACCCCATTTCGCAGCACCGGCGCGCCAGGCGTCGATCACCTGCGGATGATTGGCCAGGCCCAGGTAGTCGTTGCTGCAAAACGCCAGCAACGGCTGACCGTCGACCACCGCTTCGGGGCCCTGGGGGCTTTGGAGCAGTGGGCGCTGGCGGTAGAGGTGTTCGGCACGACGGGCAGCGAGACGTGCGGCGAGATCAAAAGACATGCAGGCCTCGTGAGCAAAAAGGAAACACTCCCCTTGCAGGAGCGGGGCTTGCCCGCGAAGGCGTCAGGTCATCCGACATCAAGGATGAATGTCATTGCGCCTTCGCGGGCAAGCCTCGCTCCTACAGGGTTTCGCGTCGATCAAACAGCGGCGTTGTAGAACTGCTCGCTGCTCTTTTGCTCCACCAGCGCTTGCTCGATCGCCGCTTGATGTACCTCATCGGCATGCTCTTCGCGGGCTTCGGGCAGGATGCCCAGGCGCGAAAACAGTTGCATGTCCTTGTCGGCCTGCGGGTTGGCGGTGGTCAGCAGTTTTTCGCCGTAGAAAATCGAGTTGGCGCCGGCGAAGAACGCCAGGGCCTGCATCTGCTCGTTCATGGCTTCGCGGCCGGCGGACAGGCGCACGTGGGATTGGGGCATCAGGATCCGCGCCACGGCGAGCATGCGGATGAAATCGAACGGGTCGATGTCTTCGGCATTCTCAAGTGGCGTGCCGGCCACTTTCACCAGCATGTTGATCGGCACCGATTCCGGATGCTCCGGCAGGTTGGCCAACTGGATCAGCAGGTTGGCGCGGTCGTCCAGGGACTCGCCCATGCCGAGGATGCCACCGGAGCAGATCTTCATCCCAGAATCACGCACATAGGCCAGGGTTTGTAGGCGCTCGGCGTAAGTGCGGGTGGTGATGATGCTGCCGTAGAACTCCGGTGAGGTGTCCAGGTTGTGGTTGTAGTAATCCAGCCCCGCCTTGGCCAGCGCTTCAGTCTGCTCCTGGTCGAGGCGACCGAGGGTCATGCAGGTTTCCAGGCCAAGGGCCTTTACGCCTTCAACCATTTTCAGCACATACGGCATGTCTTTGGCCGACGGGTGCTTCCACGCCGCGCCCATGCAGAAACGGGTCGAACCGATGGCCTTGGCGCGGGCGGCCTCTTCGAGGACCTTCTGCACTTCCATCAGCTTTTCTTTTTCCAGGCCGGTGTTGTAGTGGCCGGACTGCGGACAGTATTTGCAATCTTCCGGGCAGGCGCCGGTCTTGATCGACAGCAGGGTCGATACCTGGACGCGGTTGGCATCGAAATGCGCGCGGTGCACGGTCTGCGCCTGGAACAACAGGTCGTTGAATGGCTGAACGAAGAGTGCTTTGACTTCGGCCAAAGACCAGTCATGACGCAGGGTTGCAGAGGTGCTGGCGCTCATGGGCGTTACCTTTATTTTTAGCAGGGCAAGGTTTTATGCTGGGCAAACGCCTGGGTCAGGGAATAACCACAGGCGCGACACGGATGTTCGGCATATTTAAGGAAGAGCGATGCGCTGTCAACCACGATACGAAGGTCCGGTTTACAACTGGTTAAATAACGAACAAAGCTGCTTGCTGTGCGACGAAACCGCCGATGACGCCACTCCCCTGTGCATCGCCTGCGAAACCGAGCTGCCGTGGCTGGGTGATCACTGCCAGAGCTGCGCCCTGCCGCTGCCCGGCTCGGGCATGACCTGTGGCCAATGCCTTGTACAACCACCGGCCTTTGAACAGGTGGTTGCGCCCTTCACGTACAGCTTTCCGATCGACAGCCTGATCACCCGCTTCAAGCACAGCGCGAAGTGGCCGTTTGGCCACCTGCTCGCCGAACTTCTCGCCCAGGCGCTGCAACATCGCTTCACAGATGATTTGCCCCGACCCGACCTGCTGGTACCAGTGCCGCTGGCCACCCGACGCCTGCGCCAGCGGGGGTTCAATCAGGCCGCGATGCTCGCGCGCTGGCTCAGCACACGGCTTGATTTGCCCTGGGATGAACGGCTGCTGCTGAGGACGCAGGACACTGGCGCACAACAAACGCTGAACGCCAGCGAACGACGAAAAAACATGTGCAACGCCTTTGCATTGGCGCCCGGTGCTTCGATCCTGGGACAACATCTGGCCTTGGTGGACGACGTACTGACCACCGGTGCCACTGCCCAGGCACTGGCTCGCCTGCTGATGGACGCAGGCGCCGCACGGGTCGACGTCTACTGCCTGGCGCGCACGCCAAAACCCGGCGACACGACTTGAGCCGAACACGCCACTTTTGTGGGAGCGGGCTTGCTCGCGAAGAGGTCGTCACATCCGCTATCCCTGGCGACTGATACAC